>JBCBFU010000026.1:0-37497 GCA_038527375.1 Pseudomonadota bacterium | reverse complement strand
CGGGTGGCGATCCTGTCCACCGGGGACGAGGTCACGGATGGCGTGCCCGGCCCCGGTCAAATCGGGGATGCGAACCGCAGACGTTTGCGCGCGTGCACATGGGCGGCACCGGTTGCGGCACATAACGCAAGGTCCGCAGGTGTAAGCGTCCGCCCCGCCCGCAGGACAGTCGCGCCTTCGGTCACGTCTTCCCCTGCTGCGCGGGCGTTTGCGCCGGCCTTCAGGGGGCCTTCGACATGGACCGCGGTGTCCGATACGCGCACGTCCTCTTCCAGCACGACGGTTGTCACGCCCTCGGGCAAGGCTGCGCCTGTCAGGACGCGGATCGCGTGCCCCTCGGGCAACCGGCCCGCATAGGGCGCACCGGCGGCCGCGCGCCCTTCGATCAACGGGATATGATGGACCCCCGCCACCAAACCGCCCCCAAGGCCGTAGCCATCGACCGCAGAGTTTGCCGCGGGGGGATGCGCCCGAGTTGCCACCACGTCGCGGGCAAGGATGCGGCCCTGTTGGGGGGCGATCTCTTCACTGCCAACGACACAGGTCAGACGCGCACGCAGCAGGTCAAGGGCCGCATCGACGGGTGCCCAGTCCACGCCGGGTGGCAGGGCGAAGCAGTCGTTTTGCAAACGCCCCTGGCGCGCCGCAGCCGCCAATGTCTCCTCATGGCCAAGACCCAGGATCCAGCCTTCCTCAGCCCGCGCGACATCGGGCACATCTGCCAGCATCGCGGAGAGTTCTGCGGGCGACAAACGCGACACCGCCTGCGCCAGCACCCGCACTTGCGCGGCGTCCTTGAACTCGTCCGGGCCTTGGGCCTTTGCGACCTCCGCCCCGATCAGGGAGGGCCAGATTTCCACGAAGCCAACGTCGCCATCCAGCGCCTCGAACGGCCAGACCTTGGCACCGTATTGCGCGCGCAGGCCTGCCAGGACCGGCACCCCCATAAGGACCTGCGACCCCACCGCGCCGGCACCGCCTAGCTGCCAGCAGGAAAACGCGCCCTTGGTTCGACGCTCCGCCTCGCGCCACTGGCCGACGGCGAACTCTGCGGGTTTCTTCGACGGCACGTCCGCATCGACCGATGCGGGCTTGAACCAAAACGGTCCGTCCCCGGGGAGCGCCGCATTCACCGCCCCGGCGACACCCCAACGATCCCGCCCATCGCGCAGATCACCGATCCGCGCGGTCAGATCGGCCCAGATCGCAAAGGGATCGGGCGTGCCGGTCCAAAGCTCGGCCACGCCGGCCGGATAGCCAAAGGGGAAGTCGAACCCGATCAGGATGCGTTCGCCCGCGCGTCGGGCGTCCTCGATCAACGCGCTGATGCGGTCTTGGGCAAGCACGCGATTGCGCAGGTATTCCGGCGCGCCTGCCTGCCCGCCCTGCGCGCTGCACAGCCAGATCGCGTCCGCCTTGGGCTGCGCGCCGCGATCTGCGCCGCCGGACCAGTCGACCATGACAACGCGGTCCCACATCCCCGCGCTCACAACCCGACCTCGGACAGGATAAAGTCGGCAATCGCGCCGGTGTCATTAAGATCAAAGACCGGGCGGTCGTCGATATCGACGGGGCTGTCTGCGGCCACGGCCCGGATTGTGGGGTCACGCGGCGCAATAATGGGATTGCCCGCCTCGGCGCGCCACGCCTCGACCTTGGGATGCGTGTCGCGCTTCCACCCCTCGATCAGGACAAGGTCTACGGGATCGAGCTTGGCCAGAAGCGTATCCAAGGATGGCTCGGGCGTTTCACGCAACTCATGCATCAGCGCCCAACGATTGCCCGAGGCCAACAACACCTGCGAGGCACCCGCTTGCCTGTGGCGGTAGCTGTCCTTGCCCGGGTGATCCACGTCGAAACTGTGGTGGGCGTGCTTCAAGGTCGACATCGTGAACCCGCGCCCGGTGATCTCGGACACCAGCCGCTCCATCAGCCCGGTCTTGCCCGCGTTTTTCCACCCCGTCACGCCATACAGTCTCATATCATCTGCTCCGCGGTGGCGAGGTCTTGGGGCGTATTGACGTTAAAGAACGCGGCCTCATCCGGCCACGTCGCGACGCCTGCATCGTGGCGATCCGTCCATGCGAGCACCTTGCGTGTCCCCGCCTCCAGCGCCGCGCGCAGATCGTCCCGCAAGGACACGGGCCACAGGCCAAATGTCGGGTGCAGTCCGGGATGCCCATCACCGCGTGGCGTGGCCGCAAGGGCAAGACCAGACGGCCCCGCCGCCATCATCAGGCGCGGCACCAGATCACAGGGGAAGAACGGCGTGTCGGCGGCCACGCTGACCACATGCACGGCCCCTTGGCCTGCTGCCCAGTCCAACCCGGCGAGGACACCGGCAAGGGGGCCCGCAAACCCCGCGACGCTGTCCCCCACTACGGGCAACCCCGTATCCGCAAAGCGATCCGCATCGCCATTGGCGTTGAGCGCGAGCGCGGCGACCTGCGGCTCCAACCGGTCGCGCACCCGCGCAAGCAGGCTTTGCCCGCCCAGCATCAGGCGGGCCTTGTCGCCGCCGCCCATGCGTGTAGCCTGCCCCCCGGCCAGAATGACCCCCACAGGTTGCTGCATCACTTGCCCGCCCGACGTTGAAGCCGCACCGCGACCCACACGATCAGCGCCACCACCGCAAGCAGCGAGAGCGCGATCAACGGGACGAAGACATGCGCGCTCATTCCGCGGCCTCGGGCATGTGGCGGAGGCGATCCGCGCCGGACAGACATTCATAGCGTGCACCGCGCATCCGCCCAATCAGGGTCAGCCCGACCTCCTGCGCGATCTCGACACCCCAAGCGGTGAATCCCGACCGGGACACCAGCACGGGGATGCCCATCAGCGCGCATTTGATGACCATCTCGGAGGTCAGCCGCCCTGTGGTGTAGAGGATCTTGTCCCCGCCTTCGACACCTTCGGAGCGCATCCAGCCCGCGACCTTGTCCACGGCATTGTGGCGCCCGACATCCTCCATATAGACCAGCGGGCGGTCACGTTCGCACAGCACCGTGCCGTGAATGGCGCCTGCATCGCTATAGAGCGACGGGGTGCGGTTGATGCGTTCCGACAGCCGGGTGAGCCAGCGCGTATCGACCTGCACCACGGGCAGGGTGAGGCCCTGCAGCCCCTCCATCATGTCACCAAAGACCGTGCCCACGGCACAGCCGCTCGTCCGCGTCTTGCGGGCCAGTTTGGCCTCGTGATCCGTTTCCGTGGCCGTGCGCACCACAACCGCAGCGACCTCTTCGTCGTAATCCACGCCTGTCACAACATCGCCCGGCGCGAGCATCCCCTGATTGCTGAGAAACCCGAGCGCGAGGTATTTCGGCCAGTCGCCGATGGTCATCGCCGTCACGATCTCGCGGCTGTTGAGGTAGATGGTCAGCGGCCGTTCCTCGACCACCGACACCGTGCGCGTGGCCCCGGTCTGATCCACCGCAGTCACAGTGCGGGTCAGACCCGCCCGCCCCACATTCGGTGCGATCAGATAGTCGCCTATATCCTCGCGCAGCGCCATCTGGCCCCCATTGCATCGCCCCGACCGGCGGGTTAGCCCATCAAAGTTCCCCAGAACTTAGGACAGCCCCATGACCACCACCAGCCGCAAAAGGACCTTCTGGCGCGGTATGGTCGATGGGTCGCCGTTTCTGATCGTGCTGGCCCCCTTCGGCGCGCTCTTTGGCGTGGTCGCGACCGAGGCTGGCCTGCCTGTATTCCAGACGCTCGCCTTTTCGGTCGTGGTGATTGCCGGGGCCGCGCAATTCACGGCCCTGTCCCTGTTGGAACAAGAGGCGCCCACGATCATCGTGATCGCAACGGCACTGGCCGTGAACATGCGCATGGCCATGTATTCGGCGGCACTCACCCCCTATCTGGGGGCCGCGCCCCTTTGGCAACGCAGCCTCATCGCCTACCTGACCGTCGATCAGAGCTTTGCGGTCTGTGCCGTCACTTTTGAACGGGATCAAACCATGACGTTGGCCGAGCGGGTGACCTATTTCCTCGGGGTCGTCGCACCGGTGGTGCCGCTCTGGTACGGATGCACGCTGCTGGGTGCGCTCTTGGGGGAAAACCTGCCGCCTTGGTTCGCGCTCGATTTCGCGCTGCCGATCACGTTCATCGCGATGATCGCGCCCGCGCTGACCACACCGGCCCATATCGCGGCGGCGACAACGGCTGTCGTGGCCTCTCTTTTGCTGGTCTGGATGCCGTTCTCCAGCGGGATCATCGTCGCGGGCCTGCTCGGCATGGCGGTTGGCGCAGAGGTCGAGCGCCGCACGCAGAAAGCCGCGCCATGACGGAGGCAAATGTCTGGATCGTCATCATCGCGCTGGGGCTGGGCAGCTTCCTGTTGCGCTTTTCGTTTCTGGGATTGGTGGGCGACCGCGCGTTGCCAGACCGGGTGCTGCGGCATCTGCGCTACACGGCCGTGGCGGTTTTGCCCGCGCTGGTGGCACCTTTGGTGGTCTGGCCCGCCGCAACGGATGGGCAGCCTGATCCGGCCCGCATGGCCGCGGCTGTCGTCACGATCGCGGTTGGATACGTGACCAAGAACTTTCTTGCCGGAATATTCTCGGGCGCGGCGACCTTGGCCCTGCTGCTCTGGCTGCTTTGAGGCCCGTGTGCCTTAGGCCTTGCCGTCCGTCGTAAACTCGAACGTTTCCCAGAACTTTTCCTTGTCGGCATCGTCGGTCTGGCGGAACTCCCGCGTCACAACGCCCGGCACGGTAGCCATCTGTGCGCTCAGCTTGTCGGGGAACCACGTGGTTTTGATCGCCCCGGGAAAGCCGGGCGCAGAGCTAAGGATTTCCGTGATGCGGCGGGTACAGAGCGCATCTGGAACAGGGCCAGAGGCTTGCGCCTGTCGCAACGCATATTCGGCCGCCGCAGCAGGCACCACGACAGACTGCGTCCGCGTCCAGTAGGTGATCCGGGTGTGGTAATCGACAAAGGCCCGCATGACCTGCGGGTTCGCGCCATAGAGCACATCGTGCTGTTCGGGGATCTTGGGGTGGGCAAAGGTGCCTGCCGGGTCAAAGATCACCCGCTGCGAGGCATTGATGAACAGGGCCGAATGCGCCCCGTTATCCGATCCGGTGTTGAACGAGGTGAAAACCGTCAATTCAGGCGGACCGTCATGGACGTAGCGCACGCGCGCAACGTCCTCTGCCGGGGCAAAGACGACCGGTTTGGTCGAACAGGCCGCCAACAGCGCAGGCGCGCCCAAGATAAAGGCGCGCCGGTCCATGGTCATCCGTTGATCAGCCACAGCAGGACGAGGGCCACGACGATCACGACCATCGACCAGCCCACGGCGCCCACGAATTTGTCGAACATCGCCTGATGTTCGGTTGCGTCCATCGAGCCGTGCTCGTGTTTCTCTTCGGCCATCTGTGCCTCCAATTTGCGGTGTTTGCGGTGTCCTAGTCCAGATTCGCGGACCTGTCACCCGGTCAGCCCGCCGCAGCGGTCCCGGCGGTGTCGTCGTCAGATAATGCGGCGGCCAACCGGAAGCCGATCCGCACAGGCTCGGCCGCTTCGACCTGTTTTGGCAACGCGCGCAGCATCACGTTCAATTGGGTCACGTGCTGCACCAGTTGCGTGCGCGCCCCGGTCGGGTCGGTCCCGTAAAACGTCACGATGTCGGGGTCGAAATAGCCCATTCCTTCGATGCGCATGACACCCAGATCGCCCCCGGCAAAGCCCATGGCGACCTCATGTTCGCCATCCAGCTGCTTCTCGAAATTCTGGATATAGAGGATCAGCCGTTCATAGGCCCATTGCGCCGGGCTCTTCTTGTCCTTGGACGAGACCTGGCTGACATCGGGTGTGGGGGTGTCGCCCTTGGCGTGAACTTCGCGCAGGCGGGGCAGCGCGGCGGCCTCCAGCGCCTCGGCAGATGTGTCGATATCCATGCCGACACCCTAACCATCGGCGCACCGAGGGGAAGTCCCTAGCAAAAAGTTGTTCAGGGAGAGCCGCGGGGCCAGCGCATGCAAGCGCGGTCCGCTGATCCGCTTTCAGAGCCGCCGATACACGAACGCCCCGTCTTCGCGCAGCGTCCGTTCGACCCGGTCCTCGTGGAACAGGTGTTGGCAATGGGCGAAAGCCTCTACCAGAGCGAGGCCATATTCGCCCCCCCGGATCTCACGCTTGAAGATCGGCTGAAAGACATCTCCGGCCGCCTTTGGCGTATCCAGCGCGGCCAGCAGGCGGTCCAGCACCCCGTGGTGGTTGTCGATCAACTGCCGCATGCGAATGGGCAGCCCTGTGAACGGCAACTTATGTCCGCCCAGCACGAGGTGGCGATCCTCGGCCAGATAGGCCAGACGCTCGCAACTCTCCAACCATTCGCCCACCGGGTCGGCTTCGGGTTCGGTCGGGTAGACGCCGATATTGGGCGAGATCGAGGGCAGGATTTGGTCCCCCGCCAGCACCAGATCATCGTCCTGGGACCAGAATGTCAGATGCTCGGGCGCGTGCCCGTTGCCTTCGTGCACAGCCCACCGGCGACCACCCATGGTGATGGCATCCCCGTGTCGCAACCGGGTGTAGCCCAAGGGCATGGGCACCACGACATCCGCAAAGTTGAACGGTCTCTCTTCCAAACGCTTTTGCAGGACAGCCTCGGCCATGCCCGCGCGGCGGTAGAAGGTCACGGTCTCAGGCGGATAGGATGCCTGCGCGTCCAGCGTCAGCATGCGCGCCGTCAGGTAGGCGGTTCGGGAGGTCAGGAGTTCGGCCCCGTCACGTACGAAATTACCGACAAAGCCCACATGGTCAGGATGATGGTGAGTCAAAACCACCCGCGTCACCTGTTTGCCCGCCAAAGGCCCAGCCTTCAACGCCGCCCATCCCTTGATCCCTTCGGGTGTGCGCATTCCTGTGTCGATGATCGTCCAGCCATCCCCGTCATCCAGCGCGTAGATGTTCACGTGATCGAGCGCCATCGGCAGCGGCAACCGCATCCAGAGCACGCCTTGCGCGACCTCCACCGCCTCGCCCGGCGCTGGCGCGTCCGGGAACGGATAGCGCAGCTTCGCCGCCTGTTCGTGACGATCTTCGCTCATGCCTTGGACACCCATGTCGGCCCAAAGGGCGGGTTCACGACAACATCGCACGGCAGATCGGCAAAGCGGTAGTACCCCCCTGCACCCGACGTCCCGAAAGCCACGTCCAACTCGGCACCACTGATGCCTTCACAGGCCAGCCGGACAAACGCCCTTGCGAGATCGAAATCGCCCTCGGGCAATGGGTCCGTGGTGATGAAAGACATGACCTCGACGATATGGACAGTTTTGCCGGCTGTGTCCGGGATGCGGTGTACCGATATCAATGCCGTCTTCGTGTCGATGTGACGCCTGACGGAAATCGTGGGCGCTGTGCCGTTGAGCACGAGGCTATCGGGCGGCAGCGTCTTTGACGCGCATCCCATGACACCTACGCAGGAAAGCACGGCGAGCGCGCGGCCCGCCGCCTGTCGGGGCAGGATCACGCAGCGAGCTCGTCCACCGAAAGCGCAAAGATGCCGTCGGCCCCCACACGCGCATGGGCGCACAGGCCGGTATGTTCGGGCAACAGACGCTCGATATAAAACGCGGCCAGCTTCTCACGCGTGGCGTCACCCGTCATCGCGGCCTTGAGGTGGTAATGCGCGCCCAGCACCCGCGCGAAGGCCATCATGTAAGGGACGGCCCCGGCAAACCGGTCGTTCATGTCACCTTGTGCCACGAGCCATTCGGTCGTCTCCCGCAAGGTCTCGCAGGCGTTCCAGACCGCGCCGGCCAGCTTGGGGTGAGTGCCTTTAGCGGCCTCGGCGTGGCTTTCGATCTCTTCAAACAGCGCGGCGGCGGCCTCGCCCCCATCCATCATCTTGCGCGCGACAAGGTCCATGGCCTGAATGCCGTTGGTGCCTTCGTAGATCGCGGTGATGCGGACATCGCGGCTGAACTGGGCTGCACCCGATTCCTCGACAAAGCCCATGCCGCCCCAGATTTGGACACCCTGCTGCGCCACATCCATGCCGACCTCGGCCCCAAAGGATTTGGCGATCGGCGTCAGGAGTGCTGCGCGCGCCTTGTGCGCGGCGTCGCCCGTGGCTGTGGCCATGTCGATTGCATTGGCGCAGGCAGCGCCAATTGCGCGCGCGGCAAAGATATCAGCGCGCATGGACGTCAGCATCCGGCGCACATCGGCGTGGTCGATGATCGTGCCCTTGCCGCCCTTCATGACCGGCTTGCCCTGCGTGCGATCCAGCGCATAGCCCAGCGCGTGCTGATACGCGGCCTCGGCCACGCCGACGCCTTGAATGCCCACGCCCAGACGGGCGTTGTTCATCATCGTGAACATACAGGCCATGCCGTTGTGTTCTTCGCCGATCAGCCATCCGGTCGCGCCGTCATATTCCATGACGCAGGTGGGCGATCCGTGGATGCCCATCTTGTGCTCAAGGCTGACCACGCGCAGGCTGTTGGCCTCGCCCAGCGTCCCGTCTTCCTTGGGGAAGTATTTGGGCACCATGAAGAGGCTGATCCCCTTGGGCCCCGGCACGGCCCCGGGCAAGCGCGCGAGCACGAGGTGGCAGACGTTGTCCAAGAAATCGGCGTCGCCCCATGTGATGTAGATCTTTTGCCCGGTGATTTTGTAGGTGCCGTCGCCTTGCGGTTCGGCCTTGGTGCGCAGCGCGCCCACATCCGATCCCGCATGCGGTTCGGTGAGGTTCATAGTGCCGGACCACTCGCCGCTGGTCAGCTTGGGCAGATAGGTCGCCTTCAATTCATCCGAGGCATGGTGCTCCAGTGCCTCGATCTGGCCTTGGCTCAGAAGGGGGCAGAGTTGCAGCGAAATCGACGCGCCCGACATCATGTCGTTGACCGCCGTGGCCACAGCCATCGGCAGGCCCATGCCGCCATATTCGGGGTCTGCCGCGATCCCGACCCAGCCACCTTCGGCGATGGCGGCATAGCCTTCGGCAAAGCCGGGCGAGGTGCGCACGACGCCGTTTTCCAGACGTGCCGGGTTCAAATCGCCCGGGCGCTGAAGCGGCGCGATGATGTCGTCCGACAGTTTTCCCGCCTCGGTCAGAATGGCCGAGGTGACGTCCGCCGTGGCGTCTTCGAACTTCTCGGTCTCGGAAAGGGGCGCGATCGGCACCACGTGTTCGAAAATGAATTCGTAATCGGAAACGGGCGAACGATAGGGCATCGGAACCTCTTTCAACGGAATGCCCGGATCACCCCGGGCGCGAACATAATTTCACTTTGCTTACGGCGCAGCGTATAGCCCCGACCAGCCCAAACAACCAAAACGCGGCGTCATGACCACGACCAGATTACTTACGGCAACCGCGGCGGGGATTGGCGAGGCCGCCCGGCTGTTGCGCGACGGCGCGCTCGTCGCCTTCGGGACCGAGACTGTCTATGGTCTGGGCGGGGACGCGACGAACGCCGCTGCCGTTGCCGCGATCTATACCGCCAAGGGGCGTCCGTCCTTCAATCCGCTCATCGCGCATGTGTGCGATCTGGCCCAAGCGCAGGACATCGCGGAACTGCCCGATTGGGCGCTGGCGCTCGCCGCAGATCACTGGCCAGGGCCCCTCACGCTCGTCGTGCCGGTCCGGTCCGGAACGGTCGCGGATCTGGTCACGGCAGGTCTGCCCACGGTGGCCGTGCGCGTGCCCGCACATCCCACGGCGCGCGCGTTGCTCAAGGCGGTTGGGCGGCCTGTCGCCGCACCATCGGCCAATCCTTCGGGACGGATCAGCCCCACCACAGCCGCGCATGTCATGGACGGGCTGTCAGACCGGATCGCGGCCGTGCTCGACACGGGCCCCTGCGAAACCGGGCTGGAATCTACGATTGTCGGGGCGGATGCGCAGGGCCATCCGGCCTTGCTTCGTCCCGGCGGACTTTCCATCGGGGCGATCGAAGGCTCCTTGGGGCAGCGTCTTGCCGCAGCGGGTCCGGGCATCACCGCCCCGGGGCAGCTCAGCTCGCATTACGCGCCGGACGCGGCGGTGCGCCTGAATGTGACAGAGCCAGCAGAAGGCGACTTCATGATCGGGTTCGGCGTGGTCGGCGGCGACATCAACCTGTCACCAGCGGGCGACACGACCGAGGCCGCAACACGCCTCTTTTCGGCGCTGCATCAGGCGAATGCCAGCGGTCGCGCGATTGCCGTCGCTCCTATTCCGAAGACGGGGCTGGGTGTTGCGATCAATGATCGCTTGGCGCGCGCGGCCGCCCCACGCGGCTAAGACCCGCAGCTAAGCCCGCCCTGCATCAGCGCTCAACAGCAGGGGATCGATCCCAAGCGTTCGCAAGGCGGACACCCAGATATCATCCTCGCCGGACGCGAAGACGAGGTCCGCATTGGCTGGGCAGGTCAGCCAGCCATTATCCGCAATTTCGCCTTCCAACTGCCCGGGACCCCAACCGCTGTAGCCCAGTGCCAGAATGCGCTTCGCCGGCCCGCGCCCGTGCGCGATGTCTTCGAGGATATCCAACGTCGCGGTCATCGCGATCCCACCCGACACCTCCAGCGTCGAAGCATTGCTGCCATAGTCGCCCGAATGCAGAACAAATCCGCGACCATGTTCAACCGGCCCACCAAACATGACCGGGACCTCCGGCACGGCGGCACCGGGATCGATGGCCAGTTGGCCCAACAGATCCGCAAAGGAGATACCCGGCGCGGGGCTGTTCACGATCAGACCCATCGCGCCGTCAGCAGAATGGGCGCACAGAAAGATGACCGACTTGTCAAACCGCGGATCACTCATCCCCGGCATGGCAATCAGCAATTGACCGGTCAGATCGGTCCCGTCTTCGGGCGCATCAGAACGTGGTTGGGATACACTACTCATGGTTGATACATCGCCTCACCGCGCGGCGGGCGCAACAGTACAGAAGGCCACACTTGCCCCCAATTTGCCCGGGGATTGGCGCGGGGATTGGCGCGGGGATTGGCGCGGGGCGTTGGTCCCGCAAGGTCACACAAAGTGCCGCTGACACATCCATCGCCGCTTTGTGACTTTGCATCTGCGGCGCCATGCTTAGGTTGGCCATCGTGAGCAGGATCAGAACCATAATTCGCGGGCTTTTGGCCGCCTGTGCCGTTGTGACGGCAGGATCAGCCGTGGCGCAACTGGCGCTCGACGATGTGGTCGAGGCACGCATCCTGCCCGGCTGGCGCGAGGATGGCGGAAGCCACATGGCCGGGCTTGAGATACGCCTTGCCCCCGGCTGGAAAACCTATTGGCGCGCGCCCGGCGATGCGGGCATCCCGCCGCGCTTTGACTGGTCGGGATCCGAGAACCTGACCGGCATGGGCCACCATTGGCCGGTGCCCGAAGTCTTCTGGCAAAACGGCATGCGCTCGATCGGCTACGCCGACCGCGTGGTGATCCCCTTGCGCGCCCGTGCCAGCGATGCCGACGCGCCCATCACCTTGCAGGGGACCATTGATCTGGGTGTGTGCGAGGAAATCTGCATTCCCGCCCGCGTGTCCGTCACGGCGGTTTTGCCCCCTGTCGGTGCATCTGACGGGACCATCCACGCCGCCCTTGCGGACCGGGCCATGACGGCGGGCGAGGCCGATGTCGGCGCGGTTACCTGTACGGCGCGGCCCGTGCGCGATGGCGTCGCTTTGACCGTGGCGGCGGACATGCCCCCGCTGGGACGCGGGGAGGTTGCCGTGATCGAGCTTCGTGATCCTGCGATCTGGGTCGCGGAACCAACCGTTCGCCGCGATGGCGACACGTTTGTTGCGGAAACCGAACTGGTCGGGCCCGATGGTGCGCCGTTTGCACTCGACCGATCCTCGGTGCGGATGACGGTGTTTGCGGGTGGCAAGGCCGTCGATATCCGCGGCTGTACCGGCGGATAAAGGGCGGCCCGGCTTAGGCCGCCCGCGCCTTACCTCCTCGGCCCTTGGACGCGAGCGCCATTGCAATCCAGCCGATGATCAGCGCCGCCAGAACCACCACCACGACAATCGCAGCGAACAGCGCCAAGGCACCGCCCAGACCGCCCACCGGAGACATCGCTGCCAAGGGCGCAGGCATCCCACCGGTGACCAGCGTCCAGCCCAGCGTCACGACGAAACCGACCGCGATCAACAGCGTGGCGAGCGCTTGTGGGACAGCGGCGGAGGGACGCTTGCGCGCGAGGGCCGCCGCACGTCGATAGGCGCGCACCTGGTCGCCCACATCCTGCTGCATCGCCATGAGGGCCGGCACCACCAGCAGCACAAGGACCATCCCCACACCCAGACCATAGACCAACGTGATCACCGTGGGTTTCAGGAACTCCGCCTGATTGGAGCCTTCGTAGAGAAGCGGCATCAGGCCCAAAACAGTGGTGAGCGTGGTCAACATCACGGGACGCAGACGATCGCACACGCCGTCTACGATGGCCGGGATCAGACCGCGATCCTTGGCGTATTCGTCGATGGTCGTCACCAGAACGATGGAATCGTTGATGATGATCCCCGTCATGCCCAAGAGGCCCACGACGCTGAACATGCTCAGCGGCACGTCCCACACGTAGTGGCCGTAGATCGTGCCGATCAGGCCAAAGGGAATGATCGCCATGACGACCACAGGGCGCGTCCAACTGCCGAAGATCCACGCCAAGGTCAGGAAGATGCCCAACAGCACCATGGTCAGACCCGTGCGGGCATCTGACAGGAAGCGGTTTTCCTGTTCGCTGAGTCCCGAGAACTGGTAGGCGACGCCATGGTCCTCGGCGATCCGGGGCAGGATCACCTCCTCCAACTCTTCGGTGATTTGCACGGCACGCGCCGGATCGTCCTCGGACAACTCACCCGTTACCGACACAAGCTGCAGCCCGTTTTCGCGTCTGACGGTGCTAAAGCCCGTGCGCCGTTCGACCACGACAATATCCGCCAAGGGCACATAGCCACCCGCGGGCGTCCGCAACTGGGTCCGGTCAAGGAAGTCCGCCGTCAGCTCCCCACTGGGAAGCTCCACACGGATCGTCGCGGACCGCACCCCATCGGGGAATTGCACGGCCTCGATCCCGCTGAGCCTGTTGCGCAGCACGCGGCCCAACGCGTCGATATCAAAGCCCAGCGCCTGTCCCTGCGGCGTCAATTCCAGGATCAACTCCTCCTTGTCGTAGGCCAGATTGTCCTCCAGCCCCGACACCTCGGGCGTCTGCGCCAGCGCCGTCTGCAGCGCCACCGATGCCGCTTTCAGGGTCTCGGCATCCGCGCCGTAGAATTGCACGCTGAGAGAATCGCCCCCCGGACCCGATCCCCACGACCGGAAGCTGACGGTTTCCGCGAGCGGGTGATTGCGCACACGATCCTGAAGGTCGGCCACGAAGGCACGCGAGGAATAGGGGCGGCTGTCGGCGTCAATCAACTCGATCGCAAGCGACCCAAGCTGGTCGGCATCCTTGGTGTCTGACCCTGCAATTGCGCGGCCAGAATTGCCGCCGATCTCGGCGATGGCATAGCTGATCGGGTTGGCGCCATAGCGTTCCTCGTACTCCGCGCCCAGTTCGTTCGCGGCGCGCTGCATCTCGACCATCATTTCCAGCGTGTCATCGCGGGTGGCACCGGGCGCCATGGCAAAGTTGCCTGTGACTGATCCCTGCTCCGGCGCGTTAAAAAACCGCCAATTCACCTCACCCGAGATAAAGAGGACCAACTGGCTGCAAAGCACCACGAAGGCGCCAGCCACCACCGGATACCGCATGGCGACCACCAATTGGATAAAGGGCCTGAACAGCCGTTCGCGCACCCATTCAAACCCGCGGTTCACCTGACGCGACGGCCAGTCGTACCAGTGATTTTTCTCCGTATGCCCCACCGCGCCCGCCATGTGATGCGGCAAAACGAGGAAGCATTCCACGAGGGAGGCCAAGAGCACCACAATCACCGTAAAGGGGATGTCCGCGATCAGGCTGCCAAAGCGTCCGCCCACAGCCAGCAGACCAAAGAAGGCGATGCAGGTCGTGATCGTGGCCGAGAACACCGGCGTGAACATGCGCGCGGCCGCGCTTTCGGCGGCCACCTGTGGCGGCTCGCGCAGAACGCGCGCCCGGTAATCGGCGTGTTCGCCCACAACGATCGCGTCATCGACCACAATGCCCAGCGTAATGATCAGCGCAAAGAGCGAGATCATGTTGATCGTCAGCCCGGAGGCGTACATCAGCGCGATCGCAGCCGCCATCGCGACAGGAATACCGGCGGCCACCCAGAACGCAGTCCGCGCATTCAGGAACAAGAACAGCAGCCCCACCACCAGAGCGAGGCCCATCAATCCGTTCTCCAGCAGGATATTCAGGCGCCCCGTGATCGCCTCGGCCCGGGTGCGGATCAGGTCGATGCTGGTGCCTTCGGGCAGGGTCGCGACCATATCGGCGGCGACCTTTTCCACGGTGCGCTGAATCTCGATGGCGTCGCCTTGGGGGGAGCGGTCGACGCGCACGGAAATCGCCGGGTTTTCCCCCACGAAATACGCGCGGTTCCTGTCGATCCCTTCAACCTGGACCCGCGCCACATCCCCCACCAACAGTTTCGAGCCGTCGGGGTTGGAGCGCAGGACGATCGCCTCGATCTCGTCCGCGGCGCGTTTGGCCACGCCGGTGCGGACGCGGGCGTTGCCGCTGACATCCCCGGCTGGATCGGCCACGGCCTCCGCTGCGATGGCGGCGGCGATCTCGGCCATGGTGACGTCATTTTGGATCAGCGACAGGGACGGCACCTCGACAATCGTCGACGGGGCCGCAACGCCGCGGATCGTGGCCCGCGTCACGCCTTCGGCAAAAAGGCGCGTGACCAGCTCATCGGCAAAGCGCCCCAACTGGTCCACGCCCACGGGACCAGTGATGACCACATCGGTAACCCGGTCGCGCCACGTCCCGCGTCGAACACGGGGATCATCGGCATCATCGGGCAAGCGGCTGACCACGCTGTCGACGGCCAGTTGTACGTCATCGGCAGCCCGCGCCATATCCCAGCCCGGCTCGAATTCCAGCGATATCCGGGCCGATCCCTCGCTTGACGAGGCCGAGCTTTCAAGAACGCCCTCGACCGCCTGAACGGCAGGTTCCACCACTTGCACGATGGCCCGGTCCACATCCTCCGCGCCCGCGCCTTGCCAGCCCACGCTGACAGTGACGTCATCGACAACCACATCTGGAAAGAACTGTGCCCGCATGTTGGGGAAGGCCGCGACACCCGCGGCGACCATCAAGACCAGCAGCAAGTTGGCCAAGGTCCGATGCCGGGTAAAATAGCTCAGGATGCCCTTGCCCGATCCCATCTCAACACCGATCGCCATGGCTTAGCTCCCCATCCGGCTTTCCAGCCGTTCCACCACCGCTGCCGGGACCTCAGGCTCGGACAGTTGGGCCAAGATGCGGGTCTTGGCCTCGTCCGGCATGCGCCCGTTGCCTTCGACAAAGGCGATCAGGCGCGCACGGCGCTCTGCGTCCAGTTCGATCATGCTGGGGCCCGCTTGCGCGGCAGCAGCCGGACCGCCATCTGCATTGCCGTCTTGGCCGCCGATGGCGCGCACCTTGATGCCCGCACCCAAAAGCGGCGACCGCTCTGCGACGATGGACTGACCCGCCAAGCCGCGCGCCCGGACAAGGACATCGTCGCCCTGCCTGCGCACCAATTCGACCGCGGCTTCGCTCAGCCGCTCGTCCTCTCCGATCACCAACACGTTCCCAGCCGCCGATAGCGCCGCCGACGGCAGGCGCGCGACACCGTCCACGGCGGGTTCGGAAATCTCGACCGTCACGAAATCACCGGGCCTGAACCCCCGCGCCGCATCCAGCGACACAAACAACAGGCGGCCCGTCTGACCTTCGCCCACCGCCGCGCTTTCACGGGTGACGCGCCCTTGGGCCGTCAGGTCGACGCCAAAGACATCGAGCGTCACGACCACCGGCGACTGTGCCAACCCGGCCTCCCCCGTCAGTCGGGCGTATTGCGGGGTCGACACGCGGACGGCCACCTCCAACGCCTGTGGATCGACCAGTGACGCGACCCGCTCGTTGGCGTTGATCCGCCCGCCTTCCACAAGGGTCACATCGCTCAGAACGCCATCAAAACCCGCGCGGATCGTCGTATTGGCCAACTCGCGTTCAGTCTCGGTCAGGCTGATACCGGCGCGTTCGACGCGGATCGACGCGGTGTTCACGCGCGCCTCGGCCTGCTGCAATGCCGACCGGCGGGAGAGCGCGGCCTGCTGGGCGCTGCTCAAAGCCAACTCCGCGCTTTCCAGGGCGGCCTCGGTGCCCACGCCCCGATCCACAAGGTCCTGCTGCCGCGCCAGCGCCCGCGCGCGCAGTTGCGCTTGATCTTGGGCGGCAACCAGATCGTCCTGGGCGAGCTCCAACGCGCGCGCGGCCTCCAGCGCCTCGGCCTGAGCGTCCGACATGTCCGCGCTTGCCAGCGCGACGCGGGTCTCGGCATCCGCCGGGTCGATCTGCACCAAGACATCGCCTTCGGCGACCACACCGCCTTCCACGAAATTGGGATGGAGCGCGATCACGGACCCTGCGACCGAGGTCCGCACATCCAGCGTCCGGCGGCTCTGCACCTCGCCAAAGACCTCTAGGGCGGGTTCGATCCGCCCGGGCTCAAAGACAACCGCGTTGACCGCAAAGACCCGCTCGCGTGCGGGGCGGCTGCGGGGTTCTTCAGCCGCAAGTGCCTGCGCGGCCTCGCGGACCTGCCCGACACCGAACGCCAGCAAACCAATCGTCAGCGCAACGAGCGCCAGTCCCGTCAAACTCCGCCGCAAAAATCGCATCGTATCGTCCTCGTGAACCAGTGCCCAAAAGACTAGGGCGCGCCAGCACGGTTGCAAAAAACACCCCCGTGAGATCTCCCATGAGATCAGGCAGCCTGAGACCCTATACGGGCGCGGTGACTATTTCCGTCGCAGATGTTCGTCGAGGCGCGGAAAAATCTCGACAAAGTTGCAAGGCCGGTGCCGGTAATCGAGCTGTTTGACGAGGATTTCGTCCCACGCGTCCTTGCAGGCTCCGGTCGATCCGGGCAGCGCAAAGAGGTACGTGCCGTTCGCCACCCCACCTGTCGCGCGCGACTGCACGGCGCTGGTTCCGATCTTTTGCATCGACACCCATGTGAACACGGTGCCAAAGGCGTCGATCTCCTTTTCGTACACGTCGCGATGGGCCTCGACCGTGACGTCGCGCCCTGTCAGGCCGGTTCCGCCGGTCGACAGGATCACGTCGATCTCGGGATCGGCACACCAAGCCCGCAATTGATCGGCAATCGCAGCACGGTCATCGCGCACCATGTCGCGCGCAGCCAGCGTGTGGCCCGCCGCCTCCAGCCGGGCGACCAGCGTGTCGCCCGACCGGTCATCTGCCAGACTTCGCGTGTCACTGACGCTCAACACCGCGATCCGAACGGGCAGAAAATCCCGCGTGTCGTCGATCCGGCTCATGACGCATCCCCTGATTTCAACCTGCCCTTGAGGCTTAGCAAATCGGCCCATGCGTGACGTTTGGCTGGCGGCTGGCGCAAGAGGTAAGCGGGGTGCAGCATGGGCAAGATCGGCAGCCCACCCAGATCATCCGACGCCTCGTGCCACTGGCCCCGCAAACGGGTGATCCCCTTTTTGCCCAAAAGCGCCTGGCAGGAATGGTTGCCCATCGCGATCAGCACCTTGGGCCCCGCCAGCGCAATGTGGCGGCGCACGAAGGGCATCATCATCGCGACCTCATCGGCCTTGGGATCGCGGTTCTGCGGCGGCCGCCACGGCAAGACGTTGGTGATATAGACATCGCGGGTTCGCGACATCCCGATAGCGTCCAGCATCCGGTCCAAAAGCTGACCGGCGCGCCCCACAAAAGGTTTGCCCTGCCGGTCTTCATCGGCACCCGGTGCCTCTCCGATGATCATCACCGGCGCGCCGGGCACACCGTCTGAAAAGACGAAATTGCGCGCGCCGCGTTTCAACTCGCAATGCGCATAGCTGGCTTGCGCCTCGGCGAGCGCGGCAAGATCAAAGGCGCCCGCTGCCAGCGCCTCGGCCTCGGCAACTGGGTCGGGACCGGCCGCAGGCGCAGGCATCTGCGGCTGGGGCTGAGCCTCCGTCGGAGCCGCCTTGGCGGCCGCGCGCGCGGCCACCTCTTCGGCGGCCTGCGCATAGCGGTCGATGGGTGTGTCGCCGATTGCCTCGGTCACGCCCAACTCGACCTGCCATTCCAAGGCGGCCCGCGCGATATGCCAATCTTGATCATCCATCGCTTCATCCATCGGCCCGACCCTACGCCGACCACCCGGGGGCCACAATCCGCCCTTTCGATGGTCCCTCGCATCCTCAAATCCCACCCGCATTCCGCGCGCCATGGCTTGGCCCACTTGCCCCGGGGCATCACCGCTCCTACAACCCAACCCGATTGGAGACGCGTCCACATGACACCGCTCAAACACCTTTTGGGGATCGAGCCGCTGCACCCGATGCAGATCACCCAGATTCTCGACCTTGCAGATAGCTATGTCGATCTGAACCGCCGTCAGGTGAAACACACCGACACGCTGGCCGGTCGCACGCAAATCAACATGTTTTTCGAAAACTCGACCCGCACGCAGGCCTCTTTCGAATTGGCGGGCAAGCGTCTGGGCGCGGATGTGATGAACATGTCCATGCAGGCCTCGTCGATCAAAAAAGGCGAAACGCTGATCGACACGGCGCTGACACTCAACGCGATGCACCCCGATCTCCTGGTGGTGCGCCACCCCCATTCCGGCGCGGTCGATCTTTTGGCGCAGAAGGTGAACGCGGCGGTGCTCAATGCGGGCGACGGGCGGCACGAACACCCAACGCAGGCGCTGCTGGATGCGCTGACCGTGCGCCGCGCCAAGGGCCGGCTGCACCGGCTGACCATCGCGATCTGCGGCGACATCGCGCACAGCCGCGTGGCGCGGTCGAACCTGATCCTGCTGGGCAAGATGGAAAACCGCGTCCGGCTCGTGGGGCCGCCCACGCTGATGCCTTCGGGTATCGACCAGTTTGGCTGCGAGGTGTTCCACGACATGGAAGACGGGCTGCGGGATGCCGACGTCGTGATGATGCTGCGCCTTCAGAAAGAGCGGATGGATGGCGGCTTTATCCCGTCCGAGCGCGAATATTATCACCGCTACGGTCTGGACGCAGACAAACTGAGCCTGGCCAAGCCCGACGCAATCGTCATGCATCCCGGCCCGATGAACCGCGGGGTCGAAATCGACGGCGAGATCGCCGACGACATCAACCGGTCCGTCATTCAGGAACAGGTCGAAATGGGCGTGGCGGTGCGCATGGCAGCCATGGACCTGCTCATGCAGGCGCGCACCACAAACACCGCCGGGGTGATGGTATGAGCGTGATCGACATTCCCGCAGGCGAACAGGGTCGCATCCGTGTCTTTGCCCTGTCCATGACGCCCATCGAGGCACAGGCCCTGCGGGACGACGACGATACCGCAGGCGGGGCACAGTCCCTGCGGCAGGACGTCCTCGGCGCCCAGACGCTGGACCCCGACCGGACCGAGGTCTTTGCCGTGGCCGATCTCGACGGGGTGGGTCTACCGGATTACCTCATCACCGGCCATGGCGCACAGGCTGCGGAAATCGAGGCGGATCGCGTAAAGCTCGCCGCGCTCGACGGCTGGGTAATGATCGCCTTGTCGCCCGCTTTTGGCGGGGCGGCACAAACCCTGACCCCTGATCCCCGGCTCACGCTGATCGGCACCTACGTGCAAGACGGCGTGGACTGGACGCCGGTCCCGATCCCGTCCGAGAGCGCGAACGGGACCACGGCCCCAGCCGGTAAAGCGCCCAAATCGGACGCGCGGATCGGCGGGATGGTGGCCACTGCGGTCCTGATCTTCCTCGCGGTCTTCGTGACCCTCTTCATCGTGATCGGAGGGTGAGCCAGATGACCGGACCCAACACTGGCCCCAAACCCCAGCGCATCCTCTTCCAGAATGCCAAGATCATCGACCCCGAGGCGGGCGCAATCCGCGAGGGCAGCCTGATGGTGGTGGACCGCCACATCGCAGCCCCCGGCCCCGCTGACACAACGGTGGATTGCGGGGGCGCCTACCTTGCCCCCGGGATCGTCGATATCGGCGTCAAAGTGTGTGAGCCGGGTGAGCGGCACAAGGAAAGCTTCCGATCTGCAGGGGCCGCTGCGGCGGCGGGCGGGATCACCACCATGGTGACGCGCCCCGACACGACGCCCGCCATCGACACGCCCGAAGCGTTGGAGTTCCAGACCCGCCGCGCGGGCGAGGCCGCCCCTGTCCGCATCGCCCCCATGGCCGCCCTGACCAAGGGCCGCGCCGGGCGCGAGATGACCGAGATCGGGTTCTTGCAGGACGCAGGCGCCGTGGCCTTCACCGATTGCGACCGCGTTGTTGAAAACACCAAGGTGTTCTCGCGCTGCCTGACCTATGCACGCTCACTGGATGCGCTTGTCATCGCCCACGTGCAGGACCCCGGCCTGTCTGCGGGGGCCGCGGCCACATCTGGAAAATTCGCATCGCTGCGGGGTCTGCCTGCGGTGTCGGCCCATGCGGAACGCATGGCGCTCGACCGTGACATCGCGCTGATCGAGATGACGGGGGCCAAGTACCACGCCGACCAGATTACGACGGCGCGCGCCCTGCCCGCGTTAGAGCGGGCCAAGCGAAACGGCCTCGACATCACGGCGGGCGTGTCGATCCACCACCTGACGCTGAACGAATTCGACGTGGCCGACTACCGATCCTTCTTTAAGGTCAAACCGCCCCTGCGCGCCGAAGATGACAGGCTGGCCGTGGTCGAGGCTGTCAAATCGGGCCTCATCGATGTGATCTCGTCGATGCACACACCCCAGGACGAGGAAAGCAAGCGCCTCCCGTTTGAGGAGGCGGCGTCGGGCGCGGTCGCGCTGGAGACCTTGCTGCCCGCGGCGCTCCGCCTCTTCCACGAAGGGCAGCTTGATCTGCCGACACTCTGGCGGGCGATGTCGCTGAACCCCGCGCGGCGGCTGGGTTTGCCCTCGGGGCGTCTGAGCGAAGGGGCGCCTGCGGACCTCGTCCTCTTTGATGCGGGCGCGCCCTTCGTGCTCGACCGGTTCAAGCTCCGCTCGAAATCCAAGAACACGCCCTTCGACGGGGCCCGCCTGCAAGGTCGCGTGCTGGGTACGTGGGTCGGCGGCGTTCAGGTCCACGGATAGATCACGGATAGGTTACGCATATGCCCCCCATCACCACCGATCCCCTGATGCTGATCCTGTGGGCCGCGCTTGGCTATCTGGCCGGGTCGATCCCGTTTGGCATCGTCTGGGCACGCGTCTTTGGACTGGGCGATCTACGCGGCATCGGGTCCGGCAATATCGGGGCCACCAACGTCCTGCGCACGGGCAACAAGCTCGCCGCCTTCCTGACGCTGTTCTTTGACGCGGCGAAGGCCGGGATCATGGTGCTGATTGCCCGCGCGATCAGCGGTGAAGATGCGGCGCAATTGGCAGGGCTCGCGGCCTTCTTTGGCCACTGCTTCCCCGTCTGGCTGGGGTTCAAGGGTGGCAAGGGCGTGGCCACGTTCATTGGCCTTATGCTGACGCTGTCATTCCCGGTGGGCCTTGCCACCTGCGCGACGTGGCTCGTGATCGCGGCGATCTTCCGCTACTCGTCGCTCGCCGCGCTGTTCGCGGCCTTCATGGCGCCGGTCTGGATGGTGGTGTTGGGCTACGGCAGCGGCACCTTGATGGGCATGGCGCTGGCCGTGCTGATTTATGTCCGCCATCGGGAGAACATCCTGCGCCTGCGCGCCGGGACCGAGACGAAGATCGGCAAAAAGGGCTGACGGGGCTAGTAGGAGTATTCCTCGAACACCCGCGTGACGTCCTGCCCCCACTCACCGTGGTATTTGGCCAACAGCTCATCCGCCGGCACATGCCCGCTTTCGACGCTTTCCTTCAACGCATTCAGGAAATGGGTCTCGTCCGGGACAAGACCGCCCGCGCCGGGCATTGCGCGCGCCTTTAGGCCCGCTTCGGCAATCGTCACGGCCTCGCGCGCCAGATCGTGCATGGAAACACCACCGACCTTGGCCTGTAGCCCGTCGACCGACGCGGCAACACGCAGCGCCTCGCGCGTATCCGCATCAAACCCTTTGACCAGATCCCACGCCGCATCGAGCGCACCCTGATCGTAGGTCAGCCCGACCCAGAACGCGGGCAAGGCACACAACCTGCGCCACGGGCCGCCATCGGCCCCGCGCATTTCGATGTACTTCTTAACCCGCGCTTCGGGGAACGCCGTCGTCAGGTGGTCGGCCCAATCGCTCATCTGCGGCATCTCGCCGGGCAGCGCGGGCAGCTCACCTTTGAGGAAATCGCGGAAGCTCTGGCCCAGCGCGTCGATGTATTCGCCGTCGCGGTAGACAAAATACATCGGCACATCGAGCGCGTATTCCACCCACCGGTCAAATCCGAACCCTTCCTCGAACACGAAGGGCAACATGCCCGTCCGCGCCGCATCCAGATCGCGCCAGATGCGCGACCGCCAGGATTTGTGGTCGTTGGGCTTGCCCTCCCAAAATGGCGAATTCGCAAAGAGCGCGGTCGCCACCGGCTGGAGCGCCAGCGCCACGCGCATCTTTTGCACCATGTCCGCTTCGCTGCTGAAATCGAGGTTCACCTGCACCGTGCAGGTCCGGCGCATCATCCACGTCCCCGTGGTGCCGACCTTGCTCATATAGGCGTCCATCAGCTTGTAACGCCCTTTGGGCATCAATGGCATCTCGTCATGGGTCCAATGCGGTGCCGCGCCCAATCCGATGAAGCGTGCGCCCATCGCGTCCGCCACCTCCTGCACCTCTCGCAGGTGGGCGTTCACCTCGTCACAGGTCTCGTGGATGCTCATCAGGGGGGCACCCGACAACTCCAATGCCCCGCCGGGCTCCAGCGACACGTTCGCGCCGTCCTTGGTCAGACCGATGATTTTCCCGCCCTCGTCCACGGGCGACCAGCCAAAGCGGTCGCGCAGCCCTTCGAGGATGGCCCGGATCGAGCGGTCGCCGTCGTAAGGCAAGGGTTTCAGGCTATCGACGCAATACCCGAACTTCTCGTGTTCGGTCCCGATGCGCCAGTCGGCCTTGGGTTTGCACCCCGACGCCAGATATTCGCCGAGTTGTTCGTACCGTTCGATCGGGCCGCCGCCGGACTGGGGGATAGACATGTGCGGGCTCCGCTCGTGGTCGTTGGAGGTTCAGAGGTGGCGCTCTGCGCGGGGGAAGTCAATGCAGCGCCCGCTTATCCTTTTGCCAAATCAAAAACCTGTCAGGACCGGCGGCCTTTGCGGCCTCTGCCGCCTGCGCATAATTCAACCCCGGCAACGCCACCAGCGCATCAAAAAGCGCGTCCGCCCCCTGCGCGTCACCCGGCAGGTACAATTGATCGCCCGCCGCATCGCGCAAGATCCACATCAACCGCCCCTGCCGCCCGGTCTGGACCTCGACCCGTGTCAGGCCGTCGATGCTCAGCGCGGCGCCCCCTTCGGAGGTCAGATAGGTGATCCGGCGTTCGTCCACTTCGATCACGCCGGGCCCGCCGCCGCCTGTCCCCGACGGAAACCTCAAACGCCGCCATCCGTCGAGCGCGAGCAACGCCCCGACGCCAATCAGCACAAACCCCAGATAGGGCAGGTAGAGCCGCCCGGTCAGCACCCACCACGCGCCCAGCGCGGCCATGGCCCCACCCAGAAGGACCCAACGCCAGCGGGTCAGTCCCTGAACAACCTCGGGCCGGAAGAAACTCATGCCCAGTCCCCCAAGGTCGCCTGCCAAAGCGTTAGCGCCGACACCGCAGCGGTGTCCGCCCGAAGGATGCGCGGCCCGAGGGTGACGCGATGACCCATGGCCGCGAGGCGCGACCGTTCGGCATCGGAAAACCCGCCTTCGGGACCGATGAACACGGCCCACGGGCCCCTCAGGTCCGGCAAGGCACCGCTGGTCGCTGCCTCGTCGCAGAACATGATCTGCCGCTCGGCGGGCCAGCCATCCAGAAGCGCCCCCAATTTCGCGGGCGCGGCCACCTCTGGCACGACGGTGCCCCCGCATTGCTCGGCCGCCGCCACCGCATGGGCCTGCAACCGGTCCACCCGGACCCGTTCGGCATTGGTGTATTCCGTCAGGATCGGAAGGATGCGTGCGGCCCCAAGCTCGGCCGCCTTTTCCACGATGAAATCCGTTCGATCCTTTTTGATCGGCGCAAAGCACAGCCAGACATCCGCGAGCGGGCGCAGGGGCGCGGTCTGATCGCCAACCTCCAGCAGGCCCGCGCGCTTGCCTGCCTCGGCCACCCGCGCCGACCACTCTCCATCTACACCGTTAAACAGGCGCACCTCTGCGCCGACCTGCAAACGCATCACATTGAACAGCCGGTTCGCATGGTCGCGGTCCACGGGAACGGTTTGCCCCGCCCCAAGCGGGTGATCTACAAAGAGCCGAGTGATATGAGCCATGAGGCGCACCCTATGACCGAGCTTCCAGAAGGCCAAGTGGCCGACGCCGCAGCAGGCAATTGGGTGGACACCTATGCGCCGGGCTGGTCGCGCCCTTACCTGCGTCTGTCACGTGCAGATCGCCCCATCGGCACATGGCTCCTGCTGATCCCTTGCCTTTGGGGTGTGTTCCTCGCCATGCTCGCAGACGGCAATGCGCGGCTGTGGGATCTGTGGATCATCGGCGGTTGCGTGATCGGCGCGTTCCTTATGCGCGGCGCGGGCTGCACTTGGAACGATATCACCGACCGCGATATCGACGCGCAGGTCAGCCGCACCCGGTCGCGCCCTCTACCCGCAGGCCACGTGGGCGTGCGCGGCGCTTTGATCTGGATGTGCATCCAAGCCCTCGCGGCCTTTGCGATCCTTCTGAGCTATAACACGACAACGATCTTGGTGGGCGTCAGCTCTCTGGTGTTTGTGGCGATCTACCCGTTTGCCAAACGCTTTACATGGTGGCCACAGGCCTTCCTTGGGTTGGCGTACAACTGGGGCGCTCTTCTGGCGTGGACGGCGCATTCCGGGACGTTGGGCTGGCCGGCCATCGGGCTCTACCTCGCTGGCATCGCGTGGACGCTCTTTTACGACACGATCTACGCCCATCAGGACGCCGACGACGACGCGCTGATTGGGGTCAAAAGCACCGCCCGGCTTTTCGGCGACAACACTCCCGCCTGGCTGCGCCGTTTTCTCATCGCGACGGTCACACTCATGTCCGTGGCCGTGATCTCGGCCCTGATCGACGGCAACCCGCTGGCGCTCGCCATTGCACTGGGTGGACCATGGGCGATGGGCTGGCACATGGCCTGGCAATTGCGCCGCCTCGACATCACGGACGGGGCGCTCTGCAAACAACTTTTCGATTCCAACCGGAACGCGGGCCTGCTCGTTGCGCTGTTTTTCGCCCTTGCCCTCGCGGTGTGATTGATCCCGCGGCCACCAGACCCTAAGCATCAAATCTTAAGCATCCCGGGCGCAAGAGAGTTCTCCACAAAAATGCGGTTGTCGACATTCGCCCCCCTCGTTCTGACCTTCGGCGCTGCCGGGGCCATCGCCTTTGGCGCAGCCACGGTGGGCGTGCGCCTATTGGAAACCGGCAGCCGCGATGACGTGGCCCTGCAAATGAATGTCAGCGGCCATGACTGGGCCGAGGTTCAGGCGGATGGTCTGCAAGTCATCATCTCGGGCGAAGCCCCGTCCGAGGCCACGCGCTTTAACGCGCTCTCGGTCGCCGGGTCCGTCGTCGACGCCGCGCGCGTGATCGACAACATGTCCGTCACCGACAGCCAGCAAGTCACCGCGCCGCGGTTTTCAATTGAAATGCTGCGCAACGAGGCCGGGGTGTCGCTGATCGGGCTCATCCCGCAAAGCTCGGACCGGGACGTGATCGCCGCCCGAGTGGCGCGGGCCGCCGGTGGCGTCCCCGTGACCGACCTGCTGGAAACCGCCGATTACGCCGCCCCCGAGGATTGGGACATCGCTGTGGCCTATGCCTTGCGGGCGCTCGGGGATCTGCCGCGTTCGAAAATCTCGGTCGAGGCCGATCTGGTGGCCATCACCGCGATCACCGACAGCGATCAAGAACGTCGGCAGGTCGAAGGTCAACTGGCCCGCAACGCCCCCGCCAGCATCCGCACCGCACTTGATATCAGCGCACCGCGCCCGGTCATCACGCCCTTCACCCTGCGCTTCCTGATCGACGCAGGCGGCGCGCGGTTCGATGCGTGTTCTGCTGATACCGACGCGGCCCAGCGGCAGATCACCGCCGCAGCAATCGAAGCCGGGCTTGAAGGCAAGGCCGACTGCCGACTTGGACTTGGTTCGCCCACAACGCGCTGGGGTGACGCTGCGGCTGCGGCCATCACAGCTGTTGCTGAGCTGGGCACTGGATCAGTCACGTTCTCAGACACGGACGTCACCTTCGTTGCGACCCAAGGCACCGAACCTGCAGCCTTTGACACGGTAACGGCAGAGCTGGAACAAAACCTGCCCGACATCTTTGCGCTGACTGCCGTGTTGCCCGAACCCGAAACGCAAAGCGAAGACGGCCCGCCCGAATTCACCGCGACCCTGTCGCCTGAGGGGCAGGTGCAGATGCGCGGTCACGTGGGGGACGATCTGGCGCGCGCCGCAGTGGAAACCTATGCCCAGTCCCGCTTTGGCGCGGAACAGGCATACCTCGCCGCCGAAGACCGCGAGAGCCTGCCCAGCGGATGGTCCTTGCGTGTGCTGGGCGGGCTCGCGGGCCTCTCGCAGCTATCGAACGGGTCGGTCGTCGTGTCTGATGCAAACGTCACGGTGCGTGGCGAAACGGGCAACCCGGACGCCCGTGCCCGGATCGCGCAGATCCTGTCGGACCAACTGGGCGAAGGACAACCTTTCTCGATCAATGTCGCCTATTCCGAAGCGCTCGATCCCGCCGCCAACATCCTGACGCCCGAAGAATGCGTCGAGCGCGTGAACCTCATCATCGCCGAACGCAAAATCACGTTCGAGCCATCGTCGACGACGTTGGATGCCAACAGCCGCCAGACAATCGCGGCCATTGCCGAAGTGCTGCGCGAATGTGCCGATATCCAAATGGAAGTCGCTGGCCACACGGACAGCCAAGGCCGCGAAGAGATGAACCTGAACCTGTCCCAATCCCGCGCCGAAGCGGTGATCGCGGCCCTTCAGGGCGAACGCATCGCGGCCCCCGGGCTGATCGCCCGCGGCTATGGAGAGGCCCGCCCGATCGCCGATAACGAAACCGAGGCGGGGCGCGAAGCCAATCGCAGGATTGAGTTTACGCTGCGCACCCCCCAAGAAGAGCCTGCGGCCGACACCGAGGCCGCGCCCGAGGAAGAGACCCCAAGTGAATAGAAGCGAACTGATCATCGCCACGGCCATCATTCTCTTTGTGGCCTTTGCCCTCGGTTGGTTCGCCAACTGGCTGGTACATCGCTTTACCCGGGTCTCGCAGTCGGATGTGGGCGAACTCGACAAGATGGCGCAGGCCCTGCACGAGGCCGAAGAAACCCGCGATCAGGCCATCACCTACCTACAGCAGCGCGAAGCCGAGATCACCAATCAGCTGACCCAGACCGAAGCCGAACTGCGCGCGGCCATGGACGGGCTGCGCGACGCGCGGCAAGAGGCCGAAGAACTGCGCGCCTATATCGAACGCCAAAACGCATAAGGGGCGCTGCCCCTCGCCGCTGCGCGGCTCACCCCGGAGTTTTTGAGGACCATCGAAAAGGGGGGCGCGGGTGCACACCTTCCTCTGGCGGAAAATAGACCCGCCGGAGGCATGAAAGTTCAGTCGCCGCCGTTGGCGGCATCGTCCCCCCACCGCGATAGCGCGGCTTCGTCCTCGGCTGTCGCATCGACCCAGCGATCTACACCACCCACACGCTCGTTCTTCCAGAACGGCGCGCGGCTCTTGAGATAGTCCATCAGGAAATCCGCGGCCTCGAACGCCGCATTACGGTGGGGCGATGCGGTGGCGACCATCATGATGGGGTCTTGGGGCGCGAGCTTGCCGTGGCGATGCAGGATCAGCACGTCGATCAGGGGCCAACGCTCCATCGCGTCGCTCGCGATCTTGCGCAACGCGGCCTCCGTCATGCCGGGATAATGCTCGATCTCCATATGGTCCAACGCGCCGTCGATGTCGCGCACAAGCCCGGTGAAACTGACCACAGCCCCGGCGCCGGACAGGGCGGCGGTGAACCCGTCGAGCACCGCCCCGGGGGCGAAGGGGTCAGCTTGGACGCGGATATCCATCAGCCGCCGGTCATCGGCGGAAAGAACGCCACTTCGCGCGCTGTGCCCAACGCGTCGTCCATGTCGACCAATTCCTGATCTACGGCCACGCGCAGGGCCGTGATATCCTGAAAGGCGGCCTCGTAGCGCGCTTCCCGCGTGCGCAGCTCTTCGATCAGCGCGCGCGGGGTCGCGGCGTCTGTCTCCACGCTCTCATGGCCCACGCCGATGCGCTCGCGCACCCAGGCGAAATAGCGAACGTCTATCTTCATTTGGGACCCTCCAGATAAGGCTGCGCCTTGCGGAAGTAATCCCACCCCGTGATCACGGTCAGGACCGCCGCGACCCAGAGCAGGATGACCCCGCCCATCCGCACCAGATCCAGTGTCGATGACAGACTGCGGATGCCAAGGACGTCCTCTTCCTCACCCGCCAGAACCGCGTCAAAGAGCGTGATGTCCATACCCACCATGCGATCGAACAGCGCCTGCTCAAAGATGCCCTTGGACAACAGCACCCCGATCGCAACCATCTGCGCGGCGGTCTTCCATTTCGCCAGCTTGGTCACCTTGAGCGTGCCGGCTGTATCCCCAAGGAACTCCCGCAGCCCGCTCACAAAGACTTCGCGGAAGACGATCAACGCGGCTGGCAGCAGAATATAGGTGTTGGGGGTCCAAAAGGCCGCCAGCGCCAGAAGCGCGCAGAGCACGATGGCCTTGTCCGCAATCGGGTCGAGCATCGCCCCGAGCTTGCTTTCGACCTTCCACAGCCGGGCAAGATAGCCGTCTACATAGTCGGTCACCGATGCACCCAAGAACAGCAACAGCGCCGCCCAATCGGCCACCGGGCGCGGCAGCACGAGAAAGGCCACGACAATCCCGGGCGCGGCCAGAAGGCGGAGGACCGTCAGGATGTTGGGAAGCGATTTCATATCCCTACTCCTAACAGCCCGGCCCGGCGCGGCAAGCCTCAGCCCTTCTCGTGGAAGAAGTCATAGATCTTTTCCGCCAACCCTTCGCTGATCCCGTCCACGGCCTTGAGATCCGCGAGGTTCGCGCGGCCCACGGCCTTGGCTGATCCGAAATGCGCCAGAAGCGCGCGTTTGCGGGTCGCGCCCACGCCTGCGATGTCATCCAGCGGTGTACGGCTGATTGATTTCGCCCGTTTCGCGCGGTGGGTGCCGATGGCAAAGCGGTGCGCCTCGTCGCGCAGGCGTTGGACGAAATAGAGCACCGGATCGTTGTGGCGCAGCGCCTTCACGCCTTTGCCAATGCGGTGGAATTCCTCTTTGCCAGCGTCGCGGTCGATGCCCTTGGCCACGCCGATCATGTCGATGTCTTCGACGCCAAGTTCGACCATGATTTCGTGCACCGCACTCACCTGCCCGGCCCCGCCGTCGATCAGCAAGAGGTCAGGCCATGTGCCGCCTTCTCGGTCGGGGTCTTCCTTGAGCAGGCGTTTGAAGCGGCGCGTCAGCACCTCTTTCATCATGCCAAAGTCATCGCCGGGCGTCAGGTCGTCACCCCGGATGTTGAATTTGCGGTACTGGCTTTTCAGCAGCCCTTCGGCCCCCGCAACGATCATGCCGCCCACGGCATTCGTTCCTTGGATGTGGGAGTTGTCGTAAACCTCGATCCGGGCGGGCGGCGCATCAAGGTCGAACGCCTCTGCCAGCCCTGTGAGCAGTTTGGTCTGCGTGGCGCTTTCCGACATCTTGCGCGCAAGGCTTTCGCGCGCGTTGCGAAGAGCGCCTGAGACGAGCTCCAGCTTTTCACCGCGCTGCGGCACCGCGACCTCGACCTTGCGCCCGACCTTTTCGCCCAAGGCCTCTGACACCAGATCGCGGTCCTGCACATCGTCCGAGATCAGCACGAGGCGCGGCGGCTCCCGGTCGCTGTAGAACTGACCGAGGAAAGCCTGCATGACCTCGGCCTTGTCGGCACCGCTGGTCACGCGCGGATAGTAGTCGTGGTTGCCCCAGTTCTGGTTCGCGCGGATGAAGAACACCTGCACGCAGGCCTGCCCCCCATCCATATGGAGCGCGATCACATCCGCCTCGGCCACGCCGCGCGGGTTGATGCCTTGGGCGCTCTGCACATTGGTCATCGCCCGGATGCGGTCGCGCAGGGCGGCAGCGCGTTCGAATTCCATCGCCGCCGACGCCTCCTCCATCTGGGCGGCCAATTCGGCCTGAATGCGCGTGGACTTGCCCCGCAGGAACATGTCGGCGTCGCGCACGGCGGCCCCGTACTCCTCCTCGCTCACATATCCCACGCAGGGGGCCGAGCATCGCTTGATTTGATAGAGCAGGCAGGGCCGGGTACGCGCGTCAAACGTGGCATCGGTGCAGTTGCGCAGCAGGAAGACCTTCTGCAGCTGATTGAGCGTGCGGTTCACGGCACCCGCACTGGCGAAGGGGCCGTAATAGTCGCCCTTTTCCTTCTTCGCGCCGCGATGCTTCTTGATCTGGGGAAACGCGTGGTTGCGCGCCACGAGGATGTTCGGGAACGACTTATCGTCCCGCAGGATGACGTTGTATTTGGGTTTGAGCTGCTTGATGAGGTTCTGTTCGAGCAACAGAGCCTCGGTCTCTGTCTTGGTGGTCAGAAACATCATCGACGCGGTTTCGGCGATCACCCGATAGATATGCGGCGCATGCGCCTGACCGCGGGCGTAGTTCGACACCCGGTTTTTCAGGTTCTTGGCCTTACCCACGTACAGAACCCGCGACTGATCATCGAGCATCCGGTACACACCCGGAGAGCCGTCGAGCGTCCGAACATAATCCGCGATGACATCCTGTCCGCGTCTGGGGTTTTGAGGCTGCGAATCGTTCATGGCTGTGGTGCGGAGTGATTCCCTTGGCAGAGGATCAGGGCTGCCCCGATCAGGGGACCGCCGCAAGTATTAAGGTATCCACGGAATCTGGGGATAACTCTGCGCATAACAAACCGACTCGCATGGTTTTCCTTTGATTCCGCTGGGGTTCTTTGATTTGCTTAATTTTTAAGCAACAATTCAAGCCCCTGATCTCATTGGATATTTTTCATCCACATTTGACAACCCTCTGAAAAACATAGGATTTTGCAGGCCCTCCTTCCAGACCACCGTCCAAAGTGCACAACTTACCGGCATGGGCGTCCTGGGGTCACTCCACACCCAAAACATCGGGCGTTTCCCATGCCAGATGCTGCCCCCCATCCACGCACAAAAGCTGGCCTGTTATCGCGGGAGAATCGAGGAAATAGGCCAAGGCCGCCGTGATGTCGGCTGGATTGGCACCGCGCCCCAAAACGGTGGCCGCGCGCTGACGGTCGAAATGCGTTTTGGTCTGGCGCGCACCTTGCAGCGTGGGACCCGGGCCGATGGCATTCACGCGGACCTGCGGGGCAAGGGCCTGCGCCGTTGTTTGCGTCATCGCCCATAGGCCCATTTTGGCAATGGTGTAGGTCATAAACTCGGGCGTCAGCTTGCGCACGCGCTGGTCGATCATGTTGATGATCACACCGCTTGCCACGGGCTCTCCCGCCGCGTCCGTGCCGGCAGCAGGTGCCTGCGCGGCAAAGGCCTGTGTCAGGACGAAAGGCGCGCGCAGATTGCTTTCGATGTGACGGTCCCAGCTTTCGCGCGTTGCGGTGTCGACCCGGTCATATTCAAAGATCGACGCGTTGTTGATCAGCACCGTCAACGGGCCGCCCAGTGCCTCGACCGCGCGCGGCACGAGGGTCTGCATGGCGTCTTCCTCAAGCAGGTCGGCTTGCAGGGCTGCGCTTTGGCGACCCTTGGCGCGGATCAGCTCCGCTACCTCTTGGGCGGCGTCCTGCGAGCCCGCGTAGTGCACGGCAACATCATATCCGCGATCCGCAAGGGCAAGCGCCATCGCGCGCCCGAGCCGCTTGCCCGCACCGGTGACCAACGCCTTCATGAAATCTCTCCTACGCCAACACCACGTAGAGGTAGAGCATATAAAGCACGCTCAAGGCCGCGCCCCAGACACGGGTCATTTTCCAACCGAAAAACACGAAGGGTGCCAGCATCAAAGAGGCCCCCAGCATCACCCAGATATCCAGTCGCAAGATCAGTTCATCCACGGGGATCGGGGCGATCAGTGCGGTAATCCCAATGATGGCAAGAAGGTTGAACATGTTGGACCCGATGACGTTGCCCAGCGCCACATCCGCCTGCCGGCGGTAGGCTGCCACAACCGTCGTCGCCAGTTCCGGCAGCGAGGTTCCGATTGCCACAAGCGTCAGGCCAATCGCTGTCTCGGACATGCCGGCACGCCGGGCGATATCCGTGGCACCTTCCACCAGCAACTCCGCCCCCAGGGGCAGACCCGCAATGCCCAACGCCAGAAACAGGCCGATGCGCCACCCCGGCAGATCGGGATCGGCGCCTTCGACCTCTTCCTCATTATCGGATGCACTGGCGCATGCCGCGCGGTCCGAACGCGCCTCGCGCGCCTGATCCAGCAGCATGAGCGCAAGGGCCGCCAACAGGATCAGCCCGTGCCAGAACACAAAGACGCCCGTAAAGGCCAGCCCGATGAACAGCACGCTCGCCAAAAGCATCATCACATAGCTTTTGCGCGTATCGCAGTCAGACACATCGAGCGTCGCCAAGAGCGCCGGGATACCCAGCACCAGCAGAACGTTGGCCGTGTTCGATCCCACCACGTTCCCGATGGCGAGGCCTGCCGCCCCTTCCTCCACGGCTGAAATCGCGATCAACAACTCCGGGGCGGACGTGCCAAAGGCCACGATGGTCAGCGATACGATCAGCGCCGAAACCCCCAATCGCAGGGCGAGGTTCACCGCCCCCTTGACCAGAACATCCCCCGCCAACAGCAGGATCACGAGGCCAAGGCCCACTTGCACCCAATCAAGGATCATCCTTTGCCCCCACACTCACAGGGGCCACGCCCAATACGATACCGCCCACACGCCCTGCACTTCGCGCTCTGCTGGAGGCGCTGCAAACGCTCCTGCCCCGGAAAGCGAAGCCGACCAAACATCGCCAACACAGCCATGCCGATCAGGAACAGGGTGACGATCTTGAGGATCACGTTACAGACCGAACCGCGCGTAGGCCGCGCGTTCTTCGATTTGATGGCTGGCCTCGGTCAGGGCTTGTGCGCCCAGACGCGACAGGAACGGGCGCTTCTGCCCGTATTTGCGGAACTGCACCTTGTCGCCAAAGAGCTCTTTCATCTTGGGAACAAGGTGACCGACGCCATCGGCAAGGCCCACATCAACACCCTTCTGACCAACCCAGATTTCCCCGGTGAACAGATCGTCTTCGGGCAGCTTGCCCTCCCGGCGGGTGCGGACATGGTCTTTGAACGTCTCGTGGATGTCTTCCAGCAGGCCCTTCAGCCGCGCGATATCTTCGTCCTTCTCGGGGCGGAACGGATCCAGCATGCTCTTGGATTTGCCAGCCGTGTAGACCCGCCGTTCGATCCCGTAGCGACCGATAAACTCATCAAGGCCGAAGCCCGCCGAAATCACCCCGATGGACCCGATCACTGATGACCGGTCCACCCAGATTTCATCCGCAGCCGCAGCCAGCCAGTAGCCGCCCGAGGCCGCGACATCTTCGACAAAGGCGTGAACGGGAATGCCCTTCTCTTCGGACAAACGCCGGATGCGCGCGCCGATCAAGGCCGATTGCACAGGGCTGCCCCCCGGTGAATTGATCACAAGGGCGACGGCCACGGGCTTTTTGGCGAATGCCTTTTCAATGACGGGGCCGATGCCCTGATCATTCAGGCCACGGCCGCTTGCAATCATGCCGTCTAAACGGACGACAGCGACCTGCGGGTCGGATTTGAGGAACGGTATCCAGCGCTTCATGCCCCTGCACATAAGCCGCAGGGGCGGTGCCAACAAGGCACCCGCCCCCGCGGAACTGTGCGGAGTGTTGCAATTAGGACCGGATGCGCCAGCCCGTCTTGAAAATCCACCAGATGAAGCCAAGGCAGATCGCCGTGAAGAACGCGATCGCAAAGAGCGAAACACCGATCGCCACGTCCGCCTGACCAAAGAACGCCCACCGGAATCCCGAGATCAGATAGACCACCGGATTGAACAGCGTGATCGTCTGCCACACCGGCGGCAACATCGAGATCGAATAGAACGACCCCCCGAGGAACACCAAAGGCGTCACGATCAACAGCGGCACCAGTTGCAGCTGCTCAAAGTTCCCGGCCCAGATGCCGATGATAAAGCCCAGAAGCGAGAACGACAGGCAGGTCAGGACCAGAAAGGCCAGCATCGCAACCGGGTGCGCGATGGTCAGATCCACAAAGAAAAACGCCGTGCCGAGGATCACAAGACCAATAAACAGCGATTTCGTGGCCGCCGCGCCTACATAGCCCACGACGATCTCGAGGACGTTCACCGGCGCGCTCAACAGCTCGTAGATGGTCCCGATGAATTTCGGGAAATAGATGCCGAAGGACGCGTTGGAAATCGCCTGCGTCATCACCGAGAGCATAATGAGACCCGGCACGATGAACGCGCCATAGCTTACGCCCTCGACGCTATCGATGCGGCTGCCGATGGCGGTGCCGAAGACCACGAAATAAAGCGATGTGGACAGGACGGGCGACAGGAAGGATTGCATCAGGGTGCGAAAGAACCGCGCCATCTCGAACACATAGATGGATTTGACCGCTTGCAGATTCATCACGACGGCTCCTTCACAAGACCAACAAAGATATCCTCAAGGCTCGATTGCTCGGTCTGGAGGTCAGACAGCTGCAGCCCCGCCGCCTGAAGGTCCGACAAAAGCCGGGTGATGCCCGTGCGTTCGCTGTGGGTGTCATAACGGTAGGTCAGTCGCAGCCCATCGTCGGACAGTGTCAGGTCACGCCCCGCCAAAGCATCCGGCAACGCCGCGATGGGGGCGGTCAGTTCGATCACCAACTGCTTTTGCCCCATGCGTGTCATCAGGGCGTCTTTGTCTTCGACCAGAAGGATTTGCCCTTTGTTAATGACGCCGACCCGGTCGGCGATGGCCTCGGCCTCTTCGATGTAATGGGTGGTCAGGATGATGGTCACACCTGCCTTTTTCAGGCGGGCGACCGTGTCCCACATGTCCTTGCGCAACTCTACATCCACACCGGCGGTCGGTTCGTCGAGGAACAGCACCCGCGGCTCGTGGCTCAGCGCCTTGGCGATCAGCACCCGGCGCTTCATCCCCCCCGACAATTCCTTGATCTGCGCGTCGCGCTTGTCGTCCAAGGACAGCGTCTTGAGCACCTCGTCGATATAGGCGTCGTTGCGGGGCGCGCCGAACAGACCCCTGCTGAACCGCACGGTGTTGATGACCTTCTCGAACGGCTCGAGGTTGATCTCCTGCGGGACCAGACCGATCAGACGCCGCGCGCCCCGGTAGTCCGTGACCGTGTCGTGGCCGCCAACGGTGATCGTCCCCGCGCTCAGCGTGGTGATGCCGCAAATGGCCGAGATCAGCGTCGTTTTCCCTGCGCCATTCGGCCCGAGGAGCGCCAGAACCTCCCCCTCGCGAATGTCGAGGTCGACACCGCGCAATGCCTCATGCCCCGAGGCATAGACCTTCTTTACACCATTGACCGAAACGATATTGGACATGCGCACCCTCATTATCTGCCTGCCTGCTAACCCGCCGGTCATCAATCTAAAAGCAATGTTGCTGCACATGGCCCTGTGCATTTGCGTATGGATCGCCGGACGGGTTAGGTGCGCGGGATGGATCGGAACCTTGAAATCTATCTGGTTTGCGTGCCCGGCCTCGAAGACATGCTGGCCGCAGAGGTGCGCGAACTGGGCTTTGAGGCGCCTATGGTCTCGCCCGGGGGCGTCACCGTCACCGGCGGGTGGGAGGCTGTTGCGCATCTGAATATGTGGTCGCGGGGGGCCACGCGCGTTCTGGTCCGCATCGCGGCCTTCCGGGCCATGCACCTCGCCCAGCTCGACAAGCGCGCGCGCAAGATAGACTGGACCGCCCTTCTGGCCCCCGGCACCACCGTCCGGGTCGAGGCAACCTGCCGCAAAAGCCGCATCTACCACGCAGGGGCCGCGAAACAGAGGCTGGAGCGCGCCCTGACCGATGTCGCAGGCGCCAAGCTGTCCGATGACGCCGCGCTGTCGATCAAGCTGCGGATCGACGACGACATGTGCACCGTATCCGTCGATACCTCGGGCGAGCCGCTGCACAAACGCGGGCACAAATCCTTTGTGGGCAAGGCCCCGCTGCGCGAAACGATGGCCGCGCTGATGCTGCGCCGGTGCGGATATGACGGTGTGGAACCCGTGGTTGATCCCATGTGCGGGTCCGGGACCTTCCCGATCGAGGCGGCAGAGATCGCGCAAGGGCTTGCCCCCGGGCGCGACCGCATCTTTGCCTATCAATCCTTTGCAAACGCCCCTGACCCGGGCGGCGCGACCGGCCGGGGGCCCTTCGTGGCTCCGACCGCAGAACAGACACCAGAGACCGTCCGTGCCTTTGGCCGGGACCGCGACGCGGGTGCGATCCGGGGGGCTACCGAGAACGCCAAACGCGCTGGCGTCTTGTGTGACTTTCAACAAGGACCCCTGTCAGACCTCGCGCCACCCTCGCAGACGCCCGGCCTGGTCATGGTGAACCCGCCCTACGGTGCCCGCATCGGCAATCGCAAACTGCTGTTCGGCCTCTATGGAAGCCTTGGGCAGGCGCTGACGGAGCGGTTTCAGGGCTGGCGCGTCGGATTGGTCACGTCGGACGCCGGGCTGGCCAAGGCGACAAACCTGCCGTTCCTCGACCCAGATCCCCCCATTGCGCATGGCGGGCTAAAGGTGACCCTCTGGCGCACAGGCGACCTCTGACAGCCACGGCCACAAACGCAAAACGCCGACCCAAAGGCCGGCGTTTCTGCGTTGGTTGCGGGAGCAGGATTTGAACCTGCGACCTTCAGGTTATGAGCCTGACGAGCTACCGGGCTGCTCCATCCCGCGCCAACGTTCGGGCTGTCTATGGCGAGTCTCGGGGGGGTGCAACCCCTCCCTACGGACATGCGGAGAATTTCTTGGACAGCCGCTTGCGATCAGGTCTGTCGCCGCATCCAGACACCCCCGCCACAATCCCCGTTCCCAGCAACTGCGTGCTACAATTCAAAATTGAAAGGAATCGTATCAGTTCCGTAAAAAGTGTGTTTACGTAGCGGAAACTATATGAGCATTCAATTTTG
>JBCBFU010000025.1:0-39020 GCA_038527375.1 Pseudomonadota bacterium | reverse complement strand
CCGAGAGCAACGAGGAGGTCGTTGACCGCGTCGATACCGGAGGAGTTGTCCGCCAGTTGAATGTCCGCAAGGATCAGATCAGCTCGGCCGTCAGCCAAGCGATGTTCTTTTCGTCGACAGAAACCTTGATGTCCTGAATACCTCGTGAGGATGATCAAGACCAAAACGCCCCCCTGAGCATCTGCGCAGGGGGGCGTTTTTATGTTTCATAGCAGTCGCCAACCCGAAGCCGCACACGCTGTGCGGCCGCGGGTCAACTGGCCTTAGCTCTTGGACAACGCGCGCAACATCCAGGCGGCTTGCTCGTGGAACGCGGCACGTTCCACCGCAAGGTCCTCGGACACCGGATCGGCCTCGCCCGCCAGTTTGATCAATGCGTGAAACCGGTGCGCCACGCGTTCGTGGTCCGCGGCAAGGTCTTCACACATATCCCCGGCGGATGGCAGGGCGTCGCGATCCTCGATCACGGATTTCTTCATCATGTCGCCCATCGCGTGGGGGGCCATCTGACCAAGCGCACGGATGCGTTCGGCCAGATCGTCTGCGGCCTCGAACATGTTGTCGTATTGGTCTTCCGTCAGGTTGTGGACGGAATAGAACATCGGGCCTTCGACATTCCAGTGATAGGCGTGAGTCTTGAAGACCAAGCGATAGGTGTCCGCCAAAACATCCGACAGCCCTTCGGCCACCGCCTGAATGTTGTGGGTCCCAGTATCAACGTCGTCGGTCTTTGGTACAACTTTCAATGCGTCTGACATCACAATACTCCTTGTTTGTGTTGTCAGGTAAACGCCCGAGGGCTCTTCAGGTTCCGGCCCCGGACAGATTGCGCAAGGGGACGATCCGCAAAACATCGCGGGTTGAAAACGGAACGGGCAAACGCGTCCACGCCGCGCTTAGGAATTTGGCTTTGCGGTTTTCCTCGTTAACGACACCGATCGCGCAGCCCAACGCATCCAACCGTTCGCTAAAGTCGCTGCCGCCCGCGACCAGCAGACGCTGACACACGAACACCGCCATCGGTGCGGGGCCATTCTTGATGGGCTCCAGCGCCCCCTCCACGGACGATGCCTGAACAATCGCTGCCTCGCGATAGGCCTCAGACAAAGTCTCGACCAGATCGGTCGAGACAACCCGGTTCTCTACGAAAACGAAAAACACTTGCGGCATGCGGAAACCTCCTCAGGTCCGCACCGTATGGAACCAACCGAAGGGGCCGCGCATTAAACTATGACATAGGAAGGAAGAAAAACTGTAGCCCGATGCCAACAAAATGTGACCAGTGCCCGCTTCGCCGAAAATCCATTTTTACCGACCTGTCAGATGCAGAAACACGCCATATTGAACGCTTCAAGATGGGTGAACTTAGGATCGAGCCCGGTGCGCCGATCCTCTCCGAAGGCGCGGGAAGCGCACAGCTTTTCACAGCGTTCTCCGGACTGGGAATACGGTATAAGACGTTGCCAAATGGAAACCGGCAGGTGGTCAACCTCGTGTTTCCCGGCGATTTTATCGGCCTGCAGGCGGGTGTCATGGGCGAGATGTGCCATTCCGTCCAAGCGACCTCGGCAATGACCCTGTGCGTCTTTGATCGCTCGGAACTCTGGAATTTCTTCAAAAACCATCCGGCCCGCGCCTTTGACATCACGTGGCTTGCCGCCCGCGAGGAACACTTTCTGGGCGAGGCACTGACCAATGTGGGACAGCGCTCTGCCCTGTCGTCGATGGCATGGGCTTTGCTGCGCATCTTTCAACGGGGCGAGATGCTGGATTTGACAGACGGCGCCTCCATGGACTTGCCCTTCAAACAACAAGACATCGCCGACGCGCTGGGGCTTTCGCTGGTTCACACCAACAAGACTCTCGCCAAACTGCGCGAGCGCCAACTGGCCACGTGGAGCGACGGTGTCCTGCACCTCCATGATATCGACGCCTTGGCCGAAGTGGCCGAGATGGAGCTGACCCCGCCGCCGCAGCGTCCGCTGATCTAGGCCGGTCACACTTGCCGCATCTCATCGGCCACCGCCGCGCCCCGCGCGCCCGGTGGCCGGTCTGGGCCAACTGTGCTGTCAGGATGCGCATACCGCTCCAGCTCCGCGTTCAACGCGGCCCCGATCAGCACGAGGAACGCAGTGATATACAGCCACATGAGCGTGGCGATCACAGCCCCGATGGAGCCGTAGACCTCGTTGTAATTGCCAAAATTGGCGAGGTAGATCGCAAACCCGGCTGACGCGGCCAGTGACAGCACCACCGCCAACGCCGCACCGGGCGTGATCCACGCCATCCGCACGGGCCGCCGGTTCGGGCCTTGGCGATAGATCAATCCAAAGCCCAGCAAAAACACACCCAGCGCGATCGACCAGCGGACGAATTCGGCGATCAATCCGGCAAGCGGACCCAAATTCACAAACGCCAGCGCGATGGGGGCGATGACAAGGGCGGCGATGGCAACAACGCCAACCGCAAGCAAAAGGACGGTCATCCGCACGGCATGTAGGTAGTGCCACAGGCCCGGGCGGTTCCGTTCCCCATAGACCACGTTCACGCCCTGGATCATCGCCGCAACGCCCGCCCGGCTCGACCAGATGGCAAAGCCCAGGGACAGCAGCGACGCGAGGCCGAGTGTATCCCCATCCGCATTGGCTAGCGCTACAAGCTGATCGTTGATGAGCTTAAAGATGTCGGCCGGCAGGGCAGACTGAAACTGCGCAAACAGCACGATTACATCCACCGGGTCCCCAAGCAAGCCCCACAGCGCAATCATCGCCGCAAGTGTCGGGAAGATCGCCAAAAGGCCATAGAACGCCACGCCGGCGGCGATCAAACTCAGGCGCTTGTCCTCAATCTGGCGAATGACACCCTTGGCAGCCGCCCACCAAACACGCCCGCGATGCTCGGTCGGCGACCGCGCGTCGTTCTCACCCGGCCTATCAGCCATCACGGCGCTTCCCGCACATCAGGCAGCCGACAACTCGGACTCGGATTTCAGAACGCAGTCCCCGTCGTCTTGTTCGATCATGTAGGCCGGGCTGTCCTCTGACGCATCACGCGTCACCTCGTTGCCCTTGATGGTCCGCGTGACCTTTTCCTTGAAGACCTCAGTCACCTTGCCGGTCCCGGTGCCATTGCCCCAGTTCCATTCAACCTTGTCGCCTTTGCGATACATACCTGACATGTCGATCATCCTTCTTTCAGATTAGTGACGGTCGCGGTCGGCGGCAATCTCGTCGCGGACCTGCCCGTAAGCCATCAGGGTGAAAATGATCGTGCCCCCAACAATGTTCCCCGCGAGGACCGGCACAAAGAATTGCGTCAGCGCATCCCAAGGGGCCAGCATCCCCTGCACCACAAGATACGCCATCTCGACCGAACCGGCGACGATATGGGCAAAATCCCCCGCGGCGATCAGCCACGTAAAGGCAATGATGACCCAAAACGCTTGCGCCTTGGCTTGCGGCATCATCCAAACCAACGCCGCAATCAAAATTCCCGCCGGGATCGCGCGAAAGAACCCGTCCTGCGCGCCAAACCCCGTCGCATGCTGCGACAGCTCCACCAGAGCGGGGGCATAGGCGTCCGGCAAAACGGGCGTATGGGCGTAAAGCGCGGCAATCGCAAAGGCCCCGACCACATTCGCGCCAAGGACAATCGCCCACAGCCGCGCGATAGAAGCGGCCACGCCCCAACACGGACGCACCAGAAAGGGCAACACCGTGGTGATCGTATTCTCCGTGAACAGCTGCATCCGCCCAAGGATCACGAGGACGAACCCCAACGAATAGCCAAGGTTCTCGATCAGGAAACGCCCACCGACATCCGGCAGGTAAGTGCGAAAGATCGCTTCCGCAAGGACCGAGAACGAGATCATGATGCCGGCTGCTACACCCGACCACACCAACGATCGGAACGGACGCTCAAGCTCCTCTTCGCCGTCCCTGCGGATGACCTCATAGATCAGCTTGGGCGCGAGCGAGGATGCCTCTTCAATAAGGTCATCTTCGGCATCCGCCGCTGTCGTCGTTTGATTGCGCCTCTGGGCGCGCGCGGTGACCGTGCCGCCAGTCATTGCTTTATTGTCCATCCGCCAAAACGTCCGCGAAGGCCGCTCGGTTCCCCCCATTGCCCCGCTCCCCGCCCACCGCTATCTGGGAACACGAAACATCAGGCATCTTTGACGGAGAGCGAACCCATGGCAGCCTACCAATACGTCTATCACATGGACGGCGTCTCCAAGACTTATCCCGGCGGTAAGAAGACGTTTGAAAACATCCGTCTCAGCTTCCTGCCCGGCGTCAAGATCGGCGTCGTGGGCGTGAACGGCGCCGGTAAATCCACGCTCCTGAAAATCATGGCCGGCCTCGACAAGGACTTCTCGGGCGAGGCATGGGCGGCCGAAGGTGCGACCGTGGGCTATCTGCCCCAGGAGCCCAAACTCGACCCCGCAAAGACCGTCCGCGAAAACGTCATGGAAGGCGTCGCCGCCAAGAAGGCCGTGCTCGACCGCTATAACGAGCTCGCCATGAATTACTCGGACGAAACCGCCGACGAGATGGCCCAGCTGCAGGATGAAATCGACGCCCAGAACCTCTGGGACCTCGACGCGCAAATCGACGTCTCGATGGAGGCGCTCCGCTGCCCGCCAGATGATTGGTCCGTCGAAAACCTGTCGGGGGGGGAGGCGCGGCGCGTCGCTCTCTGCAAACTGCTGCTCGAGGCGCCCGACATGCTGCTCCTCGACGAACCGACCAACCACCTCGACGCCGAAACGATCAGCTGGCTGCAACAGCACCTGATCGACTACAAAGGCACCATCCTCGTCGTCACCCACGACCGCTATTTCCTCGATGACATCACCGGCTGGATCCTCGAACTCGATCGCGGCCGCGGCATCCCCTACGAGGGCAACTACTCCGCCTGGCTGGAGCAAAAGGCCAAACGGCTGGAGCAAGAGGCCAAAGAGGACAAAAGCCGCCAGCGCACGCTTGAACGCGAACTGGAATGGATGCGCCAAGGCGCCAAGGCCCGCCAGTCCAAGCAAAAGGCGCGGATCGACCGCTATAACGAGCTCGCCAACCAATCCGAACGCGAGAAGCTGTCCCGCGCCCAGATCATCATCCCCAACGGCCCCCGCCTGGGCGGCAAGGTGATCGAGGTCGAAGGCCTGAAGAAAGCCATGGGCGACAAGCTCCTCATCGAAGGCCTCGACTTCGCCCTGCCCCCCGGCGGCATCGTGGGCGTCATTGGCCCCAACGGCGCGGGCAAATCCACGCTCTTTTCCATGCTCACAGGCCAAAACCAACCCGACGAAGGCAGGATCACCTACGGCGACACCGTGGACCTCGCCTATGTCGACCAATCTCGCGACGCGCTCGACAGCAATGCCACCGTCTGGGAGGAAATCTCCGGCGGGTCTGAGATCATCGAGCTGGGCGACGCCCAGATGAACTCCCGCGCGTATTGCTCGGCGTTCAACTTCAAAGGCGGCGACCAACAGAAAAAAGTCGGCATGCTTTCAGGCGGTGAACGCAACCGCGTCCACATGGCCAAACTGCTGCGCTCCGGCGGCAATGTCCTGCTGCTCGACGAACCGACCAACGATCTTGACGTCGAAACGCTGCGCGCCCTCGAAGACGCGCTTGTCGACTTTGCCGGCTGCGCAGTGGTCATCTCCCACGACCGCTTCTTCCTCGACCGAATCTGCACCCATATTCTGGCCTTCGAAGGCGAGGCGCATGTGGAGTGGTTCGAAGGGAATTTCGAGGATTACGAGGAAGACAAGAAGCGCCGTCTGGGCGCCGACGCGCTGGAGCCGAAACGGATCAAACACAAGAAATTCGTGCGTTGACGTGAAATCGTGACCTGCCGAATTCCGGAATATTTGACCCGAAGAAGGGCGGTTTCAGCGGGTTTTGCGGCTGTTTCACGCGAAAAACGCCCAATTCTCGGTCGAATGTGCCATGTTGGCAACCAACGGCCCATCAAGGCGTTATATGCAAGGGGCGCACGTTAGGTTCACGTTTGCAAACATTGTCTTGCGCATGCGGCCGCCTTAAACCAACGTCAATGGATGCCATATAGGCGGATGACGCAGGAGATGCTGTATGGCTGATCACACCACCAACCCGACCAAGGACACAGTCCGTCGGCCCAAGTCCAAACTGGGGTCAAAGCGGTCTGTTGCGCAGTATTTCCACGACTATCCGGTTTCCGTATCGCCCTGGCGATGAGCGTGGTCGGCCTCTTTGTGATGGCCGCTATCGGGGTCGCCTGACGCTTTTGCGTCACGCCAAATCGATGGGCTGACTACTGGCCTTCCCGCGCAGATCGCGATGCCCAGTGGAAAATCATCGACACCGTCGTTCCCAAGAACAAATAGCCTAGGATTGCCCGCGTTGCTGCGAACCAGCGCGACGCTTCCGTCGGAATGAACTCGCCGTAGCCCAACGTCGTGAAGGTAACGATCGAGTAGTACAAGCTAATCATAAACGTCTTTGGCTCGCACCCATCAGCATAGCTGTCCAGCGGCCCGCACAACCCGTTCATCTCGTAGCCGAACGCGAATAACAGCACGAGAGAGCCAAGGTTGGACATCATGATCACCCAACCCAGAACGGATGTGGTCTCGTTCCCAACAAAAGGGCGCAAGGTGGCCAAGGCTGTTGTCGTGCAGACGAAGGCGCCCATCCAAATGATCAACGGGTCCAGCCGTCCCGTTTGCTGAAAGCCCCATGTCATCAGAACCGCCAGGATCTGAACGACGATCGGGACCAAAACGAAAAGCTGGTTCGGATTGAAAAAGAAAAATCGCATCAGAACACCGTTTGACCAATCGTCAAAGCAGCATGCAAATCATGCCATCACAGCAACACGCCCGTCGCACCGAAGACCCGGATGTGGCGTGGCGGCATCTATGACGCGGTTGCCACTGAAAGGCGCGCCTGCCAAAAGCCCCGAAAACCGCCCGCAACCCCGGAGCCTCCCCATGACCCGCATCGTCCTTTCATCCGACCACGCCGCAATCGACCTGCGGCAGGCCATCACGGCTCATGTCGAAGGCCTCGGTCATGAGGTTCAGGACATCGGACCCACCACCACCGAAAGCACGCATTACCCGAAACATGGCGAGGCCGCCGCCCGGATCGTGGCGGCAGGCGACGCGGATTTGGGCATCATCGTCTGCGGCACGGGCCAAGGCATCATGATGGCCGCCAACAAGGTGCCGGGCATCCGGTGTGGTGTCTGTTCCGACACGTTCTCGGCCGCGATGATCCGCCAGCACAACGACGCCAACATGCTGGCACTTGGCGCGCGCGTGCTCGGTGAAGGTCTCGCACTGGCCGTGGTCGAGGCCTTCCTCAGCGCCCAGTTTGAAGGCGGTCGCCACGCCACCCGCGTGGATATGATCAAGGCGATGGAAACGACAGCATAGACGCAGCCGACCCATGTCCTATGGTCGCGACGTGGGGGGCAAGGTGCATCAATGCGAGCAACGATCGGCAAATGGCTGGGTGGAGCGGCTGTTTTCCTCCTTATTCTAGCGGGGGTGGACCTTTTGCGCGCGGGTCGCGGGATCGAGATCGACGCAAACGGGTACAACCTGTTCTACCTCGGAACGGCAGACTTCAACGGTGACAACCGACAAGACTTGTGGACCTCAAACCACAATGCTGCAGCCAACATCCTTGCGAGTACCGGTGACCCGGACCAACCCTTCGCCCCCTTCGTTCACCTACCGCATGACCCGCGCATCCCAGAATTGGCCAATCGCGAAACCTCCCCACCCCGCCCCACAACCGGCATCACGGTCTCCTGGGTACATTTCGGCCTTGAACTCTGGGCAGGGCGTCTGCGTCAGCCGACTACGCTCTCCATCACTTTTGCCATCGAACCAACAATTTTCGTGGCTCAGGACGCCCGCGCAACTGTCACGCAAGACGGCGACCGATGGATTGCGGTCATCACTCTGGAGACAGGCGGCAACATCCGTCTTGGGAGCGTCAACGGCAAGAATGCGGGCTGGCCCATGCGCTTTGATTTGGGGGATGCACAAATTCGGTTTGGCGCGGATGCCCGGGCCGTCTCAGGTGGCTTCGACACGTATCTCAGGGACTACCACAGTATTGTGGCGCTCGACCTCAACGGTGACACTCACCGTGATATCGTCGCCTTCGGGGGTGGCATGGCGGGCTACGTCACGCGATTGAAGCCCGACGCGCGGGAAATGTTGCTCCTGTCAAATGACGATGGAACCTATACGGCTCTGGACGGACCGCCCAAGCTTGGGTGCTCGTCCCGTGGAGCGCAAGTTGAAGGCCAGCGCATTCGCGTCGCATGCGGTCGCGGTGCCCCTGATCAGCTTTGGACGTACGAGAACGGGACATGGATCGGCGGCCCAACCGAAATCCGGACGCCCACGACACAAATGGACACCCTGTCGGTCGGCAATCGCTACTGCCTAGGCGTCAGCCTCTTGCGGCAACTTCGCTGGCATCTGATCGATACACGGGTTCGCTGTCTCGCCGCTGATTTTGATGGAGATGCCCGCGCTGAAACAGTTTTATTCGTTGAAGGCCCCAACCGCGTGTCATCCGGATGGATTTATGGATATCAAGGGCTGTGAAGGCGTGCCCGTACGGAACGCCTGATGGACTGCATGGGTTTGCTCGATAGGGAGGAGCGGATATGCTTCGCGTTGTAGGTTTGTTTCTGCTGATGTGGACAGGCGCCGGCGCCACTGCGCAATCCGCCGAGGAAATCGCGCTGGCCAAGGACACTCTGGGCGCCCTGCAACAGCCGAGCTTTGACACCGACCGCGAGTATTGCGGCTATTTCGGCTACGACGCCGACGAACGGTTGGTGGCCACGCCCATCACAAAGGGCCTGCGCGACGAATGCACCTATGACGGACCCGAGGACGATCTCGTCCTTGTGCTGTCTTTCCACACCCACGGACGTTTCAACCCCGACTATGCCGCCGAGGTGCCGTCAGTGACGGATATCGAGGCCGACGAGGCCGAAGGCATTGACGGGTTCGTCGCAACCCCGGGCGGGCGCCTTTGGTATGTGGACACCACCGACATGATCGTGCGTCAGGTCTGCGGTCTGGGCTGTCTGCCCCAGGACCCGCGCTTTATCGAAGGGGCCGACGGGGACATCGAGATATCCTATACCTATCAAGAGCTTCTGGACTACGAGAGCGAGTAAGGCAGCCGCCGGAACGCGCGCCAGCGGCTGCGTAGCGATCAGTCGTCGAGGACGAAGGTGACCTTCAGGTTCACACGGTATTCGGCGATTTTGCCGTCGCGGATCACGACCTTCTGGTCCTGAACCCAAGCCGCTTCGACATTCTTGAGCGTCTTGCAGGCGCGTTCCACGCCCTCTTCGATGGCGTCGTCAAAGCTCTTTTTCGACGACGAGATGATCTCGGTTACGCGGGCAACTGACATGGTGAAAACTCCTCTGTTTCATCAGGGCACCAGCGTGACGCGGAACAGGGTCGGAGTCACGGGGAACTAGGCGCCCGCCCAATCCACGTCATCGGCGGGTTCAACCACAAAGGTGCCATCGGGCGCGGGCACCATCAGCTTGGCCGCTGCGGCGTCGTCCCCGCCCAGCCACGTGGGAACGTCTTGCGCGCGGAGGATGACCCCCATGCGGTGGTGGATGTCGCGGACATCGGCATTGGGTGGGCACGTCACCGTCGCGACCTGAGGCACCTCCAAGCCACCCGGTGCCTTCCAAATATCTAGAATGCCCGCGAAAATCAGGATCGCCCCCGATTTTGGCCGGATGCGCCATGCTGTCTTCCTGCGCTTTTCTCCGGTCCACTCGTACCAGCCATCCGCCGGCACCACGCAGCGGCGGACGCCCTCAAACGCGCTTTTGTCAAAGACGGTCTCGGACCGGGCGTTGATAATCGTTTCCATCACCGGCCGCCCTCGGGCATTGGTGCGGCCCACGGGGATCATGCCCCAACGCATCATGCGCAGCCCCGCAGCCGTGCCGACGACGATCTCCTGCCCCGGGGCCACATTGCGGCGGGGTGGCTGATTTCCCACTGTGCCGATGGGCAGGCCCATCTGCGCCGCAACCTCACCCATCGGGCGCGTCAGGAAGAAGCGCCCGGGCATCAGTCCGCGCGGTCGACCAAATCGGCCACGGCAGGCCCCATGGCCGCAACGATCCTCTCTACACCCTGTGCCGAGGGATGGATGCCGTCAGGCTGGATGAACGCGCCCAATTCGGCAGGCACATCCGCCTCACCCTCGAAGGCCGCAAAGAAGCTGTCATAGAGAGGTACGTCATAGGCCTGCGCCAGTTCGGGGTACATGGCATCAAAGGCCGCCTTGAAATCGGGGCCATAGTTGCCGGGTGCCTCCATCCCGATCAGCAGCATCTCAACCCCAGCTTCACGACCTGCCGCCAGAATGCCGTCTAGATTCGCGCGCGACACCTCGGGCGGGATCCCGCGCAGCAGATCATTGCCGCCCAGCGCGACAATCATCGCGTCCACCTCCGGCGTCAGGGTCCAAGCCACACGGCTCAGCCCCCCTTGGGTCGTATCGCCTGATACGCCCGCGTTGATGACCTCGACGTCCAGCCCTTGGCCCTGAAGCCACGCCTCCATTTGGGGCACAAAGCCTTCGTCCACGGGCAGGCCGTACCCTTGGGTCAGGCTGTCACCCAAGGCGGCAACCGTCACCGTTTCCGCAAGCGCGGCCCCGGTGCTGACACCAATTGCAAGAAAAGCCGCCCACATGTTGCGTCGCATCACATTCACCCCATATCGCAGGACACCGAGCAGCCAGGAGCATCCCATGTCCGAACCTGTCCTTAGCCTGAAAGATGTGGGCCTTCGGCTCAAGGGCAATGCCGGTATGGTCGATATCCTGTCGGGCATCACGCTGGACGTGGCCGCGGGCGAGACCGTCGGCCTGATAGGACCTTCGGGATCGGGCAAGTCATCGCTCCTCATGCTCATGGGTGGGCTGGATCGGGCAAGTGCCGGCACGATCACGGCGCTTGGCCAAGACCTTGGACCGATGGACGAGGACGCATTGGCACGGTTCCGCCGCGCGCATATGGGCGTGGTGTTCCAGAGCTTTCACTTGATCCCAACCATGACCGCGCTTGAAAACGTGGCTGTACCGTTGGAGTTGGCGGGTATCGGCGATGCCTTCGACCGTGCCGAGGCGGAGTTGAAGACGGTCGGCCTTGATCACCGGATCGACCATTACCCGGCGCAGATGTCCGGGGGCGAACAGCAGCGCGTGGCGCTTGCGCGCGCATCTGCCCCCCGCCCGGAAATCCTGTTGGCGGATGAACCGACCGGCAACCTGGATGGCGTGAACGGGGCCGCGATCACCGATCTGCTTTTTGGTCTGCAAGAGCGTTACGGCTCGACCTTGATCCTTGTGACGCACTCGCGCGAACTCGCGTCGCGCTGCTCGCGGGTCATCCGGCTTCGGGACGGCTCTCTCGACACCGCGCTGCAGGAGGCCGCCGAATGATCGCGCTTGCATGGCGTTTGGCCCGCCGTGAGTTGCGCGGCGGGTTGCGCGGGTTTGGCATCTTCTTGGCCTGCCTTGCGCTGGGCGTGGCGGCGATCGCCGCCGTGGGCACGGTCCGCGCGTCGATCGAGGGCGGTCTGGCCCGCGAAGGGGCCGCTTTGTTGGGCGGCGACGCGCAGATCGAGTTGACCTATCGCTTCGCGTCCGAAGAGGAGGCGGCGTGGATGAACGATCAGGCTGTCGCGGTATCCGAGGTCGTCGATTTCCGGTCCCTCGCCACCGCAGAGGTCGATGGCGTGACCGAACGTGGCCTAACGCAGGTGAAATCTGTCGACGGTCTCTATCCGCTGATCGGGTCTGTGCGTCTGGAGCCGGAAATCCCGCTGGCCGAAGCCTTTGGCACCGCGGATCGTCCCGGCGGCGTCATGGAACGGGTGTTGGCTGACAGGATGGGCCTGACCGTCGGCGATACTTTTAGGCTCGGGACGCAAGACTTTACCCTCAGCGCGATCCTTGTGACAGAACCCGACAGCAGCGCAGGCGGGTTCGGCTTGGGTCCGCGCACCATCGTGCGGACAGCCGATCTTGCGAACTCAAGCCTTCTGGAACCTGGCACGCTCTTTTCCACGCAGTACCGCCTGCTTTTGCCCGAAGGCTCCGACCTCGCGCGGCTCAAGGCCGAGGCTGAGGCGCAGTTTGCTAATGCCGGTCTCCGCTGGACGGATGCGCGCAACGGCGCACCGGGCATTGCCGAATTTGTAGACCGTCTGGGCGCATTCCTGATCCTCGTGGGTCTGTCGGGGCTCGCCGTGGGCGGCGTCGGCGTGTCGGCGGCGGTGCGCGCCTATCTCGCGACCAAGACCTCCGTCATTGCGACGCTCAAGACGCTGGGTGCTAGCCGGACCACGATATTTCTAACCTACGCCTTCCAGATCGGTGTTCTGACATTGGTGGGCCTCACACTGGGCCTTGTGCTGGGTGCGGCCCTGCCCCTGCTATTCGCACCCATTATCGAAGCGCGCCTACCGGTCCCCGCCGCCTTTGGCATCTATCTCGGACCCTTGGCAGAGGCCGCGATTTACGGGCTTCTTGCGGCGGCCATTTTCACGCTTTGGCCGCTCGCGCGCGCCGAGGACATTCGCCCCGCGGCCCTGTTCCGCGATGCCTTGGCCGGCGGCGGCCTGCCTGCCCCGCGCTACCTGTTGGCCACGGCGGCGCTGGCTGCGGCCCTAATCGCGGCGGCAGCTTTGTTTTCGGAAACTTGGATGCTCACGCTGTGGACCGCGGGCGGCATCATCGGTGCGTTGATCGTCCTGACCCTCGCGGCGCTCCTTGCGCGGTTCCTCGCAGCGCGGGCCACGCGGCTCAAGGCCACGCGCGGGCGCACATCGCTCAGGCTTGCGCTTGGGTCCATTGGTGGCCCGCGGGAAGAGGCCACGTCGGTGGTGCTGTCGCTGGGTTTGGGGCTGTCGGTGCTTGCCGCCGTGGGTCAGATCGACGGAAACCTGCGCAACGCGATCACGGGCGACCTGCCCGAGGTCGCACCGAGCTATTTCTTTGTCGACATCCAGTCGGATCAACTGCCCGGTTTCAATGACAGGCTGGCGAATGATCCGGCGGTCTCCCGCGTCGACAGCGCACCCATGCTGCGCGGTATCATCACCCAGATCAACGGACGCCCAGCGGCCGAGGTCGCAGGCAATCACTGGGTTCTCGAAGGTGACCGGGGCGTGACCTATTCGCAGGAGGTCCCCGACAACACCCGGGTCACCGAAGGCGACTGGTGGCCCCAAGACTACGCCGGCCCGCCCCTGATCTCTTTCGCTGCCGAAGAGGCCGCAGAAATGGGCCTGAAACTGGGGGATGAGATGACGGTCAACATCCTGGGCCGCGACATCACGGGGACCATCGCCTCGTTCCGCGAGGTGTCGTTTGAAAACGCGGGCATCGGGTTCATCCTGTCGATGAACCCCGGCGCGCTTGCCGGGGCGCCCCACACCCATATAGCCACGGTCTATGCGGAAGAGGAGGCCGAGGCCGCCATCCTACGCGACATCGCGGGTCAGTTCCCCAACATCACCGCCGTGCGGGTGCGCGACGCCATCGACCGGGTGTCCGAATTGTTGGGTGGGTTGGCGGCGGCCACGTCTTACGGCGCATCGGCAACCTTGCTCACCGGGTTCCTCGTTCTGATCGGGGCCGCGGCGGCGGGGCAGCGCGCCCGCACCTACGAGGCCGCGATCTTGAAAACGGTGGGCGCGGCGCGGGCCACCATTCTGGGCTCCTTCGCGCTGCGGTCCGGGTTATTGGGCTTTGCCGCCGGGGCGGTGGCCTTGCTGGCGGGTTGTCTGGGGGGCTGGGCCGTGTCGCGCTTCATCCTCGACACAGAGTTCTCGATCATCTGGTCAAACGCGCTGGCGGTGATTGCGGCGGGCATCCTGACGACGCTTCTTGCGGGCCTCGCATTTGCGTGGGGTCCCCTATCGGCGCGTCCCGCGCATGTGCTGCGGAACCGGGAATGAACGGCCTCGTCTTCGGCTACGGCTCTTTGGTCAATACGGCTACCCATGACATGGGCGGCGAGCCTGCCACGTTGCGGGGATGGCGTCGCGTCTGGCGTCCCACACCTTTTCGAGATGCCGCATTCCTATCGGCAGAGCCGCACGCCCAAAGCACGATCATGGGCCTAAAGGCCGTCGTGCCGGAGGCATCATGGCCCGCCCTCGATCAACGCGAACACCACTATTTGCGGCTTGATATCTCTGACCAGATTGGTGCGGGTGCCGTGATCTATTCCGTGCCGGAGGAAAATCGCACCGAGGGCCTCAAGCCGATCTGGCTGAGCTATCTGGATGTTGTGCTTCAGGGGTTTCTCCATCAATTCGGGTCGGACGGCCCGCGGCACTTCATGGACACCACGGATGGATGGGAGAACGGGATCGTGGATGATCGCGCGGACCCCCGATACCCGCGCGCGCAACACCTGACCGCGGACGAAACACGGATGATCGACGCGGTGATAGCCCCCTATCGGCGGTGATTGAGAAGGGAGTGCTGGCGCGCCTCGCGCTGGAACGGGGCGCGGGCACCGGCGTCTGCGGCCTCGGCATTGGTCATAACCCGCCGCGCCAAAACGATGGTAATCACCGCAAAAATTGCGCCCCCGGCGGCCTGCCCGATCAGCACCCCGGGCGCGCCCATGATCGCCGCGCCCGCGATGACAAAGGGCACCGTGCCCACCGTGTGACGCCCCCAATTGATCCATGTCGAATAGAACGGGTGCCCCAGATTATTGAACGACGCATTCCCAACAAAGATTACAGCGTTAAAAAAGAAGGCGAGCGCCAAGGGACCGCAGAATAGGAAGACCAACTGCCGCGTGACACCTTCGGCCTGGAACAGATCGGCGATAGGGCCCCGCAGGACAAAAAGGACCGCGCTGATCGACACGATCAAAAGGGCCGCAAACATCATCCCCTCGCGGAACGTGTCGCGGACCCTGCTGTGCTGACCCGCACCAGCGTTCTGGCCAATGATGGGCCCGATTGCTCCGGAAAGCGCAAAGATGATCCCGAATGAGACCGGCGTCAGCCGCGCGACGATGGCCATGCCCGCCACCGCTTCGGCCCCAAATTCGGCCATCGACCGCGTGACATAGGCCTGCCCGATAGGTGTCGCCAGTTGCGTAAGGATCGCGGGCAAGGCGATCACGGCGAGGGGCCGGAAATCCTGCAACATCGGTGCGATCTTGGGACGATCCAAACCCCCGTGATGGGTGAAAATCGGGATCAGCGCCACAGCCCCGATCGTGAACCGCGCAGCGACCGAGGCAAGCGCCGCACCCGTCAGTTCCAGATCAAGCCCAAAGATCAGGATCGGATCGAGGATGGCATTAACCGCGCCGCCCGCAAGCGTCGCCATCATCGAGCGTCGCGCGTCCCCAAACGCGCGCAGAATTGCGCCGCCCACCATGCCAACCAGTAAAAGCGGCAGCGAGGGTATGATGATCCTGAGGTAAGAATTCGCCAAAGCCTGCGTGCTGCCTTCCGCCCCCAAAAAGGAGGTCAGCGCCGGAATGTTGACCCAGACGAGCGCCGCAAAGACCGATCCAAAGAGCACGCCCCAGATCAGCGATGTCGTGGCCTTCTGACGTGCGCCGTCTTCGTCGCCCGCGCCCAGCGCTCGCGCAACGAGTGCGCCTGCCGCGATGGAACAGCCGATCCCGAAACTCGACGTGAAAAAGAGGATGGCACCGGCATAGCCGATGGCGGCTGCAAGCTCCTCCTTGCCCAGCATGGAGATGAAGATCATGTCGACGAAATCGACCAGAAAGATCGCCATCAGCCCTGCCGCCGCAGTGAAGGACATCACCGCGATATGGCGAAAGAGCGATCCTTCCAGGAATTTGGCTTGCTCGGACATTGGCGAACCCTGTGCTGGGGACGCGCGTCAGTGCAAGCGAAACCTCAGCCTTTTGTCAGGTCCTTGGCCTTGATCACCTGCAACAGCGGCAAAAGGGCGGCCATGTCCGGCCCGTGTGACTGACCCGTCAGCGCCTTGCGCAGCGGCATGAAAAGGCCGCGGCCTTTGCGGCCCGTGGCGGCCTTCACGTCAGAGGTCCAGGCGCCCCAAGTCTCGCCGTCATGGGGGCCTTCAGGCAGCAGCGCCATCGCTTCGGCCACGAACGCCTTATCCTCATCCTCGACCACCGGATCGGCGCCATCGCGCATAAGTGCCCACCAACCCGCAAGGTCGTTCAAAGTCGTGATGTTGTCGCGCGTCACGGTCCAGAACGCCTCGGCCTTTTCGCCGGGCACACCGGCGGCAGTCACGGCGTCTGCCACGGCCTCGAGCGGCAGGGACTGAAGATGCCGCGCCGTCAGGGGATAAAGGTCGTCGGCGTCAAACTTGGTGGGCGCTGACCCGAATTTCGACAGATCGAAGCCTTTGGCAATCACGTCCAGATCGTCGTGCAACTCCACCGGATCGGAGGAGCCAAGCCGCGCCATCAGCGACAACAGCGCCGCAGGCTGTACGCCCGCCTCGCGCAGATCGCGAAGTGCCAGCGTGCCCAAACGTTTCGAAAGCGCCTCACCCTGGGGGCCGGTCAGAAGCGAATGGTGCGCAAACGTGGGTGGCGTGGCGCCCAGCGCGCGGATCATCTGAATTTGCGTCGCGGTGTTCGTCACGTGATCCGAGCCGCGCACGACATGGGTGATGCCCATCTCAATATCGTCCACGACCGAGGCAATCGTGTAGAGTACCTGCCCGTCGCCACGGATCAGCACCGGGTCAGACACGGAAGCTGCATCAATGGAGATGTCGCCGAGGATGCCGTCCGCCCATTCGATGCGTTCGTGATCCAGCTTGAACCGCCAGTGACCGGCGCGTCCTTCGGCGTGGTAGACGGCCTTTTGCGCGTCGGTCAGGTCCAGCGCGGCACGGTCATAGACCGGCGGCTTGCCCATGTTCAGCTGCTTCTTGCGCTTGAGGTCCAGCTCTGTCGGCGTCTCGAATGCCTCGTAGAGCCGCCCTTGCGCGCGCCATTGATCCGCCGCCTCGGCATAGCGATCAAGGCGCTTGGACTGGTATTCAATGCGGTCCCACGTCAGGCCCAGCCATTCCAGATCGACCTGAAGCGCGTCGATGTATTCCTGTTTGGACCGCTCTGCATCCGTATCGTCGATCCGCAGGATAAAGGTGCCACCGGCCTTGCGGGCGATCAGATGGTTCATCAGCGCAGGACGCAGATTGCCGATATGCAGGTAACCGGTGGGCGACGGGGCAAAGCGGGTGGTGGTCATCAAGACGCTCCAATCAGGGACCGGCAGCGGATGCCAAACCGCGCCTCGATTGTCCAGCACAGACGCTAGGACGGCGTGATCGGATACCGCTTGCCCAGATCGTCCAGACCGGCGCGGATCAACTCCTCCAACACAGTCAGGTCAATATCGTCCAGCTTGTTCACGTAAAGGCAGGCCTTGCCCATCTTGTGCTTGCCGAGCCGGGCCAAGATGTCCCCGAAATCGGCATAGCCGGGCATGATGTAGATCGACTGGCTGGCCTTGCGCGGGGCAAACCCGGTGGCCAGCGCGGTTCCCGAGTGACCGCTGTCATAGGTGTAGTCGTAAGAGCCATACCCTATCATCGTCGGCCCACACATGCGGGGCTTCCAACCGGTGATCTTCTGAAAAAGTGCGTCGAGGACGTAGGCGTCCGACTGACGCCGGGCGGGTTCGACCCCTTCGAGATAGGCCGCCACATCGGGCGGGATGGACCTCGCGGACATGTGATCCTCCTTTGCGGGCTGACTGGTATCCAAGATTTTGCCCCTGCGACAATCGCGCTACCTGACAGCCTACCACAGCCCGAAAGGAATTCGAAAATGGCCAAGCTGTCTTCTCCCCAAATCTCCCGTCGCGCGATGCTGGCTTCCGCCGCTGCCCTGCCCTTGGTGCCCGCGCTTGCCACGACAGCCGCCGCCGAAGGCCACGCCACGAGCCCAATGCCAAAAGCGCGCGATTGGGCGATCGGAGACTTCACGGTGACGACGCTTCTGGCGGGAAGTTCGCAGCGGGACGAACCGCAAGGCACTTTCGGCATGAATGTGAGCCCTGAGGAGTTCGCGGCCGTGTCCGCCGAAAACTTCATCCCCGCCGATACCTATCAAGGCTACTTCACACCCGTCTTGGTCCGCACGGGAACCGAGACCATCCTCTTTGACACCGGTCTGCCAGGGGGCGGCGTTCTGGCCGCGCTTGGCGATGCGGGCGTGTCAGCCGAAGACGTCACCCACGTTGTCCTCACCCACATGCACCCCGACCACATCGGCGGGATGGCCGCTGACGGGGCCGAAGTCTTTACCAACGCCGCCTATATCGCAGGCGCGCAGGAGTATAACTTCTGGTCTGGGATGGAGGCTGGCAACCGTGTGGGAGACATGGTTGCAGCAAACGTCACCCCCTTTGCGGAGAAAATGACGTTCGTCGAAGACGGCGGCGAAGTGCGCCCCGGGATCACGGCAATGGCAGCGTTCGGCCACACACCCGGACACATGGTCTACATGATTGAAAGCGGTGGCGATCAGCTGTTGCTGACCGCTGACATGGCCAATCACCACGTGTGGTCACTGGCGCAGCCAGATTGGGAAGTGCGCTTTGACGCGGACAAGGCCGCCGCTGCGGCCACGCGGCGGCGCATCCTTGGAATGGCTGCGGCCGATCAGGTGCCGATTGCCGGCTACCACCTGCCCTTCCCGGCTGTGGGATATGTCGAGACGCGCGGTGACGGGTTCCGCTGGACGCCCGCCACCTATCAGATGATGCCCGCCTAAACGCGGCGCGTCATGCGAGCCTTAGGCCAGAATGGCCTCAGGCTCCTGCTGTCGAAATCGGGGACGGCGTGGCATGATCGGCTGCGCCGTTTCTGTTCGGTGGTCCGATGCCGCGCCCCCTTGGGCCACGTGTTCGGCATAGCCCATGATGATCGCCGCCATCTTGGCGGGTCGGTGGGACAGCTGGAACGCCGGGATCGTGTGTTTGCCGCCCGCATGAATTTCCAGATGACGCACGGTGAAGATGTAGTTGACGGTAAACCCGCCGATCACGACGCCCTCAAACGCGCTCCACGGAATGATCTGGCCACCGCGGATCGCCACGCCATCGGCATTTGCATAAAAGACCGGCGTGCGCAGGATCAGGCGATCAAGATCGCGGGACACACCCCAGCTGCACAGCAGCGCGGCAAAGACAAAGGCCATGCGCATCAGGTTTTCGTGCTTGGGATCTGTCAGTCCCCAATCCCAGAACGCCTGCCCTTGATAGACCTGCACCACGCATACGCCCAGCGCGGCGCCCGTGACCAACAAGCTTGCGATGTTGCGCCAAATCGCGGTGCGCAAAACCAGACTGTCCATACCGAAATCTCCGACTCGCCCATTTACAAAGTTACCCTTTGGTAAATTCGCAATGCGACGGGTCAGGGCCGGAATTGGGGAAGGTTTGCGGCGATCCGTGGGTCCCGGATCAGCCTTTGTCGCGCCAGCGGTTGGCGATCGGATAGCGCCGGTCGAGCCAGAACGCCCGCGGCGACAGCCGGGTGCCGGGCGCGGACTGAAAGCGTTTATATTCGCTGATATAGATCAGATGTTCGACCCGCTTGACCGTATCGCGGTCATAACCTGCGGCCACGCAATCCGCGACCGATGCCTCACCGTCCACCAGCATTTCAAGGATCCCGTCGAGGATCTCATAAGGCGGTAGGCTGTCATCGTCGCGCTGATCTTCGCGCAGCTCCGCAGAAGGCGGCTTGTCGATGATAGCCACCGGGATAACCTCGCCCTCTGGCCCCTTCATCCAGTCCCGGTGATACGCATTGCGCCAGCGGCAGGTTTCGAACACCCGCATTTTGTAAAGGTCCTTGATCGGGTTATAGCCGCCGTTCATGTCGCCGTAGATCGTGGCATAGCCCACCGCGACCTCGGACTTGTTCCCCGTCGTCAGAAGCATCTCGCCGAACTTGTTGGACATGGCCATCAAAAGCAGTCCCCGCAGGCGCGACTGGATATTCTCTTCGGTCACGTCCTCGGGCCGGTCCCCGAACACAGGTGCCAGAGCTTCGGTCACCGCAGCGCGCGGCCCCGAGATCGGGACGAAGTCGTAATGCACGCCCAGCCGTTTCGCGATGTCTTCGGCATCGTCCAAGGATCCTTGGCTGGTGTACTCGGAGGGCAGCATCACGCAGCGCACATTCTCGGCGCCCAGCGCATCGACCGCGATGGTCGCCACAATGGCGGAATCAATCCCGCCCGATAGCCCGAGCAGCACTTTTTTGAACCCGGTCTTGCGCATGTAGTCGCGCAGCGCTTCGACCATCGCGCGATAGTCTTGCTCCCATTCCGTGGGTTGAAGCGTCCGCTCCCCCTCCTCGGCGCGCCAGCCATTGGGTGTCTCGGAAAACGTCACGTGCCGGATGTCTTCGTCGAAGGGGGCGAATTGCTCTGCCAGATGCCCGCCCGGGTTCACCACGAACGAGGCACCGTCAAAAACCTGATCGTCCTGACCGCCGACCATGTTCAGGTAAACCAAAGGTAGACCCGTTTCCGTCACGCGCGCGATCATGTGGTTCATCCGAACCTCAAGCTTGTTACGGTAGTAGGGCGACCCGTTTGGCACCACGAGGATCTCCGCTCCCGTTTCCTGCAGCGCCTCGGCCACGTCGGGATGCCAAGCATCCTCGCAGATGGGCGTCCCCACCCGCACGCCCGCGACGTCGTATGGCCCGTGGATCGGCCCGCGATCATACAGCCGCACCTCGTCGAAGACCCCGTCATTGGGACGCTCGTGTTTTAGGATCGTCGCGTCGATCTTGCCGCCCTTGCAGATGTAGTAGGCGTTGAACAGACCGTCCTGCGTACGCGCCGGCCCACCGATGCCCATGACAGGGCCATCCGCACAATCCTGCGCGAGCGCCTGAATCGCTGCAATCGCCTCTGTGCTGAAGGCGGGCTTCATGATCAGATCCTGCGTCTGATAGCCGGTGATGAACATCTCGGGCAGGACGACCATGTCCGCGCCTGCCGCTTTGGCAGCCTCCCACGCCGCGCGCGCCTTGGCGGCGTTCGCGGCCAGATCGCCAACCGTGGGGTTCAGCTGTGCCAGCGTCAATGTCAGGGTCCGGCTCATCTCGGCGCCTTTCTTGGAACTACCGCCATCCCATAGCGCCCGCCGCGGGTAGGTAAAAGCCCGCTCACACGCCATCAAACCTGTGTACACACAACATATAGGTGTTGAGTGCCTTGGTGACCTCAACTAGCTTTGCCTAGCATCCGGCCAAGAGTCGTTGTCGTCGCACAGTGGTGCCACACGGTTTCGAAACGCAGCGAACTGGCCCGGAGCAGAGGGGGACATGCCATGCCGCGTCACAGCCTGATTGCCATTTGCCTTGCCGCCGTTCTGGCGGCGCCCGTTGCCTTGGCCCAGTCGGTCGAGGTGAAGCAATATGATGACGGTGGCGTCTACGAAGGGACGTTCCGCAACGGGGTGCAGCACGGCACCGGCACCTACCGGCTGCCCAACGGCTACGAATACACCGGCGAATGGGTCGATGGTGAAATTCTGGGCGAAGGCACAGCCCGTTTTCCCAATGGATCCGTATATGTCGGCGTCTTCGCCAAGGGCAAACCCGAAGGCCAAGGCACCATCACGTTCGCAGATGGCGGCACCTATGACGGCACGTGGGTCGACGGCAAGATCATGGGCGAAGGCATCGCTCTATATGCCAATGGCACCCGCTACGAGGGCGGATTTCGCGCCGCGATGCACCACGGCCAGGGCACCATGCGCACGCCCGAAGGCTACGTCTATACCGGCGACTGGGTGAACGGCGTCAAGGAAGGCACCGGGCGCATCACCTATCCCGACGGCGCGCTCTACGAGGGCGATATGCTGCGTGGGGTCCGCGATGGTCAAGGTCGCCTGACCATGCCTGACGGCCTGATCTACGAGGGTCTGTGGGAGAACGGTCAGATCAACGGGCAAGGCACGCTCACCCAACCCAATGGCGATGTCTACGAGGGCGACCTTGTCGCCGGTCGGCGCGAGGGTCAGGGCACAGTCCGCTATTCCAATGGCGACACCTATCAAGGCGCGTTCCGGGCGGACCTGCGCCATGGGCAAGGCACCTTCACAGGCACCGATGGCTACACCTATGTGGGCTCGTGGGTCGACGGGCAGGTGTCGGGTGTGGGCGAAGTAACCTATCCCGATGGCTCGATCTACACGGGCGAATTCGTGGCCGATCAACCCGATGGAATGGGCAAAATCACTTACCCGGACGGATCAACCTACGAGGGCGCGTGGTCCGCAGGCGTGATCGAAGGCGATGGCATCGCAACCTATGCCAACGGCGTCATCTACCAAGGCCAGTTCAAGGACGCTCAAAACCACGGGCGCGGTGTCATGACCTATGCGGACGGCTACCGGTATGACGGCGACTGGGTCGATGGTCAGCGTCAGGGCCAAGGCACGGCCACCTATTCGGATGGTACAGTCTACACCGGGCAATTCGAAAACGGCCAACGCCACGGCCAAGGCGAAATCGTCATGTCCGACGGCTTCCGATATGTGGGCGCGTGGCTGAACGGCGAGATAGACGGGCAAGGCGTGGCCACCTACGCGAATGGCGATGTCTATACCGGCACCTTCCGCGCGGGTCGCCGCCAGGGTGAGGGGACGATGGCTTACGCCAACGGCACCCAAGCCACGGGCACATGGGAAGACGGTGCGCTGTCAGACGCGCGGGAGGTCATCGAAGGCGACGGAGCGGCGCCTGCCACCGAGGGCGAGACCACGAGCGACGGCTAAGGTCTGCGCCGCGTGGGGCGCACTAGCTCAGTGTCTCCAGGAACGCATCCGCCTCGCTCAGAACGGTTTCCTTGCGGGTGTCGTCCATCCGATCCCACGTGCTGTACATCTGCGCCATGCGCGGGTTCTTCGCGAATTCCTCGCGGTGACGCATCAGGAAGTGCCAGTAGAGCAGATTGAACGGGCACGCCCCCTCCCCGGTCTTCTTCGTGACGGAGTAACTGCACCCTTTGCAGTAATCGCTCATCTTGTTGATGTAGCTGCCTGACGACACGTAAGGCTTCGACCCGACGATGCCGCCATCGGCGAACTGGCTCATCCCGATGACATTGGGCGCTTCGACCCATTCATAGGCATCGACATAGACAGCCAGATACCACTCCGCGACCTCCTGCGGATTGATCCCCGCCAGCAACGCGAAGTTACCGGTCACCATCAACCGCTGAATGTGGTGGGCGTACCCTTCCTCCTTGGTCGCGGTGATCGCATGGCTCAGACAGGCCATGTCCGTTTTCCCGGACCAGTAGAACCCCGGCAGTGCGCGCTGGTGGTTCAGCCCATTGCGGGACGGGTAATCCGGCCCCTCGTGGAAATAGATGCCCCGCATATATTCCCGCCATCCGATGATCTGCCGGATATACCCTTCGGCCGCGTTGATCGGCGCGTGGCCATCCTTGTAGGCGGCCTCGACCCGGCGGCAGACCTCGAACGGGTCGAGCAACCCGACATGGATGTAAAGCGACACCAGCGAGTGGTAGAGGAAGCGGTCGTTCGCCACCATCGCGTCCTGATAGTCACCAAAGGTCGGCAGCAACTTCTCGACAAAGTAATCCAGAACCGCCTCAGCACCCTCCACATCCGTGGCGAACCAAAACGGCTCCAGATCGCCAAAATTGTTATCGAACCGCGCCGCCACAAGGTCGAGCACCTCGCGCGTTACCGTGTCCGGCTCCTGCCGCAGCGGCCCTTCCTTGAACAGGTCATCGGAGGCCGGCTTGCGATTGTCGTGGTCGAAATTCCATTTGCCGCCTTCGGGCTTGTCACCGTCCATCAACAGGCCGGTCTTGCGCCGCATCTCGCGGTAGAAATACTCCATCCGAAGCTGCTTGCGGCCCTTGGCCCAGTCTTCGAATTCCTTGTGAGTCGCGATAAAGCGATCGTCCTCTAGGAGGTCGACCTTGACCGGGCAGTTCTCAAGCGCCTCGATCAGCCGGAACTCCCCCGGTTGGGTGGCGATCACGCCGTCGGCGTCATGCGTCTTGTAATGGCGCATCAGCTCGCCACAGATCGTGTCCGACCCGTCGTCATCGAGCTTTTTGTATTCAACCGTCCACCCGTCATCGCGCAGCCGCGCAGCGAACTTGCGCATGGCCGCAAAGATGAACGCGATCTTCTTGGGGTGATGGGGGACATAAGATGCCTCGTCCCCGACCTCTGCCATGACGACGACATCCTTGGATTTGTCGGCGGCTTTGAGGGCTGCAATCTCGGGCGAAAGCTGATCGCCCAGCACAAGAACGAGCTTTGTCACCACACCACCTCTTTGCCTGCGTGATCCCAGAACGTGCCGGTCTGGTCGGGGGTCAGCCCGGTCAACACGTCGATCAAACGCCGTGCGGCCTCGGGCGGGTCCAATTTATCGCGGTCTTGGAACCCGGACGTGAACGACGTGGCCACCGTTCCGGGGTGCAGCGATGCCAACACCGCCTGCGGGTGCGTGCGCGCAACCTCAATCGCGGCCCCGTGGACGATCTGGTTCAACGCGGCCTTGGCGGCGCGGTAGGAATACCAACCGCCCAATCGGTTATCCCCGATGGAGCCCACACGCGCCGACAACACGCCGCAAAACCCCGGTCGGTCGCGATGCAGCAAACGGGGCACATGCCGCAAGATCATCGCAGGCCCGATGCAATTGACGGCGTATTGGTCCGCCATCGCCGCAGCGCTTAACGCCTTGAGCGACTTCTCCGGCGGCTCGCCTGCCCCATCCAACTTGCCTGTCGCGATCATCACGATGTCAAACGTGGGCTCCAATGCCTCAAGCACGCCCTCGGTTGCCGCCACATCCGTCAGATCAAGGCCGTCTGACCGCGACACACCTGTTACCTCGGCGCCCCTGGCCGTCAGCGCGGCCGCGACGGCACCCCCGATCCCGCCGCTGGCGCCAAAGACCAGCGCCCGTTTTCCGTTCATATCCATTCACGCCGATCTAGGCCCGCCGCGCCGTCCGGCCACTTTCGATGGTCCACAAAAACTCCCGCCGGAGGCTCCGACGCCTCCGCACACGGATTGGCAGGCTTGCCAGCACAGCCATTCGCCCCAAGTCTTGCCCTATGCGCCTGATCATCGGTCTTCTTTGTCTCTCCACACCTGCGGCAGCGCTCGAAATCACATTGCGCAACAGCTTTGACATGCACCGCCCGTCGTCGCTGCATTTCGATCAAAGCCTGTGTGGCCTCTGGATCGTGAACGAGGGACGCGAGATCGCCTTCATGGACCAATCCGGAGAGATCACGCGCCGGTTCGAGACCGACCTTTTTACCGCCAAGGCGCTATCGACGGATGGCGACAGCCTTTTGATCGCGGATGGGTTCGGTGGCTTTCAGCGAATGACCAAGGATGGCGTGGCCATTGGCGACAAGTTCCGCCTGAAGACGCCTGTCTGGGACGTCGAGGGTGTGATCGCGCGACCGGACGGATCACTGATCATGACGCAAGATGACGATGCACGGGTCTGGGCAGAAACCGAAGACGGCACGACCCTGTGGTCCATTCGCGGGTTCGAGATGATCCCGCCCATGACCGAACCCCAAGGCATCGCGCGGGATCGGCGCACTGGCGCGCTTTATGTCGTGGACGACAACGAGGGCAGCAATTCCATATTCGAATTCGCGCCCGACGGGACGCTTGTCGACGTGGTGCCGCTCTCTGCCTATGGGCGTGACGCCGAAGGGATCGCCCTTCAGGCCGACACCGGAACGCTCTGGGTTGGCTTCGACGATGGCAGCCGGTTGGCGGTGTTCGACTACCTGCCCGGCGTAAGGACCAAGGCCGCAGATGCCCAAGGCGACGCCTGCCTGATGTTCTAAGCGATGCGACCCACAAATTTTCCGGTTCCCCTGCGGCACAAGTTGCGCAATAACGTCCGCATGGCACCTGCGATGACCATCCGCGCCCTACTGGCCCTGCTTCTTAGCCGCTCCTGAGCGTGCCTGTCGGCGCGTCCGCTCGGGAAGGATCAGCGCCGAACATCAGACAGCCAGAGCAAGCCATGCAAACGATCAACCTCGCAGACAAACTCGCGCTCTTTTGCACCCACTGGGACCCCAAGGTCGTGGCCTCGTACAATGGCAACGACATCATGGTCGTGAAATTCCAAGGCGAGTTTCCGTTCCACAAACACGACGACACCGACGATTTCTTCCTCGTCCTCGAGGGCGAGATGTTCATGGACCGCGAGGATGGCGAACCGCTACGGGTGCGCGCGGGCGAGCTTTGCGTGGTTCCCGCCAAGGCTGTGCACCGTCCGCGCGCGGTAGAAGAATGTCATGTCCTGCTGATCGAACCCGCAGGCGAACCCAATACAGGCGACAGCGGAAAACCACCCGCCGCCAAAGACCACATCTAGGAATTTCCCATGACCACTGATCGAGTTGTCATCTTCGACACCACCCTGCGCGACGGCGAACAGAGCCCTGGCGCGACCATGACCCATGACGAAAAGCTCGAGATCGCAGAGATGCTCGATGAAATGGGCGTCGACATCATCGAGGCGGGCTTCCCCATCGCATCCGAGGGCGACTTCAAGGCCGTGTCCGAGATCGCCGCGCGGTCGAAAGACGCCGTGATCTGCGGGCTGAGCCGCGCCAACTTCAAGGATATCGACCGCTGCTGGGAGGCCGTCAAAAACGCCGCCAAGCCGCGCATCCACACCTTTATCGGTACTTCACCCCTGCACCGCGCCATTCCGAACCTGACCAAGGACGAAATGGCCGAGCGTATCCATGACACAGTCACCCACGCCCGCAACCTGTGCGACAACGTTCAGTGGTCGCCCATGGACGCCACGCGGACCGAATGGGATTACCTGAAACGCGTGGTGGAAATCGCAATCAAGGCGGGTGCCACTACGATCAACATCCCCGACACCGTGGGCTACACCGCCCCGGTGGAAAGCGCCGACCTGATCCGCCGCCTCATCGCGGAATGCGAAGGCGGCGAGGACGTGATCTTTGCCACCCACTGCCACAACGATCTGGGCATGGCGACGGCCAACAGCCTCGCCGCAGTGGAAGGCGGTGCGCGTCAGATCGAATGCACGATCAACGGGTTGGGCGAACGCGCGGGCAACACCGCGCTGGAAGAGGTCGTGATGGCCATGAAGACGCGGTCCGACATCATGCCCTTCCACACCGGTGTCGACACGACCAAGATCATGGCGATCTCGCGCCGGGTCTCGACCGTGTCGGGCTTCCTTGTCCAACCCAACAAGGCCATCGTCGGCAAGAACGCCTTTGCGCATGAAAGCGGCATCCACCAAGACGGGATGCTGAAGAACCGCGAAAACTTCGAAATCATGCGGCCCGAGGATATCGGGCTGTCCGGCACATCCCTGCCCTTGGGCAAGCATTCCGGTCGTGCCGCCCTGCGCGCCAAGATGGACGAACTGGGCTATGATCTGGCCGACAACCAGCTCAACGATCTGTTTGTCCGAATGAAGAACCTTGCCGACCGCAAAAAGGAGGTCTTTGACGAAGACCTGATCGCGCTGATGCGGGACGAGGCGGCGGATGACCAAAACGAATACCTGAAGGTCAAACGCTTGCGCGTGATCTGCGGTACCGATGGCCCGCAAGAGGCCGAACTGACGCTGGAAATCGACGGCGAGGAAAAAAGCATCGACGCAACCGGCGACGGCCCGGTCGATGCGACGTTCAATGCGGTCAAGATGCTGTTTCCGCATCAAGCCCGGCTGGAACTGTATCAGGTCCATGCCGTGACCGAGGGCACGGATGCGCAGGCGACCGTGAGCGTGCGCATGAACGAAGATGGCCGGATCGCCACGGGCCAATCGGCAGACACCGATACCGTTGTCGCCTCTGCAAAGGCTTATGTGAACGCGCTCAACCGGCTGATCATCCGCCGTGAGCAGACCGATGTCGGCTATGACGAAAAGGGCGTCAGCTACAAAGACGCGGGATAAAAACGCGGGCGAACGGCACGTGTGGGGCGCAAGTATCCGCCCCACACATCAGCCCCATCGACGCGCGGCGAGGAACAGCATGACGATTTTCGATCCCAACACCCATGCCCGAGACCCCCGTACGCGCAGAATTTACGCGATCACGGAGATCCTGCGCACCGCTGTCGACTTTGCGGCGGCGGTTTTCTTCCTTGTCGGCTCAATCCTGTTTTTCGACGAAGACACCCAATACGCCGCGACATGGCTTTTTGTCGTGGGCAGCGTCCTCTTTGCGGTGCGCCCCACAATCAAGCTGGCGCGCGAACTGCTCTACTTGCGGCGGGGCGATTACAAGGACATCACCCGATCCTGACGGGCCGGGATTGCCCCAACGGCATGGGCAGAACCCCGCCGACGGCATCATCGGGGCGCGTGCCCACCCCCCTTTCACCTGTTTACGCAGCGGCCTATAAGGCCTTTCAAGCCGCACGATGGGGAGTCGCGCGGGGATAACCTATTGAGGCTTTGGAATATGGCAGGACTGGGTGGTCTTTTTTCGTCGGATATGGCGATCGACCTCGGCACCGCGAACACGCTTGTCTACGTCAAGGGCAAGGGCGTCATCCTGAACGAACCCTCGGTCGTGGCGTATCAGGTTAAGGACGGCGTCAAAAAGGCGCTGGCCTTTGGCGAGGATGCGAAACTGATGCTCGGTCGGACGCCTGGGTCCATCAGCGCGATCCGTCCCATGCGCGACGGGGTCATTGCGGATTTCGACGTGGCCGAGGAGATGATCAAGCACTTCATCCGCAAGGTCCACAAACGCACGACGTTCACGAAGCCCAAGATCATCGTCTGTGTCCCCCATGGCGCCACACCTGTTGAAAAGCGCGCGATCCGCCAGTCGGTTCTGTCGGCGGGCGCACGGCGCGCGGGCCTGATCGCGGAACCTATCGCTGCGGCCATCGGCGCCGGTATGCCCATCACCGATCCCACTGGTTCGATGGTGGTCGACATCGGCGGCGGGACGACCGAGGTCGCGGTCCTGTCGCTCGCTGACATCGTCTATGCGCGGTCGGTGCGCGTGGGTGGCGACCGCATGGATGAGGCGATCATCAGCTACCTGCGCCGGCAGCAGAACCTCTTGATCGGGGAAAGCACGGCGGAGCGGATCAAAACCTCCATCGGCACCGCGCGGATGCCCGATGATGGGCGCGGGGCGTCAATGCCGATCCGGGGGCGCGACCTGTTGAATGGTGTGCCCAAGGAAACCGAGATCACTCAGGCCCAAGTGGCCGAGGCACTGGCCGAACCGGTCCAGCAAATCTGCGAGGCGGTGATGACCGCGCTCGAAGCGACCCCGCCCGATCTGGCAGCCGACATTGTCGACCGTGGCGTGATGCTGACTGGCGGCGGCGCTCTGCTGGGTGAGTTGGACCTTGCTCTGCGCGAACAGACGGGACTGGCCGTGTCTGTGGCCGACGAAAGCCTGAACTGTGTGGCGCTGGGAACCGGCAAAACACTGGAATACGAAAAGCAACTGCTGCACGTTATCGACTACGATAGCTGACGTTCTGAAAAGCGAGGGATCGCTTGGCCAAGGACCGCTCAAAGACGGAAGACTACACCGCCCCCGTTCGCCGTTTGCTGATCGGGGTCTTGGTGTTTGTGTTCCTTTTGATCTTCCTCGTTTGGCGGATCGACAGCCCGCGCGTCGAACGCCTGCGGACCGAGGTAACGGATCGTCTGGTGCCGTCGTTCAGCTGGGCCATGGCCCCCGTAACCGGGCTTGCCCACGTCGCATCTGATTTCCGCAGCTATCAGCGCATCTATGACCAGAACCAAGAGCTGAAGCGCGAGCTTCAGCAGATGAAGGCGTGGAAGGAAGCGGCCCTGCAACTCGAGCAGGAGAACGCGCGTCTTCTGGACCTCAACCGTGTACGGCTCGATCCCAAATTCACCCATGTCACTGGCGTGGTGCTGGCCGATAGCGGGACCCCGTTTCGGCAATCGGTGTTGTTGAACGTTGGCGCCCGCGACGGCATTCAGGACGGCTGGGCCACCATGGACGGGATCGGCCTTGTGGGCCGGATATCGGGCGTCGGGCGCGAAACGAGCCGGGTGATCCTGTTGACGGATGCAGCCAGCCGTGTGCCGATTGTCGTGCAACCTTCGGGGCAACGCGCGCTCCTGTCAGGCGACAACACGGCGCGCCCGCCGCTGGAGTTGATCGAAGACGCCGATCAGGTGCGGCCGGGCGACCGGGTCTTCTCCTCCGGGGATGGCGACGTCTTTCCTGCGGGCATTCTGGTGGGAGAGGTTGCGCGCGGCCCAGACCGCCGCCTGCGTGTCCGGCTTGCTGCAGATTACGAACGGCTGGAATTCCTGCGCGTAATCCGCGCCCGCCCCGCCGAAGAGATCCGCGATCCCGGCACCCTGATCGAACCACCGCGGGCGGCCTTTGGCCCCGTGGCTCCGCAACAACCGGCATCCCTGCTGCAAGGGGCGGACGCCGATGGATAGGTCGCTGGGATATACTTTGGCGTGGCAGACCGCCTATGTCGCGTTCGCGATGGTCATCCTGCTCGCCCATCTCGTACCGCTGGAAACCACGCCGCGCAGCCTGATTGCGCCCGATATCCTGCTCGCCATGACGCTCGCCTGGGCCACGCTGCGGCCCGAGGCGTTGCTGATCGTTGTGGTGGGCGTGATGTTCCTGTTGGCCGACTTGCTTTTGCAGCGTCCCCCCGGCCTCTGGCCCGCATTGGTCATCATCGCGGTGGAAATTTTGCGCGCGCGTTCGGACGATCTGCGGGATGCGGGCTTCTTTGCGGAATGGGCGTGGGTCAGCGTGGTGATCGTCACGCTCTTTGTCGCCAATATGATCCTGAGCGTGATCCTGCTGCCCTACGAGCTGTCTGAGGGCCTCCAGCTTTTGCAGATGGCCTTTACGCTCTTGGTGTATCCGCTGGCGGCGGGGCTGCTGCGGTTGATGTTCGGGACACAACGCACAGCGACCGGCACCGTTGATGGCAGGGGGCGCCCCATATGAAGCAACCTAAGCGTGACAATGGCCTGTCGCATCGCCGCATTTCACGGCGCGGACTTATCTTGGGTGCGGCGCAACTGGGGCTTGTGGGTGTTTTGGCTGCCCGGATGCGGTCACTTCAGCTGGAGCAGGCTGAGGAATTTCGTCTGCTGGCAGAGGAAAACCGCATCAACTTCCGCCTTCTGGCCCCGGCGCGTGGTTTGATCCATGACCGGGAGGGGCGGCTGATTGCGGGCAATGAGCAGAACTACAGGATTATCATCGTGCGCGAAGATGCGGGCGATGTAGACGCAGTATTGGCAGAACTGGCGCGCGTCATCGACCTGCCGGCTGAGCGGCTGGAGCGCGCGCGCGAAGACATCTTCCGTCGCTCTGCATTTGTGCCGATCACCATCGCTGACCGTCTGACATGGGAAGACATCGCGCGGGTGTCCGCCAATGCGCCCTCCCTGCCGGGCATTTCCGCGGACGTGGGTCTGTCACGCATCTACCCACGTGCCGATGATTACGCGCATGTGCTGGGATATGTCGGCCCGGTCAGCGACTATGACCTCAGCCGTATCGACGACCAAGACCCGCTCTTGCAGATTCCGAAATTCCAGATCGGCAAGACCGGCGTCGAGAACAAGATGGAACGCGCGTTGCGCGGCCGCGCAGGATCGCGCCGGATCGAGGTCAACGCCGTGGGCCGCATCATGCGCGAACTGGACCGGGAGGAAGGCGTCGCGGGCGACGACATTCGCCTGACGATCGACAGCAAGCTGCAGAACTACGTGCAGGCGCGTCTTGGGTCCGAAAGTGCAAGCGCCGTCGTCATTGATTGCGAAACGGGCGATATCCTTGCGACCGGATCGGCGCCCACCTTTGACCCCAACCTCTTTGTCCGCGGGATTTCTGTCAGCGACTACCGCGCGCTGACCGACAACAAATACCGCCCGCTGGCCAACAAGGCAGTTCAGGGCACCTATCCGCCGGGGTCTACCTTCAAGATGGTCACGGCGCTCGCCGCGTTCGAGGCCGGGGTGATCGATGCGGGCGAAACCGTCCGCTGTAACGGGTTTGTCGAGGTGGCGGACAACCGCTTCCACTGCTGGAAGCGCGGCGGGCACGGCAATACGGACCTGCGCAAGAGCCTCGTCGAAAGCTGCGATGTCTACTACTACGACATCGCCCAGCGCGTGGGCATCGACAAGATCGCCGAGATGGCGCGCAAGCTGGGTCTGGGTCAACGCCACGACCTGCCGCTATCCGCCGTGGCCGAAGGACTGGCCCCCGACAAGGAGTGGAAGCGCCGGGTGCGGGACGCCGATTGGCGGATCGGGGATACGGTCAACGCGTCCATTGGGCAGGGCTATGTTCTAGCCTCCCCGCTCCAACTTGCGGTCATGACGGCGCGCATTGCGACGGGTCGGTCGGTGACGCCGCGCCTTGTGGCCGAACGCGCGGGGGTGGCGCAGCCCACCGGCGCTGGCGAGCCCTTGGGCATCAACGAGAACACGCTGCGCAGCATCCGGGCTGCGATGTATGACGCATCAAACGACCGCCGCGGCACGGCCTATGGCAGCCGCGTCGTCGCCGATGATTTCCGCTTGGCGGGCAAAACCGGCACGACGCAGGTGCGCCGCATCACGGCGGAAGAGCGCGCAGCCGGCATCACCAAGAACGAAGACCGGAAATGGGAATTCCGCGATCACGCGCTGTTCGTGAACTTTGCGCCCTATGACAATCCCAAGGTCGCCGTGGCCGTGGTCGTTGAACACGGCGGATCCGGCAGCAAGGCCGCCGCCCCCATCGCCCGCGACATCACGCTTCAGGCGCTCTACGGCGATACCCCACCGCTGGACGCGTATCCCACCAAGGACCGCGGCCTGATCTCGCAACAACAGCGCGATTTGCCTGTGTGGGATGACGCACGGCCCAACTCGACGACCAGCGATCAGGCATGAGTTATTTAGAATACCGCCTTCAATCGGTGCCGTCGGGCCTGACCAAGCCGCTCTATATGAACTGGGCCATCGTGTTGTTGATCTGCGCGATCTGCTCGGTGGGGTTCTTGATGCTCTACTCCGTGGCAGGCGGTACGCTGTCCACATGGGCGGAACCACAGATGCAGCGCTTCGCCCTGGGTATGGTGCTGATGTTCTTTGTGGCGATGGTGCCCATCTGGTTCTGGCGCAACATGTCCGCGCTGGCCTATGTGGTGGCCCTCCTCCTTCTGATCTTTGTGGAATTTGCGGGCTCGGTGGGCATGGGCGCGCAACGGTGGATTGATCTGGGGTTCATGCGGCTTCAGCCGTCCGAGTTGATGAAGATATGCCTCGTGATGTTTCTGGCGGCCTATTACGACTGGCTCCCGACGCATAAGACCTCCCACCCGATCTGGGTGGCCGTCCCCGTTTTGTTGACAGTTCTGCCTGTCCTACTGGTCCTGCGGCAGCCGGATTTGGGGACCTCCATCCTCCTGCTGGCGGGCGGCGGCACAGTGATGTTTATCGCGGGCGTGCATTGGGCCTATTTCGCGACGGTCATCGCAGGCGCGATCGGGGCCATCGTTGCGGTCTTTCAGAGCCGCGGGACAAGTTGGCAATTGTTGCAGGACTATCAATACCGCCGGATCGACACCTTCCTTGATCCGTCCCAGGACCCCCTTGGCGCGGGCTACCACATCACGCAGGCGAAAATCGCGCTGGGATCGGGCGGCTGGACCGGGCGCGGGTTCATGCAGGGCACGCAGTCGCGCCTGAACTTCCTGCCCGAGAAGCACACCGATTTCATCTTTACCACCTTGGCCGAAGAGTTCGGTTTTGTGGGCGCGTTCTCTCTCCTTGTGCTCTACACGCTTCTGATCGGGTTCTGCGTGGCCTCCGCTCTGTCGAACCGCGACAGGTATTCTTCGCTCCTGATCCTCGGGATTGCGGCGACGTTCTTTTTCTTCTTTGCCACCAACATGGCAATGGTCATGGGGCTGGCCCCGGTTGTGGGTGTCCCCCTGCCGCTGGTCAGCTACGGGGGATCAGCGATGCTGGTGTTGCTGGTGGCCTTTGGGTTGGTCCAATCGGCCCATGTGCACCGTCCGCGCGGGTCCAAGTAATGCTGAATATTCTCTTTGCCGCGAAGTCCGAAAAATGGACGGAGTATGAGGCCCCCCTGAAGGAAGCCTTTGCCGCCCACGGGCTTGAGGTGACGCTGAGCACTGACATGGCCGCCGATGTGGTCGACTACATCATCTACGCACCCAATAGCGGGCTGGACGATTTCACGCCGTTCACACACTGCAAGGCCGTTTTGAACCTGTGGGCGGGGGTCGAGGATGTCGTGGGCAACCCCACGCTGACCATGCCCTTGGCGCGGATGGTGGACCCCGGCCTGACCGAGGGCATGGTGGAATACGTCACTGGGCACGTGCTGCGGCATCACCTGGGGATGGATGCCCATATCACCAACCCGGACCGGGCGTGGATCGACACGCCCCCGCCGCTAGCGCGCGACCGCAAGGTCGCCATCCTCGGTCTTGGCGCTTTGGGATCGGCCTGTGCATCCGCCTTGGCGGCCCTGAACTTTGACGTGCATGGCTGGTCGCGCAGCGCCAAAGACGTCACTGGGGTGACCTGCCACGCGGGGGACGCGGGGCTGATGTCCGCCGTGGACGGCGCACATTTCATTGTCCTGCTCATGCCGCTCACGCCCGAGACCGAGAACCTGATTTCGACCGATGTCATGTGCCGGTTCGCGCCCGGGGCGTGCCTGATCAATCCCGGACGCGGACCCCTGATCGATGATGAGGCCTTGCTGGCCGCGCTGGACACGGGCGAGGTAGCGCATGCGACACTCGACGTCTTCCGCACGGAACCTTTGCCGCCGGAACACCCTTTCTGGAGCGATCCCAAGATCACCGTCACGCCGCACATAGCCTCGACCACCCGGCCCGCATCGGCCGCGCGCACCATCGCGGCAAACATCGCGGGACACGAACGTGGGGAGCCGCTGCGCAACCTCGTGGATCGCGGCAAAGGCTACTAGCGCAGCTTGGGCGGCTTGTCGGGATCGCTTCCTGGCGCGGACGGGGCCGACAGGGTCACGGGATCAGGCAGGTCGAACCGCAACGCGACCTTGCCCATGCGGGCAGCCATGTCGTCGTTGGCGCGCAGGAACGTCACATCCAACTGCCCAGCCTCAAGCCCGGAAAAGGTCAGCGCCTCATTGGCCGCGCCGCTCAAGGCCGGCTCGGCCCCGGGGGCGGGATCGATGAAGGCGAGAAGATGGCTCTTGGCCCCGGTGTCGAAGGTCACTTGCGCCAGCAGCGCCGCCCGGGCCGCGGCCCCCATCAATGCCAGTTTCGCATCGAGCGCCGACAGCAGCCGTTCGGGCAGCGCACCGGGCGCCGCGACCTCGACAATGCGCGCGTCTTCCTCAGACGGGGCATGGCCCAAGGTATCGGCCAGCCACTCCACGCCGTCAGCGCCAAGCAGATAGGCCGATGGGGCCACGTCCATGTTGACACCCAGCCCCAACCCTTGCCGCGCCAGCATCTTGACCAGCATCCGCCCGGACAGCGCGACAAAGGCCGCCTGCCCTTCCGCAAATTCGGCCAACCTTTCAGCCGTGTCGAACGCGAGGACGAACCGGTCACCTTCGACGTCAAAGATTTGCGGTTCAACCGTGTCCTCACCGGCGGCGTCGGGTTCCTGTGCCAGCAGCAAAAACAGCTCGGCATCCGCAAGCCGTTCATAATACCGCAAGCGCGCGGCATCATCGTCGGGCGTGTCCTCCATGGCCGCGTGGGCAAGGTCGAGCGGGGTTTCGGTCATATCAGGTCTTTCACACGCGCGCGCAGGACTGGCAACACCTCGGCCTCGAACCACGGGTTGCGGCGCAGCCACGCGGTGTTGCGCCACGATGGATGCGGCAACGGGAAGATCGCTGGTGCGTGATCGCGCCACCCCGCAACGGTATCCGTGACCCGCGTGCCAGCCCCCAGATGCCAGCGCATGGCATAGCCACCGACCAAAATCACCGTCTCGACGGCAGGCAAGGCCGCCATCACATGCGCGCGCCATGTGCGAGCACACAGAGGCGGCGGCGGCAAATCCGATCCCTTGGCGTCATAGCCCGGAAAGCAAAAGGCCATCGGCACGATTGCAATGCGGCGCCGATCGTAAAACGTGGCCTCGTCCAGCCCCAGCCAGTCCCTAAGCCTGTCGCCAGATGGATCGGTAAAGGGCTGCCCCGAGACGTGCACGCGCGCGCCGGGCGCCTGGCCGGCAATCAGGATGCGCGCCGACGCAGACGGGTCGAACCACACGACTGGCCGGGGCTGATGACCTGTGGCCGTCACCGCAAAGCGATCCGCGCATAGGGTGCAGGCCGAAATTTCACGAAGCAAATTCATACGCTTCACACATAAAGGGCCTGGGCCTGACGTCACGCTTGACTTTATTTCGTCATTTCTAGAAATATTGAATCATGAAACACGAAGACCTCACTGACGCATCCATCGCCCAAGCCGCATCGACCTTCGCGGCCCTTGGGTCCGAGCAGCGGCTGATGGTGCTGCGCTGCCTTGTGCGCGCCGGTGAGGACGGCCTCACAATCGGCGCGCTGGGCGAGCGGACGGGCGTCACCGGATCCACGCTGACGCACCACATGAAGATCCTGCACCAAGCGGGCCTCGTCCGGCAGGAACGGCAAGGCCGGTCGATCATCTGCGCCGCGGTTGCCTATGACGAGGTGCGCGCGCTGTCGGAATTCCTTTTGCACGAATGCTGCGCTGACAGCGCCGCTCCGAACATGGACCCTAACGATGACTGATCTCACCCAAAGCCTGCCACGGTTCCGCGACATTCCAAAAGGGTGGTTGGCCAGTCTGGTCATTCTGGGGCTGTTGGCGATCTTTGACCCTGGACAAGTGCTGCCGACCCTTGGTTTCACGGCCAAGGCGCTTGCCAACACCGCCCCGTTCATCGTCTTCGCGGTTGTCGCTGTCGCCTATATCAAGGCCTCGGGCGCCGAGGCGATGTTGGCACAGGTCTTTGCGGGCCGAACCGTGCCCATGATCTTTTTGGCGGCGCTGGCGGGCGGCATGTCCCCCTTCTGTTCGTGCGAGGTGATCCCGTTCATCGCGGGCCTTCTCGCGGTGGGCGCACCGCTCAGCGCCGTCATGGCGTTCTGGCTGGCCTCGCCCCTGATGGACCCGGCCATGTTCGCCATCACCGCAGGCGCGATTTCCTGGGAATTTGCGGCGCTCAAGGCCCTTGCTGCCGTGGGTCTGGGGTTGCTGGGTGGCTTTGCAACCTTGGCCTTTGCCAACAGCATCGTCTTTCAGAACCCTCTACGGGCAGAAGGCGGCGCCAAGAAAGGCTGCGGCTGTGGCCCTGCCCCCTTTTCAGGCCGACCCGTTTGGAAGTTCTGGGTCGAGCGTCCTCGCCTGGAAACATTCCGCGACACGGCTGTCGAAAACGGCCTGTTCCTGCTGAAATGGCTGACCTTGGCCTACATCCTCGAAAGCCTCATGCTGGCCTATGTGCCTGCCGAAAGCATCGCGACGCTTTTGGGCGGAAACGGCGCCGGCCCTGTGGTCATCGGCGCCCTGATTGGCGGCCCCGCGTACCTTAACGGTTATGCAGCGGTTCCCTTGGTCGGCGAATTGATGAACCAGGGCATGGCCGTGGGCGCCGCGATGAGCTTTATCGTGGCCGGTGGCGTCAGCTCCATTCCGGCAGCGGTGGCTGTCTATCCGCTGGTCAAAACCCGCGTCTTCGTGGCTTACATCGCGTATGGGGTGATTGGTGCGATCTTGGCCGGGTTTGCGGCAAACGCCTTGCTCTAGCAGACGACCTGCGCCAGGGGACTTTCAGAGAACGCCGGGGAACCCATTGGCGGGCTTCCCCGGTCAAGAACACGCCGTTTTGGTGGTAATCTCCAAGAAATTGCCTTAATCTGAGAATATCGAGGCTGCAGCGTCACGTCAGATTGGCGCGCGCCTTGGCGCAGAATTAACGAACCTGCACTAAATGCAGGTCAAAGCACCCCATGTCATCGGCGCATGGGGGAACGGAGCGGGGCAAGCCGGAAGGTTCGGGGCGAATGCTCGAGTTTGTGAATGTCAGCAAGTCCTTTTGGACGGGAAAGCAGCGCAAGGTGATCCTTGATCGCGTCTCGTTCAAGGTGGAACTTGGCAATTCCATGGGCATCCTCGCGCCCAATGGAACCGGCAAATCCACCGTCATCAACATGATGGCGGGGCTGGAAAAGCCGGACGAAGGCCAGATCATCCGCTCCTGCAAGATCTCCTTCCCGTTGGGGTTCATGGGCGGTGTCGTCAACAAACACACGGCCATGGAAAACAGCCGCTACATCGCGCGGCTCTATGGGCTGGACCCGGACTATGTCGAAGCTTTCTGCCGCTGGATGTGCGGGATCGAGGAATACTTCGACATGCCCGTGGGCACGTATTCGTCGGGGATGCGCGCGCGATTTACCTTCGCGCTGCTTCTCGCGCTCGATTTCGATATCTATCTGATCGACGAAGGCATGCCGCAAACCACGGATGTGGAATTCAACCGCAAGGCCGGTGCGGTGCTCCGGGAACGGCTCGAGACGACAACGGTCATCATCGTGTCCCACCAGGCGGAGACGTTGGAAAAATTCGCGCGATCGGCGGCGGTTCTGATGGACGGCCAGCTTCACATGTTCGACACCTTGGAAGAGGCAAAGCAGCTCTATGACTACCAAACCCAAGGCTAAGAAGTTTCGCATCAAACGCGCGGGCGGTCTGCCGTCCGGCGCGTCAGCGCCCGAAGCTGCGGAGCCCGCGGCTCAGCCAGAGGTCGTGCGCCGCCCGGTTCCGCTCAAGCTGGCTGAGACACAGCGTCAAAGCGCCCAGGCCACCCAGCCCGCCCCCCAGCAGCCTCAGC
>JBCBFU010000024.1:0-40393 GCA_038527375.1 Pseudomonadota bacterium | reverse complement strand
CCGCTTCTGGCCGAAACCGGCGCGCCCCGCGTGGGCAAGATGGTCATCGGCACGGTCAAGGGCGACATCCACGACATCGGCAAGAACCTTGTGTCGATGATGATGGAAGGCGCAGGTTTCGAGGTCGTGGATCTGGGCATCAACAACCCGGTCGAGAAATACATGGAGGCGCTGGAGGCAGAGCAGCCAGACATCCTGGGCATGTCCGCGCTTCTGACGACGACCATGCCCTATATGAAGGTCGTGATCGACACGATGGTCGAAAGCGGCGTGCGTGACGACTACATCGTGCTGGTCGGCGGCGCGCCCCTGAACGAAGAATTTGGCAAAGCCATTGGCGCCGATGCCTATTGCCGCGACGCCGCTGTGGCGGTGGAGACGGCCAAGGAATGGGTCGCGCGCAAGCACAACCAGATGGCTGCCGGGTAAGACCCGTGACCACCGAGGTCAGATTGGCGACCCCTGCGGATGCGGGGGTCGTTTTGTCTTCAACGGACGTCTTCGACACCGCGCCGCGCCCGGACTGGACACAGGAGTTCCTGTCCGACCCGCGCCATCACATGCTTCTGGCGCTCGACGGTGGGGCCCTTGTGGGGTTTCTCAGCGGGAATAACTTCCTGCACCCTGACAAACCGCCGACCTTTTGGATCGCTGAGTTAGGGGTGAATGAAAGTCATCAACGCCAAGGCATCGCGACCCGCCTTGTGGCCGCGGCAGAGGCCCATGCGCGGTCGCTGGAGTGCCAAGAAATCTGGGTTTTCTCGGATCCCACCCCCGATGCGTTGGGCTTCTACACCTCGCTCGGCTGGGCGCGTGAGGGCAGCCATATCGCCATGTTCACCAAGGTCCTGACCCCATGATCAACGACACCGCGCTCACCGAAGAGGGGCTGGAAAGCCATGGCAACGGCAAGGTCCTGATCCTGGCCTGCGGCGCGCTGGCCCGCGAAATCCTTGCCTTGATCGACCTGAACGGCTGGCGGCACCTCACCCTGACATGCCTACCGGCCAAGCTGCACCTCTATCCCGATCAGATCGTGACGGCGGTTGAAGACGCGGTTGCGAAACATCGTACAGAATATGACCGCATCTTTGTCGCCTATGCGGATTGCGGCACGGGCGGGCTGCTGCAGGCGAAATGCGCCGAACTGGGGGTCGAGATGATCGCAGGCCCCCATTGCTACAGCTTCTTTGAAGGCAACGAGGTCTTCGCCGAGCGTGCAGGCGACGAGATCTCGACCTTTTACCTGACCGACTTCCTCGTGAAGCAATTCGACGCCTTTGTCTGGCGGCCCATGGGGCTGGATCGTCACCCGGAATTGCTGCCGATGTATTTCGGCAATTACGAGAAGCTGGTCTATCAGGCCCAGACCGAAGACCCCGCCCTGACGGAGAAGGCCAAAGACTGTGCCGCGCGGCTTGGTCTTGCCTTCGAGCGCCGCTTTACGGGGTATGGGGATTTGGCAAGCGCCCTCGAACGCGCCTGAGCTGGCTCTTTCGATGGTCCAAAAATACTCAAGCCTCAGGCATCAACCTGCTCAGGCATCACCCTGCTCAGGCGGCGGCCGTTTCCTGGATACGTTTCACCATCGCCGCCAATCCATTGGACCGCTGCCCGCTGAGGTGATCCACCAGATCGAGCCGCGCAAGTTCGGCTTTGGCGTCCACGGCCCGCGCCTCCTCGGCTGACAAGCCGTTATAGAGTGCCAGCAGGACGGCGATCAGCCCTTTGACGATCATCGCGTCGCTGTCGCCCCGGAAGTCGAGCGCATCGCCATCGCTGGCATTGTGCAGCCAGACCTGGCTGGCGCAGCCATCGACCTTGGTTGCAGGCACTTTGAGCGCCTCGGGCAAGGGCTCCATCGCGCGGCCCATGTCGATCACGTGGCGATAGCGGTCTTCCCAATCCTCTAGAAACTCGAAGGTTTCCACGATCTCTTCAAACTCTGCTTGCGCCATGGGGTCCCGGTCTCCGCTGATGCGGCCCTGCATTGGGTCGCGAGGCAGATATAGACTGTGGAACCTGCGCCGCAAGCCACCCTTCCCAGCGCGCGCGCGGTGCGCTAGCAAGGGGCCGGAAGTTGAGGGGGAGCCGTGATGAAGACTGCTGTGGTGTGCGTGGCCTTGGTGCTTGCAACGTCTGGATGTGCGCGTCTGGCCGAAAGCAGCCTGAACCCGATGAACCTGTTCAACCGCGACAAGGCAGAGCAACCGCGCGAGATCCGACCCCTCGTTCCCGAACAAAAGGTGGTGCGCGTTGTGGACGCCCGCGCGGTGGCGCAATCGCTGTCGGCGCTGGAGATCACGCCGGTGAACTCGGGCGCGTTGGTCCGCGCGACAGGATCGATGGGCACCGCTGGCGCCTATGGCGCGCAATTGGTCACCGTGGGCGTCGAGGGCAGCACCTTGATCCTTGCGCTGCGCGCCTTCACCGGGGGCGCCGGTGGGTCCACGGTTACCGTTGGGCGGTTTTTGTCGAATGAAGAACTGGCCGGCGTTCGCAACATCCGCGTGACGAGCCAGACGAATGCCCTGTCCCGCCGTCGTTTGGGCGGCTAGGCCGCGGATAAGCTCCGCCGGCTAGACGGTCCAAAACCCGTCAGGGTCAGAGGTCGATCAAGGTCACTCGCGTGCCTTTGACGGCCAGACCCACCTGACCATCACACAGCCTGAGCGCGTCGTTCCCGAACACCTCGGCCCGCCATCCTTTGAGCGCCGCAACATCGCGCAGGCCCGCCGCGATCCCGTCGAGATCGGCCACGGTCGCGATCAGCTTTTGCGCCACGCCCGCATCATCGGCCTTGGCCTTGAGCAAGACACGGAGCAGGTCCGCAAGCGCGGGGTTCACCTGAAGCTTCTCGCGTGAGCGGTCGACCTCGGGGTAGGCATCGGGGGTGTAGGCCCCGGCAGCCTTGATGGCGGCAAGGATACCCTCGGCGATATCGCCCTTGCGCGCCTCGCGCAGGAGCAGGCGGCTTCGACCAAGGTCCTGTGTGGATTTCGGTTTGGTCGAGGCGAGCTCCACCAGCGCGTCATCCTTGAACACACGGCTGCGGGGGACGTTGCGGGTCTGGGCGTAATCCTCGCGGAAGCGGGCCAACTCCTTGACCGCGGCCATGAATTTGCCGCTTGTCGTGCGCGTCTTGACCCGGCGCCAGGCCTCGTCCGGTTTGACCTCGTAGGTGGCGGGATCGGTGAGGATCGACAACTCCTCCTGCACCCAGCGGTCGCGTTTCGAACGCTTCAACTCGGCGGCGAGGAATTCGTAGATGCCCCGCAAATGGGTGACGTCGGCCAGCGCGTATTTCTTTTGCGCATCCGTCAGCGGGCGGCGCGACCAGTCGGTGAAGCGGCTGGATTTATCGAGCGCCTCCTTGGCGATGCGGCGCACGAGCGTCTCGTAGCCCACCTGTTCGCCAAAGCCGCAGACCATGGCCGCGACCTGCGTGTCAAAGAGCGGTTCGGGGAACACGTTGGCGTCGAACCAGAAGATTTCCAGATCCTGCCGCGCGGCGTGAAAGACCTTGACCACGGAGGTGTCGCGAAAGAGCTCGTAAAGCGGTTCGAGCGACAGGCCGTCTGCCAGCGGATCGACCAGAACGGCGGCGTCCTCGGCCCCCGGATGGGCGATCTGAACAAGGCAGAGTTTGGAGTAGTAGGTGCGTTCGCGAAGGAACTCGGTGTCGACAGTCACATAGGGCTGTTCACGTGCCTCGGCGCAGAATTGTGCGAGCGCGTCGGTGGTCGTGATTGTGCGCATCGGGGCGCCTTTCTTTTGTGGCTCCCCGGTCCTTCCGGGGTTGGGATGTCTTACGGGATCGCCGGGGCAATGGAAAGCCCCGCCCCTGCCGGGGGTCTGCTAAGAGCTTCAGGCGCCCGTGGTGTCGATCATCACGGGCGTGCGGTCGCCCGCCGCGAACCGCCGCAGGACCGCCGGGTAGAGCACATGTTCCTGAACCAGCACCCGGGCCGCCAGCAACTCGGGCGTGTCACCGGGTTGAACGGGCACGCGCGCCTGCCCGAGGATCGGCCCGTCATCCAGATCGCCGGTGACCTCATGAACCGTGCAGCCATGGACGGTTTGCCCATCCTGCAGCGCGCGGGCGTGGGTGTGCAGCCCGCGATAGAGCGGCAGAAGCGAGGGATGGATGTTGATCATCCGACCGCTCCACGGTGCCACGAATTCAGGCGTTAGGATGCGCATGAAGCCTGCGAGGCAGACGATATCGGGCGCGTGGTCGCGCAAGACGGCGTCCAATTCCGCCTCGAACGCGCGGCGGTCGCCCTTGTGCGGGCGGTGATCGACGACAGCCGTGGCAATGCCGCGATCCTGCGCCTTGGTCAGCCCGCCCGCATCGGCCCGGTTCGAGATCACGACGCACGGCCGGCCCGCATGGTCGCCCGTCATACTATCGACCAGCGACACCATGTTGGAGCCCCCGCCGGACAGCAGGATCGCCACGCGTTTGGGGTCGCTCAAAACAGGGTTCCCGTGGTGGTGAAGCCGGGTGTGTCGGTGACGGTGCCCAAGGTGGTCACGGTCTCGCCCGCATCGCGCAGGGTGGCGGCCACGGTATCGGCATCCTCCGGACGCACGGCCACGACCATCCCGATCCCGGAATTGAACGTCAAAAGCATGTCGTCCTGGCTGATGCCCCCGACCTCGGACAGCCAGCCAAAGACGGGTGGCAGGGTCCATGCGTCCAGATCGACCGTGACACCCAACCCGTCCGGCAACAGGCGCGGCAGGTTTTCGGTCAGACCACCCCCGGTGATGTGCGCGAGCCCCGTGACCTGCCCCGCGGCCATCGCGGCCAAGACCGGTTTCACATAGAGCCGCGTGGGGGCGAGCAGCGCCTCACCCAGGCTCATCTCGGCAAAGGGTGCGGGCGCGTCCCAGCCGAGGCCGGAGCGGTCCACGACCTTGCGCACCAGCGAGTACCCGTTCGAATGCACCCCGTCCGAGGCGAGGCCGAGGAGGACGTCACCGGCGGCCACGTCGCGCGGCAGGGACATGCCGCGTTCCATGGCGCCCACGGCAAAGCCCGCCAGATCGAAATCCGCCCCGTCATACATGCCCGGCATCTCGGCGGTTTCGCCCCCGATCAGCGCGCAGCCCGATTGGCGGCAGCCTTCGGCGATCCCTTCGACCACCTGCGCAGCCATATCGATATCGAGCTTTCCGGTCGCGAAATAGTCGAGGAAGAAGAGCGGTTCGGCCCCTTGGCACACCAGATCGTTGACGCACATGGCCACCAGATCAATGCCCACCGTGCCCACATGGCCCGTGTCGATGGCGATGCGGAGCTTGGTCCCCACGCCGTCAGTCGCCGCCACGAGGACCGGATCGGTGAAGCCTGCGGCCTTGAGATCAAAGAGCGCTCCAAAGCCGCCCAGCCCCGCCATGGTGCCCGCCCGCGCGGTCGAGGCCGCAGCAGGTTTGATGCGGTCGACCAAGGCGTTGCCCGCCGCGATATCGACACCTGCCGAGGCATAGCTCAGCCCGTTTTTGCCGTCATTGGATGGGGGCGTTTGGGTCACGGGCAGCGGTCCTTTTGTCGTTTGCGCGGCCCTAGCAGCCGGGCCCGGTCCGGGCAAGCCGCCGGGTCCCCGCTTGGGTCAGTTTTGCGCGTTCAGCACCGTGCGTTCGCCCAAAAACATAGAGGTGCGCAGCAGGATCAGCATCACGAGGACAAAGAACGCGATGTGCAGGACGAAATCCCCGGGATTGGGCAAAGCCGCGCCTTGAGCCACGAAGACCCCGATAAAGAGGAAGAGCATCAGCCCAACACCCACAGCAAAACAGCCCACTGTGGCCGGCCATGCCTCGCGGCGCGACATCGCGCGCCCGTTTCGGATCGCCGCCGCCCGGCCTGCATCAAAGGCCCCGATGATCATCGGCAGAACCACAAAAATCGGGGGCGGGAAAATGCCAAATCCGCTGAAGAGGATAATGGCCAAGGCCGACACAGCGACCGCCGCCGCGAGCATCACCCACGCAAAGCGTATTCCCAGCACCATCATCGGTCGTCCCCCTGCCCGCGCAATGTTTGCCCGCGTTCCCTACACCGCCGCGAAAGGCCCGCCAAGTCGCTTGACCCCGATCGTCCACCGCCTTAGCCAAAGGCGAAGGCGGGCCTGTAGCTCAATTGGTTAGAGCAGAGCGCTCATAACGCTTTGGTTGCGGGTTCAAGTCCTGCCGGGCCTACCACCTGCCGCCGTTCCGCCTCACCGCGCCAGAAGCAAATCCGCCCGCAACCCGCCCAGCGATGCGCTGTGCGACAAACGCAGCGATCCCCCATGGACGCGCGCGGTATCGGCGGCGATGGCTAGCCCAAGCCCTACCGAGCCGCCGTCGTTCTGGCTGCGCTCGGGGGCCAGCCGGGTAAAGGGGCGCATGGCAGCCTCGCGATCTTCGGGCGCGATGCCCGGCCCGTTATCTTCCACCGTGATGCGCGCGCTGCGTTCAAAGAGTGTGAGGCTCACCTGAACCTGATCGCCATGGCGCGCGCCATTGGTGATCAGGTTCATCACGGCGCGCTTGACGGCCGCGCCGCGCACCGGGACCTCGGCCGCCTGCGGGGTTTGGGAAAACGTCACTGGCAAATGCCCGCGATGGGCGTCGTCCACACAGTCCCGCAGGAGCGCCACCAGATCCTGTTTCACGGCAGCCTCTGCCGCGTCCTCGCGCGCGAATTCCAGAAAAGCGTCCAACATGCCCGCCATATCGTCGACGTCGCGGCGCAGGGCGCGCACCTCGTCATCCTCGGGCAACATCGACAGGCCCAGCCTGAGACGCGTCAGCGGCGTGCGCAAATCGTGGCTGACCCCAGACAAAAGCAGCGTGCGTTGTTCGATCTGGCGTTCGATCCGGGCGCGCATGTCCAGAAATGCCGCCCCCGCGGCCCGGACCTCGGTCGCGCCTGCGGGTGTGTAGTCCCGGTGGCGGCCCCGACCGAACTCCTCCGCCGCGCGCGCCAAACGGCGGATCGGACGCAACTGGTTGCGCAAGAAGATGAACGCGACAACCGCCATGATCACGCCCGCAAAGATCAGCAGGACTAGCAATTGGTGGGGGTTGCGGGCCGACACGTTGCGGCGCGGGAAATCCAGCTGCCACAGCGACCCGTCCGCCCCCGCAACCCACGCAATCACGCGGCGGTTCACCGTCAGATCAATCGCGCGCGTATCGAGATGCGTTGGCAGCGCGTTCAGGACTGTCACCCCGGAGAGGTCATACCAAAGGCGTCCATCGCCGTCGGGCACCGTCGCGGCAGGTGTGATGCGCACGCCCAAGGCCGCGCCCGCGTCGTCCTGAGCCGCCGTGGCACCGGCTTCCACCGCTTGATCCAGCACGTAGTTCAGCGTGACCGCCGTGGTCGCCGTCATTTGCCGGGTGACATCCTCGAAATGGCGCTGCACAAACACGATGGAGACCACGATCTGCAGCGTCACGATCGGCAACAGCAGGATCAGCGCGGCCCGTCCATAGAGCCCGCGAGGGAGGTAATTCTTGATCCATCCGAACACCATGGTGCGACCCTAGTGCCGTTCGACCCGGGCCGAAAGCACCCGCTGCCGGAAAGCGCGCCCCAAGAAAGCACCTCGCAGTGCTGACCCAGTTGGCGCCCAGCCTGCGGTGCCTGCGGGCACCCAACCCGTCCCCGCTCACCGGGACGGGAACAAACACCTACCTGATCGGGACGGAGGCGGTGGTCGTGATCGACCCCGGCCCGGATATGGAGGCCCATCTCGACGCGATCCTGACCGCGATCGGGGATGCGACCTGCGCGGCCATCCTCGTGACCCACAGCCACCTTGATCACACCGCGCTCGTCCCACGGCTGGCCGCCGCGACAGGTGCGCCAACCTACGGCTTCGGCGACGTGAACGCGGGCCGCTCTGCCGTCATGCAGGCGTTGATCGAAAGCCCCGAGGGCAGCGCGTTGGGCGGTGCCGAGGGCCGCGATGCCGCGTTTGTGCCGGACCACACGCTGGGAGATGGCGAGGTGCTGCACTGGGACGGGGACCCCATCACCGCGCTCTGGACGCCGGGGCATTTCAACAATCACCTGTGCTTTGCCTGGCGCGACGTGCTGTTCACCGGCGATCTGGTCATGGGGTGGTCGACCTCGCTCGTCTCGCCCCCGGATGGGGATCTCACCCAATTCATGGCCTCCTGCGCGCAGCTCGCAGATCGCAGCGACCGCGCCTATTACCCCGGGCACGGCGATCCGGTGACCGCGCCTGCCACGCGGGTACGCGACCTGATCGCGCATCGCCAAGCGCGCGAGGCGCAAATCCTTGAGGCGTTGGACACCGCCCCCGGAACCCCCGGCGACATCACAGCGCGCGTCTATACCGACGTGGCACCACACCTGTGGCCTGCCGCCGAACGCAACGTGCTGGCGCACCTGATTGACCTGCACAGCCGGGGCTTGGTCACGTGCGCGCCCGGTCTCTCCCGCTCCGCGATTTTCACCCTGTCCGCCGCGCCCTGACGTCATTTCATATGGCCGTCATTTTCCTGTCAAATGCCACTGGACGCCCCAAATCGCCCACGCTATACGGGCCTCCGTGTTCCGGCGTAGCTCAGCGGTAGAGCAGTTGACTGTTAATCAATTGGTCGTAGGTTCGATCCCTACCGCCGGAGCCAATTTCCCCCTCAGTGGATCAAGATAAGCTACGTGTTTTGCATCACATGCTGACGTGAGCACGCCTGTTTCGCCAATGCCCCCTAAACGCAAAACGACGCCCGGGGGCTGTGCCACCGGACGCCGTCTGTTGGGGGTCCACGGATCCCCCGGAGTGCTTATTTGCGCTGCTCGGTTTCCGCGTCGAAGACGTGGATCAGCTCGGGCTTGACCGAGAAGCCCAGCATTTCGCCTTTGCCCTGCTTGGGGGGTTTTTCGGTCTTGGCGATGAACTCCACCCCGCTTTCGGTCACCATGTGAACGAGGGCGTATTCCCCAAGGTTTTCAACCAGTTCCAAGCGTCCGTGCACGATGGCCTTGTCGCCTGTCGCGGGCACCATGTGTTCGGGGCGCAGGCCCACGTTGTCGGTCGCAGACACCTCGCGGCCCAGTTTGGCTGCCGCACCATCGGCCATGTCCTTGAGGTTGAAGAAGTTCATCTTCGGGCTGCCGATGAACTGCGCGACAAAGGCGTTGGCGGGGTTGTCATAAAGCTCGATCGGGGAGCCGACCTGCTCGATCCTGCCTGCGCGTAGCACCACGATCTTGTCGGCCAGCGTCATCGCCTCGACCTGATCGTGGGTCACGTAGATCATCGTCGTCTTGAGGCGTTCGTGCAGGCGCGCGATTTCAAGCCGGGTGGCCACACGCAGCGCCGCATCAAGGTTCGAGAGCGGTTCATCGAACAGGAACACCTTGGGGTCGCGCACGATCGCGCGGCCGATGGCAACGCGCTGACGCTGACCGCCCGACAGGTTGCGCGGCGCGCGATCGAGGTAATCGGTGATCTGCAGGATCTCGGCGGCATCCTTGACGCGGCGGTCGATTTCGGCCGGGTCGGTTTTCGCCTGTTTCAGCCCGAACGCCATGTTCTTGTAGACTGTCATGTGCGGATAGAGCGCGTAGGTCTGGAACACCATTGCGACACCGCGTTTCGACGCCGCAACCTCGTTCACCTCGGTGTCGCCAATGGCCACCGACCCGCCGGAGATTTCCTCCAGCCCCGCGATCATGCGCAACAGAGTCGACTTGCCACAGCCCGAGGGGCCGACGAACACGACAAATTCCCCGTCCTCGATATCGAGATCGACGCCGTGCATAACCTGCACTTCACCATAGCTCTTGCGCACATCGCGCAGTGTCAAACCGGCCATTTGCTCTCCAATTCAGAAATTTCGTGCCGCAACAGATCGGCAAATTCGGGGAAACGCGTGGGGACATCGCCCCACAGTTGGGTCGATGTCACGAACGCATCGCCCGTCAGCATCGCGGCAAGGTCATCCCAGCCGGGTTCGACGTATTTGAACGGGATCTTCCCCGCTGCAACGTGGCGGGCAAAGACGAACCAGCCCGCGATGGAATGGATCGTCGCGCGCGGCACGCGGCCTTGGGCAAAGCAACCTTCCAGCGTCGGGCGGATGAAGATCGGGAACTTGGCCATGCCATCGGCGCAGATGCGTGCGACCGTGTCGCCGATGGCGCGGTTGCCGAACCGGCGGCGGATATCGGCGACATAGTCCGACTTGGAAAACGGCAGATCCAGCGTCAGCGCGGGCAACACGTCCTGCATCTCGAAAGCATCGAAGTGGTCCGCCAGATGGGGCACGCGCATGGCGGCGTCAAAGGTTTCGATCCCTTCCAGCGCGGCCAGATAGGCCAGCGCGGTATGTCCACCGTTGAGGACGCGGATCTTGGTTTCCTCGTAGGGGTCGACATCCGCCGTCACGATGACATCGGCGCGCGACAATTCGGGCATTGCGGCGGCGGCGCTGTCTTGCAGGACCCACTGCATGAAATCTTCGGCCATGACGGGCGAGGCCACGGGGCGCCCCACGATGGCTGCGATCTCGTCCCCCAGCCCATCGGGGCTGCGCGGCGTGATCCGGTCGACCATAGAACAGGGGAAGACGGCGTTCTGGGCGATCCACTCTGCGGTCTGGGTATCGCCACAGGCGCGCAGGTAGTCAGACAGGTTGCGGCCCAGCATCTTGCCGTTGCTGCGGATGTTGTCACAGCACGCGATGGTGATGGGGGCCCCGCCCGCCGCGATCCGCGCGCGCAGGCCCGCCCGCAGGTAGCCATAGACACTCGACGGTGCGCCGCCTGCGATTTCCGCTGCGATGACGGGATCATCTTCGGCCAGACGCCCGGTGGGGTCGGTGTAATAGCCGCTTTCGGTGACGGTCATCGTCACGAAGTGAACGGACGCGCGCGCGATCTCGGCCTCGGCGGCGGCAGCATCGACACTCCAATCCGCGAAATGCACATGGCTGCGCACGCGCCGCAACGCGACGTGGCCGTCGGCGGAAAAGGATTGCAGGTAGTAGCCGTCATTGGCAGCGATATCGGCCTTGGCCGTGTCGAAATGCGCGGTATCCGCACCCCGCAGGTTCACCGCTGCAATACCCCAGCGCAAATCACCGGTCGCTTCCATGTAGTCGTCCAAGTAGACGGCCTGATGTGCCCGGTGGAACGCACCGAACCCGATATGCACAACACCGATGGCGCAGTCATCACGGTCGAACCGCGTCGCGAAGGCGGAGGCACGGGTTGCGCGGTTCATTGGACCTTCTCCGCCTGGGGGGCGAGATCGGCACGCGCAGTGTCGCGGTATTGGGACGGCGTCATGCCCTTCACCTTTAGGAAATGGCGATTGAAGTTCGCGAGGTTTTTGAAACCCGCATTCTGCGCGATCGTGATGATCTGCTCGTCGGAGGCATAGAGCATCCCACAGGCCTGTCCGATGCGGATGCGGTTCAGGAAATCGACAAAGCTGTGGCCCGTAACTGCCTGAAAATTCCGGCTGAATGTGGCCTCGGTCATGCCGGCCATGTCTGCGGCCTGCGCGACGGTAAAGCTGTCTTGGTAGTTCTTGGTGATGGCATCCACCACGACCCCGATCCGTGCCTGTTTGCTGCCACCTGCGGGCTGCACCAGCTTGGTCACCGACAGCGTCTTCTTCTCGGCGTGTTCGTTCAGCCGCACGAGGAAGCGCACGAAGGCGAGGATGCGTTCGGCCCCGCGGTTTTCGCGGATCGCCTCCATGTGGCCGCGGGCGAAGGTCGGGTTGAAGCCTTCGAACTGGATGCCCGACTGCGCCATCTGCAGCAGTTGCAGAACCTGCGAGAACTCGGGGAAGCCTTCGGCCAGCTTTTCGACGCTTTCATGGCTGAACTGAACCAGCATGTCGCGCACGGCGACGGGTTCGGTCCAGACCTGATCGGTGATCCAGTTGTGCGGCAGGTTCGGCCCCGTCATGAACAGATCGCCCGCCTTGAAGTCGCCGATATAGTCGCCAACGAAGGCCTTGCCGCGGGTCGCCACGATCAGGTGAAGCTCGTATTCCTCGTGCGCGTGCCAGCGGCACAGGTCCGTGGGCCAGCCATGTTCGAGATAGCGGATGGACCGGGTGGAGCGGTCGACCATTTCAATTTCGGGGGCAATAATCGACATCCGCTTACCTCAGCACGTTCCCACCATCGACGCCGATGGTTTGTGCAGTCATATACGCCGACTGATCGCTCGCCAGAAAGACAGCGGCGCGGGCCACGTCATCGGGATCGCCCATATAACCCAGCGGCACGGCCTCCCCCACTTCGCGCTTCTTTTGCCCCGGTGCCTTGCCTTCGAATTTGGCAAAGAGGCCATCGACGGTGGCCCACATGGGTGTGTCGATGACGCCCGGGCTGATGGCATTGACGCGCACCTTGTGGGGGGCGAGTGCCAGCGCGGCGGATTGGGTATAGCTGATCGTGGCCGCCTTGGTCGCGCAGTAATGGGCAACGAGCGCCTCACCCCTGTGACCGGCTTGACTGGCAAGGTTCACGATGGACCCCGGCGCACCACGATCGACCAGCGACACCGCCACCGCCTGCATCACGGCGTAAAAGGCACGCACATTCACCGCATAAAGCCGGTCCATCTGTGCAAGGTCCCCCGCTTCAAGGATGGACCCCATGTCAAAGAGTGCCGCGTTGTTGAACAGGATGTCGGGCGCAATTTCGCCCACCCATGCCACGCAGGCGGCCAGCCCCGCCTCATCGGCCAGATCAAACGCCCGGTAGGTCATCGGCCCCTCGCAGGTCTCTGCGATATCGGTGCCGTAAACGGTCGCCCCCAGCGCCGCGAAATGCCGCGCAGTGGCCAGCCCGATACCGCCCGCGGCCCCGGTGACAAGGGCCGTCTTGCCCGTCAGGTCTGTGGGGGCCGCGTCCAGCATTACTTCACTGCCCCGAAGGTCAGGCCTTGCACCAGCTGCTTCTGGCAGAACCAGCCCAGCACGATGATGGGACCCACAGCCGCCGTCGACACAGCAGACAGGCGCCCAAAGAACAGCCCCTCGGGCGCGCGGTTGCCTTCGATCAGCTTGGACAGGGTCGCAGCTTCGGTCGTGGTCAGACGCACGGTCCAGTAGGCTTCGTTCCAGCAGAAGATGAAGCACAGGAGCGCGGTCGAGGCCACACCACCCCACGCCAGCGGGATCAGGATGTCCTTGATCTCACCCCAGGTGCTGACACCGTCCATTTTGCCCGCTTCGATGATCTCTTTCGGGATCTCCTTGAAGTAGGTGAACAGCATCCAGATCACGATCGGCAGGTTGATCAGCGACAGCACGAGGATGATCAGGAAATGGGTGTCGAAGATGCCCAGGAAGTTCTTGGTCAGGAACGTCATGGGATATAGCACGGCGGCAGCCGGCAGCATCTTGGTCGACAGCATCCACATCAGCACGTCCTTGGTGTGACGCGACGGGTTGAAGGCCATTGCATAGGCACACGGGACACCCACGAAGAGCGTGAACAGCGTCGCAAAGACCGAGGTGATGACCGAATTGGTCGCAAAGCGCCAATAGTCATAGTTTTCGGTCATGTTCAGATAGTTCTCCAGCGTTGGCTTGAAGAAGATCAGGTTCTCGGGCTTCACGGCCTGCGCGTCGGTCTTGAAGCTGGTCAGGATCATCCAGAAAATCGGGAAGAAGAAGACCAGCGCAACGACCCAGGCCACGACCGGCCAGAAGAGCTTGCTGAATTTGCTTTCTTGGGAAACGGCGGCCATGGGATCAGTCCATCAATGTCTTGCCGATCATACGCAGCAAGAAGATTGCAATGATATTGGCGAGGATGACGGCGAAGATGCCGGTCGCGCTTGCGGCGCCAATGTTGTTCGAGGCGAATTCGCCGATCAGATAGGGCAGGTTCTTGTTGCCGTTGCCGCGGCTGACGATCTCGATCTCGGCGTAAAGCGACAGGTGGAAAATCGCCTGGATCATGACCACGATCGCGATGGGTCGGCCCAGATGCGGCACGGTCAGGTTGATGAACATGCTCCACGGGCTTGCCCCATCGAGCAGCGCCGCCTCTTTCTGTTGCTGATCCTCGGATTGCAGCGAGGTCATGAAAATCAGGACCGCAAAGGGCGTCCACTGCCAGGTGACCATCATGATGACGGCGATGGCCGAGGTCTGTGTCGCGCGGAACGAGATCGGCTCAAGCTCGGGCCAGAGCGAGAAGAACGCGCCCAGAACGGGGAAGTCCCGCAGCCCGGCGATCATGCCGTTGATGCCGTTCACGGCCAGACCCTGAAGGCCCAGCACGGGGTCCAGGATCATGTTGATCCACAAAACCGCGTTCACGGCAGGCATCACGAAGAAGGGCGAAATCAGCAGGACGCGGACAATGCCCCGCCCCGGGAAGGAGCGATTGACCAGAACCGCGATCGCGAGGCCCAGGATCACCGTCAGGACAAGGATCGAGGTCACGATAAAGACCGAGTTGTAGATGGCGAGCCAGAACCCGTCGCTGTTCCACACGAAGGTGTAGTTTCCGAAGCCCCGCCAGTTATCCAGCGATGGCGTGGTCCATTCGGGCCGCCGCAAGCTGTTGAGAACGTAGCGGATGAACGAGAAGAACAGGGTCATCCCAAGCGGGACGAGCATCCAGACAAGCAACAACAACACGGCGGGTGTCTGTAGCAAACGCGGCAATGCACGATCGGCCATTTGGATCCTCCCAAGGATGTGCGGACGGGTGCTCAATAGCACACGGCGAAGGCCATACCGAATTTTGGATGCGGGACATTTGGCCTTCGACGAGTGACATCGCGCGAAGCGGGGCGAAAGGCCCGGGGGATGCCCGGGCCTTTCTGATTTGGGAGGCTTAGTAGTAGCCGGCCTCTTTCATGATGGCGTCGGCAGCCGACTGGGCTGCGGCCAGCGCATCTTCAACCGACTTGGCGCCGGACAGGGCTGCTGCCATTTCCTGAGCCACGGCCGAACCGACCTGCGGGAATTCAGGGATGGCTGCGAACTGAACACCAACGTAGGGCTTCAGGTCCGATGCTGCGGGCGCGGCCGAGTCGATGGCTGCCAGTTCTGCGGCTGCAAAACCTGCGGCTGCCTGGAACTCGGGCAGTGCGTAGGTGGAGGCACGCTGACCGGTCGGGACAGAACCCCAGCCGAACTCAGGGTGGTTACCCACGGCCTGCACGTAGTCTTTCGACGTGGCCCAAGCGATGAAGTCTTTGGCTGCGTCTGCGTTGGGCGAACCGGCGGGAACCGCCATGGCCCATGCCCACAGCCAGTTGGCGCCAGCGGCGACACCTGCGTTGGGCGACTGTGCGTAGGCCACACCGTCAACTTCCAGGAAGGACGCTGCGATCGTGGCATCGATCCACATGCCGCACTTGCCTTCGTTGTAGAGGGCGAGGATCTCGTTGAACGAGTTACCTTCCGAACCCGGAGGGCCGTAGTTGCCGAGCAGATCGACGTAGAAGTTGATCGCTTCGTTCCACATGGCCGAGTCCAGCTGCGGACGGCCGTCTGCGTCGAACCATGCACCACCGAACGAGTTCACGACGGTCGTGATGAACGCCATGTTGTCGCCCCAGCCCGGCTTGCCGCGCAGGCATGCGCCGTAGACGCCGTTGTCGGGGTCGTGCATTGCTGCTGCCGCGTCTTTGATGCGAGCCCAGCTGTCGTTGTCGTTGATCGTCACGCCAGCCGCGTCGGCCAGGTCCTTGCGGTACATGACCATCGAGCTTTCACCGTAGAACGGTGCGGCATACATGGTGCCTTCATGCGACAGACCTGCGCGGATCGCGGGCAGGATGTCGTCCATGTCGTAGTCGGCGCCGAAGTCCAGCGGCTCGATCCAGCCTGCTGCACCCCAGATGGGCGCTTCTTGCATGCCGATGTTGATGATGTCGTACTGGCCGCCGCCCGTGGCGGTGTCCGAGGTGACCTGCTCGCGCAGAACGCCTTCTTCCAGCGAAACCCAGTTCAGCTCAACACCGGTTTCTTCGGTGTAGGCTTCGGCAACGGTCTGCATGTTGATCATGTGGCCGTTGTTCACGATGGCGATCGTGAGCGATGTGTGTCCGTCGGCGGATGCGGTGGACGCAAAACCGGCGGCTGCCAGCGCGAGCGCTGAGACAGTCAGTTTCTTCATGGTTTCCTCCCAAAGGTACAGAATCTTATCTTTCTGTGTCACCTACGCTCTGAGAAAAGCCGCCGTCCTGCAAATACGTTTCTCGCAAACACGCATACAATTCGATCATAAATCAGACCGAAATGGTGAAAAAGTAGATGCTAACGAGAGATCCGCGGTGAATCGCAGGCGCAGGTCGACGCGTTTTGCAGAGCCGGCCCACACCCGGCGGCGCGATTTGCCCCGCCCACGGGAGACCCACCGGCCACCCACCATCCACCCACGGGCGACCACCCGCCGCAGGTTTGGGCGCGTCCAAACCGGGCCACACCGGGTTGAGCTTGTCCGCCCGCGCCCCTAGGGTCCGGCGCTGGTGGCCCGACGGGCATCCGGCAACGCGGGGCGCAGACCCCGGCGCTTGGCGAAAACGCGGCAAGGGACCTTTACGGAAAGGCTAACATGGACCGGATCGCACTCCCCCTGCCCGCACTCTTGATCGCAGTGATTTGCCTGATCCCGCTCGTGGGCGTGGGCGCCGCCGCCGCCATGGGCAGCTTTGAGACGGTCGCGGGCCTGTGGGACACGGTCCTGTTGGGATATGCACTCAACACACTCGGACTTGTTCTTTTGGTGGGTGCGATGACGGGCGTGATTGGCTGTGCAACCGCATGGCTGGTGGTGACGACGGAATTTCGCGGTCGCCGCTGGCTGGAGATCGCGCTGGTCATCCCGCTGGCCTTTCCGGCCTATGTGCTGGCCTATGCCTATACCGACATCCTCGATCATCCGGGCATCGTGCAGACCAGCTTGCGCGCCCTGACCGGGTGGGGGCCGCGCGACTACTGGTTCCCAGAGGTCCGGTCGCTCGGCGGGGCGGCGGTCATGCTGACGCTGGTCCTTTATCCTTATGTCTACCTTCTGGCGCGCGCAGCGTTCCGGCTCCAGGCGGCCGATCCGTTCTTTGCCGCGCGGTCGCTGGGCGCGTCGTCCATGGCGGCCTTCTTTACGGTGGCGCTGCCCGTGGCGCGCCCCGCCATCGCGGCGGGCGTGCTATTGGTGGTGATGGAGACCATTGCCGATTTCGGCACCGTGGCGCATTTCGGCGTCCGCACCTTTGCCACCGGCATCTATACCAGCTGGTTTTCCATGGCCGATCGCGGCGCCGCGGCGCAACTGGCGCTGGTCCTGTTGGCGTTTGCGCTGATCGTGGCCGCGCTCGAGCAAGCCAACCGGGGCAAGGCGAGCTATGACGCACGTGGGCGCAGGCAGCCCTTTGCGCGCATTGCGCTATCGGGTCGCCGCGCGGTGGCGGCGCAGGCGATCTGCGTGGCCCCCGTCCTCTTTGGCGTGCTGATCCCCACGGCCACGTTGATCGCCATGGCGACATCGTCGGAACAGGACATCTTTTCCAGCCGGTATCAGGCGTTCATCCAGAACTCCCTTCTGCTGGGCGCGGTCGCGGCCATTGTGACGGTGGCCGCAGCCGTGCTTTTGACCTCGTACAATCGTTTCCGCCGTGGGCGCGTGTCACAAGGCGCGCTCTACATTGCGCGTTTGGGCTACGCCGTCCCGGGTGGCGTAATTGCAGTTGGGCTGATGGTGCCCTTTGCGGGCTTTGACAACTGGCTCGATGCCCGGATGGAGGCGGCCTTTGGCATCTCGACCGGGCTTTTGATCACCGGGTCCATGTGGCTGATGATCGCCGCCTACATGATCCGCTTCATGGCCGCCGCGCTGGGGGCCTATGACAGCGGGCTGGCCACGGTCACGGGCAATATCGACAACGCCTCGCGCGTTTTGGGGCAATCGACGCTGCGCACGATCCAGCGCATCCATGTGCCCCTTCTGGCACCCAGCGTGTTGACCGCACTGCTGATCGTCTTTGTGGATACGGTCAAAGAGCTTCCAGCGACATTGATCCTACGGCCCTTCAACTTTGACACTCTGGCGGTGCAGGCGTTCCGGCTGGCCTCGGACGAACGGCTGAACGGGGCCGCGGTGCCCAGCTTGATGATCGCCGCCATCGGCCTTGTTCCGGTGATGCTGCTGTGCCTTCAGATCGGGGGCTGGCGCGCGTCGGCCCGGTCGGGCGCCGCGACCACGGCCTAAAGCCAGCCCCCCGACTCCCCCCCTGAGCGAGGCAGGCAGACAACATCCTCGCCCACACCCTTATCTGCGCCATCATTTTGCCGCCTTCGCGTGCAAGCGTACTGGAATCGCCGTGTACACCGACCCGCCAAGAGGTCGCGGCACGACCGTCTCTGAGAGGCCGCAAAAGGAGCAGACCCATGCAGCCCACTTCGCCCCGACGCGACACGGAAACCCGTGCCCGCGATCCCAAGACCGCCCCCGCGGCGGCCCCCAAGCCGGTCGAGCGCCCGCCGCAAACGCCCGCACGCACCCCGCAAAGCGCGGCGTTCACGTTCAAGGATTGGGCGGCACTCTAATCCTTCGCTGCGACATCTGGCTGTAATTGCGACAACAGCCCGGAAATTTCGCCGCTATTTTAGGCATATGCCCTTTTTCGGGCGTTTGCGCATCGACGATCCGCGACACGCGTCCTTCGCGGCGGTATCCAGGGTGTGCGCCTGCGACCGGGTCGGTACCTCCTCCCAAAGAACGACCCCGTCGCATGGCGCGACGATATCCCGATAGACGCAGACCCTTGATGATTGCGCCCGCGCCCGACATCTTGGCGCCATGGCCGCGATCTCCAGCATCCGCAATCTTGGCCCCGCGATGGAGGCAGAGTTCGCCCGCGTGGGCATTACCACCGCCGAGGCGTTGCGCGCCCTCGGCGCGGACGCGGCCTATGCCAAGCTGATCGAGGGCGGCACGCGCCCTCATTTCATTGGATATTACGTGCTGCACATGGCCCTTCAGGGCCGCCCTTGGAACGATTGCAAGGGCGCCGAAAAGGACGCGCTGCGTGCCAGCTTTGACGCGCTCAAGGCCCGCTGCAAACCCAGCACACCCCCCGGCATAGAACGCATCCTCGACCAGATCGGTACGGGCGAGCGGCGCTAGCCCGCGCGCCATGGACCTGAACGCAAAAGGGGCGCCCGAACCGGACGCCCCTTGAAAGTCGCGCGTGTTGACGGCTTAGCCGACCAGTTCGAGGCCCGAGAAGAAATACGCGATCTCGACCGCTGCAGTTTCCGGCGCGTCCGAACCGTGGACGGAGTTTTCGCCAACCGACTCGGCAAATTCCGCGCGGATCGTACCGGCCGCAGCGTCGGCGGGGTTGGTCGCGCCCATCACTTCGCGGTTCTTGGCAATCGCGCCTTCGCCTTCCAGGACCTGCGCCACGATCGGGGCAGACGCCATGAATTCGCACAGCTCGTCATAGAACGGGCGCTCTGCGTGCACCTTGTAGAACTCGCCCGCCTGCGCCTTGGTCAGGTGGATGCGCTTTTGCGCGACGATGCGCAGACCCGCCTCTTCGAACTTGGCGTTGATCGCGCCGGTCAGGTTGCGGCGGGTGGCGTCGGGTTTGATGATCGAAAAAGTGCGTTCCAGGGCCATCGGGCTCTCCATCGGGTTTGAGTTTGGCCGCGCCCTAGCACGGGCCGCGCGCCTTGGAAAGCCGCCCTGCCCCGCTATTTTCCCCTCCATGACCCAAGCTATCTCGCAACCGCCGTTTCAGCCGCTGGGCCTCGACCACGTTGTCCTGTGGGTCGGGGATCTGGACGCCGCCGTCGCGTGGTACACCCGTGTCCTCGGCTGCACGCCCGGCTTCTCCTACCCCGACATCGCGATGGAGCATCTTTGGTTCGGCACCATTCTTATTGGCCTGTGGGATGCGTCAGACCCGCGCGCGGCCTATGCCCTGCCGGACGTCGAGGGCGGCACCAATGTGGACCATCTGGGCCTCGCCGTCGGGCCGTTCGAGGTGGACAAGATGCGCGCCCACCTCGCCGCGCATGGCGTGGAGATCGAGAAAGAACTGATCCAAGGCGGAGCACGCGGTGTGGGCCAGTCGGTTTATTTCCGGGACCCTTGGAACAATCGGATCGAGGTGAAAGGGCCCGGCCAACACTAACATGTCAGGCCCGCAATCGGTTCACGAAGAGGTCTTGCGCTTCAATCTCTTCACGCGCACCCAACAGTTCGCCCACATCCCAGTTTGCGGCAAGGTAGCGTCCCTTGGCCCAATCTGCTTGACCGCTTGTCAGCCAAACAATGAAGGACGCGGCCAGTTCCGGCGTATCCACCAAATACTCATGAAAGTTCGTGGGCATGTTGTGCCCTAACGCCGTTGGAACACCGCCCGGATGCACTGCAAAGCACTTGATGCCATCCGCGCTATGGTCTGTCTGCACGAACTCACACAACCGGTTTACCGCGTGCTTGGACGTCTGGTAGTCCGACGCCCCTGGCATCAAGAGCTGCGCCCCAATCGAGGACATCAGGACCAAATGGCCTCCGCTGCGCCCTTGCGCTTCCATTCGCGCGGCGCTTTCGATCAGATGTGGCAAGGCGTAGCGGATCACGTGATAGGTGCCCTGCACGTTCACCTCCCAATTGGTCCACCAGGCTTTCGGGTCCGACTCGCCGATGTTCACCCAAGGCCCCAGATACCCCGCGTTGGCATCCGCCACATCGACGCCGCCAAACCGCGCCACGCAATCGGCCACTGCGGCTTCCACCTGCAACGGATCGGTCACATCACACACCGCATGGGCAGTCTTGGTCTCGGAATTGGCCTCGGCAATCAAGTCGCACGTCTCGCGCAATGCCGCCTCGGACCGGGCCGTCACATAAACCGCCGCCGCCCCGGCCTGCGCAAAAGCAACCGCCGTCGCCTGCCCGATCCCCCGGGACGCGCCTGCGATGAACGCTACCTTACCCTGCGCAGTTCCGGCCAACGCTCCGCGCGGGTCAATGGCTTCGTAGCGATCGTTATGTGTGGTGAAATCACGGAATTGATCCTGGATGGACATAGGAACCTCATGAAGTTGGGTGTTTTCGATTGACCCCAACCTAGGCCCGTACCGCGATCGCGGCGCGCCCGATCCTACTCAACATCTGTCAATTTCTCCCAGTGACTACAAAAATCGTGCATCCAGAAGCGGAATAATGGATGGATACTCCAATACACAGGACACGACACACATGCCCCTCGCCGACCTGCTCTCACTCTGCGCCCCTGACGGACTGGTAGCCACCACGCCACCACCTGCCATCACGATCTATCAACGCGACGCCCCCAGCGCTCTAGAGGCCTACGTCTACCAACCCGTCGTCTGCATGGTGCTGCAAGGTGCCAAGATGATGCGATCGGGCGACCAATTCGTGGATATCGGTCCCGGTGACGCCTTGATTGTCAGCCAGCACCTGCCAGTGAACTCGCGCATCACCCGGGCATCGGTGAAGGAACCCTACCTCGCCATCGTCCTCACCTTGGACCTAACCCTCCTGCGCGAACTCTTCGCCCAACTCTCAGGTTTGCGCGATCACGACAGGTTTGACGAGGCCATCGGCTGCACCCCTGCGGAACCCTCTTGGGCGGACCCGCTCCAGCGCTACCTCGCGATGACGCAGGATCAGACGGCACTTGCAATCCTTGGCCCGCAACTCCTCCGTGAAGTCCACTTCCGCCTGCTCACTTCGCCAGCAGGCGCTCTCCTCCGCGGCCTCACCACCACAGACAGCGCCGCCAACCGCATCTCACAATCGATCGAGCTCATCCGCAGCGAACTCGCCGCCCCGTTGCGTGTGCCCGAGATTGCGAAACACATCGGGATGAGCAACTCGGCCTTCCACAGCCATTTCAAGACAGTCACCGGCACGACGCCGCTCCAATACCAAAAGGATCTCCGCCTCATCACGGCGATGAACCTCCTCGAACATGAGCAGTTCTCCGTCGCCTCTGCGGCCTACGAGGTCGGCTATGAAAGTCCCACGCACTTCAGCCGTGATTACAAACGCAAATTCGGCCATGCGCCAAGCCTCGCCAAATCCAGCGCCGCCTGACGGTTCTAGTAGTCCAAATATAAACGCGCCTGCGGGTTGGCGGGCGGGCGCATTTCGCGGAACGCGAAACAGTCCCGTCCCGACACCTTTCCAAGACCGCGCGGCGCAGATAAAGCGGCCCCATGCTCCGCATCGACCAGATCACCTACGCCGTCGAAGGCCGCCGCCTGTTTGAAGAGGCCTCTGCCACCATCCCGGCGGGGCACAAGGTGGGGCTGGTGGGTCCCAACGGAACCGGCAAGACCACGCTCTTTCGCCTGATCCGCGGCGAACTTGCGCTCGAAGGCGGCGCGATCGAGGTGCCCAGGGGCGCCCGGATCGGCGGCGTCGCACAGGAGGCCCCGGCCTCGGATGTCTCGCTCATCGACACGGTTCTGGCCGCCGATACCGAACGCGCGGCGCTCTTGGCCGAGGACCCGACTGACCCGAACCGCATCGCCGAGGTGCAGACGCGGCTGGCCGACATCGACGCGTGGTCGGCCCCTGCCCGCGCGGCCACGATCCTCAAGGGCCTTGGCTTTGACGAGCCCGAACAGCACCGGCCTTGCGCGGATTTCTCGGGCGGGTGGCGGATGCGCGTGGCGCTGGCGGCGGTCCTCTTTTCGCAGCCCGACCTCTTGCTGCTGGACGAACCCACGAACTACCTCGATCTCGAGGGGGCGCTGTGGCTGGAAAGCTACCTCGCCACCTATCCGCACACCGTCATCATCGTCAGCCACGACCGCAACCTGCTGAACCGCGCGGTGGGATCGATCCTGCACCTCGAGGATCGGCAGCTGACCTTCTACCAAGGCCCCTACGACGCCTTCGCCAAGGCGCGCGCCGCCAAACGCGCGGTGCAGGCGGCAGCGGCCAAAAAGCAGGCCGCCCAGCGCGCGCATCTGCAATCCTATGTCGACCGGTTCCGCTACAAGGCCGACAAGGCCAAACAGGCGCAATCGCGGATCAAGGCGCTGGAAAAGATGGATATCGTGACCGCGCCCGAAGAGGCCGCGAAGCGCGTCTTCTCCTTCCCGGAACCGGACGACCTATCGCCGCCCATCGTCAATATCGAAGGCGGGGCCGTGGGCTATGGCGGGGACCCGGTCCTCAAGCGCCTAAACCTGCGCATCGATCAGGACGACCGGATCGCCCTTCTGGGGCGAAATGGGCAAGGCAAATCCACCTTGTCGAAACTGCTGAGCAATCGCCTGCAAGGGTCGGGCAAGATGACCAAATCCTCCAAGCTGCGGATCGGATATTTTGCGCAGCATCAGGTGGATGAGTTGCACGTGGATGAAACCCCGCTAGAGCATTTGCGCCGCGAACGCCCCGACGCGATGCCTGGCAAACTGCGCGCGATGCTGGCGGGCTTCGGCCTCGGTCCCGATCAGGCGGACACGGCGGTGGGGCGGCTGTCGGGCGGGCAAAAGGCGCGGCTGTCGCTCCTGCTGGCCACGCTGGATGCGCCCCATATGCTGATCCTCGATGAGCCGACGAACCACCTCGATATCGAATCCCGCGAGGCACTGGTCGAGGCGCTGACGACCTACAAGGGCGCGGTCGTTCTGGTCAGCCACGACATGCACCTTCTGGGCCTCGTAGCCGACCGGCTCTGGCTCGTGGATAGTGGGACTGTGACGCCTTATGAGGATGATCTGGAGGCCTATCGCCGCTTCCTGCTGCAATCGCCCATCCCCAAGTCGGAAAAACCCAAAGCCGCGGCCAAGCCCAAACGCGCCACCAAGGATGAGCTGCAGGCCGCCCGGTCCGAGGTCCGCAAATGCGAGGCGCGGGTCGAAAAGCTGACCGAGATGCACGAGAAACTGTCGACCAAACTGGCCGACCCCGAGATGTACGAGGCCCAGCACGCCAGCGATCGCTTGGCCTATCAACGCAAATTCGCCGAGCTGGAAGAGGCCATGACCCGGGCCGAGACCCTGTGGATGGCCGCGCTGGAGACGCTCGAGACGTTGGAGGCCACCCGTGGACCTGCTTGATTTGCCGGCGCTGATTGCGGCCTTCACGACCCTTTTTGTGATCATCGACCCACTGGGCCTGACGCCCCTGTTTGTTCTGCTGACCCAAGGAATGAGCGACCGCCAGCGCCGCGCGATTGCCCTGCGCGCCTGTCTTCTGGCGATGGCGCTCTTGCTGCTCTTCGGCCTCTTGGGTGAGGCGGTTCTGGCGTTTGTCGGCATTTCCATGCCCGCCTTCCGCATCGCGGGCGGTGTGCTGCTGTTTCTGACCGCGCTCGACATGCTCTTTGAACGACGCACCCAGCGGCGCGAGGAGCAGGCCGAAGAGCGTCCCGATCCGTCTGTCTTCCCCCTCGCCCTGCCCTTGCTGGCGGGACCGGGTGCGATTGCTACGATGATCCTGCTGACCGGCCAGAACGAGGGCAACCTGCCCATGACCATCGCGGTCTTTGTTGTGATGGGGGCGATCCTTGCGCTGACCTTTGTGTTGTTCCTGACGGCAGGGTTCATTGAACGCGCCTTGGGCAAGGTCGGGATCAATGTGGTCACGCGTCTTTTGGGGATGCTCTTGGCCGCGCTCAGTGTGCAGTTCATTCTGGATGGCCTTGCCTCTTTCGGGCTGGCCAGCGGTCTGGCGGGCTGACCCACCAGACCAGTGCTTTGCAAACGGTGCTTAGTCGCCCAGCATCTCGACCAGGCGGGTCTTGTGCTGCATGAAGTAGCTCATCGCCTTCATCATAGTGCCTTCCAGATCGTCTTGCGGCTCCCAGCCAATGGACCGCAGCTTGCTGATATCCGGCATCCGGCGATCACAATCCTCGTAGCCCTTGCCATAGAACTCCTGACTGTCGACGCTTTCGATGACAGGGCTTGCCGATGGGTCGAAATGCTTGACGTATAGGTCTGCCATCATCTGCGCGAGGTCCTTGATCGCGATCTCGTTGGCAGGGTTGCCGACATTGACGATCTGTCGGTTCATCTCTTCGGGGTGGTCCATGATCGCCTGAAGCGCCAAAACCGCGTCGTCGATGGAGGTAAAGCAGCGCAGGTTGTGCCCCCCATCCACCAGCATCAGCGGACGATTATAGGCCAGTGAGGACATGAAATTGGCAAACACACGCGGATTGTCTTGCCGGTCCCACGCTTTCGAGAACTTGTCCATCAACGGCCCACAAAAGTTGAAGGGCCGGATCAACGTGTAGTTCAGCCCATGTTGAACACCATAGGCGTAGATCATCCGATCCAGCAGCTGCTTGGCGCAGCTATAAATCCAACGCTGGTTCTTGATCGGGCCGAGGATCAGATCGGTCTCTTCCTCTTTGAACGCCGCGTCCGACCCACCCGTTTTGCCGTAGACCTCAGAGGTCGAGAAATGGATCAGTCGCGTGTTGTGCTTCACGCACGATTTGATGACCCCCAGACAATCAAAGAAGTTCAGCTGCACAACTTCCAACGGGTTCGACACGAACATCGCCGGGTGTACGAACGCGGCCAGGTCAAAGACGAGGTCACTGTCTGCGACGATCTCGTCGATGCGGTCGCCATCGGTGGAAATATCTACGTTTTCATAGTCGAAGGACTGGTTTTCAAAGCGCAGCTTGAGCTTTTTGTCTTCGACATCGCACAGCCGAACCTCGTGCTCGCCCGTCTTCTCCAAATGGTGCGCAAGGTTGCTGCCCACAAATCCAGCAGCGCCAAAGAGTGCAATTTTCATCGTCTATTGTCCTAGTTTTTAGGGGGTAGTTTGAAAGGTGAGACCCGGCTTTTCCGCAGCTCTTGGACAGACGTCCAGGATAGCCGCCGCGGTTTGGCGGTCGAGGATCAGTTCCTTGCGGCCGTCCGGGAGATCGTGGTCGTCCACCAAATGCGTGCGCATGCGGTGGCCGTAAAGGTAAGACAACAGCTGAAACGTCTCGGTCGCGGCAGTTACGCCCACCAACACGTCCAGTTGCAATTGGCCGCGCGGCGCAAACACCATGTTCGTCAACGCAGCCCCATTTTCAGTCACAATATGGGTGGCGGTCTCGAACAACCGCTTTTGCGCAGCGATGCTCAGGGTCGCAGGGTCGATCGCGGTGAACCCTCGTGCGACGAGGTTTGCCACCAGCACATCATAGCCCCGGCAGGAGCGGCGCGAAAAGTTACCCGCATTTCGGATCAGGACGATCCGGCGGGGCGGGGTTTGGGCCCAATCGCCTGACGGGATGACCGCCGCGACACGGTCGATCAGCCCACGGTCGTATAGCGGCGTTTGCAGCAGGATCAGGTTGTCGACGCGTACGATGTCGCGTTCGCCTTGGACGATCACTTCGCGCCCTGCAAAGAGGGGGCTGTCGATGAGCGCGGTCCCGAGTGATGATTTGGCAAATGCCTCGGACACCAGAACCGGGACGCCGTCGAGTTCGGGATGATCCGCCGCCATGACCAACCGCCCCGCCACATCCGTGAAGTCATGCCAGAAGTTCGACCGGTGCCAGTTGCGAAGCGAGAGGGCGACATCTACCCGCCGCCGGGTCCACACCATCTCTTTAAGCCAGTGTTTGACCTGCTTTTTGCGCGGAAAGGCTTCGGCTCCGGGTACGAGCGCCGTGCGGGGCACCATCAACCCGCCCGTAACGATGCGCCCATCGCGCGGGCCAATCGACGCGTTGGGAAAGCTATGCCAGCTGGACCAGCGCGGTGTCCTGGCAGCGACCCGAACGCCACGATCATAGTCGGGATCGTCTGCGAACGCGCCCGGTGGTGCGTTGGGGGCAACGGGCGGTAACTGTTTGAACCATTTCTGAAAGACCCGCTCTTGCAGCGGGCCCAGCGCCTTTTGCCGTGCCGCGGCACCGGGGGCCAATCGCACGCGCCACGCGCCTGTCCAGCGAAAATCACGGTAGCCATGCAGGGGCAGCTGCACGCGAAGATCGCGCGCACGCTCTGGAAGGTCCTCAACGGACCGTTGCGTTCCCACCCCCAAGGTCACGACGCCTACCACTCCCATTTCAGCGGCGCCCCCCAAGGTGCCGCAGTCGGAACTATACCATCGCATCACACCAACGCGACCACTGATTTCCAATCGGTCCGCGGGGCAGGAGTACGGGTCCAGTCCTGAACGCCATTCCCGCCCCCCTCACGTTCCGGTGCGGCACTTCAGATTTCGCCGGCGTGGCCCTTCGCATCGCGCCGCCGACACCTTAAGTGACGGGCATGAGCGGAGATGATTTAGCCAATTTCACCTATCTGGGCGTCCTCCTCGTCGTGATTGCCGGGGGCATGCTCACGGCGGGACGGTTTGGCATGGGCCAACTTCTGCGCGGCCTACTGACATGGGTCGCGCTGTTTGCCGTTGTGATTTTGGGCTACGGCGTCTGGCAGGACATCACCAACGGCAATATCGGCCCGCTTCAGGCCACGGCGCAGCAGCCGGATGGCGACATCGTTGTGCCGCGTTCGCGAGATGGGCATTTCTATCTGACGTTGACGATCAACGACGCGCCCGTTCGGTTTGTTGTCGACACCGGTGCGACCGACATGGTCCTGTCAGAGGCTGACGCGGCCCGGGTGGGCATCAATCTGGATAGTCTTGCCTATACCGGTCAGGCCTCGACCGCGAACGGGATCGTACGCACGGCGCGGGTTTTCCTCGATGAGGTCACGCTGGGTGGCATTACCGATCGGGGTGTGCGTGCGTCGGTCAATGGTGGGGCGCTCAACACCTCCCTCTTGGGGATGAGCTATCTGAGCCGGTTCGACACGCTGCAAATTCAGGACGGACGCCTGACGCTGGTCCGCTAAAATCGCGCGGCGCGTTACGCGCCCGCTTCGGCCTTTTTCTCCCACCTTCCGCTTTCCTGGCTCCAATACTGGGCGTGACAGCCCGCGGTGGTGAGCGCCTTCCACTGGCCGCGCGCGCGGGCGAGCGCGTCGCCATCCGCGCCGTCAAACAGGATGCATGTGCGTTCCAGCGCCGTCACCTCGCCCGCGGCAACCTCGGCACCGTCCACGGACATCAGACACGCGGGATCGTTGGCGGCCTCGGTGTCGGTTGTCAGCAGGATCGGTTGATCGGCGTCATGGGGACCGCCCGCCACCCCGTGCGGCAGGAAACCGTCATCCGGTCCCAACCACAGGCGTTCGTCCAGCTGCGTCATGCGGTCCGGCGACGTGCCACGGACGGCCACGCGCCAGCCCGCGCCGCGCGCCTTGGGCAAGAGCATCAGCAGCGTGTCTTCGACGCTCGACCGAGTGAGGTGGTAGAAATAGACCGCGCCCACTAGGTTCTCAGCTTTCATAGGTGTCCGCGATCAGACGGTTCAGCGCGCGCACACCCCATCCGGTCGCCCCGCGCGGCGCGTAATCGGTGTCGGATTTCACGCTGGCCACGCCGGCGATATCGAGGTGGCACCACGGCATATCGTCCAGCACGAACCGTTGCAGGAACTGCCCCGCCGTAATCGACCCGGCCGCCCGGCCGCCCACGTTCTTCATATCCGCGATCTGGCTTTTGAGCTGCTTGTCGTAGGCCGGATCAAGCGGCATGCGCCACGCGCCCTCGCCCTCGGTCGCCGCTGCCGCCAGGAAATCCGCCGACAGTTTGTCCGAGTTCGAGAAGACGCCCGCCTTTTCATGGCCCAACCCGATGATGATTGCACCGGTCAACGTGGCCAGGTTGATGACGCCCGTCGGTTCAAACCGCTCCTGCGCGTACCAAAGCACATCCGCCAGAACGAGGCGGCCTTCGGCATCGGTGTTGATGATCTCGACCGTGTCGCCCTTCATGGAGGTCACGACATCGCCGGGCCGCGTCGCGTTTGGCCCAGGCATGTTTTCCACCAGACCCACCAGACCCACGACATTGGCCTCGGCCTTGCGCAGTGCGAGGGCACGCATGACGCCCGCGACAACACCCGCACCGCCCATGTCCATGGTCATGTCTTCCATGCCGCCTGCGGGTTTCAGGCTGATCCCGCCCGTGTCGAACACCACGCCCTTGCCCACGAGCGCGAAGGGCGGTGTGTCGGCCTTGCCCTTCCAGTGCATGACCACGACCTTCGACGGCGCGTCGGACCCTTGGCCCACGCTCAACAGCGTGCGCATGCCCAGCGCCGCCAACTCAGGCTCCTCCAGAACCTCGACCTCCAGACCCAAGGACCGCATCTCGGCCAATTGATCGGCAAAATTCGTGGTGGTCAGATGGTTGGCGGGTGCGTTCGTCAGATCGCGGGTGAAAAACACGCCTTCGGCCACGGCAAGGGCATCGGCGGCGTCCAGACGCACATCGTCGGGGCGCGAACACATCACCGTCACGCCCTCCTGCACGGGGCGGTCGGTATCGCTTTTGTGCTCCACATATTCATAGACGCGCAGCGCGATGCCTTCGGCAACGACGGCGGCTTTTTGCAGATTGCCCGCGAGCATCAAAAGCTGCGTCGGACGTTTGGATTTGCCCAAAGCGGCACCGGCGCGGCGCGCCGTGGTCGCGTCGGGTTTGCGGGGAAGTTTGCAGACCAGAACGCCGGTGGCTTCCATGCCCGTCGGGAATGTCATCTCGCGGACCTGGCCCTCCTTCATATCCGCAAAGAGCACGCTGTCGGCAAAGCGTTCGAGCGCGCCTTTCGTCAGGCGGTTCACCCGGCGCGCGGTTTGATCCAGCTTGCCCGTGGGTTCCACAAAGACGGCCACCTGCCCCGTGTGATCGGCGATGTCGTCAAGGTTGGTCTCAATGAACTCAAAGGAAATCGGGCGGGTCATCGGCACACTTTCTGGTAAAGGTTGGGCGCTTAATCGCACGCGCAACGCGACCCTAGACCGAGACCCCGGTAATGACCAGAACCCCCGGGGCACCACGTCACGCCGCCCGCGCGACAAGCCGGTTTTCCCCACAGCCCAAATCGTTTAGCCTGCGCGCCAACCGCAAGGTAACGAGGGTGTGGTCCGTGGCGCGTTTTGACAGGTACATGCTGTCGCAATTGCTGGTGTTGTTCGGCTTTTTCTCCCTGATCCTTGTGTTGGTCTATTGGGTCAATCAGGCCGTGGCGTTGTTCGATCAATTGATTGCGGATGGCCAATCGGCGCGCGTGTTCTTTGAATTCACGGCCCTGTCCCTGCCCAACATCATCCGGCTTGTGCTGCCCGTCGCGGCGTTCACCGCCGTGATCTACGTCACCAACCGCATGAGCAACGAGAGCGAACTGACGGTTGTTCAGGCCACCGGCTATAGCCGCCTGCGTTTGGCGCGGCCCGTGTTGGTCTTTGGCCTTTTGGTGGCGTTGATGATGGGCGCATTGATGCACTTTCTCGTGCCGGTATCGCTGTCACGGCTGGCGGAACGCGAAACCGAAGTGTCCGAGAACCTGTCGGCCCGTCTGCTGCGGGCGGGCGTGTTCATCCACACCGGATCGGACGCGACCTTCTATCTGCGCGAAATCTCGCCCGATGGGGTGCTTGAAGACGTCTTTCTGTTCGATGAAACGCCGGGTGTTCGAAATCAGATCTACACCGCCGACCGTGCCTTTCTGGTGCGCGCGGAACGGGGGCCGCAACTGGTGCTGATCGACGGACAGGCCCAGACGCTCGATTTGCAGACTGGGCGGATGGTGACGACGACATTCAACGACTTTGTCATCGGGGTCGAGGACCTGTTGGGCGACGTCAACCGCCCCACCCCGCGGCTGCGGGAATTGTCGACATGGCGGCTGCTCTTTCCGTCCGGGGCCGATATGGCGTTGACCAACAAGGGGCGCGCGTCCTTTGCGCAGGAAGCCCATGAAAGGCTGTCTCAACCGCTCTTTTCCGTGGTCTCGTCACTGTTGGCCTTTGCCGTGCTGATGTCGGGCGGGTTTTCGCGGTTTGGCATCTGGCGACAGATCATCATCGCGGTCCTGCTTCTGGTCGCTTTTAAGGTTCTCGAAGGGATGGCCGCGCAGGCCATCGGTCGATCCGCGGCGGCCTGGCCGCTGGCCTATCTGCCGGCGCTCATCGGCGGGCTCACGGCCTATATCCTGCTCAAGCGATCCCAACGCGAACGGCGGGTGAAGCTGGCACCTGAGGCTGCGGTCGCATGACGTTGCATCTGTATTTCGCGCGCCGGTTTCTGTGGCACTTCCTGCTGGTCCTCGCGGTGTTCGCGGGTCTTCTGGCGCTTCTCGACCTGATCGATCAGGTGCGCCGCTTTGCTGATGACGGCGTGTCCTTCCCCGAAATTGTGCAACTGACGCTCCTCAAGGCCCCGCAAGGCGTCTACCGCATCCTGCCGCTGATCATGGTGATTGCCACGGTATCGCTTTTTGTGAACCTTGCCCGGACGAGCGAGCTGGTCGTGGCGCGGGCTGCAGGGCGCTCCGCCTTGCGGACGCTCGCGGCCCCGGCGGTTCTGACGGTTCTTCTGGGCATCTTTGCCACCGCCGCATTGAACCCCATCGTGGCTGCCACGGCCAAGGAATACGAGGCCCGGGTCGAGGCGATCGGCGATGACGGGGCATCGACCCTGTCTCTGTCAGCCTCGGGCCTTTGGTTGCGCCAAGGCGCGCAGACCGGGCAAACCGTGATCCGGGCGGACCGCTCGAACCTCGACGGGACCGAGCTTTTGGGTGTCACCTTCATGTCGTTTACCCCCGAAGGCACGCCCACCCGCCGGATCGAGGCATCGCGCGCGGCCCTGTCTGATGGCGCGTGGGAGTTGTCGGACGCAAAATCATGGCCGTTGACCGAGGGCCTGAACCCAGAGGCCAACGCCCTGACCTTTGACACGCTGCGCATCCCGTCGACCCTGACCCGCGACCGCATCCGCGACAGCTTTGGCGCGCCTTTCGTGATCCCGATCTGGGATTTGCCGTCCTTCATCGACCAGTTGCGCGATGCAGGCTTTTCCGCCCGTCGCCACGCCACGTGGCTTCAGATGGAATTGGCCCAGCCCGCGTTCCTGCTGGCCATGCTGCTGATCGGCGCGGGCTTTACGATGCGCCATGCGCGCGGCGGCAAGACCGGGCAAATGGTGCTTTACGCAATCCTTCTGGGGTTTGCGCTCTATTTCGTGCGCAACTTTGCGCAGATCCTTGGGGAAAGCGGGCAGATGCCCATCTGGCTTGCCGCATGGGCGCCGCCTTTGGGCGCGATGGGACTGGCCTTGGGCTTCCTTCTGCATCAAGAAGACGGGTAATGCGCTGGCTTGTCGTCATATTCTGGCTCTTTGCGACCCCGCTCCTGGCCCAAACTACGGACGAGGAAGCGCCTGCAGCCCTTGTGGCCGACCGGATCGAGTTGACGGCGGATGACCTGCTTGTCGCGTCGGGTAATGTGGAGATCCTGCAAGGCGACACCCGCATGACCGCGGCCGAGGTCCGCTATGACGGCGCGACAGATACCTTGCGCATCACGGGTCCGATCCGAATTCAGGACGGGCCCGATGTGCTGATCCTCGCCGAACAGGCAGAGATGTCACAAGGTCTGCAAGACGGCATCCTGCGCAGCGCGCGCCTTGTGCTGGATCAGCAATTACAGCTGGCGGCGGCGCAAATGCAGCGCGTCGATGGCCGCTACACCCAATTGTGGAAGGTCGGCGCAACCTCGTGCCATGTCTGCGGCACAGGCCCGCCCCTTTGGCAAATCCGCGCGCGCCGGATCGTGCATGACCAAGAGGAACAGCAGCTCTATTTCGACAACATGCGGTTCGAGGTTTACGGCATCCCGATCCTCTATCTGCCGCGCCTGCGTCTGCCGGACCCCAATCTGGATCGCGCGACCGGGTTCCTGCTGCCCAGCATTCGCACCACCTCGCGGCTCGGCTGGGGGATCAAGGCCCCCTATTTCGTGAAACTGGGCGATCATGCCGATGTCACGATCACGCCTTACCTGTCGCCCCGCACCCGCACGGTGGAATTGACCTTTCGCCGAGCGTTCGTGAACGGCGATATCGAGGCTGACGTGAACCTGACAGATGACGACCTGATCGACGATGGCCGTTGGGCGATCCTTGCAGAAGGCGCCTTTGATCTGCCACGCGACTTCAAGCTGACCTTTGACGTGCAGATGGTATCGGATGATGGCTACCTGCTCGATTACGGGTACGGATCACAGGACCGCCTGCCCACGGGCATCGAGATCACACGCACCGACCGCGACGAAAACACATCTGCCGCACTGATCAGCTATCAGACGCTGCGCGACGGAGAGGATGCAAAGACCCTGCCTTCGATCACCTTCGACGCCGACTATACCCGCCGCCTGTTCCCCGAGGTCTTGGGCGGCGAGGTTCAACTGACGGGCGCATTGCAAAGCTATTACCGGGAAAGCAGCGCCATCACCGATGCAGATGGCGACGGGTTGGCCGATGGGCTCGATCTTGGGCGGGCGAGCGCGGCGGCGTCATGGACACGCGACTGGATCGTTGGCCCCGGATTTGTGTTCGGGGCCGCGGTCGAAGGGGCGGTCGATTTCTATTCCATCAACGAGGACCCGTCCTTTGACAGCGCCGTCACCCGCACCCGGCAAGGGGCGGCTGTATCGCTGCGCTGGCCGCTCATCCACCGTGGCGGCGGCAGCGGCGGGGTGACCCATGTTCTGGAACCTGCGGTGCAACTTGCATGGGTCGACACAAGCGGCGGTGACGTCCCCAACGAGGACAGCACCCGCGTTGAATTCGACGAAGGCAACCTATTCGCGCTCGACCGCAGTCCGGGCGCGAACCTGACGGAGGTCGGGCGCCGCGCTGACTTTGGCCTCACCTGGTCGCGGTTCGGCGCGGACGGCTGGGACAGCAGCCTGACCGTGGGCCGTGTGATGCGCGCCAGCGGGGGCGACGGGTTCACCGACACGTCCGGGCTGTCTGGGGACCGCAGTGATTGGCTGATCTCGGGCACACTCGCCACACCTGGCGCGTTCGACCTGATCGGGCGGCTAACCTTTGCCGATGACTTTACCGTCTCGAAAAACGAAATCCGCGCCGATTGGACCGGCGACCGCGTCCGCATGGGATCGGCCTATGCCTATCTGCGCGCCGATGTAGACGAAGATCGCCCGATCGCCGTCAGCGAACTTACGCTGGACGCGGCTTATGACTTTAACGACACCGTGACCGGCGAGGTCGATTGGCGCTATGACTTCAACACCGGGCAAACCGCCTTTGCCGAAGTGGGGCTGACCTTCGTCAACGAATGCGTGGAGGTCGGCGTTTCCGTCTCGCGCCGCTTCACCTCTTCGGCTACGGTAAGCCCCAGTACGGATTTCGGGCTGGTCATCGGTCTGCGCGGGTTCGGCACAGGCAGCGCCGACCGCCAGATACGCAAAAGCTGTCGCTGATTGCCCTCGCGCACAGTGACGGAAAAACGACGAGACAAGACGACGAGGATGCAGAGCATGCGTTTGGTTCATTCCCTCTCAGCCGCCATCGCGGCGCTGATCGTGACGACGGTAGCGGCCGTGGCCCAAGGGCAATTCAGCCCCGTCATCACCGTCGATAATGCCGTGATCACCCAATACGAACTGGATCAACGGGCGCGCTTTCTGGGTATCGTCGGCGCCGCGGGCGACCGTGCTGCCCTTGCGCGTGAACAGTTGATCGAGGACCGGCTGAAACTGGCCGCGGCACAGCGTGCGGGCATCAACCTGACCGAAGAAGGTCTGGAGAACGGCGTGGCCGAATTCGCAGGCCGCGCGAACCTGACCGTCGCGGAATTTGAACAGGTGCTGGCCGGGAACGGCGTGTCACGCGAAACGCTCGAGGATTTTGTGCGCTCGGGCCTGACCTGGCGCGAGGTTGTGCGCCAACGCTTTGGCAGCCGTGCCCAGATATCCGAGGCCGAGATCGACCGCGCCATGGGGGCCACGTCCGCCGGTGGCGGTGTCCGCGTCCTTTTGAATGAAATCATCCTGCCCGCACGCCCCATCCGGGGCGAGGCCGCACAGGCCCAGCGTCAGGCAGAGCGCCTCCAGCAGATCACCTCGATCAGCGCGTTTCAGGCGCAGGCCCGACAGATTTCCGTGGGCCCCAGCCGCGCCCGTTCGGGGCGTCTGGACTGGCTGACACTGTCAGAGCTTCCGGCCCCCTTGCGGCCCATCCTGTTGAACCTGCGACCCGGTCAGGTGTCGGAACCCATTTCGGTGCCCAACGCGCTGATCCTGTTCCAGATGCGCGAGATCGAAGAGATCGCGGTCGCGCGCCCGGCACCTGCAGCCATCGACTATGCGGCGCTCTATCTCCCCGGTGGGCGCAGCGAACGCACGCTGTCGCAGGCCGCGCGGATCGCGGCGCGGGCCGATACCTGTGACGACCTCTATGGCGAGGCCCGCAAGATGCCGCGCGAGGCGTTGGAGCGTGGGTCGAAGACCCCGGCGGAAATCCCGCAGGACGTGGCGATTGAGCTCGCCAAACTCGACCCCGGCGAAACCTCAACCGCGCTGACGCGGGCCAATGGCGAAACGCTCGTCCTGTTGATGATGTGCTCACGCATCGCGAACCTCGACGGCGACGCATCGCGGGATGGGGTACGCGAACAACTGCGCCAGCAACGCCTTTCGGGCTTTGCCGACGGGTATTTGGCACAGCTGCGCGCAGACGCCGTCATCCGCGGAAACTGATCCATGCCTACCCCCATTGCCCTGTCCTGCGGCGAACCCGCAGGGGTGGGGCCGGAACTCGCCCAGATTGCGTGGGACACGTTGCGCGCCGACTTGCCTTTCGTGTGGCTGGGCGACCCCCGCCACCTGCCCTTGGCGATCCCGCATCAGGTCATCGCCTCACCTGACGAGGCCGCCATGGTCAGCGCCACTGCTATGCCGGTGTTCCTCGTGCCCTTCGACGGCGCGGCAACGCCCGGCACCGCCGACCCCGCGAATGCGGCGGGCGTGATCCGCGCGATCGAGGTTGGCGTGGACCTGACCCGGTCCGGCGCTTGCCGCGCGCTGACCACAGCGCCCATCCACAAAAAGGCCTTGGCCGATGGTGCAGGCTTTGCCTTTCCCGGTCACACCGAATTCCTTGCCCATCTGGGTGGCGACGTGGACGTGGTGATGATGCTGGCCTGCGACCAGTTGCGCGTCGTGCCCGCCACGATCCACATCGCGCTGAGCGATGTGCCCAACGCGCTGACGCCGGAGCTTCTGCGCACCACGGTCGAGATCACCCATGCCGCGCTGATCCGGGATTTCGGCATCGCGCAGCCCCGCATCGCCGTCGCGGGCCTGAACCCGCACGCCGGCGAAGGCGGCAAGATGGGCACGGAGGAGCTGTCCTGGATGAACGCCGCCATCGCCCAGATGCAGGCCGATGGCCTTGCCGTCACCGGCCCCCTGCCCGCCGACACCATGTTCCACGCCCGCGCGCGGGCCGGCTATGACGTGGCGGTCTGCGCCTATCACGATCAGGCCCTGATCCCGATCAAGACGCTGGATTTCGACGGTGGCGTGAACATCACGCTGGGCCTGCCCTTTGTGCGCACCTCGCCCGATCACGGGACGGCGTTCGACATCGCAGGGCAAGGCATCGCGCGCCCCGACAGCCTGATCGCGGCACTGCGCATGGCCGACCGGATGGCCCCCTGATGGCCCAGATCGACGGCCTGCCCCCCCTGCGCGAGGTGATCGCGACCCATGGCCTGAATGCGAAGAAGAGCCTTGGGCAGAACTTCCTCCTCGACCTCAACCTCACGTCCAAGATCGCGCGGCAGGCTGGCGACTTGACCGGCGCGGATGTGCTCGAAGTGGGGCCCGGCCCCGGGGGTTTGACGCGCGGTCTGTTGGCCGAAGGGGCACGGCGCGTGCTGGCCATCGAAAAGGACGACCGCTGCCTGCCCGCCTTGGCGGAGATCGCGGATGCCTATCCCGGACGGCTCGCGGTGATGAACGCCGACGCGTTGACCATCGACGCCGCAGCCCACCTGACGCCCCCCATCCGCGTGGTGGCGAACCTGCCCTATAATGTCGGGACCGAGCTTTTGGTGCGCTGGCTGACCCCGCGGGTCTGGCCGCCCTTCTGGTCGTCGCTCACGCTGATGTTCCAGCGCGAGGTTGCCGATCGCATCACTGCCGCCCCCGGGTCCAAAGCCTATGGCCGTCTCGCGATCCTTGCCCAATGGCGGGCCGAGGCGCGCACGGTGCTGTCGCTCCCGCCCGAGGCGTTCTTGCCCGCGCCCAAGGTGCATTCTGCGGTGGTGCACCTGACCGCCCTGCCAGAGCCGCGCTATCCGGCGGATGCAGCCATCCTGTCGGATGTCGTGGCGCGCGCGTTTGGCCAACGCCGCAAGATGCTCCGTGCCTCCCTGAAATCGGTGTCCCCTGACATTCAGGAGTGGCTTCTCGCGGCAGACATCCCCCCCACCGCGCGCGCCGAGGAAATAGAGCTCGAACGCTTCTGCGCGCTGGCCCGCATCGTCGAGGCTGAACGCTGATTGATGTCCATGCCCGGCGGCATCGCCGGGCAGCCCCCGACGGCCCTCCGGGGCGGGGTCCGCCCTTTCCAAGTCATTTCAGATAAACGAAAAAGCCCCTCAGCCTCATCAGGCCAAGGGGCTTTCCCTAAATTCTCTAGATTGGCTTACTCAGCCGCTGCCGGGGGCTCTTCGGCTTTGGGCTGTTCAGCCGGCGCTTGATCCCCGTCACCCTGTCCGTCACGCTTGGGCGCGTCCGACTTGGGCTTGCGCGACCGCGAACGGCGCGGCTTGGGCGCGCTTTCGGGCGTCTCGACCAGATTGCTGTCGCCGCCATCCTCGACCACGTCAGGCTGCGCGCCTGCGCCCGGATCGGCGGGCTGCTGACCGCCGCCGCTATTGCTCTCACGCTCTTGCCGCTCGGCCCGTTCCCGGTCGCGTTCGGCCTGCCGCTCGCGGTTCTGACGCTCCTGCTCCTCGCGGCGCGCGTCCTGTTCGCGCTGCGCTTCGGCCAAAAGGCGGGTGTAGTGTTCGGCGTGCTGGGCAAAGTTTTCCGCCGCAACCCGGTCGCCCGACAGCTGCGCATCGCGCATCAGCTGGCTGTATTTGTCGATAATCTGCTGCGGCGTGCCGCGAACCTTGCCTTCGGGACCCGAGCTATCAAAGACCCGGTTCACGATATTACCCATATTGCGGTTGTTATTGTTACGGTTCTTGGACCGCGAACGTGACTTCGATGATCTCATGTAGGACTGTCCGGCCTTGTTTTGGCTCAAATCGTGACCGCACTGCGGAACCGGGTCACGTATTATGCAGAAACATCCAGCGGCGAGCACGCTCAGCCTGCGGATAGGGTCAATTTGCACTTCACCAGCGCATTCGCAAGGTTTTTCCCCCCGCTTCCCTTACTTTTCGGTGTAAATCCGCCTCAAACGGGCGATTTGGCAACCAAAACCCGTGCGCGCCCCGTCAAATCGTCACGAAGTGAGATATCGGACCATCCCGCTGCGCGCGCAGTGCTGCCGACGTCGTCCTCCTGACCCAGCCCAAATTCGACGGCCACGCGGCCACCCGGTAACAGATACGTCGCCGCTTTGGCAAAGATCACGCGATAGGCACCCAGCCCGTCGCCTTCGTCTGTCAGCGCCATGTGCGGCTCAAACTCGCGCACCTCTGGTTGCAGGTACGCAATATCGGCGGCGGGGATATAGGGCGGGTTCGACACGATCAGATCGAACTGTCCCTCTACGGGTGCAAGCCAGTCGCCCTGCGCCCATGCCGCCCGGCTTGTGAGATCCAGCGCCTGTGCATTGCGGCGCGCGACGTCCAGCGCCGCGGAACTGCGGTCCACGCCAAGGCCCGTGGCCCCCGGTTGATCGGCCAGAAGCGACAAGAGCACGCATCCCGACCCCGTCCCCAGATCAAGAACCCGCGCAAACGGTGCCTCCAGCCCCGCCGCAACCAGTGTTTCCGTATCCGGTCGCGGATCGAGCACATCGGGCGTGACGATGAAGTCGTGCCGCCAGAAGGCGCGGGATCCAACAATCTGGCTGACGGGCATCCGGTCGCGGCGCTGTGCGACGTATTGGGCAAAAAGCGTGCGCGTGGCGCCATTGGGTGCGTCCTCGCTCTGGGGTCCGCTATCGCCCCCCCTCTCGTAGGCCGCGCGGAACAGCACGCGCAGATCGCGTTGGGGATCGGGAACGCCTGCCTCCTGCAACTGCCGGACAAGATCTGGCGTGGCGTAGAGGCTCACCCCTCCATCTCCGCGAGTTGCCGCGCCTGCGTCTCGGTGATGAGCGCATCAATGATCTCATCCAGATCGCCCTGCATCACAGCATCGAGTTTATAGAGCGTCAGGTTGATCCGGTGATCCGTCATGCGCCCTTGCGGGAAGTTGTAGGTGCGGATGCGCTCGGACCGATCGCCTGACCCCACTTGCGCCTTGCGATCCGCCGACCTTTCGCCGTCGATCCGCTGCCGTTCGGCGTCATAGAGCCGGGTCTTGAGCACCTGCATGGCGATCTCGCGGTTGCGGTGCTGCGATTTCTCGGAGGATGTCACAACGATCCCCGTGGGGAGGTGCGTAATTCGCACCGCGGAATCGGTGGTGTTCACGTGCTGCCCGCCCGCGCCGGAGGCGCGCATGGTATCAATCCGAATATCCTGTGGCGCGATTTCGATATCGACATCCTCTGCCTCTGGCAGCACGGCCACCGTTGCCGCCGACGTATGGATGCGCCCGCCACTTTCGGTCGTTGGCACCCGCTGCACGCGATGGACGCCGCTTTCGTATTTCAGGCGCGCGAAGACGCCCGATCCTTGCACATGGGCGGTGACTTCCTTGATCCCACCCAGCTCGGTCGCTTGTTCCTCGATGATCTCGAACCGCCACCCTTGGGCTTCAGAGTACCGCTGGTACATGCGCAAAAGATCACCGGCAAATAGCGACGCCTCGTCCCCGCCAGTCCCGGGTCGGATCTCGATCATCGCGGGCCGCGCGTCTGCTGCATCCTTGGGCAAAAGCGCGATCTGGAGCGCCTCTTCCAGCTTTGGCAAAGTGTCGCGGAGGTTGGGCAATTCCTCCTCGGCCAACTCCTTCATGTCGGGGTCCGACAGCATTTCTTCGGCCTCGGCGATGTCGGCCTGCACCTGCTCCCACGCCTGTATCTGTTCAATCACAGGCTTCAAGTCGCTGTATTCCTTGGCCAAAACCGCAATGTCGCCGGACCCACTGGCCATCGAGGCCTCGAGGAATTCAAACCGTTGGAGAATTTGCAAAAGCGTGTCGCGGGGTATCATGCCCCTCCCATGGCCTTCGGTCGTGATTTGGTCAAGGGCGCGTCCTGTGGTACTGTCTACCCATGCGTATCTTGATCCTTTTCCTCACCCTGATGGCGACGCCGCTGGCGGCACAGAAGACGGTCGATTGCTACTGCACCGACAGCGTGGGCAACCGCGTGGAGCTTGGCGAAATGCGGTGTCTGAGCGTTG
>JBCBFU010000023.1:0-42323 GCA_038527375.1 Pseudomonadota bacterium | reverse complement strand
CTGAACAAAGAACGCGGATACACCTTCTGCGTGATCGAACACGACATGGATTTCATCGGCCGCCTTTGCGACCCCGTGATCTGCATGGCCGAGGGCCGCGTCCTCGCCGAAGGTACGCTGGACGAAATCAAGGCCAACGAACAGGTGATCGAGGCCTATCTCGGCACTGGTTTGAAGAACAAGAAGACGGCCTAGTGATACTTCTTCGCGCCGCAGTTTTCAGCCTGCTCATTGCATTGGTTGCCCCGGGCATAGCCCGCGGCGATGTGCAATGCTCAACAGTCGTGTCGGACATCATGTTTTGCGACGCGGAACCTGTGACACTCAAACCGCTCATGGGATCTACTTGGCGGCTAACTTTTGATTTTCAGGGACAATCCACCAACGCTCTCATTTCGATTGAACCCGTTGATCGCATGCGCTTTGCCCTCGATGTCACGCGAGACAGCTCCGCCGCGTTTTTGACGGGCGTGCACAAAATCCAATCGAATTTTTGGCAAGTCGCGCATAAAAACAAGAGCAAAACGGTGTCAGAAATTGAGAGACACAGCGGTTGGCCCGTGCTGGTCACCGAATTTGCCCCGAAGAGGGCGTGGTTCAAGACAGCCAAAGGCAGTCGCTGGCACTACACAGCCGCGATCGTGTGCAACACGGCAATTCTGATTGAACAAGTTGAAGACGATCCCAAAGCCACAGAAGACATGCCCCTGATTGCTAACAGAATATTGGAGCTGGTTCGTCCGGCTGCTCAACCCACTGCAGACGCGAAGGAGTGTTTGTCCGATGGCTGAACCCTTCCTCATCGGTGACGGGATGACCGGCGGCTATGGCCGCGGGGCAGACATCCTGCACGATTGCACGATTGCCGTGAACAAAGGCGAAATCGCCGTCATTGTCGGCCCCAATGGCGCAGGCAAATCCACCGCAATGAAGGCCGTGTTTGGCATGCTGAATATCCACACTGGCGGCGTGCGTCTGGCGGGTGAAGACATCACCAAGCTGACACCGCAGGCCCGCGTGGCCAAAGGCATGGGCTTCGTGCCCCAGACCTCGAACATCTTCACGTCGATGACGGTCGAAGAGAACCTTGAAATGGGTGCGTTCATCCGCACGGACGACATCAAGACGACGATGGAGCAGGTCTATGACCTGTTCCCGATCCTGCGCGACAAACGCAACCAAGCGGCGGGAGAACTATCCGGCGGGCAGCGGCAGCAGGTCGCCGTGGGTCGCGCATTGATGACGCAGCCGCAAGTCCTGATGCTGGATGAACCCACCGCAGGGGTGTCCCCCATCGTCATGGACGAACTTTTCGACCGCATCATCGAGGTCGCCAAGACCGGCATCTCGATCCTGATGGTCGAACAGAATGCGCGCCAAGCGCTCGAAATCGCGGATCGCGGTTATGTCCTTGTCCAAGGGCGCAACGCGTTTACAGACACGGGCAAGGCCCTGCTGGCCGATCCCGAAGTCCGCAAATCGTTTTTGGGAGGGTGAGGCCATGATCCGATCCTTGCTCACCGCAGGCTTGCTGTTCGGCGCCCTACCCGCGCTGGCGTCCGAGACCTGTACCTTCACCACCGAGTGTTTCGAATCTGAGGCCTGCGCAGAGACCGCGTTCGAGATGTCGATCGAGGGCGACACGTTGATCACGGACGCCGAAACCATCCCGGTCACCAGCGGCGGTTCCGCCACCAAGGGCGTCTTCGTCGGCTACACCGCGAGCGCCTTTCATGTGCTCACCCGCGAGATCGACGGGGAAGCGCGCTATTCCACCCACATTTTCGACGGGATGATGATGGTCAACTACCTCGGCACCTGCGAGGGAGCAGACTGATGGATATTCTCAACGCTCTGATAACGCTTGCCAATTTCGTGATCCTGCCCGGCATCGCCTATGGCAGCCAACTGGCGCTCGGCGCGCTTGGGGTGACGCTGATCTACGGCATCCTGCGCTTTTCGAACTTCGCCCATGGCGACACGATGGCGTTCGGGACGGCCATGACGATCATCGCGACGGGGTGGTTGCAATCGGCGGGCATCACAGGGGGTTTCCTACCGACCGCGCTGATTGCCCTGCCCTTCGGAATCGCGACCACCATTCTGCTCGTCCTGATCACCGACCGCGGCGTCTACAAATTCTACCGCGCGCAAAAGGCCGCGCCGGTGATCCTCGTGATCGTGTCCATGGGCGTGATGTTCATCATGAACGGCGTCGTGCGGGTCTTCATCGGCACTGACACCCAACGCTTTGCCGACGGCGAACGCTTCATCTTCTCCGCCCGCGAATTCAAGGCGTTCACGGGCCTCGACGAAGGGCTCGCGCTCAAGACTACACAGGCGCTGACCATCGTGGTCGCCGTGATCGTGGTGCTGGCGCTGTTCTACTTCCTGAACCGGACCCGCACGGGCAAATCCATGCGCGCCTTTTCCGATAACGAGGATCTGGCGCTGTTGTCCGGCATCAACCCTGAGCGTGTGGTGATGTATACGTGGATCCTCGTCGCGATCCTCGCCACCATCGCGGGCACGCTCTACGGCCTCGACAAAAGCTTCCGGCCCTTCACTTACTTCCAGCTGCTCTTGCCGATCTTCGCCTCCGCCATCGTGGGCGGATTGGGCAACCCGGTGGGCGCGATCCTGGGCGGTTATGTCATCGCCTTCTCCGAGGTGCTGATCACCTATCCGCTGAAGAAAGTGCTCGGATATCTGCTGCCGGAAAGCCTCGAGCCTGACGCGCTCGTCCAGCTCCTCGTCACCGACTACAAATTCGCCGTCAGCTTCGTGATCCTCGTGATCGTCCTTCTGTTCAAGCCGACCGGCCTCACACGGGGGAAAGCGCTATGAGCCGCCCTGTCATCAACGTCCTGCTCTTTGCAGTCGTCGCCGCGCTGATCGTGATCGAGGCGTGGAAATTCGATCTGAACGCCGCCCTCTTTCTGGTGAATATGGGGCTGTTGAGTGCGCTCATGGCGCTCGGTGTGAATCTGCAATGGGGCTATGCGGGCCTCTTCAACATCGGTGTGATGGGCTTCGTGGCGCTCGGTGGCTTGGCGGCGGTCCTCGTGGGCATGCAGCCCGTCCCGGAGGCTTGGGCCGCCGGTGGCGGACGCATGATCGTGGCGCTGATCCTAGGTGCAGGCACGATCGTCGCGGCCCTCTTTGCATGGCAACGCATGGCGCCGGGGCGCACCCGGAACTGGGTTGTGGCCGCCATCGTGGTCTTTGGCTGGTTGGCCTACCGCTTCTTCTTTGACCCCGCGCGCGATGCGATCGAGGCCGTGAACCCGGCCGGCACGGGCTTCCTTGGTGGGCTGGGCCTTGAAGGCTTCGCCGTCACACTGGCCTGGCCCGTGGGCGGGCTCTTTGCCGCCGGGGCGGCGTGGATCATCGGCAAAACGGCTCTCGGCCTGCGCTCCGATTACCTCGCCATCGCGACACTGGGCATCGCCGAGATCATCATCTCGATCCTCAAGAACGAGGACTGGTTGTCGCGCGGCGTCAAAAACGTCGTAGGGGTCCCGCGCCCCGTGGCCTATGAGGTCGATCTACAGGCCTCGCAAAGCTTCCTCGACCGCGCCGCTGCGTGGGGCTTCACCGATCCGGTGGTGGCCTCCACGCTCTATGTCAAAGTCTCGTACACGGTGCTTTTTGCCGTCGTTCTCGCCATCGTCGTCCTCCTTGCGCAGCTCGCGCTGAATTCGCCTTGGGGCCGGATGATGCGCGCGATCCGCGACAACGAGACCGCGGCCGAGGCGATGGGCAAGGACGTGACACGCCGCCGCCTGCAGGTGTTCATCCTGGGCTCGGCCATCTGCGGCCTTGCGGGCGCGATGCTGACCACGCTCGAAGGGCAATTCGTGCCGGGGCAGTATCAGCCGCTGCGCTTCACCTTCCTGATCTGGGTGATGGTGATCATCGGCGGATCGGGCAACAACTGGGGCTCAATCCTCGGCGGCTTCCTGATCTTTACCCTCTGGACCCAAGGGGACTGGGCCGCTGACGATATCGCGGCGTGGCTGAACAACACGCTGGGCGAAACCAACTGGTTCGCGCGCGAGTTCAACGAGGCCCAAAGCTATCTGCGGCTGGTCTTCATGGGCGTCGCACTCCTCGCGATCCTGCGGTTCGCACCGCGTGGCTTGATACCCGAACGCTGAAACGAAAGAAGGGAGCGCCCTCGCGCCCCCTTCATCTCTCCCATCAAGGCAGCCGGGCCATCACCCCATGGCGCGCAACCGCTTGATCAGGCTTGAGGTGTCCCAGCGTCCACCGCCCATCTTTTGCACGTCCTTGTAAAACTGGTCGACCACCGCTGTCAGCGGCAGGGACGTTCCGTTCTCGTCAGCCGTTTGCAGGCAGATCCCCAGATCCTTGCGCATCCAATCGACGGCAAATCCGTGATCAAACTCATCGTCGGCCATGGTCTGATACCGGTTCGACATCTGCCATGACCCCGCGGCCCCTTGGCTGATGACCGACACAACTTCGGCGATATCGAGGCCCGCCTTCTCGGCGAAATGCAGCCCTTCGGACAGGCCCTGCAACACGCCCGCGATGCAAATCTGGTTGACCATCTTGGTCAATTGGCCTGCCCCGCTGTCGCCCAGGCGCACACATTTCTTGGCATAGGCGTCCATGATCGGCTCGGCGCGGGCATAAGCACCCTCTTCCCCGCCACACATGATGCCCAGCTGGCCGTTTTCGGCCCCCGCCTGCCCGCCGGATACCGGCGCATCGACAAAGCTGATCTGACCTGCATCTGCGGCGGCATACATCTCGCGCGTGACCTTGGCCGAAACGGTGGTGTGATCGACAAAGACCGTGCCCGCGGACATGGCCCCGAGCGCGCCGTCATCGCCCAGACACACGGACCGCAGATCGTCGTCATTGCCCACGCAGGCCATCACGAAATCCTGGCCGGCGGCGGCCTCTGCCGGGGTTTTGCCCAAGGTGCCGCCGTGTTCCGCCACCCAGTCTTCGGCCTTGGCTGTCGTGCGGTTATAGACCGTGACGTCGTGCCCGGCTGCCTTGAGATGACCGGCCATCGGGTATCCCATGACGCCAAGTCCCAGAAACGCTACCTTTGCCATGACTTTCCCCTGTCTTGCTGTTGTGTTCTACGATTGGCGGGGAACGTAACGGGCAGACCCCGCCCGTCAATGAGACTTGCACATGTCAGGAGCGTTTGGGGCCGTGAACATCTTCAAGTGGTTGGTTCGATTGGCCAGCGCCGCCGTGTTGCTGAGCGTGCTGGTCTTGGCGCTTGCGTGGTATGTGCTGTCGCGCTCGCTGCCCGATTACGACCGCACGGTGCCTGTCTCAGGTGTCTCCGCCCCGGTCGAGATCGTGCGCGACACCGCCAACGTGCCCCATATCTTCGGCACCACCGATGCCGACACGTATTTCGGGCTGGGCTATGCCCATGCCCAAGACCGCTTATGGCAAATGACCATGCTGCGCCGCACGGCCCAAGGCCGGTTGTCCGAGATCTTTGGCGCGGAAACCGTGCCCATCGACACGCTCCTGCGCAGGCTCGATCTCTATGCGCTGGCTGCGCAATCGGTGGAGGTTCAGACGCCCGAGGCGATGGGCGTTCTGACCGCCTACGCCGCCGGCGTGAATGCCCGCATCGAAGAGATCAATCGCGGCGCGCTGGGACGCGGCGCGCCCGAATTCTTCCTTTTTGAGCCCTCGATTGCGCCGTGGCGCCCCGCCGACAGTCTGGCCGTCCTAAAGCTCATGGCGCTGCAATTGTCGGGCCATCTGGAGGATGAAGTCCTGCGCGCGCGGACCTCGCTTTTGCTCACCGACGATCGGTTGCGCGATATCATGCCCGACCCGCCGGGCAGCGGTGTTGGGGCCCTCCCCGCGTACGACGCGCTGGTGCCGGGGGTGTCGCCGTACACCCCGTCAACACGCGTTGCGATGGGGCCCCAGTCATCTGCCCTGTCACCGGCGGCCCCGCGTGGCTTTGGCGGGGCGTCCAACGCCTGGGCCGCGGCACCTGCGCGGTCTGCGGCGGGCGGCGCGCTTTTGGCCCATGACCCGCATCTGGGCTTCAGCGCGCCCGCGATCTGGTATCTTGCGCGGATCGAACTTGCCGGTGGCGGCCAGATCGGGGGCACGATCCCGGGGATGCCGCTCGTTTTGGCCGGGCGCACGGCCGATTTGGGATGGGCGCTGACCAGCGCCTATGTGGACGATCAAGACATCCACATCCACGAATTGAACCCCGACAACCCGGAGGAATATCGCACGCCCGGCGGTTGGGCGACCTTCACATCCCGCCCCAGCATCCTGCGGATCAAGGATGCCGATCCCGTCACGTTGACCCTGCGCTGGACACAGACGGGGCCGGTGCTGGGGGCCACGCAGTTTGATCTGGGCACCATCACCCCGCCGGGCCACGTGGCGTCCCTGTCGTGGACCGCCCTGTCACCGCGCGACACGAGCTTTTCGGCGGGGCTGGCTATCTCGCAGGCGAAAACCGTGGAGACCGCCATCGCGGCCGGTGCCGACTTTATCGCGCCCGCGCAAAACCTGACGCTGGCCGATGCGCAGACCGTCGCGCTCAAAACCATTGGCGCGCTGCCCGCGCGCGATCCGGGACATCAAAGCCTTGGCCGCATCCCCACGCCGGGGTGGATTGCACAGAACCGCTGGCAAGGCACCCTGCCCTATACGTCGAACCCCGAACTCCTGTCTGACCGCGATGGCGAGATCGTGGGCAATACCAACAACAAGATCGTCGAGCGTCCGTTTCCCAACCATGTGAGCTACCTCTATGGCGACAGCCAGCGCGTCCAACGCTGGCAGCGCCTGATGCAGGGCCGCAACGTCCACACGCGCGAAAGCTTTATCGAGGCGCAGCTGGACACGGTCAGCCCGGCGGCGCGCAACCTTTTGCCCCTTGTGGGGGCAGACCTGTGGTTCACGGGCGAGGCCGCAGCGTCTGGCACGCCCGAGGCGCGCCGTCAGGAGGCGCTGAGGCTGCTGGCGGAATGGAACGGCGAGATGAACGAACATCTGCCCGAACCGCTTCTCTACGCCGCGTGGATGCGCGCCTTGCAGGAGCGGTTGATCCGCGACGATCTGGGTCCGCTGTCGGACGCATTCATCCATGTGGAGCCGCTTTTCATCGAACGTGTGTTCCGCGACGTCGACGGAGCATCCGCGTGGTGCGACGTGGTGCAGTCCGCCGCGATCGAAAGCTGTTCCGACCTCGCCCGGATCGCGTTGGATGACGCCCTAATCTGGGTGTCGGACACCTATGGCGCGCAAACGCTGGGCTCCCTGCGTTGGGGTGACGCCCATCTGGCGACGCACGACCACCCCGTGCTGGGTCAGGTCCCGCTGTTGAACTGGATCGTGAACATCCGCCAATCGACCAGCGGGGGCGATCACACGCTTTTGCGGGGGCTGACCAAGGGCACGGGCCCGCAGCCCTTCCGCAATGTGCATGGCGCAGGCTATCGCGGCGTCTACGATTTCTCGGACCCGGATTCGTCGGTCTTTATTCTGTCGACCGGGCAATCGGGCCATCCCTTGTCCCGGCATTACGATGATCTGGGAGAGCTTTGGCGGCGCGGCGAATACGTGCCCATGTCGCTCGATCCCAACCTCGCGCGCGGGGCGTCGATCGGGACCACGGTTCTGACGCCCAATTGAGGCTCTGCGCCGGATATTGGCGCAGGGATTTGAGTATTTTTTGGACCATCGAAACGGCCAATCCCCGGCACGTTAGAGGCGTGCGTAGCGCTCGGCCTGTCGGGCGGTCCATTCCACGGTCACTTGCGCGCCGTCCTCGGTCTGCTCTTCTGACAGGACAACGCCCTGCTCGTAGAGCCAGGCGCGCGCCTTGCCCTGCGCATGGGTCAGGGCGAGGACCTCTGTCACGCGGGGCGGCGTGATCCGGGCCGAGACCGCTGTCAGGAGCGCCTCCATCCCCTCGCCCGTGATGGCCGAGGTGACGAATAGGTTATCGTCGCGGGCGGCGCGGGTTTCCAGCGCCTCGCGGGCCTCGCCTTCGGTCTGGTCGATCTTGTTCCAGACTTCGATCATCGGCACGCCCTCGGCGATCCCAAGCCCGGCGAGGATCTCGGTGACATCCTGCGCCTGTTCCACGGTTTCCGGGTGGCTGATATCGCGGACATGGAGGATCAGGTCGGCGCCTGTGACCTCCTCCAGCGTGGCGCGGAAGGCCGCGACCAGTTCGGTCGGCAGGTCCGAGATAAAGCCCACCGTGTCCGACAGGATCACGTCCGTGCCATCGGGCAGTTGCACCGACCGCATCGTGGGATCGAGCGTGGCAAAGAGCATGTCCTTTGCCATCACTTCCGCCCCCGTCAGGCGGTTGAAAAGCGTGGATTTGCCCGCGTTGGTATAGCCCACAAGCGCCACGACCGGATAAGGCACCTTGGCGCGCGCCGCCCGGTGCAGCGTGCGGGTCTTGACCACCTTGGACAGTTGGCGGCGCAAGCGCGTCAGTTGATCATCGATGGCGCGGCGGTCGGCCTCGATCTGCGTCTCGCCGGGGCCGCCCACGAACCCCAGCCCGCCCCGTTGCCGTTCAAGGTGGGTCCAGGCGCGGACAAGGCGTGTGCGCTGATAGCTCAGATGCGCCATCTCGACCTGCAGCACACCTTCCCGCGTGCGGGCGCGGTCCGAGAAGATCTCGAGGATCAGACCCGTCCGGTCGAGCAGTTTGACCTTCCATGCCTTTTCGAGGTTGCGTTGCTGAACCGGGGTCACCGGACCGTCGATCAGCACAAGCTCGATCTCTTGCGCCTTGAACATCGCACCCAGCTCTTCGATCTTGCCCGACCCAAACAGCATGCCGGGATGCGCCTTGGGCAGGCGCACAACATCGTCGCCGATCACATCCAGTTCCGGCAGCGCACGTGCGAGCGACACCGCCTCGGCCAAGGCAAACTCAGGCGCACGGCGTTGCGTATCCGTGCGAATATCGGGGTGCAGCACCCAGGCGCGGGTGTCCGCGGTCCGGGTTTCATACAAATTGTCAGTCATTCAGATCCCGTTTCAGACGGGCGTCAGAGTGGCGTCAGAGTGCGCTCACTCCTCCCCATCATACAGAGAGATAGGCTGCGCGGGCATGATTGTCGAAATCGCGTGCTTATACACCAGTTGCGATTGCCCGTCGCGACGAAGCAGGACACAGAAATTGTCGAACCACGTGATCACGCCCTGCAGCTTGACGCCGTTGATCAGAAAGATCGTCACCGGCACCTTTGTCTTGCGAACGTGATTGAGGAATGCGTCCTGTAGGTTTTGCTTGTCCGACGCCATCGGCCTGGTGTCCTTCGCCTATCGTTTCTTGGTGCGCAGACTGGCCTGACACAGGCTGTCCACGAGGAATGACATGAGTATGGTTCCGATTGGTCTGGGATTCCACCCCGAATTCAACCTCTTAATTCACGTTTTTTGCAGGTGCGGCATTACACCCGCCAAAACGCGGGGTTGAGAAGCGCCACAAGGACAAGTGTTTCGACCCGCCCCAGCGCCATCCCGAAGGCCAGCGCCAGCTTGGCCCCGGCCGGCAAGGCCACCGTTTCGATGGGTGTGGCGGCGGCATAATCGACCAAGGGACCGGTATTGGTGAGCGCGGCCACCGACAAAATCAGCGCGTCCTCAAAGGCCACCCCGACGACAGACAGTGCGAGCATGAGCGCGGCGAGCGACACCGCCAGCAGCATGAACACCACCCAGGCGATGAACGCGCCTTCCTTGCGGACATGGCGCGCAAGGCGGCCCGCGCCGCCGATGGAGGACGGATAGACCAGACGGTCGACCTCGCGTTCGCCGTGTTTGAGCAGCGCGTAGACCCGGAGCAGTTTGACCCCGCCCGCTGTCGTGGCCACGCCACCGCCGATCAGGGCCAGACCCATCAGGATCAGCCCCGGCGCTTCGAGCCCCGACCAACCGCGCGCCGCCACCCAATCGCCCGAGGCATAGCCCGTGGTCGACAGGAACGAGAGCGTGGTGAACAGCGCGCCCCACATCGCCTGCAAGCCCCGGATCAGGCCCGGAACATCCTCGGTCTGGGTGGCCCCCACAAAGTGCCGCAACCAAAGGCCCAGCGTCACCGCCAGCACGACGACCACGGCCAGCCGCAATTCCGGGTCTTGCCGCAAGCCGCCTTGGATTTCGGGGAAGACACTGTGGGCAAAGGCCGCGCGCGACAGCGCAAAGACAAAGAAGAGGGCCACGATGAACTCCCCCGCCCGGCCCGAGGACGCGCCCTCGATCCCGCCCACAGGCGACATGCCCGACGTGGACATCGTTCCCATCGCGTGAACCGCGGACACCAGCGGCCCGTCCCCCGCGATCAACAGAGACACAAAAAGCGCGAGCGTCAGGCCCGCATACATCGGAAACAAGAGCGCAATCGCCTCGACCAAGCGGGTCGATGCGCGCTTGGTGGCCCCCATCTGCTCGGGCAGGCCCACATTCGTTCCCCGGCTCTGCGTCACCTCGTAGCCGCCCAAGCCCAAGGGCGCAAAGATCGCCACGGCCGCTGACCACATCAACAGCCCGCCCGACCAGGCCACAAGCGCGCGCCACACGTCGTCGGCACTATCAAGGCGGAGCGTGTCATAGACCGACCCGCCCGTGGTCGTGATCGCGGCCACCATTTCGAGATAGGCATTCAGATACGAGGTATTTCCGAGACTTTCATAGAGCGGAACGGCAAGGATCAAAGGCAGCGCCAGAAAGGCCCCCAGCAGGGACAGCAATTGCGCCTGCACTCGGTGCCGGATCGGCCTGTCGCGGGTCACGATCGCCACCAAGGTGGCGATGATCAGCGTCAGAAGTCCGGAGTAGAAATAGGCCTGCGCGCTCGACCAATCGCGGTCCCGGGCCGCGACCATGGCCGGCAGCCACATGCCCAGCCCCGCACCGAGCGCCAGGATCACAAGGATCGGAAGGCGGGCAAGGCGCGCTTTGAGCATGGGTCAGAAGAAATCCACGGTGACTTGCAAGAGGCGTTCGACCTCGGGCACATCCTCGGTCAGCGCAAAAATCACCACCGTGTCGCCCTCCATGATCCGCGTGCGGCCTGTGGGTTTGACATAGGTGTCGCCCTGCATGATCGCACCGACCAGAACGCCTTCGGGGAAGCCCACATCCTGAATGCGCGCGCCCGCGATGGGGCTGGTGGACAGCACCTGCGCCTCGATCAGCTCGGCCTCGGCGTCACCGATGGAATAGACGCCTTTCACGCGCCCATGGCGGATGTGGCGCAGGATCGATGACACGGTCGTCGCGCGCGGATTGATATAGGCGTCGACCTCCAGAGGCTCCATCAGGGGCACAAGCGTGGGATCGTTTATCAGGCAGATTGCCATATCGGCACCCGCCTGTTTGGCGCGCACTGCGGCCAGCAGATTGGTCTTGTCATCATCGGTCACGCACAGGATGGCGTCGGCGCGGTCGATGCCCGCCTCGCTCATCATCGCGAAATCTAGCCCGTCACCGTGCAAAACAATTGTCTTTTCCAGCGCATCGGCGGCCCGTTCGGCCACGGATCGGTTCTTTTCTATCACTTTTGCGCGAATCCGCTCGGTCCGCGACTCGAGCGCCTTGGCCACGGCCAGTCCCACACTGCCGCCGCCGATGATCACAACGCGGTCCTGTTTGCGCGCGCTCTTGCCAAAGATTTCGAGCGTGCGCGCGACGTCTTCGCGGTGGGCCATGAAATAGACCTGATCACCGACAAAGATCTGGTCGCCCGCCTCGGGCGCAAACAGGCGCCCCTCCCGGCGGATGCCGATCACAATGGTGCGCAGCGTCGAAAAGAGGTCGGTCAGTTGCCGCAAGGGCGTGTTCACGACCGGGCAATCCTCGGGGATGGTGATCCCCATCATCTGCGCCTGCCCGCCCAGGAACAGTTCGGTGTCAAAGGCTGACGGCGCGCTCAGACGGCGCTGCGCGGCCTCTGCCACCTCGCGTTCGGGGCTGATCACCACGTCGATGGGCAGGTGATCGCGGCGGTAGATATCGGCATAGATCGCGTCCAGATAGCTCTGTGCGCGCAGGCGGGCGATCTTGCGCGGAACATCGAACACCGAATGCGCCACCTGACAGGTCACCATATTCACTTCGTCGGAATGGGTGGCCGCGATTACCATGTCCGCGTCGCTGGCGCCTGCGCGTTCCAGAATGTCGGGATAAGACGCGTGCCCCGTGATCCCCTGCACATCAAGGCTGTCGGTGGCGCGCCGAACCAGATCGGCGTTCATGTCCACGACCGTCACGTCGTTGCGTTCATTGGCAAGGTGGCGCGCGATCTGCCAGCCGACCTGCCCTGCCCCACAAATGATGACCTTCACGCGATCCGTTCCTTTCGGATGTCAGAAGCTAGGCTTCCCATGCCGGGCACACGCCGTCAATCACACGGCCCTCAGGCGTCGTCGCTTTCAAACTGCGCCACGCGCGCGCCCGACTTGTTAGAGGTCACGACGCCGAGGCTCTTGAGCTTGCGGTGGAGCGCCGACCGCTCCATCCCCACAAACGAGGCCGTGCGCGAGATGTTCCCGCCAAACCGGTTGATCTGGGTGAGCAGGTATTCCCGTTCAAAAAGCTCCCGCGCCTCGCGCAAGGGCAGTGTTGCCAGCGATCCTGACAGGACGACCCGATCCTCATCCGCGGCCTTGTCGGAGGACGGCAATTCCCGCGCCGAAATGGGACCCGCGTCCGAGCCGAGGATCAGCACACGCTCCACCACGTTCTTGAGCTGGCGGACATTCCCCGGCCACACCATCGTCTGCATCAGTGCGTCCGCCTCGGGCGAGATCTCCCGCAGGGGCAGGCCCTGACTGCGGTTGAACTCCGCGATGAAATGGCGCGCCAGCAGCGGAATATCCTCGCGCCGGTCTTCGAGGCTGGGGACGTGGATCGGCACAACATTCAGGCGGTGATAGAGTTCCTGCCGGAAGGTCCCAGCATCAATTTCGGCGCGCAAATCTTTGTTCGTGCTGGAAATAACACGGATATCGACCCGCACCTTATCGGATCCACCGACCCGCTGGAATTGCTGGTCCACCAGAACCCGCAGGATTTTCGATTGCGTGCCCGCGGGCATGTCCGCGACCTCGTCAAAGAAGATCACACCCCCATGCGCCTGATCGAGAAGGCCGGGCTCCACACCCTTGCCGGCGCTTTCGCGGCCAAAGAGCACCTCTTCCATCCGGTCCGGTTCGATGGACGCGGAATTGACCGACACGAAAGGCGCATCCGCCCGGTTCGAATTGGCGTGGATATAGCGCGCCGCGATCTCCTTGCCCGCTCCGGCCTCGCCCGTCAGCATCACGCGGCCATTGGATTTCGTGACCTTATCGAGCTGCGACTTGAGCGTGCGGAAGGCCGCGCCTTCGCCCATCATCTCGGCCGTCGTGGTGTCCTTGCGCTTGAGTTTCTGGTTCTCGCGCCGCAGGCGGCTGGTCTCCATCGCCCGGCGGATGACCACCATCAACTGGTCGATATTAAAGGGCTTTTCGATAAAGTCGTAAGCGCCCTGTTTGATCGCCGCGACCGCGATCTCGATATTGCCGTGGCCCGAAATAATGACGACCGGCACATCCGGATTGTCGCGCTTGACGGTCTTGAGGATATCAATGCCGTCCATGCGACTGTCTTTGAGCCAGATGTCGAGGATCAACAGGCCCGGTGCTTCGGTATTGATCTGGCCCATCGCCTCGTCGGAATTGGCGGCAAGCCGGGTCGAAAAGCCCTCGTCCTCAAGGATATCTGAAATCAGTTCACGAATGTCTTTTTCGTCATCGACGATCAGAATGTCGGCCATCTCTACACTGCTTCCTTGTCACGCATATTGGTGTGTTGGGCGGCCTCCGCCGCCAGGGGAAGGGTCATGACGGCGCAGGCACCGCGATGGGCATCCTCACCGTCAGGTGCTGCATCCGTCAGATGCAGCACGCCGTCATGCTCTTCGATAATCTTTGCAACGATGGGCAGGCCGAGGCCGGTCCCTTTGTCCCGGGTCGTGACGTAGGGTTCAAACAGGCGGGTGCGATCCTCGGGCAGCCCGATCCCGGTGTCTGAAACCGTCAGTCGCGCCTCGTCATTGCCGGTCAGTTTCACGGCAATCCGCGCCTCAAACACGTCGCCTCTTTCCAACCGGGTTTCAATGGCTTCGGCTGCGTTCTTCAACAGATTGGTCAGCGCCTGGGATATCATCGTGTCGTCCACATCGACCGGCACGGGCGTCGACGGCACGACACAATCGAACGCGATATGCGGATTGGCGTTTTCCTGCAAAAGAACGGCGGCACGGACCAGTTCCGACAGGTCCTGATGGCTGCGCACGGGTTCGGGCATGCGGGCAAAGCGCGAAAATTCGTCCACGATCCGGCGCAGGTCGTTGGTCTGGCGCACGATGACCTCGGTCATCTGGTCGAGCCCGTCACTTTCCTCCCCAAGCTTGGGGCCGTATTTGCGCTTGATGCGTTCGGCGCTCAGTTGGATGGGCGTGAGCGGGTTCTTGATCTCGTGCGCGATGCGGCGGGCCACGTCGCCCCAGGCCGCCATCCGTTGCGCGCCGACCAGATCGGTGACGTCCTCGAACGCGATCACATAGCCCTCGCCATCGCCGCCTTCGTTTTCACGCCGCGCCATGCGAACAAACAGAATTTCCTGCAGCCCATTGCGGGTCAGCCGGATCTCGCGCTGCGCGGTCCCGGTGCGGGAGGTCAAAAGCTCATCAAAGAGCTCTGCGAATTCCGGGATCGCCACCGACAGCGGCGGCCCCTCGTCTGCGGCATCAAAGTCCAACAGACGCTCAGCTGAGCGGTTCACGAAGGTCACATGCCCCCGCGCGTTCAGCCCGACCACACCGGATGAAACCGACGACAGGACCGAGTCAAAGAGCCGCCGCCGCCGTTCAATCTGGCGCGTATTGTCCAGCAGCGTCTCGCGCTGGCCCTTCAATTGCGCGGTCATCTGGTTGAAGTACCGGCCCAACATGGCGATCTCGTCGTCGCCCGTTTCTTCCGGCACGCGCACATCCAGATCGCCTGCCCCGACACGCTGCGCCGCCCCCGTCAGACGCCCCACAGGGCGCGAAAGCCGTTCCGCGAACCACAGCCCCGCCCAAGTGGCCGCAAGGATAAGGATCACGGCAAAGCCAAGGTAGAGCAGGCCAAAGTTGAACAGGACGCGGCCACGCTCGCTCTCCAACTGGTTATAAAGCTGCGCGCTCTGCTGCGTTTCATCGAGCAGCGACAGGATTTCCCCGTCGACGGTCCGCGACAGATAAAGGTAGCGGTCCGTAAACGCCGTTAGGCGCAACAGCGCGCGGAATTCGTTGTTCGGCCAATCCTGAATGATGACCACGGCCATCGGCGCCGCATCCGCCGCCGCGAGGTCAGCGTCGCTGGGGCGTTCAAAGTCAAACTCGTAGCTTGATGCCCCGCGCGCGCGGATCGCGCCCGCGCTGTCGATGACAAACGCCTCCTTCAGGCCGCGCTGGATTTGCGGTTGCACCTGATTGAGGACTTGCCGCACCTCGCCGTCGAAGAGGCTGTCAGAGGTCAGCGTGGCCGCACTGCGTTCCCCGTTCAGGATGCGGGCCAAGGCGATCGTGTCATTGGTCAGATCGTTGCGCTCGTCGGTCTCATAGGCCTCGGCGGCGGCGAGGGATGCGCCGATCACCTGTCGAACCCGGTCGGAGAACCAACCCTCAAGCCCGGTGTTGAGCGTCAAAACCGCGAACACCGCCACGATCACCGTCGGGATCAACGCAAGGAGGGCGAAGACACCCGTCAGCCGCAAATGGAGCCGCGAGCCCGCAGATCGCGCGCGCCGGGCCGCCACCATCTGTGCGATGCGGCCCAAGATCATGGTCGCCACGATCAGCACGTAAACGAAATCGAGAAGCAGGATCAGGCGCAGCGTCGAGGTGCCTGCACCTTGGTTCAGCGGCCCAAGCGCCACATAGGTCGCCACAGCCAGCACGGGCCCCAGCAGCACAAGGATCGCCGTCGCCCACGTTTGAACCCAGCGCAGACGCCGCAATCGCGACACGCGCAGGAGGAACAAGGAAAACCGTGATGCGGGCACGGGGCGCCACCTGATGTTAAACTGCTACCACGCGTGGTCTTTTTGCCACCATGAGGCGGCAGCGCCACGCTAATGTTGCAACATTACATCAATTTGCGGCGGCGAGTCACGCGAATATCCAACTCGGTGATCTTCTTACGCAGCGTATTCCGGTTGATCCCCAGAAGGTCGGCGCATTTCGCCTGATTGCCACCCGTCGCGTCGAGCGCAATCTCGATCAGGGGAAGCTCGATCTCACGCAGGATCCGCTGATAGAGGCCGGGCGGCGGCAGAACACCGCCATGCAGATCGAAATACCGGCGCAGATGTTTGGCCACCGAGGTCGACAGCTTTTCCCCGTCGGGCACGCCTGCCCCGGGTTCGACCGCAGGCTGATTGCCCAGCACGGCTTCGACCTCGGCCTTGGAAATCTCATCCTCGGTCGCGGTCACGACGAGGCGGCGCATCGCGTTTTCCAACTGCCGGACGTTGCCGGGCCACGAATAGCTGCGGACAAGCTCCACCGTTTCCGCCGCCAGCCTGCGCTGAGGCGCGCCGTCTTGGACCGCACGTGCGAGGAAGTATTCGGCCAGAAGCGGGATGTCGTCCACACGCTCGCGCAGGGACGGCACCTGAAGCGTCACGCCGCCAAGGCGGTAAAACAGGTCCTGCCGAAAAGCGCCGCCTTCCATCTTGTGCATCAGATCGACTTGGCTGGTGGCCATCACGCGTGGGGCCCCCTCGCCCATGGCGTCCAGCATCCGCACGATGCGCGCTTGCGCCTCGTCATCCAGATCGCCGACCTCATCGAACAACAGCGATCCGCCGCGGGCCTTGGCGACCAGGGTCGACGGGCCGTCCACCCCTTCGAGGTCTTCGCCAGAGACGACCACAAACGGGAGCGTGCGCCGGTCTGAGAAATCGTGGATCGCGCGTGCGATCAGGCTTTTGCCCGTCCCGCTTTCACCCGTGATCAAAACAGGCAATTCCGCGTTCATGACCCGCGCGACCAGCCTGTAGAGCGACTGCATCGCAGGCGTGCGGCCCACCAGTGGCAGATCGTCCGAGGCCGTCGTGGCGCGATCATCATTGGCAGGCGCGGGCATTCGCCGTTTGAGCTCCAACGCGCGCCCTGCCCGTTTCATCAGGTCAGGCAGGTCAAAGGGTTTGGGGAGGTAGTCATAGGCGTCCTTTTCCGTCGCCTGAATGGCCGTCACGATCGTGTTCTGGGCCGAGATCACGATCACGGGCAAACCGGGCCGGGTCTCTCCGATCTTGGGCAGCGCATCGAGCCCGTTTCCGTCCGGCATCATCACGTCCGAGATCACAAGATCGCCTTTCCCTTCCTCGACCCAGCGCAGAAGCGTGGTGAGCGAGGAGGTCGCATGCACCTTGCACCCGGCCCGCGTCAGTGCCTGGGTCAGCACGGTGCGGATCGTGCGGTCGTCATCGGCAATCAGGACGGTACCATCCATGGAAGGCTCCTATGTGTTTGTGGCGACGGGCAGGGAAATCCGAAACGCCGTGCGGCCCGGCACGGAATCCACGGAAATCCACCCGTCGTGGTCTGAAATGATTTTGGAGACGAGCGCGAGGCCAAGCCCCGTCCCGTTCTCGCGGCCCGAAACAAACGGGTCGAATACGTCTGCGGCGATGTCTTCGGGCAATCCCGGCCCGTCATCGACCACCTCGATCTGAAGCGGCAGCGACCGCCCCGTCCCGTCCCTGCGGCGCAGGCGCAGACTGCGATCGTAATAGGTCTTGAGCTTGATGGTGCCGCCATCCGGCTGCGCCTCGGACGCGTTTTTGAGCAGGTTCAACAGGACCTGAAGCAACTGGTCGATATCGCCCAGCGTGGGCGGAAGCGAGGGGTCGTAGGCCTCGATAATCTGCATATGCGCGCCAAAGCCCACCATGGCAGATTTGCGCGCCCGGTCGAGCACGTCGTGCACGTTCAAGACCTTGAGCTCTGGCGGGGAGACATTGCCGAACTGTTCAACCTGCTCCAGCAGCTTCACGATCCGGCGCGTTTCCTCGACGATGAGATCGGTCATCTCCAGATCGCCGTTCGACAGGTTCATGGACAACAGCTGTGCCGCGCCCGCGATCCCGGCCAGCGGGTTCTTGATCTCGTGGGCCAGCATTTCGGCCATCCCGATGGCGGATTTGGCCGCCGTCTTGGACGAACTGTTGCGCCCGACCCGGCCCGCCATTTCGCGCGGTTCGATCAGGAACAGCATCATGTCGGTGTCGCCCACCAGCGGGGCGATCTGCAGGTTGCACTGGGTCGGTTTGCGTTCCCCTGATCCCACATCGACGTCATTGACGAAAAGCGGCACGCCCTCGGAACGGGACCGGATCAGCGCGGCCTCAAGCGGCGCATCGATCATGACCTTGTCCCAGACTGGCGTGCCCCGCAGGCTCTTGGCGGAATGGTTCAGGAACGCCTCTGCCGCCGGGTTGATGTCTGCGATCATGTCGTCGGGGCTGACGGTCAACGCCGGGATCGGGAGCGAGGACCAAAGATCAACTGTTGGGGACAAGGACGGGCTCATGCGGCGCAAGCCTCAGGCATAAGCGCGCGGTCCAGCAGGTTATGCACCTGAGCGGGGTCCTTGCAGGTCAGCACATCGCGCCGGATGGGTGCGGGCGTGTTGGCCACGTCCATGTACCACCCCAGATGTTTGCGCGCGACGCGGCTGCCCAAGGCATCGCCATAAAAGGACAGCATCGCGTCGTAGTGACCGTGGACCATGTCGATAAAGTCCGCACCCTGCGGCGCCGGGCGCTGCGGCTTGGCGCTCAGGCTGTCCTGGACTTGCGCCAGAAGCCACGGACGCCCCTGCGCGCCCCGCCCGATCATCACGCCGTCTGCGCGCGAGGCGGTCAGCGCCGTGCGGGCATCGCCCGCGCTGGTGATGTCGCCATTGGCAATCACGGGAATGGTCACCGCGTCCTTCACCGCCGCGATGGCGTCCCAATCAGCATGGCCTTTGTAGAACTGACAGCGCGTACGCCCGTGGATCGTAATCCACGAAATGCCCGCATCCTGGGCCCTGCGCGCGAGTGTGGGCGCGTTCATGAGCTTGTCATCCCACCCCAGCCGGGTCTTGAGCGTCACGGGGATATCCACCGCGGCGACAACTGCCTCGATCAGGCTCAGCGCGTGGTCGAGATCGCGCAACAAAGCCGACCCGCTATAGCCATTTGTGACCTTCTTGGCGGGGCAGCCCATGTTGATGTCGATGATCCGCGCACCTTGATCGGCAAGTTCCCGGGCCGCCCGCGCCATCCACGTCGCCTCGCGCCCGGCGATCTGGACGGCTGTGCCTTCGACATTGGCCCCGATTTCGGCGCGTTCCCGCACGCCGGGCTTGGCCTGCACCATCTCTTGGCTGGCCACCATCTCGGACACCACAAGATCTGCCCCGAAGGAGGCCACAAGTTGACGAAACGGCAGGTCTGTGATGCCGGCCAACGGGGCCAGGATCACGGGCGGGCGCGCCGCTTTATCCACCAAGGTCTCAATCACCTGCACAATCCTTATGCGTTCCACACGATTACGGGGGCCGCGAAAGCGGTTGAAGGGGCGTATCCCTTATGTATGCCCGCAAATGCAACAGTTGCATAAAAATTATGCAGATACGTGTGCAGAACATTCCTGATTGCCCCCTATGTCAGCAGTCGCGTAACCAAGGCCCATGACGACCGACACCCGACCCAAGGCGCCCAAAACGGCTGCCGTCATCGTTGCCGCCGGACGCGGGCAGCGGGCGGGCGCGGGCGTGCCCAAGCAATGGCGACGACTGGCCGGGGCGACGGTGGCGGCCCATACGATGTCTGCCTTTGCGCGCCATGCCGGTGTCGATCTGACGGTTCTGGTGCACCATCCCGACGATACTGATTACCTCGCCGCGCTGCCGCCCCATGTGGCGGTGCCCGGCGGTGTGGATCGCGCGGCCTCCGTCCTTGCGGGGCTCCGGGCCGCAGAGGCCCACGGGGCTGATTGGGTGCTGGTCCACGACATCGCACGCCCGGGTGTGTCTGCGGAGGTCATCGACCGGGTGTTGTCCGCGCTCGCCACGGCGCCGGCGGCCGCCCCTGCCCTTGCTGTCACTGACGCGCTGTGGCGCGGTGCAGATGGCGCGGTGGGGGATACGGTGTCACGCGACGGGCTCTTTCGCGCGCAGACGCCGCAAGGGTTCCACCTCGCCCCCTTGCTGGCCGCGCACGCAGCCCATCCCGGCGGGGCCACCGACGATGTGGAGGTCGCGCGGGCCGCAGGGCTTGACGTTGCGATCGTTGCGGGGGACGAGGCCAACCTGAAAATCACCACGCCCGAGGATTTCGCCCGGGCCGAGGCCATATTGAAAGGCGCTGATATGAGCACACCCTTGGATGTCAGACTGGGCAACGGGTATGACGTGCACAAATTCGGCCCCGGCGATGCGGTCATCCTGTGCGGTGTGCGCGTGCCACACACCCATGGCCTGGTGGGCCACTCCGATGCGGATGTGGGGATGCATGCCGTGACCGACGCCATCTACGGCGCGCTGGCCGATGGTGATATCGGGCAGCACTTCCCCCCCAGCGATCCGCAATGGAAGGGTGCTGCCAGCGAGATTTTCCTGAAACACGCCGTGGCGCGCGCGACCGAGCGGGGATACCGCATCGGCAATATCGACTGCACGCTGGTGTGCGAGTTTCCAAAGATCGGGCCTGTGGCGGCAGAGATGCGGGCGGAAATGGCGCGGCTGATGGGGCTGGAGATCGAACAGGTGTCGGTCAAGGCGACGACATCTGAAAAGCTGGGCTTCACCGGGCGCGGCGAAGGCATCGCCAGCATCGCCACCGCCACGCTGGTGCGCGGATGAGCCGGCTGATCGCGACGGTCTTCTACGCGGGCTACCTGCGTCCCGCCTCGGGCACGTGGGGGTCGCTCGCGGCCCTTCTTCTGGCCATTCCTGTCGTGATGCTGGGCGGTGTCTGGGCGCTCGCCATTGGTGCCGGCGTGGCCTATGCCGCAGGGCACTGGGCCACGGCGCAAATGGTAGGACCGGGTCATTCCGACCCGTCGGAAGTCGTGATTGACGAGCTTGTGGGCCAATGGATCGCCCTGCTCCCGGTTGCATGGATGTATGGCGCTGTCGGCGCGGCCCCGGTGATCTGGTGGGCATCGGCGGCGGCCTTTGGGCTGTTCCGGCTCTTTGACATCGCCAAGCCCGGTCCCGTGGGCGCAGCGGACCGGCGTGGCGACGTGACGGGTGTGATGCTGGACGATGTGATCGCGGGCGTGTTTGCCGCGGTCATCGTCGGCGCAGGCCTGATCGCACTTGCGGTTGCCGCGACGGCGGCTTGGACCGGGTGATGGCCCGTCTCGCTGAACAAGTGCTTGAGGCCGCAAAAGCGCGGGTGTGGATGATTGCCACCGCCGAAAGCTGTACCGGAGGCATGGTCGCGGCGAGCCTGACGGATATCCCGGGATCATCCGCGGTCGTGGAACGCGGGTTCGTCACCTACACCAACCAAGCCAAGATCGAGATGCTGGGCGTGCAGTCCAACACGCTCACCTCCTTCGGGGCCGTCTCCGAGGAGGTCGCGTGCGAGATGGCCAACGGGGCGCTGGCCCATGCCCCTGTTTCGCTCGCAGTGTCCATTACCGGCATTGCTGGCCCCGGCGGGTCGGAGTTCAAACCCGAGGGCCGCGTGTGTTTCGGCATCGCCTCGCCCCGGGGTTGCCACACGCAAACGGTGGAGTTTGGGGCGTTAGGACGCGAAAGCGTCCGCGCGGCGGCCCGTGACCACGCGCTGTCTCTGCTCCTGGCGGAGCTGGGTCAGGCGTAGAGCTCGGCTGCGCGACGCTCGAACGCGCGCACGACGCGCTGCATCGCGTCATTGAACACAACGCCCACGAGCCCCTGCAGCACGGCATTCTTCATCTCGAAATCCACAAAGAACGACACGTCGCAGCCGCCATCCGCATCGGCAAAAGACCACGTGCTCTTCATATAGCGGAACGGCCCGTCGATATATTGCGTGTCGATCTTGTGATCCGCGGGGTACAGATCGACCTGACTGCCGAACCGTTCGCGAAAGACCTTGAACGAAATCACAAGGTCGGCCAGCAACCGTTCGCCCCCATCAATCTCGCTCCGCGAGCGGATGCGCGCACCCGCGCACCACGGCAGGAACTTGGGGTACTGACCCACATCCGCAACCAGATCATACATCTGCTGGGCTGTGTATGGCAGGCGACGGGTCTCGGAATGGGTCGGCATCGGGGTCCTTTTCTCTCGCGCTTCACCGCTGATGTCGGTAAATCCTAAGAGGAATTCAAGGAAAAGGGGCTGGTTCCATGATGGGGCAATATGCCTAAGAGCGATCCCGAGCGCGATTATGTGATCGACCAGATGATTTCGGCCAAGTCCATCGCGGCCCGGATCGAGGCGTTGAGCCGCGAGATCAGCGCGGAATTTGCCGATACCCAAAAGCTCGTTGTGGTGGGCCTCTTGCGCGGGTCCTTCGTGTTCATTGCGGATCTGGTGCGCGAGTTGGACCTGCCCCTCGAGGTCGATTTCCTCGAGGCATCGTCCTATGGCGACGCGATGGAAAGCAGCCGGGAAGTGCGTATTCTCAAGGACTTGCGCGGCGCAATTGAAGGCCGTGATGTGCTCGTTGTCGAGGATATCGTCGATACCGGACACACCATGCACCATGTGGAAGCGCTGCTGCGGTCGCGTCAGCCCGCGCGCCTGAAAACCATCGCGCTTCTCGACAAACCCACCCGCCGCGAGGTCGCGGTCAAGGCGGATTGGACCGGGTTCGAAATTCCCGATGAATTTGTTGTGGGCTACGGGATCGATTTCGCGCAGCGCAACCGCAACCTGCCCTTTATCGGCAAAGTGCGGTTCACGTGAGGCAACGCGCTTGAGAGTTCGGGCATGATTGGGCCGATGTGGTTCGTGCGGATGGCGCGCTGGGTGCGCCGCCCGCCGTCACGCACGACGATCCTGATCTGGCTGACCGTGATCGGACTGGCCGTGGTGATCGGCGGATCGGAATGGCTGTTTGGGTGGGAGTTCGGCACCGATGGGGTCAGCCCCCGCCGGGGCATCCGCCCGACGGTGACGTTTGAGGACGCGCCCGAGCCCTAGGTTACGCCTTGGCCAGCTTGGCCTCACGCGCGGCCCGCAGCCGGGCGAAGTCGTCACCAGCATGATAGGACGACCGCGTCAGCGGCGTGGCCGACACCATCAGGAAGCCCTTCCCGTAGGCCGCAGTCTCGTAGCTCGCAAATTCCTCGGGCGTCACGAACCGGTCGACCGCGTGGTGTTTCGGCGTCGGTTGCAGGTACTGCCCGATGGTCAGGAAATCGATATCGGCCGCGCGCATATCTTCCATCACCTGCACAACCGCCTGACGATCCTCTCCCAGACCGACCATGATGCCGGATTTGGTAAAGATCGACGGATCGCGTTCCTTCACCCGCTGCAAAAGGCGCAGGGAATGGAAGTAGCGGGCACCGGGGCGCACTTCGGGATAGAGGCCCGGAACGGTTTCGAGGTTGTGGTTGAACACGTCAGGTTTTGCATCAACGACCACGTCCAAGGCACTGTCATCACAGCGAATAAAGTCGGGTGTCAGAATCTCGATCGTGGTGCTGGGCGACTGTCGGCGGATGGCGCGGATGGTCTGCGCGAAATGCTCGGCCCCGCCGTCTTCGATATCGTCGCGGTCGACCGATGTGACGACCACGTGGTTCAGCCCCAGCTTCTTGACCGCGTCGGCCACGCGGCCCGGTTCAAACACGTCCAAGGCCTCGGGCGGTTTGCCTGTCGCTATGTTGCAGAAGGTGCAGGCGCGCGTGCAGACCTCGCCCATGATCATCATGGTGGCGTGGCCCTGGTTCCAGCATTCGCCCACGTTCGGACAGCCCGCCTCTTCGCAGACCGTGACCAGCTTGTGTTCGCGCATGATGTCCCGGGTGGACTGGTAGCCTTCGCCCACGGGCGCCTTGACGCGGATCCAGTCGGGCTTCTTCGGCTGCGCGGCATCTGCGCGGCGCTGTTTTTCCGGGTGGCGTTGGGCGGGGATTTTCAGGTCTCGGGCCATGTTATCCTTCCGTGCGGTTGGCCTTAGGTAAGACAGTTGGCCCATCAGGGGAAGAGGCCTGCGACATAGCTGCATTGCGCGTGGCGCGGGTCACATCGGTGCCCACCTCTTCAATCAGATCGCAGAGCGCAGTAAACCAGCCATCGTCCGGTGTGGTCTGACGCCGTACAAGACCGATTGTGCGGGCAGGCTCGACACCTGAAAACCGGCGCAGGCGGATGTCATGGTGGCGCTGCGGTTCGGTGGCCAGCGCCAGTTCAGGCAGCAGCGTCGCCCCAAAACCCTGCCCGGCCAATTGCACCAGCGTGGCAAGCGATGAGGCCTGCATCGAAATGCGGTCATTCGTCCGGTCACGCCCGCACACCGCAAGCGCCTGATCGGCCAGACAGTGCCCGTCTTCGAGCAAGAGGAGCTGACCCACCCCGCCCTGCGCGGGCAGAAGGTCATCGGGCGACAGATGCCCCGGCAGCACGTCGATTTGACGCGCGGCCCCGGCGAGGACAAACCGATCCTCGAACAAAGGCACGGCGTGGTGCGTCCCCTCGACAGGGAGCGCCAGCACGGCTGCATCGAGCCTGCCCGCGTCCAGTTGCGCGAGCATGGTTTCGGTTTTTCCTTCCGAAATCGTCACATCCATCTGGATGTCGCGCGCGCGCAGCCTCTCGAGCACGCCCGGCAAAAGGTAAGGCGCAACTGTGGGAATCACCCCGAGCCGGAGCGCGGCCACCGCGCGCCCCGTGCGCCCCGTACGTCTGGCCATATCCTCTACCCCGCGGGCCGCCGCCAGTGTCGTCTGGCACCGGGTCAGGACCTGTGCGCCAAAATCGGTCAGCAGCACGTCGCGCGCGCGGCGTTCGACCAAGGGCGCGCCCAGATGCGCCTCCATCTCCTTGATTTGCACCGACAACGCGGGTTGCGACACGTTGCAAGCTCCTGCGGCACGGCCAAAGTTGCGATGTGCCGCGAGGGCCGCAAAATACTGCATCTGCTTCAGGGTCAAAGCCATAGCTTTTACTTATGGCAATCGTACAAAACTGCAATTGGAGTTTATCCGTTTCCCGTGGGATACCCGCGGCAAATTCACACCTGAGGAGGATGACCCCATGCACGACGGTTCCGATCAGGGCGGCAAATGCCCCATCATGCACCACACCCCCACCAACAAGGTTCGCGGCAACCGTGAATGGTGGCCCAATCAGCTGAACCTCAAGATCCTGCACCAGAATGCGCCTGCGCTGGACCCCAACGGGTCGGATTTCGACTATGCCGAGGCGTTCAAGGCGCTCGATCTCGATGCGGTGAAGGCCGATCTGGCCGATCTGATGACCGACAGCCAGGACTGGTGGCCTGCGGATTACGGCCATTACGGCCCGTTCATGATCCGCATGGCATGGCACTCGGCAGGCACCTATCGCACGGCGGATGGTCGCGGTGGCTCGACCAGCGGCACGCAACGCTTCGCACCCCTGAACTCCTGGCCCGACAACGGCAACCTCGACAAGGCGCGCCGTCTGCTGTGGCCGATCAAGGAGAAGTACGGCCGTTCGATCAGCTGGGCCGACCTGATGATCCTTGCCGGTAACGTCGCGCTGGAGACGATGGGTTTCAAAACCTTCGGCTTTGGCGGCGGTCGTGCGGATATCTGGGAGCCCGAGGAAGACATCTATTGGGGGTCCGAGACGGTCTGGTTGGAAGAATCGGGCGGCGAAAACAGCCGCTACACTGGGGACCGCGTGTTGGAAAATCCGCTGGCCGCCGTGCAGATGGGCCTGATCTATGTGAACCCCGAAGGCCCCGACGGGAACCCAGATCCCATGGCATCGGGCCGCGATATTCGCGAGACCTTTGGCCGGATGGCGATGAATGATGAAGAGACCGTGGCGCTGGTTGCCGGTGGTCACACCTTTGGCAAGTCGCACGGTGCGGGCGACGCGGCCCATGTGGGCGCAGAACCAGAAGGTGCACCCATGGAGGCGCAAGGCTTTGGCTGGTTGTCGACGCACAACTCGGGCCGTGGCGTGGACACCATCACCTCGGGCATCGAAGGTCCGTGGACGCCGACGCCCACCTCGTGGGACATGTCCTATTTCGACGTGCTCTTTGGCTATGAGTGGAAGCTGACCAAATCGCCCGCCGGTGCAAACCAGTGGACGCCCAAGACCGATGGCGCGGCGCAGGCCCCGCAGGTCGACGGCAACGGCACCGTTCCCTTGATGATGACCACCGCCGACATGGCCATGAAGATGGACCCGGCCTATGAGGCGATCAGCCGTGATTTCCACGCAAACCCCGAAAAGTTCGCAGATGCCTTCGCACGCGCATGGTTCAAGCTGTGCCACCGCGACATGGGCCCGATCCAAAACTACCTCGGCAAGGAAGTGCCCGAGGAAACGTTGATCTGGATGGACCCGGTCCCCGCCGGTCCGCAATTGGACGCAGGCCAAATCGACACGCTGAAAGCGGCAATCGCGGCGACCGATCTGACGGTGTCCGAGATGGTGCTGACTGCGTGGGCGTCGGCGTCGAGCTATCGTGGGTCCGACCAGCGTGGCGGCGCCAACGGCGCGCGCGTGCGCCTGGCCCCGCAAAACGCGTGGGAGGCCAACGAGCCTGAACAGCTGTCCAAGGTTCTGGGCGTGTTGGAAGGCGTGCAATCGTCGTTTGATGGCGACGTGTCGATGGCCGACCTGATCGTTCTGGCGGGCAACGTGGGTGTCGAACAGGCCGCGAAAGCTGCCGGTCACAACATCGCGGTGCCCTTCACCCCGGGCCGTGGCGACGCGACCGAGGAATGGACCGATGCAGAGAGCTTTGAGCCGCTGGAGCCCAAGGCGGACGGCTTCCGCAACTACATGGCGCAGGACTTTGCCGTCTCCGCCGAGGAGTTGCTGGTCGACAAGGCGCAGCTGTTGAAACTGTCCGCGCCCGAGATGAGCGTGCTCGTCGCCGGTATGCGCATGATGGGGGCCAACCACGGTGGGTCCAAACACGGCGTGTTCACCGACACGCCCGGCGCGCTGAGCAATGATTTCTTCAAGGTGCTCATGGATATGGGCATCGAATGGAAATCGACCTCTGCCGCCGAGCGGGAGTTCGAAGGCCGCGACCGCGCCACGGGTGAGGTCAAATGGACCGCCAGCCGTGTCGATCTGGTGTTCGGCTCGAACTCGCAACTGCGTGCATTGGCCGAGGTGTATGCTGCCGATGACGCCAAGGATAAATTCGTGGCCGACTTTGTGAAAGCCTGGGTCAAGGTGATGGAGCTGGACCGCGTCGACATCTAAGGCCGAACGCGACCTAAAAAATCGGGCCGCGCGGGGGAGAGCATCCCCGCGCGGCCCTTTCCTTGATACGCACCATGTGAAACCTGGGGCACGAAAAAGGAACTGTGAAGCCTAGCCGATCATTGGCCCATGGCGACCATGGTGATCCTCGTAATGGCGTTTGAGCCGCCCGAGCGCGATGCGCAGGACGATTTTGCCGGACCGTGCAGACCAGCCCATGCGCTTTTCCGCGGTTTCGAGCCCCTCCAGAAAACAGCAGCAGCGCAGAACGACGTCCCCCAGGCCGGGGCCAAGGTCGGTTAGCGCGTCCTGCACCCGTTTGCGCGCAGCCTCGGGGCCTGACCCGGCCTCGCCAAAACTGCCCCGATCCCCGCCGGTGAGGAAACGTTCCCAGTTCTGCGTCACACGCGGGCCCATTTGTGCCAGTTCGAAATCCTCGCGCAGGCGTTCGCCCGCTGCGACCAGATCATCGCTTAGGAACGGGTTGCCGGTCTTGTCCTTGCGCCGCGCCAACGCAGTCAGCGGGCTTTCGGCCAGATTGTAGCGCAGCCGCCGGGTTTCCGTCCCGCTGCCCCCACCATCATGCACCTTGCGTTCGCCCCAATCGCGGTGCTGGGCGGCGAACGGGCTTTGTGCCTCGCCAAAGCCGGGATCATCGCGGGTCTTGGCCGCCTCGACCTCGGCCTCGGCCAAAAGACGTTTGAGCGCGGCGCGCCCGGCGGTGCTGATCCGGTAACGGGCAATCCGCGCTGACGGGTCGGCGCAGGTGATCCAGTCATTGAGCGCCATGGCCTGCGCGACCTCACGCGCAACAACGGCGGTCCGTGTCTGCCCGCCATCGGGCAGATCGCGCACGACCACGGCCTTTTCCATGTCGCGCGCCACGGCCAGCACAGCCCCCGTTTCGCAAAGGCGGCGCAGGATCCGCCGGCCTTCACGCGCGAGTTCTGCCGTCTCCGGGGTTTTGGGCACGGTATGGGTCGTTGTGTCTGAGGCGAACTTGGTCTGGAGCACGGCTCGGGCTTCCTTATGCTGCTGCTGCGCCGCGACGGGCGCAAAATGGGTGCGCCCCAACTGGCGCAACCCTTCATCGATCAGCGGATCGTCGCGGCGGCTTTCGAACCGTCGCACCTGTCGCAACACGGTCGAGGCATGAAGCCCCGCCGCGCGCGCAAGCGCCCGGATCGTCACCCCGGTTTCCGTGTGCAGCAGATAATGGCGCGCCCCATCGGGCACCCAATTCGGCGTCGTCCACACACCCGGTTCAGCAGGCTGGCGGCCCATGAACACTCCTTCACCCATTGGTTATCCCCAACTCCGTTGGGGTTATCCCCTCGTTATCCAGAGGGTTTTCCACAGTCGAGCACAACCTAAAGGCGAATTTCTTACCGGTTCCTTAACAATCAGCGTCGAAATCAACAATTGTCGTCAAATTATAAACAATGCTGAGGGCCCCGCTCGCTATTTATGGGGAGGACGCAACACACGTTTAGGTTGTGCCATGGTGACGTCGCCAATTCAAAGGGACACATCATGCAGGATATCTTCACTATCATTTCGGGACTGCGCCGACCGCGCCTATTGATCACGGCGGCACGCCACGGCGTGGACGATTACAACCGCAAGCGGGCTTTGAAACGTTTGTTGGGCGTGGGCAAAGTGCCCGGATCCGGTCCGGCGGCAATGCGCCTGCTGGAACTGGAGCGGTCGTTGAACGAAGCGCGCGTGGAGGGTCAGACCCACTACGACGCCCTGCGTCACATCGAGGTGCTGATCGCCATCATGGGCGAAGCACGCCTGCTGGCGCCCAAACATCGCGCCTAACGCACAAGCGCGGCTTCGACGGGTGAACCGTCCGACCTAAAGCCCGCGCACGCTGCGCAGCCCGACCTTAAACGAATGCATCGGGCATCGCGGCTTTCTTAGTGGCCACGTATTCGGTCAGCGCGGCATAGATCGCGGGATCGAGCGGTGGCGCCACATAGGCTTCGAGCATCTTTTCGACGCGGGCGGCGGCAAGGGACTGCGTATCGCGGGCCCCTTCATCGGCCCAAGTCTCGAACGGTTTATAATCCAACACCTCGGAACGCCAGAACGCGTCTTTGTAATTCGCGTGGGTGTGCGCGCAATCGAGGTAATGCCCCCCCGGCCCGACCTCGCGGATGGCATCCATGGCCAACCCGTTTTCATCGGTCGACACGCCTGCTGCCATCTTGTGCAGCGTACCGAGTTGATCGGCATCCATCACGAATTTCTCGAAGGACGACACCAGCCCGCCCTCCAGCCATCCGCAGGAGTGCAGCATGAAGTTCACGCCACCCATCAGAGCGGCGTTGAGCGTGTTCGCGGTCTCATAGCCCGCCTGCGCATCGGGCAGTTTGGAGCCACACAGCCCCCCGCCCGACCGGAACGGCAGCCCGAGCCGCCGCGCCAGTTGGCCCGCGCCATAAAGGATCTGCGACGCCTCGGGCGTGCCAAAGGTCGGCGCGCCGGAATTCATGTCGATCGACGTCACGAATGTCCCAAAGATCGCGGGGCTGCCCGGACGGATCAGCTGGCTGTAGGCGATCCCGGCCAGAACTTCGGCCAGAACCTGCACCAGCGTGCCCGCGACAGATACCGGGGCCATCGCACCGCCCACGATAAAGGGCGACACGATCGAGGCCTGATTGTTGGCGGCATAGACTTCGAGCGCGCCCATCATCACGCTGTCGAAGGTTAGGGGCGAGTTGATGTTGATGAGCGATGTCATCACCGTGTTTTCCTGCACGAACTCCTTGCCGAACAGGATTTCACACATCTCGACGCTGTCTTGGGCGCGGCTGGGCTCGGTCACCGATCCCATGAACGGTTTGTCGCTATAGACCATGTGGGCCAGAAGCATATCGAGGTGGCGTTTGTTCACGGCCACATCCGTCGGCTCGCACACGGTTCCGCCCGAATGGTGCAGCCACTTGGACATGTAGCCCAGCTTCACGAATTTCTCGAAATCGGCCATCGTCGCGTAGCGGCGACCGCCATCGACGTCGCGCACGAATGGCGGGCCATAGACCGGCGCGCAGACCAAGGTGTTGCCGCCGATGACCACATCGCGGTCGCGGTTGCGGGCGACCTGCGTGAATTGCGAAGGCGCGGTCGAACACAGCTTGCGCGCCAGACCCTTGGGGATGCGGACACGCTCGCCCGTGACGGTGGCCCCTGCCGCGCGCCAGCGCTCCAGCGCGTCGGGGTTGTCCACAAAGGCCACGCCAACCTCTTCGAGGATCACCTCTGCATGGGCCTCGATGGTGCTCAGCGCGGCGTCATCAAGGAACTCCATCACCGGGATGTTGCGCTCGATATACTTGGCGGCCTCGATCTTGACGCCTGTGCGGGCAGCACGGCGTGCGGCCCCCCCGCCACCACGGGTCCGACGAGTGGGTGCAGCGACATCATTCATGGTGGTCCCCAATACGGCCAAGAGCAATCGTGGGAGTGTCTTACGCCCTCGCCCCGCTGGCTGAGGCCCCACTTGCGGCCCGTGGGACGCAAAAGCGACATCGCGCAAGATAGGCCAAGGCCCTTGGCGATTGCGCGCACCCGTTGGCAGGGCTAAAGCGAGGTCATGTCAGAACCCTCCCACGACCGCCTTCTCATCATCGACTTTGGCAGCCAGGTGACGCAGCTGATCGCGCGCCGCCTGCGCGAGTTGAATGTCTATTGCGAAATCCACCCGTTCCAGAACGTGACGCCCGAATTCCTGACCGAATTCGCGCCCAAGGCCGTGATCTTTTCCGGCGGCCCGGCGTCGGTCGTCGTCGAAGGCTCCCCCCGCCCCCCGGCGGAGGTGTTCGAGCTTGGCGTGCCGATCCTGGGGATTTGCTACGGCCAGCAGGTCATGATGCAGATGCTGGGTGGCGAGGTTCACGGCGGCAAGATTTCCGGCGGCGGCGGCACCGCGGAGTTCGGCCGCGCCTATGTCGAGCCATCGGAAGATCGCATCGACTTGCTCACCGGATGGTTCCTGGACGGCAAGGAGCAGGTGTGGATGAGCCACGGTGACCACGTCGCCAAGCTGGCCCCGGGCTTTGACGTCTATGGCACCTCGCCCAACGCGCCTTATGCCATCACGGCGGATCTGTCGCGCAACTTCTATGCTGTGCAATTCCACCCAGAGGTTCACCACACGCCCAACGGTGCAACGCTCTATGAAAACTTCGTCCGCATGGCGGGGTTCGAGGGTGATTGGACGATGGGCGCCTACCGCGAAAAGATGATCCAGGCGATCCGGGATCAGGTGGGCGACAAGAAGGTGATCTGCGCACTGTCGGGCGGTGTCGACAGTTCGGTCGCTGCCATCCTGATCCACGAGGCCATCGGCGACAACCTGACCTGCGTGTTCGTGGACCACGGCCTGCTGCGCAAGAACGAGGCCGAAGAGGTCGTGGGCATGTTCCGCGATAACTATAACCTCAAACTGATCCATGCCGATGAAAGCGACCTGTTCCTGGGCGAGTTGGATGGCCAGAGTGACCCGGAGACCAAGCGCAAGATCATCGGTCGCCTCTTCATCGACGTGTTCCAGAAATACGCCGATCAGGTTGAGGGCGCGGAATTCCTCGCCCAAGGGACGCTTTATCCCGATGTGATCGAAAGCGTGTCTTTTTCGGGCGGGCCGTCCGTGACGATCAAAAGCCACCACAACGTGGGCGGGCTGCCCGAAAAGATGGGCCTGAAACTGGTCGAACCGCTGCGCGAGCTGTTCAAGGACGAAGTGCGCGCGCTGGGGCGCGAGTTGGGCCTGCCGGCGAGCTTCATCGGCCGCCACCCCTTCCCCGGTCCGGGTCTCGCCATCCGCTGCCCCGGTGAAATCACGCGCGCCAAGCTGGAAATCCTGCGCGAGGCCGACGCGGTCTATATCGACCAGATCCGCAAGCACGGGCTGTATGACGAGATCTGGCAGGCCTTTGTGGCCATCCTGCCCGTGCGCACTGTGGGCGTCATGGGCGACGGGCGCACCTATGACTACGCCTGCGCGCTGCGCGCCGTGACCTCGGTCGATGGGATGACGGCGGATTACTATCCGTTCACCCATGAATTCCTGGGTGAAACGGCGACCCGCATCATCAACGAGGTGCCGGGCATCAACCGTGTGACCTATGACATCACCAGCAAGCCTCCGGGCACGATCGAATGGGAATAGGCCGCGCAAGTTGTGTCTTGGTCGCAATGGCCCTGCCGTCAGTTGGTCTGGCCAGCGGTCTGAGCCTGTTTTGCTCAGGCCAAGGCTGGAGCCTGAGTGTCGATGATACACAGGCCGAGTTCGTCTTTCCCGCACCGACACAAATGGACATCCCCCATGTCGCGTCCGCCGAAGGCGCGGAGTGGCCGCGCGCGATGACCCTGATCGGGGATCGCGATACGGCGATCGTGGTGCTGCATCGCCGGGACTGTGGTGGCCCAACACTATGAGGCGCAGGTCCTGACCCAGCGGGGTCAGAGCCCCATCCTGCTCACCGGCTGTTGCGAGGATGCGGGCTGATGGGGGCCTCGGTTCAGGCGGCGCTGTGGATGATCGGCGCGATATTTTCGTTTACGGCCATGGCCGTTGCGGGCCGCGCAGTCAGTTTTGAACTCGATACATTCGAAATCATGCTCTACCGCTCCCTGCTCGGGATTGTGGTGGTGCTGATCGTTGCGCGCGCAGCAGGGACGCTGGGCGAGGTGCGGCGCGAGCGGCTGGGCCTTCATGCCGTGCGCAACCTTGCCCATTTCTTTGGTCAGAACTGCTGGTTCTACGCGCTGACCGTGATCCCGTTGGCGCAGCTCTTTGCGCTCGAATTCACATCGCCCCTTTGGGTCCTAATCCTCGCGCCGATCTTTCTGGGTGAACGTCTGACGCGGGCAAAGCTGGGCTATGCGACCCTGGGCTTTGTGGGCGTCCTTATCGTGGCGCGACCCGATGTGACCAACCTCAACCCCGGCATTGTGATCGGGGCGGCGGCGGCCATTGGCTTTGCGGGATCGGCGATCTTTACCAAGATGCTGACGCGGACCGAGACGATCACCTGCATCATGTTCTACCTCACGACGATGCAGGCGGTCTTTGGCTTCATATGCGCAGGCTTTGACGGCGACCTTGCCCTGCCCTCGCCCGCATCTGTGCCGTGGCTGGTGCTGATCGGTCTGGCAGGTCTGGTGGCGCACTTCTGCATGACCAAGGCGCTGAGCCTCGCGCCCGCATCAACCGTGATGCCCGTGGATTTCATCCGCCTGCCCGTGATCGCACTGGTCGGGATGGCGTTCTACAACGAAGGCCTCGATCCGCTTGTCTTTGTGGGTGCGGCGCTGATTTTCGCCGCCAACTATGCCAATATTTTAAGCGAAACGCGTATGGCCAAAATGTGACGCTTTTTGCGGCATGAATTTCGTAACGTGGCGTCATGAATTGCGCCAAGCCCCCTTCCCCGCGCAAGAATATTCGCGACGGGTCGACCGGGAGAGCGACCCTAGGGAGAATGCACATGAAAAACCTTATGATCTCAAGCGCGGCCCTCGCGCTTATGGCTTCCGGCGCAGTTGCGGGCGGCCTAGACCGTTCCGGTCAGTCGATGGGAGACCTGTACCAAGAAGGAAACGTCGCCAAGTTGTCGTTCGGCCAGGTAAACCCCAGCATTTCGGGAACGGGCAGCGGCATTGCCGCGGCAGGCATCGCCGCCGGAACCGCGTATGACGGTGTGGGTGAACACTACACCGCTTATGCGCTGTCGCTGAAGATGGACATCAACGAACGCCTGTCTTTCGCGATTATCAACGATCAGCCCTTTGGCGTTGATGTGCTGTACCCAGGCAGCGGAACGACAACAGAGCTGGGCGGCACCCGCGCGACGGTTGACACGCGCGCGACAACCTTTGTGGGTCGCTACAAGTTTGACGGTGGCCTGAGCGCCCACGCGGGCCTTCGCATTCAATCCATCTCGGGTGAGATCGATCTTTCCGGTATCGCGTATGGTGTGCCGGGCGTCACACCAACAAACGCAAATGGTTACAAGTTGGTTGCCGAGCAAGGCACAGAGCTTGGGTACCTGGTGGGGGTCGCATACGAGCGTCCGGACATCGCACTGCGCGTTTCGCTGACTTACAACTCGGCGATCGACTACAATTTGGATGCAACCGACTCCGGTGGTTTCTTTACGTCAGGTGACTACACGCTTGAAACAAGCACACCCGAAAGCTGGAACCTTGAGTTCCAAACCGGTGTTGCCGCTGACACCTTGGTCTTTGGCTCGATCCGCTGGGCGGCTTGGGGCGACTTTGACGTGCCCGCAAACGGCCTTGCCGGCAGCGATCTGGCCGACATTGATGACAGCTACGCATATACGCTTGGTGTTGGCCGGCGCTTCAACGACAAACTGTCTGGTTCGGTAAGCCTGTCCTACGAGGCGGAAGGCGACGATCTTGTTTCGCCGCTCGCCCCGACGAACGGCTTGATGGGCATCACTGTTGGCGCGCAATACGCACTGAACGAAACCGTGACGCTGTCTGGCGGTGTCAACTACACCAAACTTGGCGATGCACGGCCGGAAACCGGCTCCACAGAGCGCGCGCAGTTCACGGACAACGACAGCTTGGGTGTGGGTTTTTCGATCGCTTACAAGTTCTAAGCGCGCAGGCACCAAACAGACTTTGAACGGCCCCCACGTGGGGCCGTTTTCTTTGCGCAGGTTTCGGGTTCCGGCGCCGGTACGGGCCTGTTAGCACCGCCCCATGATTGCGCAGAAATCAATGAGCCCGCGGGCCTGGATCGAACTGATTGTCCTCTCCTTCATTTGGGGTGGAACTTTCCTGTCGGTGCGGATCGCGCTGGATGACCTTGGGCCTCTCTGGGTCGTTGCGCACCGGGTTTTTTGGGCCGCCGTGATCCTGTGGGCGGTTGTGCTGGCCACGGGTGGTCGGGTGCCGCTAACCGCGCGGGTGTGGATCGGATTCTTGGGTATGGGCCTGCTCAACAACGTCTTCCCGTTCACGCTGCAGGCCTGGGGGCAGCTTCATATCGAAAGCGGTCTGACGTCCATCCTGAACGCGGGCACGGCGATCTGGGGCGCGCTGGTAGCCGCGCTCTTTCTCGCGGATGAGCGGCTGACGCTCCGGAAATCCGTTGGCGTTTTGGTGGGGTTCTTCGGCGTCGCCACCGCGATTGGGCTGTCGAACCTCATGGCCTTTGACCTGCGCAGTTTGGGGCAGCTTGCCGTGGTGCTCTCAACCATCTCCTACGCCTTTGCGGGTGTCTGGGGACGGCGCATGCTGGGCAGGCTTTCGCCGGTCGTCTCTGCCGCCGGAATGCTTTTGATGTCGAGCGTCACGATGATCCCCATCGCATGGGTGGTCGAGGGGCCGCTGGTCCTGACACTGGCCGCCGACACGATCCTTGCGCTGGCCTATGTCACCGTGGTCGCCACTGCGGGGGCCTATCTGCTCTATTACCGGGTGCTGGGGATGGCGGGATCGTCGAATGTGATGCTGTGCACCCTTCTCATTGCGCCAGTTGCCATCGTGCTGGGCGCGCTCTTTCTGGGCGAAGACCTCGCACCCCGGGCGTTTTGGGGCTTTGGCATCCTCGCCTTGGGGCTTTTGATCCTGAACGGAACCGTGCCGTTGCCGGGCGACGCCAAGCGGGCTGCGCAAAAGGGCTAGGCCACGGCCCATGTCGCGGCTAAGACGGGCCAAGCGACGACAAAGGGTCCCCATATGATCTATCCAACCGCACAGGATTGGCATCAGGCACGCCAAAAACGCGTGACCCTGTTCGGCATGTCCGGGCTGGGCAAGACCCATGTGTCCAACATGCTGCGCGACAGTGGGGAGTGGTTCCACTACTCGATCGATTACCGCATCGGCACGCGCTACATGGGCGAATTCATCACCGACAATTTCAAGCGCGAGGCGATGAAGAACCCGTTCCTCGCGGACCTGCTGCGCACGGATTCGATCTATGTGGGATCGAACATCACGTTCGAGAATCTGGCCCCCCTGTCGACCTATCTGGGCAAACCGGGTGACCCGGACCGCGGTGGCCTCGATATCGCGGAATACGCCCGCCGGCAGGAGCAGCACCACGCGGCCGAGGTTCAGGCCCTGATGGACACCGTGCCCTTTATCGAAAAGGCGCGCGCGATCTATGGCTATGACAATTTCATCTGCGACACCGGTGGCTCGATCTGCGAGGTCGTGGACCCTGACGATCCCTCAGACCCCATCCTGACCGCGCTGGCCCAGCACACGCTAATGGTCTGGATCGAAGGGTCGGACGATCACACGGACGAGCTGGTCCGCCGCTTCCGCAAAGCGCCCAAGCCCATGTGCTATCAGCTCGATTTTCTGCACCGGGCGTGGGGCGATTATACCGCCGCCAATCCCGGTCCCGTGGACCCCGACGACTTCATGACCACTACCTACGCGCAGGCCATCACCCGCCGCCAACCGCGCTATGCGGCCATGGCGCGCTGGGGTGTGTCCGTCACCGCCGAAGAGGTCGCCGCCGTGCGCGACCCCGCAAGCTTTGACGCCATGATCGCCACGGCCATTGACCGCGCTTCCGCGCCTGCATAGATCGACGGCCCGCGCCGAAGGAAATCCCATGCCCATCAAACTGCCCGCAGACCTGCCCGCCTATGACGTGCTGACGCGCGAGGGTGTGATGGTGATGGATGAAGGTGCCGCCGCCCAACAGGACATCCGCGCCCTGAAAATCGGGCTGCTGAACCTGATGCCCAAGAAGATCCAGACGGAGAACCAGTTTGCCCGGGTCATCGGGGCGACGCCTCTTCAGATCGACTTTCACCTCATCCGCATGAGCGAACATCAGGCCAAGAACACCGCCGCCGAACACATGGAAGCGTTCTACCGGACCTTTCAGGAGGTGAAGGACGAAAAGTTCGACGGGTTGATCATCACCGGCGCGCCCATTGAGCATCTGGAGTTCGAGGACGTCACCTATTGGGACGAGCTGACCGAGGTGATGGATTGGACGCAGACCAACGTGCATTCCACCTTTGGCGTGTGCTGGGGCGGGATGGCGATGATGAACCACTTCCACGGCGTCCCGAAACACCTGCTGACGGACAAGCTGTTCGGCTGCTACCGCCACATGAACCTCGCACCGGAAAGCCCCTATCTGCGCGGCTTCTCAGACGATCTTGCCATGCCGGTCAGCCGCTGGACCGAAATGCGCAAGGAAGAGATCGAGGCCGCCGGCCTGCCGATCCTGCTGCATTCCGACGATGTGGGCCCTGCCCTTGTCGAAGACCCCGCACACCGGGCGATCTACGTGTTCAATCACTTTGAATACGACAGCGGGACCTTGTCCGAGGAATATCAACGCGACCTCGCCTCGAATCAGGTGGACGGGGCCGAGATTTCGCTGCCGGTGAACTACTTCCCGGACGACGATCCAACGGCACGGCCCTTGAACCTGTGGCGCAGTCACGCGCACCTTCTTTATGGCAACTGGATTTCGGAAATCTATCTGACCACCCCATACGATGCCTCGCTCATCGGACAGGCCCAGACAGATTTGAGAAAACGGACCACATGAACCTAGCCATCAAAGTCGCTCTCCTCTTTGCCGTGCTGGCGTTGACGGGGTGCGGGGCGATTATCCGCAACGAAGCCGCCAAGACCGAGGCGCGCGCCGAAGAGCGCTATCCCCCCATAGGGCAATTCGTCGAGGTCGAGGGCGTGCGCGTGCATTACGTCATCGAAGGGTCCGGGCCGGACGTTGTGTTGATCCACGGCGCGTCGGGCAACGTGCGCGATTTCACATTCGAATTCGTGGACCGGATCAAGGACCGCTACCGCGTGATCGTCATGGACCGTCCCGGTATGGGCTGGACGGACCGCCTGCCAGGTTTCGGCGGGCCGTTCGCGACCGAGGCGGAGACGGTGGCGCAACAGGCGCGGCTCTTGCAACAGGCGGCAGCCAAACTGGGGGCGGAGCGTCCGATTGTCGTGGGCCATTCCTTTGGCGGGACTGTGGCGCTCGCTTGGGCGCTGGAGCGGCCGGATAACATCGCGGCGCTCGTCCCGCTTTCGGCACCGTCGAACCCTTGGGAGGGCGGGCTTGGCGTGTTCTACGACATCCCCTCATCCTCGCTCGGTGGGGGTCTGGTGGTGCCGGTGGTCACGGCGCTGGCCAATGAAGAGCGGCTCGATATCGCGGCCAACGTGGTGTTCTACCCGCAAGAGGCGCCCGAGGGGTATGCCGATTACGTGGGTGCCGGCCTGGCGGCACGACGTGAAACCTTGCGGGCCAATGCCCGGCAGGTCTCGCAGCTCAAACCCCAGATCATTGCGATGACCCAGCTCTATGACCGGATCGATGTGCCCACAGAAATACTGCACGGCACGGCGGACGAGACGGTCCCGATCGACATCCATTCGGATATTTTGCTCACGCAGATACCGGGTGCCCGTCTCATGCGTTTGGCTGGTATCGGCCACATGCCGCACCACGTGGCCGCCGATGAAGTTGAGGCCGCGATCGACCGCGCTGCCTCACGCGCCAGGTTAAGATAGCGAGGTAGTAAATTGAAAACGCTCATCATCCTTGCTGTTGGCGTCGCCATCATCTTTGGCGTGACCCTGTGGCGCGCGGCCCAGCGGGAGGCGGCAGCCGTCCAGACCTTCCCGCCCGAAGGCCAATTGATCGAGGTGGAGGGGCGCACGGTGCACGTGGTGATCCAAGGTGACGGGCCTGATGTCGTCTTGATCCACGGCTCCAGCGGGAACACCCGGGATTTTACCTTTGACTACGCAGGCGACCTTGCCGCCACGGGGTATCGGGTTTTAACCATGGATCGCGCGGGGTTGGGCCATTCCGATCCCTTGCCGCCAGAGGCGACATCCATTTTTGACCAAGCCCGCCTGTTGCAGGCCGCCGCCGCGCAATTGGGGGCCGACGCGCCCATTGTCGTGGGACAAAGCTATGGTGGTTCTGTCGCGCTGGCTTGGGCGGTGGACATGCCGGACAGGCTGTCGGCTGTCGTGTCGCTCGCCGGGGCCTCGCAAGTTTGGGAGGGGCCAGCCCCTGCCCTTTACCGAACGATCCGCACGCCGGTGGTGGGAGAGCTGTTTTTGCCGTTTCTGACCGCCTGGGTGCCAGACAGCTACGTCCAGTCCTCCATCGAAGGTATCTTTGCCCCGCAAGAGGCGATCCCGGGCTATGGCGAATATGTCGGCGCGCCCTTGTCGATCACGCGCAGCGCGCTGCGGTCCACGGCGTCCCAGCGTGTGACGCTGAAATCCGAGATCGCGTCAATGGTGCCCCGCTACCCGGACATCGCGGTCCCGATCGAATTGGTGCACGGCGATGCCGACACCATTGTGCCCCTGCAGATCCATGCCGGTCCGTTCAAGGAACAGGTCCCGGCGGCCACCCTCACCGTTCTGCCGGGTGTGGGCCACATGCCCCAGCACGTGTCGCAAGACGCCGTGACCGCCGCGATTGACCGCGCTGCGGTTGCCGCTGGCCTAAAGTAAATGCCATTGACATTGCGCTAAGGCCCGCGACAGCCCATATTGAAGCGGCACAATAAAAAGACTGGAAGGCATCCCATGCCAAAACCCTTTGACGCAGGCATCACCCGTTTCTTCGAAGACGCGGCCCCCAAAGAGGTGCGCAAGCTGATCGAAAAGACCAAGAAGGGCGAAATCCTGAACCCGGCCTATCCCTATGGGGAGCGGATGGACCGCGACGCCTATGAGGACGAGCTTGCCGCCCTTCAGATCGAGTTGGTGAAATTCCTGGCCTGGGTCAAGGACACCGGCCAACGCATCGCTATCGTGTTCGAAGGCCGCGATGCGGCGGGCAAAGGCGGCACGATCAAGCGGTTCCGCGAGAACCTGAACCCGCGCTCGGCCAAGGTTGTGGCCCTGTCGAAACCGTCGGATCGCGAGGCGGCGTCGTGGTATTTCCAACGCTATATCGCGCATCTGCCCGCAGCCGGGGAAATCACCTTCTTTGACCGGTCTTGGTACAATCGCGGCGTGGTCGAACACGTGTTCGAGTTCTGCACGCCAGACCAACGCGCGACATGGTTCGATCAGGTGGGTCCCTTTGAGAAACTGATCACCGATGACGGGGTCAAGCTGCACAAGATCTGGCTGAATGTCGGGCGCGCGACGCAGCTGAAACGCTTTCTCGACCGCGAGAGCGATCCGCTGAAGCAATGGAAACTGAGCTGGATCGATGTCGAAGGTCTGAACCGCTGGGATGCCTATTCGGACGCGATCCGCGAGACGCTGACCCGTACCGACGCGCCCTGCCCTTGGACCGTGGTGCGCAGCGATGACAAACGCCGCGCGCGGATCAACGCGATCCGGTCGGTGCTGTCGCAGCACGACTATGCCGGGCGCGACGACGATGCCTTGGGCAAGACCGATCCCCAGATCGCCGGACGGATTGACCTCTGGGATGCCTAAACGCGGCTATCACCACGGCAACCTCAAACAGGCCCTTGTCGATGCTGCCCTTGTTCTGATCGAACAGCGCGGCCCGACCGGGTTCACCCTGTCTGAGGCGGCCAAGACCGCGGGTGTGACGCCGGCGGCCGTCTATCGCCATTTCGAGGGCCGCGAAGACCTGATCGCCGAGGCGGCGCGCCAGGGATATGTGATCTTTGGCGATCTGATGGAGCATGCCTATACCTCGGGCCAGCCATCGGCCTTGGCCGCGTTCGAGGCGACGGGTCGTGCCTATCTGGCCTTCGCGCGCAAGTTCCCCGGGCATTACGTGGCGATGTTTGAATCCGGCATCTCGATCCAGCGGACGCCTGAGTTGAACGATGTGGCGACTCGCGCGATGGGCGTGCTGGAGAAGGCTGCCGCCGACCTGTCCGAGCATATCCCGCCCGAAAAGCGCCCGCCGCCGCAGATGTTTTCCGCCCATATCTGGGCGATGAGCCACGGCGTTGTAGAGCTCTTTGCCCGCGGCAATCCGGGCACGCGCAGCCCCTTCCCGCCCGAAGACCTTCTGGAAAGCGGGATCGGCATCTACCTGCGTGGTCTGGGCCTGATCCCGGCGGACGACACCGCGTCCTGACCTGTCAGATCGTGGGGCCAGTGGTGCCCGCGAAAAACCCCGGGTCTTCCCCAATGGCAAATCCCTTGCGTGCCAGTCGCGCCTTGACGCGCGCATAGCTGCCGGGGCTTTCGTCGATACAGTTGTGTTTAAGGTACCACATGACAAATTTCGCGTGGGGCCATTCGGTTGCGCGCGCAACCTCAAGCGCGTCCTCCAGCCGGTCGGGCCGCGTCAACGTCACGGCGTTCTGCCAAAAGTCCGTCTGCCCCCCCAGGATCACGGGCGTTTCATGCAAGAACGCTTCGAACCCGCAGGCCGACGTCAGCGTGAGAACGACCGAGGCCGCCGCGCACAGATCATGGACCGAAGCATCGGTGATGAAGACACGTTTTGCGGGGTCGGCGTAGCCTTCGAGCACGGCGCGATCCTCGGCCGATTGGTTGGGGTGCGGCTTGATGTAGAGCGCGCGATCCCCCTTCTCGAGGATCGCGGATTGGATCATATCCTCGGCGCTGACAAAATCGGGATAGAGCTTGGGCGTGCGCAGCGCCTGCGCAAAGAAAACAAGCGCCCCGTCCTCGATCGTGGCCCCACGCGGCGCTTGCTCGAACTTCGAGAAATTGGCCTCCACGAACTGCGCGCGGACCTGGGCAAAGACCTTGTCGGCGTAGGATTGGCTCAGCGGACGGGGATCGAAGGGGCGCAGGCGGTGGCTGGGAGGTCGCGCTGATCGAAGATCGCGGCGCGTGGCGGCAACTGATCGGGACGCGCCCGCATCTTCATATCTCGCT
>JBCBFU010000022.1:0-47992 GCA_038527375.1 Pseudomonadota bacterium | reverse complement strand
CGGGATCAGCCGCAAGATCACGAACGCCGCCGACCGCAAGAAGCTCAAGGAGATCGCGACCTCGATCGAGGTGCCCGATGGCGCCGGGCTCATCGTGCGCACGGCAGGGGCCAAACGCACGAAGACCGAGATCAAGCGCGACTACGAATACCTCCAGCGTCTTTGGGAGCAGATCCGCGAGTTGACGCTGAAATCCACTGCACCCGCGAAGATCTACGAAGAAGGCGACCTGATCAAACGGTCGATCCGCGATCTCTATGGCAAGGATATCGACGAGGTTTTGGTCGAGGGCGAGGCGGGGTACCGGGTTGCCAAGGACTTCATGAAGATGATCATGCCGTCCCACGCCAAGAACGTGAAGCAATACGGCGACGGGCTGCCGCTCTTTGCGCGCCATCAGGTCGAACAGTACCTCGACGGGATGTTCAACCCGACGGTGCAACTGAAATCCGGCGGCTACATCGTCATCGGCATCACCGAGGCGCTTGTCGCGGTTGACGTGAACTCGGGCCGGGCCACCAAGGAAGGCTCGATCGAGGAAACCGCGCTCAAGACCAACCTAGAGGCCGCGGAAGAGGTGGCGCGCCAGCTGCGCCTGCGCGACCTTGCCGGTCTGATCGTGATCGACTTCATCGACATGGAAGACCGCCGCAACAATGCCGCCGTCGAAAAGCGTCTGAAAGACAAGCTCAAGACCGACCGCGCCCGCATTCAGGTGGGCCGCATTTCGGGCTTTGGCCTGTTGGAGATGAGCCGTCAGCGCCTGCGCCCCGGCATGATCGAAGCGACGACCCAAGACTGCCCGCATTGCCATGGCACCGGGCTCATCCGGTCCGAGGACAGCCTTGGCCTGTCGATCCTGCGCCAATTGGAAGAAGAGGGCACGCGCCGCCGCTCGCGCGAGGTGCTGGTCAAGGCGCCCGTTCAGATCGCCAACTTCCTCATCAACCAGAAGCGCGAACATATCGCGCAGATCGAAGCCAAATCGGGCCTGAGCGTGCGGATCGAGGCAGATCCGTTCCTGATCAGCCCGGATTACGCGATCGAGAAGTTCAAAACCGCAACGCGCAACGTGCCCGAGGCCCCCGTGATTACAGGCGACAGCTCTCTCATGGATGATTGGGAGGCGCCCGAGGCCGAGGAGGAAGCGACCGAGGCCGCGACGCCCACGCATGAAGAGGGTGATGGCGCGCCGAAGAAGAAGCGCCGCCGTCGTCGTCGGCGTCGGGGTGGCGGCGGAAATGCCGAGGCGCAAACGCCTGATGCCAACACGACCGACGCCGATGGCGCGGCGGAAACCGCCGAGGCAAGCGCCGATTCTGAGGCCACAGAGACAGCCGATGCACCCGCAGAGGCCGCACCTGAGGCGACAGATGCTGAAGAGACGCCCAAGCCCAAACGGACGCGCAGTCGCTCGCGGTCGCGCAAGAAGGCGGATGTTGCAGCAGACGCGCCGGCAGATGCGCCTGCGGAAGAAACCGCCGCAGTTGCCGCTGAGGAGGCGCCCGTAGACGCCCCGGCAGAGGCCGAGCCAAGCGAGGCCGCGGAAGAAGCGCCCAAGCCCAAGCCCAAGCGCACGCGGACCCGCAAGAAGGCCTCGCCGCCCGCCGAGGAGGAGGCCGCGCCTGCAGTCGCACCCGTGGCTGAAATGGCCGCGCCCGCAGAGGACGCGGTCGTGGAGGCGCAGGCAGAAGCGGCGCCCGAGACCAAATCGGCCGTGCCGCCAGCACCAGAACCTGCGCCAGAACCTGTCGCGGAAGAACCTGCCGCCGCCGAGGCCGACAAGCCCAAGAAAAAGGGCTGGTGGTCGCTCGGCCGCTGAGGACACAGAAAAACGCAGAAAGGCGGGCCTCGTGCCCGCCTTTTTCGTTTCTGCCCGGTGTCTTAGCCGCCTTTGCGGATCAAAAACGTCAATTCTGGCCCGTCGAGGTCTTGGGCCAGTAATTCATGCCCGGCCTCAACGCAGAAATGCGGGATATCGACGATGGCCGCCGGATCATCGGCGCGCACGCGCAAAACCTCGCCCGCGGCCAGAGGCTCCAACCGTTTGCGCGCCTTAAGCACGGGCAATGGGCACAGCAGTCCCAAGGCATCCAAATCGGCGTCAAAATTGTGCGCTTGCATGGTCATGTCCCGCAGATAGGGGCAGATGTTACAGAGGTCCACACACATGTTATGGCCCTGTGACGCCGCGCCCCGTGACAAATCTGCACGGCGCGGCCTATGTGGGGATACATGTTCGGACTGGATATCTTTGACGCCGCGTTGATCCCGGCCTTGGCCATTGCGCTTTTTGGCGGGCTGATCAGCTTTGCCAGCCCCTGCGTGCTGCCAATCGTGCCGCCTTATCTGGCGTATATGTCCGGCGTATCCCTGGGCGAGATGCAGGAGACCCGCAAGGCCCGGCGCAAGGCACTGACGGCGGCGGGGTTCTTTGTCTTTGGCCTCTCGACCGTGTTCCTATTCCTCGGCTTCACCGCCTCGGCGCTGGGGCGGTGGTTCCTTGCCGGGCAGGAGTGGTTTGTCATCGGCGCAGGCGTGGTCGTGATGGTCTTTGGCCTCCATTTCCTCAACATCCTGCGCATCCCCATCATGGACCGCGAGATGCGGGTCGATGCGGGCGATCAGGGGGGATCAGCGCTCGGGGCCTATGTCCTGGGTCTGGCCTTTGCCTTTGGCTGGACGCCGTGCCTGGGTCCGATCCTTGGAGCGATCCTGTCGCTTGCCGCGTCCGAGGCTGATGCCGCGCGCGGCACGCTCCTGTTGGGCTTCTACGCTTTGGGGCTGGGTGTGCCGTTCCTGCTGGTGGCGGCGTTCTTCCCGTCGATGACAGGTCTTATGTCGTGGATGAAACGGCATATGGAGCGGATCGAGCGGGTGATGGGTCTGCTCCTGTGGACCGTGGGTCTGATGATGGTCACAGGCCAGTTCACCGATCTGGCCTTCTGGCTGCTGGAAACCTTCCCCGTGCTGGCCATGTTCGGCTAACCCGGGTTTCGCACCCGATTTTTCACACTTTCGCCCGGATTTCGCGGTAACTCTCCACCCCAAAGGAGGGCTCCGCATGGAGTACGAGCAAAGCGTCACGTATCGCCGGGTGTTCTACATCCCCGGCTATGACCCGATCCATCCGCGCCGCTACCGCGAGCTGTATCGCAAGGAAGGCGCGATGCAGGGCGAGATCAGCGGCTATGACATTGCCCTGCAACCCAAGCAGGGCGAGAATTACGGTTGGCAGGTCGATACGAATATCGGCGGCGTGGACACCCGCGCGGATGTCGAGGTCTTGGTGTGGTCCGATATCGTGCGCGGCTCGATGGAGACGGATATTCCTGGCACCTATCTGCAACTGCTGCGCACCTCTTGGACCTATATCGCCTCGGGCGCGCTGCGGCGTCTGATGTGGCTGCGCAAGGGGCCTGTGATCGCGGCGCTTTACCCAATCGTGATGCTGACCTTGCAGCTACTGCTGGCGATTGCGGTCGCGTACGGTTTGGGTCGGGGGCTGTCGCTGATCTGGGGGCCGCTTGCGATCTTGGGCCTCGCCGCGATCCCGGCGGCGCTGTGGTGGTTTCGCAAGAACGATAACAAGATCTTTGCCTATTACCTGATGCACGACTACGCATATTCGGCCCAATCGCGCGGTGCCAACCCGCCGGAGTTGGAGGCGCGCATGGCCGAGTTCGGGGACATGATTGCAGCCGCGTTGCAGGACCCCGACGTGGACGAGGTGCTGGTCGTTGGCCACTCCTCCGGCGCGCATCTGGGGGTGTCGATCCTCGCCGATCTGATCCGCGCGGGCCGGGTGCCGGACCGTGGGCCTGATCTGGGCTTTCTGTCGCTGGGGCAGGTGGTGCCGATGATCTCCTTCCTGCCCGAGGCATGGCGCCTGCGCGCCGATCTGCAATTCCTCAGCGAACGGGACGAACTGGCATGGGTGGATGTGACCGCGCCCGGCGACGGCTGCGCCTTTGCGCTGTGTGATCCCGTGGCGGTCAGCGGGGTGGCGACCGAAGATCAGCAATGGCCGCTGGTCTTTTCCGCCGCCTTTACCCAGACCCTGTCGCCAGAACGCTGGGACCAGCTCAAACGCCGTTATTTCCGGCTGCATTTCCAATATCTGTGTGCCTTCGACCGTCCGGGCGATTACGATTACTTCCAGATTACCGGAGGGCCCATCACCTTGGACGAACGCTTTGCAGGACGATCGGCATCGCCATCGCGCATTGACGTGGCGGCCTCCAAATACACTTCGACCGCGCCACAGACCGCACAACAGGCGGCATGACCGATCTGCCGCCGAAACCCCGCGCGCGGGAGGGGCGGGTCAGCCTGCGCCGTTATGTGCAGCTGTTCCGCGAAGATATCCTGAGCGCGCAACCGGCCAAGCTCTACCGCGCATGGATGGCTGAATTTCGCACGCCGTTCTTCCGGTCCTTCCTCGTCAACCAACCGGACCTCGTCAAAACGGTCCTGCAGGAGCGGCCTGCCGATTTCCCCAAATCCACCCGTGTCAGCGAAGGGTTGCGGCCCTTGCTGGGCAATTCCGTCTTTTTGACCAACGGCGCGGATTGGGCGCGGCAGCGGCGCATCATCGATCCCGCGTTCGAGGGCGGGCGGCTGCGCGACACCTATCCGGCGATGTGGGACGCCTCCGACGCCATGCTCGCACGTGTCGAGGAGGGGGAGATCGAGGTCGAGGAATTGGCGAGTTTTGCCGCCGCCGACGTGATCTTTCGCACGCTCTTTTCCATTCCTATCGAGGACCGTGTCGCGTCCGAGACCTTCCGCGCCTTTCGCGACTATCAGCGCACGCAGCCGGTCGTGAACCTCGCGGCCTTTGTACCCTTGCCCAAATGGATGCCGCGCCCGTTCCGGCGGCGCACCTTGCGGGCCGCGGCCCATATCCGCGGGCTGATCGCGGGGCTGGTGGATCAGCGCGCGGCCCAAATCGCGGCGGGCACCGCGCCCGATGATCTCGCGACCAAGATCATGACGACGCCCGACCCTGAAACGGGCAAGACCTTTGATCGGGCCGAGATGGTCGATCAGGTCGCGATCTTCTTTCTTGCAGGGCATGAAACCAGCGCGTCGACCCTGTCCTGGGCGCTCTATCTTCTGGCGCGATACCCGGACTGGCAGGAGCGTCTGGCGCAGGAGGCGCAGGAGGCCGCGCTGACAGGGGCGTTCGGTGAGGTCTCGCGCCTGCGTCTGGCGCGCGATGTCTTCCGCGAGGCGCTGCGCCTCTATCCGCCGGTGCCCATGATGGTGCGCGAGGCCGGTTGCCCCGAACGGTTCCGTGACCGCAAGGTGCCCAAGGGCAGCCAAATCGTGCTGAGCGCGTGGCACCTGCACCGCCATGAGCGCCTCTGGGAGGCACCGGATGCCTTTGACCCTGCGCGCTGGGGCACGGAGAACGGCAAGCAGTGTATGCGCGATGCCTTCATCCCGTTCTCATCGGGGCCACGTGTGTGCACAGGTGCAGGCTTTGCCATGGTCGAAGGGCCGCTTCTTCTGGCGCGGCTGGTGTCGGACTATCGGTTTGAAACGGTCGAAGGCCGGGTGCCGGAACCCGTGGCGCACCTGACGGTGCGGGCGCGCGATGGCATCTGGCTGCGTGTCAGGCGGCGTCGTCCGCTTTAGGATCTGCCTTAGGCTCGGACGGGCAGCGCGCCAGACAATCGGCCAGAACATAAAGCCGGATCGCAGAGGCAAGACCGGTGTCGAGATCACGCTTGGCGTCGATCTCTGCGGCAAGCACATTCACAGGCTTTGCGTCGCGCGCGGCAATGGCCCGGAACTCGCTCCAGAACATATCCTCCAACGACACCGACGTGCGGTGCCCTTTGAGCGTCAGGGAACGTTTCTTGGGTCGGCCCCACATGCTGCGGTCACGCCTCGGGCAGGACCCAAGTGGTCCGTCCGCTGGACTTGAGTTCGTCATAGGCCGACAGAAGACGCCCCAGTTTCGATTGCGGATCGGCCAGATGGCGACGCGCTTCGCGCAGGGCGCGGCGGGCGCGACGCTTGCGGCGGATCTCTTGCTGGTGTTGGCGTTCGTTCATAACCGTCTACCCGAATACTGTCTCATCACCCCGTACATTCCCAAGCCATCGCGGCAAGAGCGGGGAAAGCTTGGGGCGGATTGTGGCCGATTTGGCGGCACACATGACCGAGGTGTTAAGGCTCGCACTTGGGCTCGTCGGTATCCCGGTGATGCCCGTCCAGATGCCGCTTGATCTTGTCCGCATCTGCCTTGTCCGCCGCCCTTTGCGCGGCGGTCTGGCCAAAGCGCACGGCGTTTTCATTGCCCGCCTTGGCCTTGGCAACGCGGGCCCGATCCTTGCGGGCCCGGCGCAGGTTTATGATCTTGTCAGCCACCGGCAGCCGCTATTTCGGCCCGATCATCTGTTCGGGGCGCACAACCTCGTCGAACCGCTCTTCCGTCACAAAGCCCAGACCGACCGCTTCTTCCTTGAGGGTCGTGCCGTTCTTGTGGGCGGTCTTGGCCACGGTTGTTGCGTTGTCATACCCAATCTCGGGCGCGAGCGCGGTCACGAGCATCAGGCTTTCCTGCATGATCCGTGCGATCCGGTCTTCATTGGCCTTGATCCCAACGACGCAATTGTCGGTAAACGCCTGGGCCGCGTCGCCCAACAGCTGCATGGATTGCAGCACGTTATAGGCCATCATCGGTTTGTAGACGTTCAGCTCGAAATGACCCTGGGAGCCTGCAAAGCCCACGGCGGCGTCATTGCCGATCACATGCGCGCAGACCTGTGTGAGCGCCTCACACTGGGTCGGGTTCACTTTGCCGGGCATGATGGACGAACCCGGTTCGTTTTCGGGCAGCATCAGTTCGCCCAACCCGCAGCGGGGCCCGGAACCCAGAAGGCGGATGTCGTTGGCGACCTTGAAGAGGGCGGCGGCCGTGGCCTTCAAAGTACCTGACATCGCGACCATCGCGTCGTGGCCTGCGAGCGCTTCGAACTTGTTGGGGGCGGTGACAAAGGGCAGGCCGGTGATGTCGGCCATGTGGCCTGCGACCGTCTCGCCCCAGCCTTGGGGCGTGTTGAGCCCCGTGCCCACGGCGGTCCCGCCTTGGGCCAGCTCGTAGATGTCGGGCAGGGCGGCCTCGATGCGTTCGATGCTCTTGCGGACCTGATGCGCGTAGCCCGAGAATTCCTGCGCCAGCGTCAAAGGCGTCGCGTCCATCGTGTGCGTGCGGCCGATCTTGATGATGCCGTCGAACTCCGCGACCTTGGCTTCGAGCGCGGCCAGAAGCGACCGCAGGCCCGGCAGCGTTACGTCGCGCGCGGTCATGGCCGTGGCGATGTGCATAGCGGTGGGGAAGGTGTCGTTGGACGACTGACCCATGTTGCAGTGGTCGTTGGGGTGCACCGGGTCCTTCGATCCGATCACGCCGCCCAGGATTTCGATCGCGCGGTTCGCGATGACCTCGTTGGCGTTCATGTTGGACTGCGTGCCCGACCCGGTTTGCCAGACCACGAGGGGGAAGTGGTCATCCAGCTTGCCTTCGACCACCTCATGGGCGGCCTGTTGGATCGCCTCGCCGATGCCGTCCAGCTTACCGCGTTCGGTGTTGGCCTTGGCGCAGGCTTCCTTGATGACACCCAGCGCGCGCACGATGGCCACCGGCTGTTTCTCCCACCCGATGGGGAAGTTGATCAGCGACCGCTGGGTCTGTGCGCCCCAATAGCGGTCCGAGGCGACCTCGAGCGGGCCAAAGCTGTCGGTTTCAGTGCGGGTGTCGGTCATATCTGCGGTCCTTTTTCCTTGGCGACCGGATACGACAGGGGGCGTGGCGGGGCAATCACCCCGTCACACGGTTGCGTCGCTAACACGGGCTGCGGGGGCGTTTCCGGGCCGGTTTCAGGTCTTGCGGAAGCTGTCGAGGCTGACCACGTCGCCTGATTTGGCGTCGGTGTCCTCGGCGGCGCCCGTGCCCTCGGACGGTTTTGGTGCGCCGGTGTCGGTCATGTCGCTGACCGGTTCCAGAACCGGGCGCGCGTCCTCGTCATCCTCATCCGTCGCCTCGAACCGCAGCCCGAACTCGACCGAGGGGTCCACGAATGTCTTGATGGCATCAAACGGGATGTAGAGCGGTTCGGGGCTGTCGCCGAAGTTCAGCGTGACCGAAAACCCTTCGTCCGTGATGTCGAGATTGTCGAACCAGTGCTGCATGACCACGGTCATTTCGCCCGGATAGCGGTCCGACAGCCAGTCGGCGATTTCCACATCCGGGTGCAACGTGTCGAAGGTGATAAAGAAGTGATGCGCCCCGGGCAGGCCGTTTTGGGCAACTTCGCGCAGGACGTCCTGTATCAGCCCGCGCATCGCGCGGTGCATCAGGGCACCGTATTCGATTGTCTCGGACATACGCGCCGCTCCGGGTCAAACACTGTCAAATACGCCTTTGACCATATGCAAGCCCTTGGGGGAGGGAAAGGGCGATTGCCCGAACCCCGTCACGCGAGGGGCAAAAAGAGCCCTGCACAGGCACCGACCGCTGCCATCACAGGCACAAGTGCGATCAGCGGCAGCCGACCATGGGCCTGCAAGGCGGCGGCCACGCCCAAAAGACCCAGCATCGGCAGCCGCAGGTCGCCCGGCACAGGCACGGTGATCGGCCCGAGGCTCATCGCGCCAAGCTCCCGAAACAGAACGGTGAGCGCGAACCAGAGCGCCAGATTGGCGATCACGCCCACCACCGCCGCCGTCACCCCCGACAGCGCCGCCGCAAGCGCCGGGATCGCCATGATCCGCTCGAGATACGGGGCAAAGAGGAAGATCCACAGGAAGCAGGGCACAAACGTCACCCAAAGCGTGGCCAGTCCCGCCAGCGCGCCCATGGCCCAACCGCCCTGGGCCGCACCCGCCAGATGCCCCACGAATTGCGTGACAAGGATCAGCGGCCCCGGCGTGGTTTCCGCCAGCCCCAGTGCGTCGATCATCTGGGTCTGGGTGATCCATCCCTGCGCCTCGACCACGGTTTGCGTCATATAGGCCAGAACCGCATAGGCCCCGCCAAAGGTGATCACGGCAAGACGCGAAAAGAACAGCATCAGGTCTGTCAGGAACACACTTCCCAAAAGGACAGACAGCGCGATGGGCAGCGCCCACAGGCCGCCCCAGATCGCAAGCGTGCGGGGGATATGGCTCCATCCCATAACGGGCGTGACCGACGCGGCGGGGGTGGCCTGCGCGTCGGGCCGGGCCTTGGCCAAGGTGACCATGCCCACCAAGGCCGCGACCGCGATCACAAGGGGGTAGGGCAGGTCCGCGAAAAAGAGCGCGACAAAGCCCGCCAAAGCCAGCGCCCAAGCGGCAGGTCCCGCAAGGGCGCGCGATGCCAGCTTGGCCATGGCCACCACGAGGATGACAACCACAAGCGCCTGAATGCCCGCAAACGCGTTGCGCACAGGGGCCAGGTCTATGAACGCCAGATAGAGCGCGGCCAGCACCGCGATGACCGCAGCCCCCGGAATGACAAAGAGCCCGCCCGCCAAAAGCCCGCCCGGCACGCCGCGCATCCGCCAGCCCGCATAGGTCGCCAGCTGCATCGCCTCGGGCCCGGGCAGAAGCATGCAAAAGGACAGCGCACGCAGAAATTGGTCCTGGCCCAACCAGCGGTGGCGCGTCACCAATTCGTCCTGCATGAGCGCGATTTGCGCAGCCGGGCCGCCAAAGGACAGCAGGCCAATGCGCCCGAAGACGCGGGTCATATCGCTATACGAGGGTGTCATGCCGCGTCGGGCTAATACCGGTTTGTGACACCTACAAGACGTTTCGCTGCGAAACGTGGTGGTCTGCAGCGTTGAGATTTCGAGAGTAATCGCAGGATTTTTTGCGGTGCGCGCCGCGGACAGAGGCACTTTTCGAAGAAAAGTGTCCGGAGTCCGCCTCTCCACTCTGCCGGCGTTCTGCAATTGAGTAACTGTTTGAAAGTGCAGGCTTCTGTTGCCAGGTGCCTGCGGACCCCGCCTAACGCGGCTAGGCGCTAGGGCTTAAATTCGGTTCGACTCGAACTGCTTACGCAGCCAGAGCAACCGGAGCACGATTGTCGTTTGCAATTGTACTAGTTTCGCCGGTAACGGTGGCAGACAGCCGAGACAAAGCTAACCCCTTTAGACGTCCGTCGATCCTATTTCGACCCCATGACCTGCAAACGACAGGGTGTTGGTGGAGTCGCCGGGTACCGCCCCCGGGTCCGATCCGCTTATTACGAGCGCGTTTATGTCCATAGTTCCGAAGAACATGCCAAATATATGAGCTTCGGTGCGGGTTGCAACCGAAGAGCATGAGTATTTGGGACCAAAGGACGGGGCGGGCCTAGCCCGCGAAGACCGACCAGTTGGCCCAGATCGCGGCGACGGCCACGGCAAGCTCGATCACGAAAAAGGTAATCTTCTTTTGGGTTTGGCCGTCAAGGATGAGGCTGATGAGCCGTCCCGTGGCGCCGCCGCCCCAGACGAGACCCGCCATGAGGTAGGCGGTGGGGGACCCGATGAGGACGGCGGCGAGGCCCGTGATCACGAACACGCCGCCCGAGGCTGCGCGCACCTCGGACGTGCCCATGGTGGAGCCACCGTCAGAGAGGTCCACGACCTTCATCGTGTAGCCGGGTGCGATCCAGCCAAAGAGGCCGAAGCCGATGGAGAAGGCGGCGATGAGGTAGTTGATGAGGTCCATGGGAGGCTCCGAACGGTGGATTTACCTATGAACGCACGAGCGCGCGAAATGGACCAAAATCAGGATCGGGGCGGCATACACGGGCCGTACACCGGGCGTACACATAGCGTACACCAAGCGTACATACCCGGTTTTCGCACATGAAGGCGCAAATGCTTGGTTAAGCGTGCGCCGCCGCAGGCTGCGCTGCCGCCGCTTCGGCGTCCTTGGCGGTGCCGTGCACGGGCATTTGCACATCGCGGATGCCACGGGCGGCCATGACGGTGTCGCGGACGAAGGCGATATGCGCGGTTTCCTCGATGATCTCGGCCAAATACTGCGCCTTGATCAGGGTGGAGCCTGCGCCGATCGTGCCGTGATTGGCCAGAACGGCGGCGACGATCTTGGGGTCGCGGAAGACCGGGCTGATCTCTTCCTCGGTCTGGGGGCCACCGGCAGCCGATAGCGGGATCAGCGGCATGCGCCCGATCTTTTCGATGGTCTGCACGGTGAGGCACGGGATTTCGACCCCCGCCGAGGCATAGCCCGTGGCCCATGGGCTGTGGCAGTGGACGATGGCGTTGATGTCTTCGCGGATGCGGTAGAGGTCGAGGTGGAAGCGCAGGTCCTTGGACGGTTTGTGCTCGGACGGCTCGATCGTGCCGTCGAGGTGGCAGACCTGCAGGTTGTCGCGGGTGCATTCGTTGAAGCCCACGCCCGAAGGTTTGATGACAATGGCGTCCCGGCTGTCGAGGCGCACGGACAGGTTGCCGCCCGCATTGGTCTGCAGCTTAAGATCGAAACAGCGTTTGGCGGATGCGATCAGGGCGTCCTTCTTGGCGAGGATGTCGGCGGCGTCGAGCGGCATGGGCAGGGGTCCTTATGCGGGCGCGTGGACGGGCAGCGCATCGAGGATAGCGCCCGTCACGGCGGGGTCGGTGATATGGGTGTCGAGTTCGACGATGCGCACATCGGCGTTCAGCCGGGCGCGCATGGTGTCGCGGAAGGTGGCGCGCAGGTCCGGGTCTTCGATAGCGCCGCCGGGGCGGTCCTGGTGCGAGAAGCCGCCCATGGGGATGATCAACGTGCGTGGGCCGGTGGCCGCGTTCAGGGTGGCGGCCAGCGCGCGGGCCATGGCGGCCATTTCATCCTTGGTCAGCTTCACATGGGTGAAGAGACCCGAATGGGTGTAATGGGGCCGCGCGAGGTAGTGGTCGGGGATCAGCGACAGCTCTCCCAATCCGATGAAGTTGAGCGCGCCGGGCAGCACGATGCGCGCGACCTCGGGCGAGGCGGTGAAGCGCGTGGGCATGGGCACATGGGCGCCCGCGATCAATGTGCGCGTCAGTTCATGGGGCGTGAGGTCGATGATCGAATGAAACGCGCCCCGTTCGGCAAAGCGCGCGAAGGCCGCGCCGCCAAAGCCGTTGGCGTGGAACACCGTCGCCTCCTTCGCGCGGAGTTTCAGCGCGCCGAGCAGGGGGGCCACGGCCCCTTCGGTCGCGCCCAAGGCCGTGATCCCGATGGAGGGTTGCAGCACGCAGGCCTCGGCCTTGCGGCGGGTTTGGCAGAGGCCCGCGACCATGGCAGCGGCGTTTTCGAGCACCTCGCGCAGGGTCGCATTCAGCCCGCAGATATCGGCCAGCGTCGGCACGAGGATCACGGAGTTGTCGGCCAGCGCGAAACGTGGATCGAAGGGCAGGGTGGTCACCAGCACCTTGGGGAAGGTGATGGGCATGGCGCGCAGCACCTTGAGGATAATCTCGGCCCCCGTACCGCCGCCCAGACCCACGACCGTGTTGATGCCGCTCTCCATGGCGTGGTGCACGGCCTCGAGCGCGCGGGTGGCGGCGGTTTCCATCGCCACAAGCTTGCCCGGGCCATCGAGGGTCGCGCCGTGGGATTTCAGCGAGACATCGACAGTGACAGCAGTGACCCCGTGAAAGGCCATGCGGTCGGTGAGATAGGCAATCTCCTCGGGCTTGGTATCAAGCGTGGCGAGGATGAGCGCGGTGGGCATCGAGGTTAGCCTTTCACCGCGCCGGCGGTCATGCCGGTGATGATCTGACGCGAGGCAAAGAGCGTGAAGATGATCGGCGGGATGGCTAGGAGCATGCCCGTGGCCATGATGACCCCCCATTCGACGTTGAATTCGCTCATATTGTTCACGATCAGGATCGGCACGGTTCGGGTGTCACGGTCGGACAGCGCCGAGGCCAGCAGGTATTCGTTCCACGCGATGCGGAAGGTAAAGATCGCCGCCGCCGCCAGACCCGGTTTGATCAAGGGCAGCACGACCATAAAGAACACCTGAAAGGGACCTGCGCCGTCCACGCGCGCGGCCTCTTCCAAGGACCGGGGGACCTGCACGATAAAGCTCTGCAGGATCCAGATCACGAAGGGCAGGTTCATCGCCACGTAGATCAGGATGATGCCGGAATGCGTGCCTGCGAGGCACACGTCGCCACGCCCGCCAAAGGCCTCGCGGATGGCGCCGCCGATCATGCCGTCCCGGTCGAGGCAAAACTCGTTGTTCCACAGGCCGAACACCGGCACCAGCAGCACGGCCGGCGGCACCATGCGCACCAGAAGCGTGGTGAGCGAGGCCGTGTCGCGGCCCATGAACTTGAACCGCACCAGCGCATAAGCCGCCATGCACCCGATCACGAGCGTCAGAGCGGTCGAGATCAGCGCGATGATGAGCGAGTTGATGAAGGCGCCCCCGAATTTCAGGGAACAGAAATCGAGGTGGTCAGGCTCGTAGGGTAGGATATCGCAAAGCGCGGTTTCGTAGTTCTGGATCGTGGGCATGAACAGGAGCCCGCCCGTGCCCGAGATAATGTCCACGTCGAGCTTGAAACTGTTGATCAGCATCAGTGCGATGGGGCCCACGGCCATGAAGATCAGCGCGACGAGCAGCGCGTAGAAGGCCGGGTTCTGCTTTTCATAGGTGCTGTCGGCCACGGTTATTCTTCCTCTTGGATCGCGGCGGCCAGACGGGCGGCGCGCGCTTCTTGCAGCTTGGTAAAGGCGAACATGCCCAGCGTCAGCGCCATCAGGAGCAGGAGGAGGTAGTTGGACATGGCCGCCGCCACCCCCAGTTCGCGGAATTCGGTGGCTGTGCGGCTGATGCGCAGGGCCAGGATTTCGGTGGACAGGCCCGGGCCGCCCTCGGTCATCACAAGGATTACTTCCAGCACTTTGAAGGCGTCGATCAGGCGCAGAAGGCCCGTGACGATCAGAATGGGCATCATCATCGGCAGCTTGATGAACCAGATCTGCTGCCAGCCCGTCGCGCCGTCGATGCGCGCGGCCTCGAGCGCTGATTTGGGCAGCGATTGCAGGGCCGCGAGCGACAGGATGAAGATGAAGGGCGTCCACTGCCAGATATCGGCGATGATGACGGACATCAGCGCGTGATCACCCAGCCAGTCGACCTTGGGCAGGCCGAGGCTTTCCAACGTGGTGTTAAATGTGCCGATGGTGGGGTGGTACATGTAGCGCCACATCAGGCCCACCACGACGGGGGCGATCATCATGGGCAGGATGAAGATCGTGCGCAGGACGGACATGCCGCGGATATTGCGGTCGAGCAGCAGGGCAAGGCCCACGCCGATGATCATTTCCAGCACGACGACGAAAAAGGCGAAGGTCAGCGTGACGCCGAGGCTCTCGCGGAAGGCGGGATCGTAGAAGAGCGTCACGTAGTTCTTGAAGCCCACGTACTCCGCGTCCGCGATCGATTGGCTCGGGTTCCAGTCGAGGAGCGAGCCGTACATCATGTATCCCAGCGGGTAGATCAGGGCGATGGCCATGATCACCGCCGCGGGCAGCATGAACATATAGGGTGTCAGGCGGTTGGCTGCGTTCATCGGGACCTGCCGGTTCGTCGTTTCGTATCCGCTGTGGGGTGTGCGATGGGCACGGGTGTCGGTGATGGGGACCCGTGCGCATGGCGCATCCTACCGCGATCACATGGGATCAGGTGGAGGGGGTGGTCGGGGCGCGCATCCTGTGCCCCCCGACCGCTTCGCTTAGTTCCAGGTGTAGTAGCCTGCTTCGTCCATCACGGCGCGGGTGCGTTCCGCGACACCGTCGAGGGCTTCCTGGATGTCCAGATCCTCGGTCAGGACCTTGGACATGGTCGTGCCGATATCGGCGTTGATCTTGCCCCAGACGGGGATGATCGGACGCCAGTCGGGATCGGCGAATTCCAGCGCCTCACCGAAGGTGGCCGAGAAGGGGAATTTCTCGTTCAGGCCGGGGTCCTGGTAGGTCGAGAAGCGCGAGGGGTTCCCGCCTTCCATCGCGACCATCAGGTCACCTTTCTTGGAGGTCAGCCACTGCATCAGCAAGAAGGCCGCTTCCTTGTTTTCGGCGTTCGACGGGATGCCGATGCCGAACCCACCGGTTTGCGAACCGCGGCGCACGCCCATCGGGTGCATCGCGTAGCCGACCTTGCCGACCACCTGGCTGCGCTCGGGGTCTTCAAAGCCGGGCATGAACGCGATGGAGTCCATGAACATGGCCGATTGACCGGACGCGAAGGAGTTCGCGGCCTCGGCGGGACCAAAGCTCATCGCGCCTTCGGGGCCGCAATCCACGATGGTTTTCAGCGCGTTGGCGGCTTCGACACCGGCGGCGTTGTTGATGATGGGGTTCCATTCATCGTCGAACACGCGACCACCCAGCGGGGCGAGGTGCAGAAGGAACGCGTGGCTTGCCTGGTGGCCCGAGGCCGCACGCGATGCCATGCCGCCCATGCCCGGCTCGACCTCGGGGATCGTGCAGGCCGCGTCGAGCAGTTGGTCATAGGTTTCAGGCGTGGGGATGCCGTGCTTCTCAAAGATGTCCTTGCGATAGGCGAGGACCGAGGTCTCCGAACCGAAGGGGATGCCGAAGAGCGAGCCGGTCGGACCCGGCAGATAGCCCTTTTGGCCGCCTGCGACGCCGATGTTTTGCACGTAACCGTCGATCAGGTCGCCCGCGTCATAGGCGGGATCGGCCAGTTTCGGGTTCATGAAGTACTTGGCGAGGTTTTCCAGCTGATCGGCGAACACATAGTCGGCCTTGGAGAACACCACGTAGGAGATCAGGTCATATTCGCCTTCGTCCTGCGCCAGCTCGAGCGTCTGACGCTCGCGCATTTTCAGGTAGGGCAGTTGGTCGACCTCGACCTCGATGCCGGTTTCCGCGGTGAATTCTGGCAGAACCTTCATCACGGCGTTGTAGTGGGGGTGCGCGGGGAAGTTCACGATCAGCGTCGTGCCTTCATATTCCGCATAGGGGTTGGCGGCGGCCATGCTCGCCAGCGCGATCGCTGTCGAGGTGCCAAGCGCCACCCGTTTCATGGATTTAAAGAACATCAGATTTCCTCCCATTCTGAATTCTGTCGGGCGCTAGAGCGCCACTTCGGTCTTATGGTCAAAAAGGTGAATGCTGCCGGGACGGACCGAAAAGCGCAGGGTTTCCCCCAGCGCGATGGGTGTCTCGGATTTCAGTTCGACGGTGACCTGATTGGCCCCGCACGAACACATCAGCACCGATTGCGCGCCGATATATTCGGACACGATCACTTGCAGATCGAGGCCCTGACCCGCAGGCGCATCGGGGTCGTAGTTCAGGTCGGATGGGCGAATGCCCACGGTGATCTGGCCGTCGGTCTTGCCCAGCTTGCGCGCCCGGTCGTCGGGGATCGCGATCTTGAACCCGTCACCTTCGGCCATCAGCGTGCCACCCTCGTCGCGGATGGTCGCGTCGAGAAAGTTCATGGGCGGCGAGCCGAGGAAGCCAGCCACGAATTTGTTGGCGGGGCTTTTAAACAGTTCGGCGGGCGTGCCCTGCTGTTGGATATAGCCGCCATGCATCACGACGATCCGGTCGGCCAGTGTCATCGCCTCGATCTGGTCGTGGGTGACGTAGATCATGTTCTTCTGAACACGCTGGCGCATGATGGCGAGTTCCGCGCGCATTTGACCGCGCAGTTTCGCGTCGAGGTTCGACAGCGGTTCGTCGAAGAGGAAGATATTGCTGTCCTTGGCCAGCGCACGCGCCATGGCGACCCGTTGGCGTTGCCCACCGGACAATGCACCGGGCTTGCGGCCCAGGAATTCGGTCAGGCCCACGATATCGGCAACCTCCCGCACCTTGGCGGTGATTTCCGATTTGGGGCGCTTCTGCAGCCGCAGCGCGAAGGAGATGTTTTGGGCCACGTCCATATGCGGGTAGAGCGCGTAGTCCTGAAACACCATCGCAAGGCCGCGATCCTTGGGATCAAGTTGGCTGACGGGCTTGTCGTCGACGTAAATCTCGCCCTCGGACACGCTTTCTAACCCTGCGATCATGCGCAGCGTGGTGGACTTGCCGCAGCCTGAGGGGCCCACAAGTACCGTGAATTCATTTTCCGCCATCTCGAGGTCGATCCCGTGCAGGACCTGAACCGCGCCATACCGTTTGACCAGATTGTCGAGCCGAATTTGAGGCATCGAATCCCTTCCCCGTTTTGGGAGACTATTTTGTATACAAAGTAGAAAGTAAACATGCAAAATTGCGTTTCGAGCACATCTGTTCTATACACTGGGGCAGCAATACGAGACTCAGACATGCCAAAAGACGCAGCCAAAGCCAGTTCGGACACCAAGATGTCGGCCGCCCAGCGGATCGAGCAGGCCCTTCTGGACGAGATTTCCGTGGGTGATGTTATTCCCGGTCAGCGTCTCGATGAGGTCGGGCTTGCAACTCGGTTTGGGGCGTCCCGCACCCCGGTGCGTGAGGCTCTTTCACGTCTGACGGCGCAAGGCGTGCTGGTCCATGGCGAACGGCGCGGTGTGTTTGTTGCAGAATACAGCCGCGAAGAACTGGGCCAGATCTTTGAAGCCATGCATGAAATCGAAGCTGCATGTGCCAGAATCGCCGCGCAACGCCTTAATTTGTTGACCCGATCCGAAATCCTCGCCGCACAGTCCGATTGCATCGATGCGGCCGAGACGGGGGATCGTGCGGCCTACCTGCGCGCCAATGAGGCGTTTCACCAGACAATCTATCGCGCGACGGGCAACCCCTATATGGCCGAGCTCGCGTCGGAGTTTCGCCGTCGGACCGGCCCGTTCCGCGCCAAGAAGTTCGGCAGCCGCGAGGATCTGGTGAAATCGGCCAAGAGCCACCAGGCGTTGATCGACGATATCTTCTCGGAGGATTCGACGACGGCGTCGAAAGGTATGCGCGCGCACATGACGGCATCCTTCATGCAGGCACTCAAGGCGAACTAGGGAGAACTAAGCGCGCCTTTTCCTGTCTAAATCCCGGAAACCTGCGATTTCAGCTTGCGCCTGCGCACGATTGTGGATTTTTGTATACATAACAGAATCGCCGCAATACGGAGCCAGACATGGGTGTCGCCGAGACCAAGATTTATCCGATCAACACAGGCTGGCTGGAGGCCGACCTTGGGACCTACACCTTCTGGAAGGGCCCGGCGGGCAAGAAGTTCTGGAACCCCTGCTACTGCCACTACGTCGACACGGGCGAGCACAAGATCCTGATTGATACCGGTCTGTGCGACGAAGAACGCGCGACCAAGTATCACCACAAATGCCAGAAACGCGGCTGTCTGGAGGTGCACGAGCATCTGGAGCAGAAGCTGGGCGTGCATCCCGACGAAATCGACGCGATCGTGTTCACCCACCTGCATTGGGACCACGTACAGAACATGAAGAAATTCAAGAACGCCCGCTACATCGCCCCCAAGGGCGAGATCGAAATGGCCTATAACCCGCTGCCTTTGTACTACCGCACCTATGAATGCGGCATCCTCGACATCGAACCGGCCTATGCGGGCTGCGTGTTCGAGGCGGTCGAAGATGAATGTGAGGTTCTCCCCGGTATCACGATGTTCCACACGCCGGGTCATTCGGTCGGCCACATGGCCGTGACCGTGGCCACCAGCGCGGGGGACATCGTGGTCGCGGGCGACGCCATCTTTCAGGAGCGCAACATGGAACCCTGCGAGGCCGAAGGCTGGCGCCACTGGGTGCCTGCGCGCTTCGTGAACTCTTACGAGGGGTGGAAATCGGTGGAAGAGCTGGACAAGCGCGCCGATTACATCCTGGCCTGCCATGATGAGGTCGCGAATGCGCGGTCAGACGTGTTCCCCTATGAGGGGATGCCGGTCCGCAAGCGCCGCCAGCCGATCCCGGGCTTCCAGTTCTACTTTGGCGACATGCCGGAAGGGGCCGCGGACAAGGCAGCACCTGCCATGGCCAAGGAAGATGTGCCCGCCTATCTGGCGAGCCTGCGTCACCCCAAGGATATGGCCGAAAGCTGACCCCATGACAGCCACGATTACGCGGCTGTCGGAAGTGGCGGACCGCTATGACGCCGTGGTGTTCGACCAGTGGGGCGTGCTGCACAACGGCACCACGCCCTATGCGGGCGCGGTTTCCGCGGTCCGTGATCTGGGCGATCTGGGGGTGCGGGCGGCGGTTCTGTCAAACTCCGGCAAGCGTGCCGCGCCCAATGCGGCGCGGATCGCGGATATGGGCCTCCCCGAGGCGTGGTTTACGCAGGTCATGACCAGTGGCGAGGCGCTGTGGCGCGATGTTGCGGCGGGCGTTGTGTCGGAACGTGTGTTTCACGCGGTGGAGCGCGCCCCGGGGGACGCGGCGGGCTGGGCCGAAGGGTTGGACATCGGGTTTGCGGATCTGGATGGGGCTGAGGCGCTCTTGGTGATGGGCTTGCCCGACGGTGCCGCGTTGTCCGCGTGGCGTCCGGTGCTGGACGCGGCGCTGGCGCGCGGTATGCCGCTCTATTGCTCGAACCCGGATCGGAAGTCGCCGCGGGCGGGGGGCACGGTCATCAGTCCCGGCGCTTTGGCGTTTGAATACAAGGGGATGGGCGGCGATGTTGTGTTCTACGGCAAGCCGCATCGCCCGATCTTTAGCGCATTGCAAACGGCGCTGGGGACGGACCGCCTGTTGATGGTCGGCGACAGTCTGGAACACGATATCGCGGGGGCAGTGGGCGCGGGCTGGGACAGCCTGTTTGTGGCCGGCGGGCTTTACGCCGACCGCTTTGCTGCCGGACTGACGCTCGACGCGCTTGTGGCCGAGACGGGCCACCCCGCGCCGACCTACATGATTGGAGAGCTGCAATGACGACACGTCCAGATTTGCTGACCCCCGCGTTCCGGGCACTGTCGGCGCGGCTGGGGCAGGACCCGCTTCAGGTGCAGGGGCCGGGCGGCAACACCTCGATCAAGGGGGACGGGGTGATGTGGATCAAGGCGTCGGGGACGGAGCTGGCCGATGCCGAACGCGCCGACATTTTCGTGGCCGTGGACCACGCCGCGGCCAAGGCGGAAGCCTATGGCGCGGGGGACGGGTCGTGCAAATCCACAGGGCTCGACCCGGAGGTGAGCCTGCGCCCGTCGATCGAGACAACGTTCCACGCGGCGCTCGACCACGCGGTTGTGGCGCACACGCATTCGGTGGCCACGCTGGTCCACGCGATCAGCGCGGAGGGGCGCGCGGCCTGTGCGGAGAAATTGGCTGGCCTGCCGTTCGTGATGGTGCCTTATGCGAAACCGGGTCTGCCGCTGACCAACGCCATCCTCGCGCGGATCACGCCGGAAACTCAGGTGGTCGTGCTCGAAAACCACGGGCTGCTGTGCTGCGGCGCGACGGTGGAGGAGGTCGGCGACCTGATTGCGGAGGTCGAGCGGCGCCTGGCGATGCCTGCGCGGGAGGTCACCGCGGAACCGGAGGGCGTCGCGCCGGAGGGGTTCGGATGGGCGGCAGAAAGCTGGATCGCGACGGATGCACGGGCGTCGAGGCTTGCCGTGGCGGGGTCGTATTATCCCGATCACGTGGTCTTTCTGGGGCCAGCCTTGCCGCAGGCCGATCACGCGGGCGCGCCTCCGGCGGTGGTGCATCCAGGGCAGGGCGTGGCGCTGCGCGAGGGCGCGACGTCTTCGCAACAGGCGATGCTGAAATGTCTGTCGGATGTTCTGCTGCGCCTGCCCGAGGACTGGGTGCCTGAGGCCATTGGCGAGGCGGCGGAGGCTGAATTGCTGAACTGGGACGCAGAGAAATATCGCCAAGCGCTCGCTGCGCGGCAGGCATAGGCAGACGACCGAAGAGGGCAGAGAATGCTGACGCTGGGGCTGGATATCGGGACATCGGGGATCCGCACGGCGGTGCTGGACCAAAGCGGGGCGGTGGTGGCGACCGCGCGGGCGGCGCATCTGCCGCAGACGGGCGCCGCGATTGACGCGTCGCTGTGGTGGACGGCCTGCGCTGAGTGCATCACGGCGCAGGTCAAAGCCTTGGAAGAGGTGGGGTATAGCGGGCAGGACATCGCGGCCATCGGGATCGACGGCACGTCCGGGTCCATGGTGTTAACCGACGCGGCCTTGAACCCCGTCAGCCCCGCTTTGATGTACAATTCCAAAGGGTTCGAGGCCGAGGCTGCGCGCATCGACGCCGCGGGCGCACCGCCCTCGCACATCACGCGAGGGTCAAATTCGGCGCTCGCCCGGGCGATGCGGTTGGTCTCCTTGGCCGAAGGCACGCCGGTCCATCTGCTCCATCAAGCGGATTTCATCGCGGCGCGGCTGATGGGCTGTGGCGGGCTGTCGGATCACAACAATGCGCTGAAGACCGGCTATGACCCGGAGCGCGAGACGTGGCCGGACTGGGTGGATCAGGTCATCGACCCCAAGCTGTTGCCGGATGTGCGTCCCGTGGGCACGGCGCTGGCGGGGCTGGATCAGGCCGTCGCAGCCGATCTGGGGCTGAACCTGCGCGCGCAGGTCCATGCGGGCACGACCGATAGCACGGCGGCCTTCATCGCGGCGGCTCCGTTGGAGGCGGGTGTCGCTGTGACCTCCATCGGGTCGACGCTGGCGCTCAAGGTTCTGTCGACCAAGCGGATCGATCTGCCGGAACAGGGGCTCTATTCCCACAAGATTGGCCCCTATTGGGTGGCGGGGGGTGCGTCGAACACGGGTGGGGCGGTTCTCTTGACCCATTTCAACGTGGCGCAGCTGGAGGCGCTCAGCACCCGGATCGACCCGGAGGAGCCTGACGATCTGAACTATTATCCGCTCAACGCGCCGGGAGAGCGGTTCCCGATCAACGACCCCGACCTCGCGCCGCGCCTGACGCCCCGGCCTGCGGATGACGCGTTGTTTCTGAAGGGGCTGTTCGAGGGGATCGCGCGGATCGAGGCAGAGGGCTATCGCCTGATCCGGGATCGGGGTGGGCTTTATCCCACGCATCTGGTCACGGCGGGGGGCGCTGCGGGCAATGTCACGTTCCGGCGCATCCGCGAGCGGCATCTGGGCCTGCGCATCGATGTCGCCGCCGAGGTGGATGCGGCTGTGGGTGCTGCGCGGATTTGCAGCGTGCTGAGCTAGACGTCTTCCCCCCGTGCTGCGGCAGCGTGGACTGCGGCGATGTCTTCTGCGCTGAGGCCATAGTCCCTGGTAGCCGTGTCATCCGAGATATAGCCGCGCGCGAGGTCGCGTTTGACGGCCTCCACAGGGCGCTCTGCGGGGTCGCCATAGCCCGCGCCACCGGGGAAGGCCATTTCGACACGCGCGCCGTGGGGGACAAATTGCTTGCCCTTCACATGCATGGCCGCGCCATCGCTGCGCTGGATGGTCGTGGCCGCACCGCCATGCCCTCCGCGCCGTCCCCGCGCGGGGTGTTGGCCCCGGTCGAACATGGCCTGAATGTCGAACTCGTGCCCCTCCTGCGCGCCGACCTCCATGTATTGCCCGAGGCCCCCACGCGTGCGGCCCGCGCCGCCGGAATCGGGGCGCAGCTCCTTGCGCCAGATGATGACGGGGCCTGCGTGCTCCGTGGCCTCGATGGGCATGGTCATCACGCCGGACGGAAAGGCGGTGGCGTTCAGCCCGTCATGGTCGGGCCGCGCGCCCGAGCCGCCGGAGTTGAAGGTCAGCACCTCGGCCCGACGACCCTCCGCGCCCGTGGGGCGGAGAGAGACTTGGAAGTTGCAAAGGCACCCCGCGCCTTCGGCGGGGACGACGCCCGGCACGATCTTGTCGAAAGCGTCATAGACCGCATCTGGGACGAAGTGCCCTACGATGTGGCGCAGCGCGACCGGGGCGGGGTGGACCGCGTTCACGATGGTGCCCTCGGGCGCGGTCACGCGGAAGGGCGCGAGGGAAGCCGCGTTGTTCGGGATCTCGGGCGCGATGGCGACCTTGAGCGCATAGCAGGCATAAGCCTTGGTATAGACCAGCGGGCAGTTGATCCCTTTTTTGTCCACGCCCGAGGTGCCTGTGAAATCCGTCAGGATGTGGTCGCCCGCGACGCTGACCCGGACCTTGAGCGTGATCGGCACGTCAAAGCCGTCCATGGTCATGGAGCCTTCGGCAGTTTCCTGGGGCAGGGCCGCGATGGCGTCGACCGTCGCACGGTGGGAGTTGTCGAGGATGAAGGTTGCGATGCCGTCCAGATCGGTCAGGCCGAATTCGTCCATCATCGCGATCAGGCGGCGGTGCCCGATCTCGTTACAGGTGCTGAGTGCGTAGATATCCCCGATGAGTTGATCGGGTTCGCGCACGTTGCCCCGGATGATCCGTACAAGCGTGTCGTCCACGCGGCCCTGATCGGCAAAGCGCATGATCGGGATATAGAGCCCTTCCTCGTAGACGCTGTGGGCATCAGCGCCAAAGCCGCGCCCGCCGATATCGACGATGTGCGCGGTGCAGGCGAAGAAGCCGACGAGGCGGCCCCCCCTGAAAGATGGCGTGACCATCGTGATGTCATGGAGGTGGCCTGTCCCCTCCCACGGGTCGTTGGTGATGTAGGTGTCGCCCTCGCGCATGGTCTCGCGCCCGATCCGGCGGATGAAATGGGCGACGGCATCGGCCATGGCGTTCACGTGGCCGGGTGTGCCGGTGACGGCCTGTGCGAGCATCCGGCCGTGCGTGTCGTAGACGCCAGCGGACAGATCTCCCGCCTCCCGCACGGAGGTTGAAAACGCCGTGCGCACAAGGGCCTGCGCCTGTTCTTCGACGACCGAGATCAGGCGGTTCCACATCACCTGATAGGCGACGGTCGAGGGTTGGCTGGTCGTCATGGCTGCGCCCCTTTCATCACGATGTCGATGCAGCCGTCAGGCTGGCGGATCGCGTCCCGGCTGGCGGGGACGATGATGGTGGTTTCCCGTTCGCTGATCGCGGCAGGGCCGGGGACGCGGGTGTCGTCGGTCAGCGTGTCCCGGTCGATGAGCGCGGCATCGACGAAGACGCCGCCCGCGGGGTCGAAGACCGGGCGCGTCATGTGCGTTTGCGCCTGTGTGCCGCCGGGGGTGGCCGCGACCTGTGTCACCGGTTGGGGCGGGGTTGTAGCGTTCACGGACCAGACCGTGATCTCGATATCCATGCCCGCGACCGGGCGCCCGAAAAGGCGGGTGTAATCCTCGGCAAAGCGGGCTTCGAACGTATCGGCGTCGGGGGTCATGGCCTGTTCTTGGGTGAGCGTGATGGGGATTTCCCAGCCTTGCCCGGTGTAGCGCATGTAGACTTTGAACTCGCTCAGGATGGGGCTGTGGGCGTCGCAGGTGCGCACGAACGCGGTCGCCTCGGCCTGCAAGTCCGACAGGACGCGGGTGATCTTGCCCGCGTCGAAATCCGAGAGCTTCATGTAGTCCGAGCGGTTGGCCTCGAAACTGAAGGGCGCGCGCAGGAACCCGATGGCCGATCCCACGCCCGCGCCCGGCGGCACGAGCAGGCGGTCGATGCCCAGCTTTTCGGCCAGCCGCCCGGCATGGAGGGGGGCCGCGCCGCCAAAGGCGATCATCGTGTAATCCGACAGGTCCTCGCCGTTCTCGACCGCGTGGACACGGGCCGCGTTGGCCATGTTTTCATCCACGACCTCGGCCACGCCGAAGGCGGCTTGCGTGGCGTCCATACCCAACGTGTCACCCACATGGGTGGTGAGGGCAGAGGCGGAGGCTTCGGGCGAAAGCGGGATCGCGCCGCCTGCGAAATTGTCGGGGTCGAGCTTGCCCAGCGTCAGGTCGGCATCGGTCACGGCGGGGCGGGTGCCGCCGCGCCCGTAGCAGGCGGGCCCAGGTTCCGAGGCAGCACTTTCGGGGCCGACGCGGATTTGGCGTAGGCTGTCCACATGGGCGAGGCTGCCGCCGCCTGCGCCGATTTCCACCATGTCGATCACGGGGATCGAGATTGGCATGCCCGATCCCTTCTTGAAGCGGTAGGTGCGGGCGACCTCGAACACGCGGCTGGTCTTGGGCGTCTGGTCCTTGATCAGGCAGATCTTGGCGGTGGTGCCGCCCATGTCGAAGGACAGCACCTTGTTCAGCCCGTAACGCGCGGCGATGTGGGCCGCAAAGACCGCGCCGCCCGCGGGGCCGGATTCCACAAGGCGGACGGGGAAATCGGCAGCGTTTTGGATCGAGATGATGCCGCCGCCCGAATGCATGAGGAACACGCGGCAGGTGACGCCCTCGCCGCGCAGGCGGTCCTCGAGCCGCCCTAGGTAGGACGCCATGAGCGGTTTGATATAGGCGTTGGCGACGACCGTGTTGAAACGTTCATATTCCCGCATCTGTGGCGAGACCTCGGACGAGATCGAGACGGCCACGTCGGGTAGGCGGCGGGTCAGCACGTCGCGCACCATCTGCTCATGCGCAGGGTTGGCATAAGCGTGGATCAGGCCCACCGCCACGCTCTCAGCGCCCGTAGCCGCGATGCGGTCGATGACAGGGGTGATGTCGGCCTCGGTCAAGTCCGCCAGCACTTGGCCTTGTGCGCCGATCCGGCCCGGCACGGTAAAGCGCATCTGCCGGGGCAGGAGCGGTTCGGGCAGGTTGAGGTTCAGGTCATACTGTTCAAACCGCGACTCCGTGCGCATTTCGATCACGTCGCGGAAGCCTTCGGTCGTGATGAAGGCGGTCTTGGCCCCGCGCCGTTCGATCAGCGCGTTGGTGGCCAGTGTCGTGCCGTGGATGATCTGCCCGATACCCTCAGGCGTGATCCCGGCCTTGGCGCAGACCTGATGCATCCCGTCAATGATCGCGGTTTCCGGCGCGGCATAGGTGGTGAGCACCTTGGTCGAATGGGTTTTGCCATCCGCTTCGAGAACGACATCGGTGAAGGTGCCGCCGATATCGACGCCGAGACGGATGTTTTGCCGGGCCATGGTCATCACTTCTGGAAGGGTCGTAGCCCCCACAGTCAGACCCATCGGCGCGGGGAAATCAATGTGTTGCGTTCAGGGGGAGAAATGAAAAAAGCCGGACCCGCGGGCCCGGCTTTCGTTTGACGGATCAAAGGGGCTTAGAAGCCTGCTTTGATCTTTTCGAACTCCGCGATCATCTGCTCGCGCAGGGCGTTGTCCATGGGAAGCTGCGCCAGGATCGGCACGTCCACCGGGCCAAGGCCGACCTCGGTCAGGGTTTCGGCGTCGATGTTCGACATGTTTTCGGCGTTGGCGTGGCCATAGCCCCATTCGTTGACGATGTAATCGGTCACTTCGGGCGCGAGCCAGGCTTCCATGAAGTCATGGGCCTTTTCCTCGGAACCCGGACCGTCGACGAGGTTCACGTAACCGCAGAACCACGCGGAGGAGCCTTCGACCGCCTCACGCTGGAAGGCGATGGGTTGGCCTTCGCCCGCCATGGTCACGGGCGTCTCGTTCCAGGCCCAGGATACCAGAACCTCGCCCGTGCCCATCAGTTGAGCGAGTTCCGCGCCGTCGGCCCAATAGGCACGGTTGAGCATGTGCGCCTCGCGCATCCAGGCGCTTGCGGCCTCGAAATCCTCTTGGGTGGCGGTTGTCCAGTCGCTGACGCCGGTGGCCAGATAGGCCAGCGCATAGGCGTCATCGACGTTGTCGGGGAGCGAAATACGGCCCGCATATTTGGGGTTGGTGAAGACCTGCAGCGAGGCCACGTCCTCGGCCGGGACCTGTTCGGTGTTGTAGGCGATGGCCGTCATGCCCGCATCGGCGGGGATGAAGTAGACGCCGGTGTCGTCTGCGAAGATCGGGTTTTCTTTGTAGGACGCCTCGACCTTGGCGTAGCTGGGGATCTTGGAGATGTCCCAGGGTTCGATCAGACCCGCGTCGCGCCATTTCTGCACCGATTGCGAGCAGGGGTGCGAGACATCTGCCTTGAAGCCCGAGCGCAGTTTTTGGAAGGCCTCTTCCTCTTCCCCGAAGAACGCATAGCTGGGGGCGATCCCGTGCTTTTCTTCGTATTTGATATAGAAGCCTTCTTCTTCGAACCCGGACCAGTCAAAGACCAGAAGATCGGGGTCAGCGGCGAAGGCCGAGGTTGCGATGGCGGCCACGGCGGTGGCGCCGAGATAGGTCGCGAGTTTCATGTGCATACTCTCCCACAGGACACGATTTCGCAGATGACGCTATGTGCCGTTGCGTACGGGTGCAAGGAAATTGCCGAACGCGACCTGCAAGGGGTCGCTCATGCACCATTTTGCGGCGCAAAGGGGTGCTACTCGGGCGCAATTGACGGTTGGGACGGGCCTGCAAGCGGGAATTTGCGGCCAAATCCGTCATCACGTCCGTCTGGGGAGGAGATGGGATGATTACGGCCGAATACTGCCGGATGATGGCGCGCTACAACCTGTGGCAGAACGGGTCCCTGCGGTCCGGAGTCGCGGGTCTGGGGTCCGAGGCCGTGCGCGCGGGCCGCGGCGCGTTCTTCGGGTCGATCTTTGGCACCGCGAACCATCTGCTGTGGGCCGACGCCATCTGGATGAGCCGGTTTACCGACTGCGCCGCGCCCACCTGCGGGATCAAGGGATCGGTGGAGTACACGCCCGACCGCGCCGCGTGGGACACGGCCCGCGCCGCGCAGGATGACGCCATTTGCGTGTGGGCGGACGGGCTGGATGATACGGCCCTTGCGGGCGAGTTAAGCTGGTTTTCCGGCGCGCTGGGCACCCACATCACCAAACCCCTTGCGCTGTGTGTGGCGCATTTCTTCAACCATCAGACCCATCACCGGGGGCAGTTGCACGCCATGCTGACGCAGGCGGGCTGGAGCCCCGATGACACCGATCTGTTTATCATGCCGACCCAAGATCAGGAGAGCTGAGCCATGGCAACCATTGCACCTTCCCGCCGTGTGCGGCGCACCCCGTTTTCCGATGGCGTCGAGGCGGCCAGTGTCAAAGGCTATACCGTCTATAACCGGATGCTTTTGCCGACCGTGTTTGAAAGCGTGGAGGCCGATTACCGGCACCTGAAGACCGACGTGCAGGTCTGGGATGTCTCGGTCGAGCGTCAGATCGAAGTGCGCGGCCCGGATGCCGGGCGTCTGATGCAGATGCTGACACCGCGCGATCTGCGCGGGATGCTGGCGGGGCAGTGTTATTACGTGCCCATGGTCGATGAGACCGGCGGCATGCTGAACGATCCGGTGGCCGTGAAGCTGAGCGAGGACCGTTACTGGATTTCCATTGCAGACAGTGACCTTCTGCTCTGGGTCAAGGGGATCGCCTATGGCTTCCGTCTGGATGTGCTGGTGGACGAACCCGACGTGTCGCCCTTGGCCATTCAGGGGCCCAAGGCCGATGATCTGGCCGCGCGGGTCTTTGGCGACGGTGTCCGTGACATCCGGTTTTTCCGCTACGGGCTGTTTGATTTCGAGGGCACGTCGCTGGTCGTGGCGCGGTCGGGTTATTCCAAGCAGGGCGGGTTCGAGGTCTATGTCGAAGGCTCGGAATTGGGGATGCCGCTATGGGAGGCGCTCTTCAAGGCGGGGGAGGACCTGAACGTGCGCCCCGGCTGCCCCAACCTGATCGAACGGATCGAGGGCGGTTTGTTGTCCTATGGCAATGACATGACGCGGGACAACACGCCCCATGAATGCGGGCTGGGCAAGTTCTGCTCGACCCAGACGGCCATCGGCTGTGTGGGCCGTGACGCGCTGCTGCGCGTGGACAAGGAAGGCCCGGTCAAACAGATCCGGGCCATTTCGATCACCGGCGACCTGCCGCCCTGCGATCGCTTGTGGCCGCTGTGGCACAAGGGCAAGAAGGCGGGATCGATCACGAGTGCTGCCTGGTCGCCCGATTTTGACACCAATGTCGCCATCGGGATGGTGCGGATGCCCCATTGGGACGCGGGAACAGAGCTTGACGTCGAGACACAAGACGGCACCTTCACGGGTGTCGTGCAAGAGAAGTTCTGGATTTAAGGAAAGCCCACATGTTCAACGCGCTGATCGTTCGCAAAGATGACGAGGGCAAGACCTCGGCCGCGGTGGAAGAGATCGACACGGGCGATCTGCCCGAGACCGAAGGCGGTGTCACGGTCGCGGTCGAATATTCCACGGTCAACTACAAGGACGGTCTGTGCATCGGGCCGGGTGGCGGTCTGGTGCGCAATTACCCCCACGTGCCGGGCATCGATTTTGCCGGCACGGTCGAGGCATCGGATGATGACCGCTACACACCCGGCGACAAGGTCGTTCTGACTGGTTGGCGCGTGGGCGAGGCGCATTGGGGTGGCTACGCGCAAAAGGCGCGGGTCAAGGCCGACTGGCTGGTGCCGCTGCCCGACGGGCTGACGACGCGTCAGGCGATGGCCGTGGGCACGGCGGGCTTTACCGCGATGCTGGCCGTGCAGGCGCTGGAGGATCACGGGCTGACGCCGGGGGCCAACCCTGTGCTGGTCACGGGTGCCGCCGGTGGTGTGGGGTCGGTCGCGACGGCGATCCTGGCTGCGGGTGGCTACAAGGTGGCCGGTGTGACGGGGCGGCCCGAGACCGCCGATTACCTGACATCGCTGGGGGCCACGCAGATCGTGGCCCGCGAAGAGATTAACGAGACTACCAAGCGCCCGCTGGAAAGCGAAACATGGGCCGGTTGCGTCGACGCGGTGGGGGGCGCGATGTTGGCCCGTGTGCTTGGTCAGATGGTCTATGGCGGGTCGGTCGCGGCTGTGGGGCTTGCCGGGGGTGCGGGCCTGCCCGCCACGGTGATCCCGTTCCTTCTGCGCGGCGTGAACCTGTTGGGCATCGATTCCGTGATGCAGCCCTATGATGCCCGCGTGCGCGCTTGGGCCGCGCTGGCCGAGCGTCTTCCGATGCAGAAGCTGGAGGCCATGGTGCAGCCCGCGACGCTGTCTGATCTGCCGAAATTGGGCGCGGATATTCTGGCGGGCCAAGTCAAAGGCCGCGTGGTCGTTGATGTGAACGCTTGATTTAGGGCGTCGGCAGGTCGGTCCGAGACCTGCCGACCTGCCAATCAGTTTTGTCGCGGATGATCAAAAAATCGGCGTTCTGGGGTTGCAATTGATATGACCGATCGGGTCAGGTGCCGGCATGCAACTGGATACCGAGTTTGTCCGCGCTCAGTTTCCGGCCTTTGCGGAACCGTCCCTCCGCGACGCTGCGTTCTTTGAGAACGCGGGGGGCAGTTATGCCTGCCGGTACACCATTTGGCGCCTCACGCGTTTCTACAAGGAGCGTAAGGTTCAACCCTACGCGCCCTATCAGGCGTCTTATCTCGGCGGGCAGGAGATGGACGAGGCGCGCGCGCGGTTGGCCCGCATCATGGGGGTGCGCACGCATGAGGTCTCTTTCGGGCCGTCCACCACCCAAAACACCTACGTCCTTGCGCAGGCCTTTCGCGAGTGGTTGTCCCCGGGTGAGGCGATTGTTGTCACCAATCAGGATCACGAAGCCAATTCCGGCCCGTGGCGGCGGCTGGCCGACAGCGGGATCGAGGTGCGCGAATGGTGCATCGATCCCGAGACCGGGTATCTGAACCCCGATGATCTGCCTGCGCTTCTGGATGGGGCGCGGCTCTTGTGTTTCCCGCACTGCTCAAACGTGGTGGGAGAGATCAACGATGCCGCCGCGATCTGCGCCATGGCGCGCCGCTATGGCGTGTTCACCTGCGTCGACGGGGTCAGCTATGCCCCCCACGGCATCCCCAATGTGACCAAGCTGGGGGCGGATATCTATCTGTTTTCGGCCTACAAGACCTTTGGCCCGCATCTGGGTGTGATGGCCATCAACGAGGCGCTGGGCATGGCGCTGCCCAATCAGGGTCACAGCTTTAACGGTGATACGCTCTACAAACGCTTCACGCCTGCGGGGCCAGATCACGCGCAGGTCGCGGCGGCGGGCGGGATCGCGGATTACCTCGACGCGATCTACAAACATCATTTCCGCGCGGGGCGGGACGCAACGGCGCGCGCCGAAAGCATTCACGGTCTGCTGCGATCCGCAGAGGTGGCGTTGATGGCGCCGCTGATCGACTATCTGGGCAGCCGCAATGATCTGCGCCTTTTGGGGCCTGCGCGCGCGGCCGACCGGGCGCCCACGTTCTCTCTGGCGTTGAAAGAGCCGGGGCAGGAGGCGGCGGCGCGGCTGGCCCATCACGGGATCATGTGCGGTGGCGGGGATTTTTACGCGGGCCGCGCGCTGTCGGCCATGGGCGTGGATCCGGATCTGGGTGTGCTGCGTCTGTCATTTTTGCATTACACCACGCCGTCAGAGGTTGACCGCCTGATCACCGCCCTAGATCGAGAACTCTGACGGGTGGGGACACACCCGACGCGGCGATCGGCGGGGTGCTATGGGCGAAAAATCTCCTGTTCTCATGTGGTTCCGGCGGGACCTTCGGCTGAGCGATCATCAGGCGCTGGTGGCGGCCTGCGACAGCGGTCGCCCTGTGATCCCGGTGTTTTTGAACGACGAAGGTGTGTCGCGGCTGGGCGCTGCGCCCAAATGGCGGCTGGGGTTGGGCGTCGAGGTTTTGCGCGCCGCGCTGCGCGCGAAAGGCAGCGAGCTGATCCTGCGCAAGGGTGATGCGCAGGCGGCATTGGGGCAGTTGATCGAGGAGACCGGCGCGGGCGCAGTCTATTGGTCACGTAGCTATGAACCCCAGTTGCAAGGGCGTGACAGCGCGATCAAGTCCGCGCTTAAGGACCGCGGGATCGAGGCCCGCAGTTTCGAGGGGCATTTGCTCTTTGAACCCTGGACCGTCGAGACCAAGACTGGCGGGTTTTACAAGGTCTACAGCCCCATGTGGAAAGCCGTGCGCGACCGCGACGTGGCCCCGGCGTTGCCCGCCCCATCGGACATCCCCGCGCCAGATACATGGCCCGCGAGCGACGATTTGGACGATTGGGCGCTGGGTGCCGCCATGGAGCGCGGGGCGGGTATCGTGCGCCCCTACCTGATCCTGGGCGAAGACGCGGCGCAGACCCGGTTGGGCACGTTCATGCGCGATATCGTGGCAGGATATGACAGCAGCCGGGACATGGTCGCCAAGGACGGCACCTCGCGTCTGTCGCAATGTCTGGCGTTGGGCGAGATCAGCCCGCGCGCCTGCTGGCACGCCGGGCAGCGCGCGCTCGCGGATGGCAAGGGCGGGGCCGAGACGTTCCTGAAGGAGATCGTGTGGCGCGAGTTCGCCTATCACCTGCTGCACCACACGCCCCGGATCGCCACCGGCAACTGGCGCGAAGACTGGGACGCCTTCCCCTGGAACGAGGATGAGCGTCTGGCCGAGGTCAAGGCGTGGAAGCAGGGCCGCACGGGCATTCAGTTCGTCGATGCCGCCATGCGCGAGATGTACGTGACCGGCACCATGCACAATCGCGCGCGCATGATTGTGGCAAGTTACCTGACCAAGCATCTGATGTGTCACTGGAAAATCGGGTTGGCCTGGTTCGAGGATCATCTGGTCGACTGGGACCCGGCGTCGAACGCGATGGGGTGGCAGTGGTCGGCGGGGTCCGGGCCGGATGCCACGCCCTATTTCCGCGTGTTCAATCCGGTCACGCAGTTGGACAAGTTCGACAAGAACCGCAGCTATGTCAGCCGCTGGCTGGCCGAACCCTATAGCCGCCCGTCAGACGAGGCGTGCAGCTATTTCGAGGCGATCCCAAAGGCGTGGGGGATGGCGCCCGGGGACGACTATCCCAAGCCCATCGTTTCGGCGGAAGAGGGCCGCAAACGGGCGTTGTCGGCCTATGAGAAGCGCGACTTCTGAATACGCTTGAAAAACAAGGGCCTGACTGGCACGGTTCCACGAATAACAGGGCGCGGGCATCAAGCCCGGCTGGGGGGAGACCAGAATGATCCTGACACGGACGACAGGGCAAGCGAACTTGCCGCGGTATTTCAAACAGGTGTTTCGTCTGGCGACGGAGTGCCTCGAACATGGCCGCGTGGATTTCATCCTGCCCGATGGGCGGCAGTTCCGAGTTGACGGGCCCAAGCCCGGGCCGGTCGCGGAGTTGCACATCCACGACCCGCAGGTTTTTGCCCGGCTGATCCGCGAAGGGCAGTTGGGATTCTGTGACGCCTATCTGGACGGGCAGTGGTCCACGCCGGACCTGCAGGCGTTCATGGACGTGCTGCATGCGGATAACGATGAGGTCTTTGACGGCTTCAAAGGGCAGCGTCTGGTTCAGGCCTACGAGAATTTCCGGCACTGGCTGAACCGCAACACGCGCGCGCAGGCGAAGAAAAACATCAGCTATCACTATGATCTGGGCAATGACTTCTACGGGTTGTGGCTCGACGATACGATGACCTATTCCAGCGCGATCTTCGAGACCGGGCAGGAGAGCCTCGAGAAGGCGCAGATCGCGAAATACAAGAGCATGGTCGATCAGATGGGCGCACAGCCCGGTGACCACGTGCTGGAGATCGGCTGCGGCTGGGGCGGGTTCGCGGAATACGCCGCCGGGCAGCGCGGGCTGAAGGTCACGTGTCTGACGATCAGTCAGGAACAGTACAAGTACGCCGTGGATCGCATTGAAAAGGCGGGGCTTTCCGACAAGGTCGAATTCAAGTTGCAGGATTACCGCGACGAAAAGGGCACCTATGACGGCATCGCATCCATCGAGATGTTCGAGGCCGTGGGCGAGAAATACTGGCCCGACTACTTCAACACGGTGCGCGAGCGTCTGAAGCCCGGCAAGACCGCGACGCTCCAGATCATCACGGTTCAGCACACGCGGTGGGAGGTGTACCGATCCTCGGTCGATTTCATCCAGAAATACATCTTCCCCGGCGGCATGCTGCCCAGCCCGGTGGTGCTGCGCCAGAAGGTCGAGGAAGCGGGGCTCAAGACGCTGCGGTCGATCGAGTTCGGTCCGGATTATTCGCAAACCCTGCGCCGGTGGCATGACACGTTCAACGACAAATGGGATCAGGTTCAGGCCATGGGCTTTGACGACCGGTTCCGGCGGATGTGGAACTTTTACCTGACCTCTTGCGCCGCGACCTTCCAATCGGGAAACTGTGACGTAACGCAAATCACGATCCAGAAACCGGCCTGATCCCATGCCCACAGCAGCCCGCCTTGTCGCCGCCCTCTCTTTCGCAGCGGTGGCGGCCTATGTGTCGCTGATTATCCAAGGCTATTTCGAAGACAAGGATCCCGCGCCGAACCTGTGGTGGATCAATGCGCTTTTTGGCGTGATCGTGGGCTGGCAGGTCGCGGGGCCCAAGGGCGGGCAGGGTGCGCGGGCGATGCTGGGGTCGTGGCTGACGACGACGGTCGCGCTGATTTTCGTGTGCATGTTCTTCAACAGCGCCGCCGAGATGATCAAACGGTCGCTCCGCAAGGATTACGACCGCCCGGTGGAGGCCGTCGTCGCGGTGTTCGAGATCATGTTAGAGTTCGCGCCCGTGACGCTGACGCAGCCGGTGTTGATCCTGTGTTTTGCCGGCGGGCTCTTGGCGGCGTTCCTGACAGAGGTTGCCGGGCGGCTTTATCGGTGACGCGCTACTTTATCTACGGCACACTTCTGGACGTGGCGCTTTTGGGGATTGTGGCCCCTGGTGTCGTGCCGGTCGCGGCAACTCTGGCAGGCCACGGCGTCTTTTGGGCCAAGGGCACGTCTTACCCGCGGATTGCCCGTGCCGCTGGCACCGTCGAGGGGGCGGTGCTGGAGGTCGACGAGACGGCGCGCGCGCGGCTCGATTTCTACGAGGGCGGTTTTGGCTATGGCCTGCGGGAGGTGTCGGTGGACACCAAAGGCGGGCCTGTGACGGCGTGGGTGTATTGGCCGGGAGACGACGTGCCGCCGCCGGACACGCCATGGCATCTGGAGGAGTGGGCGGCACGCTTTGGGCCCATGACCCGCCACGCCGCGCGCGAGGCCATGGAGTACCATGGCGAGATCAGCGCGGAGGAGCTTGCAGCGCGCATGCCGATGATCCGCACCCGCGCCCATGCCCGCGTTCTGGCCGAGGCCGAGCCGGCGCCGGAATACCTTGCCCCAGTACCGGACCAGCCTGCACAGGTCGTAAAGCGTAGACGTCCTTACACCAATTTTTTCAGTGTGTTGGAGTATGACTTTCAGGTGCCGCGCTTCGACGGCACCTTGGGGCCGGTCATCAATCGGGCGGGCTTTGTCAGTGGCGATGCGGTGGTGGTGTTGCCTTATGACCCGGTGCGCGACCGGGTGATGATGGTTGAACAGTGGCGTGCCTCGGCCTTCTTTCGCGGTGATCCGAACCCGTGGGTTCTGGAGCCTGTTGCAGGGCGGATCGATCCCGGAGAGGCGCCCGAGACCTCCGCGCGCCGCGAGGCTGAGGAAGAGGCGCGGCTTAGCGTGACTGACCTACATGCGGTGTCGCGGCATTACCCATCGACGGGGACGCTGACAGAGTTCGTCTACACTTATGTGGGCATCGTGGATCTGCCTGACGGGTCAGACGGGGTGGCAGGGCTCGAGTCCGAGGACGAAAACATCCGGTCGCATATCCTCGACTGGGAGGTCTTTCTGGACTGGCTCGACGGGGACCGGTTCCGGGCAGGGCCGCTGGTGGCGCTGGGTCACTGGCTGGCACGCCATCGCGAAGGCTTGCGGCGGGACGCGGGCGTCTGAGCTTGCTTGAGGTTGCAGGGCGCGCGCCCTACACCACATGTAAGAGACAAAAGACAGCCCCCGCCGTTGCGGGGTGAAAGGCCCCTGACATGCGCGTCCATCCCGATCTGGCTTCGGCCATTGGCAACACCCCCCTGATCAAGCTGCGCCGCGCATCGGAAGAGACGGGATGCACCATTCTGGGCAAGGCCGAGTTCCTGAACCCCGGTCAATCGGTCAAGGATCGCGCGGCTTATCACATCATCAAGGACGCCGTTGCGCGCGGCGATCTGAAACCGGGCGGAACCATCGTCGAGGGCACGGCGGGCAATACCGGGATCGGGCTGTCGGTCGTGGGCGCGTCGATGGGGTTCAAGACGGTGATCGTCATCCCCGAAACCCAGAGCCAGGAAAAGATGGACGCGCTGCGCCTTGCAGGCGCGGAATTGGTGCTGGTGCCCGCGGCGCCCTACAAGAACCCCAACAACTATGTCCGCTATTCCGGGCGTCTGGCCGAGGAATTGGCCAAGACGGAACCCAACGGCGCGATCTGGGCCAATCAGTTCGACAACGTCGCCAACCGTCAGGCCCATATCGACACGACGGGACCAGAGGTTTGGGAGCAGACCGGCGGCAAGGTCGACGGCTTTATTTGTGCCGCCGGATCGGGCGGCACGGTCGCGGGCATGGGGATGTATCTGCAGCCCAAGGGCGTGAAGGTCGGGCTGGTCGATCCGCATGGTGCGGCGCTGTTCAGCTACTACACCACGGGTGAATTTGCCTCCGAAGGCAACTCGATCTCCGAAGGGATCGGGCAGGGCCGGATCACCGCGAACCTGGATGGGTTTACGCCCGACATGGTCTTCCGCGCCTCCGACACCGAGGCGCTGGGGATCATCTTCAGTCTTGTGCAGGAAGAAGGGCTCGTGATGGGCGGCTCCACCGGCATCAACATCGCGGGCGCCATGGCCATGGCGCGCGAAATGGGGCCGGGCCACACCATCGTGACGATCCTGTGCGACTATGGCTCGCGCTATCAGTCCAAGATCTACAACCCCACCTTCCTGCGGGAGAAGGGGCTGCCGGTGCCCGCGTGGCTGGAGACGAGCCGCGAGATCCCATCGGTTCGGGTAAAGGGCTAACACTTGTTCCGGTTCATTGCCGCTGCGCTGATCTGGCTCACGCTTGCGGCGGGTGCCGCTGCGCAGACCACGCCGGACTATACCGCGTGGGAGGATGTCGCGACACGCGCCGAAGCCGCGGTTGAGGCTGCGCGCGCGTCTGACGATGCCTTTGCTGTTTTGCGTGCGGAGGTTGCTGAGTGGCGGGCGGAGTTTCAGGACGCCCAGAACGTCAATGCAACGCGGTTGGAGACCTTGCGCGGCCAGTTGGCCGCCCTCGGCGACGCCCCCGCCGAGGGGGAGAGTGAGGCGACGGAGGTCGCCGCACGCCGCGCCGAACTGACAGATCAAATTCAACGGCTCGAGGCGCCGCGCCGCACCGCGGAGGAGGCGTTCAGCCGGGCCAATGGCATTATCGGGGAAATCGACCAGATTGTGCGCGACCGTCAGGCCGAGCGGCTGTTCGAATTGGGGCCCACCCCGATCAACCCGGCGCTGTGGTTAGACGCCTGGCAGGCGCAGTTGGCGTCCTGGCGAGATCTGGGTACGGGCATTGTCGATGCATGGTCGAACCCCGCCACCCGCGCCGAGGCGCAGGGGCGCTGGCCCGGTATCCTTGCGCTTTTGTCGATTGCGCTCGTGCTGGTCATGCGTGCGCGGTCGTGGATTGAACGGCTGGCCCAACGGATCGAGGCGATGGACGACACGCGCCGCACCTCTGCGGCCGGGTTCGTGGTGTCCTTGGGGCAGGTTGTCGTGCCGGTCCTTGGCCTCGTGGCGTTGGGGCAGGCGATCGAGTTGACGGGGTTCTACGGGTCACGTGGCGAGCAGTTGATCGCGCTTTTGCCGCAGATCGGGCTTGCGATCTTTGGGTCGCGCTGGCTGGCGGGGCGGCTTTTGCCCGGTACCCCGGATGTGGAGACACCCCTGACGATCCCCATGGAGCGGCATGCGGGCGGGCGTTACCTTGCGCTGCTGCTGGGCGTCCTTCTGGCCATCGACATGGTGGTGCAGGCTTTTGCCGATATCGACAATTATGACGCAGGGGCGTCGGCGGTTCTGTTCTTCCCCGTGACCTTGGTTGCGGGCGTCGTGCTCTGGCGGTTGGGTCGGCTCTTGCGCGTTCATGCCCCCGGCACCGACGCCGATGGCAACCCGCAGGTCGTGTTCTTTGACCGGCTGTTGTCGCTCTTGGGGCGGGCCTTGTCCTTGGTCGGGATCGCCGCGCCGGTCATCGCGGCCATTGGATATACAAATGCCGCCGCGGGGCTGATCTGGCCCACGGTGCTGTCGCTGGGTCTGATCGCTCTCCTCGTGCTGTTGCAGGAGTTCCTGATCGAGCTTTACGCGGTCTTTGCCCGCCGTGGCGCGGCGGTCGAGGATGCGCTGACGCCCGTCCTCGGTGGGTTCGTCCTGATCCTGTGTTCACTGCCGGTGTTTTCGCTGATCTGGGGCGCGCGGCTAACCGATCTGGCCGAGCTCTGGACCCGCTTCCAGGCGGGTGTGACCATCGGGCAGACGACAATTTCGCCCGGTTCTTTCCTGACGCTGCTAATCGTCTTTGCCATCGGCTATGCGCTAACGCGGTTCGTGCAGGGCGCGCTCAAGACCTCTGTCCTGCCCAAGACACAACTGGATGTGGGCGGGCAGACGGCGATCACCTCGGGCCTTGGCTATGTGGGGATATTCCTCGCGGCGCTGGTGGCGATTTCTGCGGCGGGGCTGGATTTGTCGTCGCTGGCGATTGTCGCGGGTGCGCTGTCCGTGGGCATCGGTTTTGGTCTTCAGACCGTCGTGTCGAACTTTGTGTCCGGGATCATCTTGCTGATCGAACGGCCCATCAGCGAAGGCGACTGGATCGAGGTCGGCGGCAATATGGGCTATGTGCGCGACATCTCGGTCCGTTCCACCCGGATCGAGACGTTCGACCGCACCGACGTGATCGTGCCCAATGCGGATCTGATCAGCGGGACTGTGACGAACTATACACGCGGCAATTCCGTGGGGCGCGTGATCGTGCCCGTGGGCGTGGCCTACGGCACCGACACCCGCAAGGTCGAGGCGATCCTGCGCGAGGTCGCCGAAGGCCATCCCATGGTCCTGCTGCGTCCGCCGCCCGCGGTGGTCTTCATGAATTTCGGGGCCGACGCGCTGGAGTTCGAAATCCGCGCTATCCTGCGGGACGTCAATTGGGTGATGTCCGTCAAATCGGATATGAACCACGAGATCGTCAAACGCTTTGCCGCCGCCGATATCGAGATCCCTTATGCGCAGCGCGACATCTGGCTGCGCAACCCAGAGGCTCTCAAAACCGTTGTCCACGATATGGAGCGTGATGACGCCGGCGATGACGAGGATGGAGGGGACGCTGATGGAGGCGGGTAAACTGTATTTGGCCGATGCCTACCGGGCCACCGCGCCCGGGCTGGTGGCCGCACATGGCGCAGACGGATCGGTCGTGCTGGACCAGAGCCTGTTCTACGCGACCTCGGGCGGGCAGCCCGGCGATCGCGGAATGCTGGCCTGGGAGGGCGGCACGCTGCCCATCGGCACGGCGATCAAGGGGGACGGCGACACCATCGTCCTGATCCCAGAAGAGCAAGGGCCGCTGCCCCCCATCGGCACGCCTGTGACGCAAGAGATCGACATGACCCTGCGACGCGGGCACATGCGCGTGCACACGGCGCTGCACCTGTTGTCGGTCGTGATCCCGCGCCCGGTGACGGGTGGGTCGATCAGCGCGGACAAGGGCCGGCTTGATTTCGATATGGACGTGGCTCCCGAGAAGGCCGCGGTCGAGGCCGCGTTGAACGAGCTGATCGCGCGGGATCTGCCGGTCAGCGATCGCTGGATCACCGATGCCGAAATGGACGCGCAGCCCGAGTTGGTCAAAACCCTGTCCGTCGCGCCGCCGCGTGGATCGGGGCGCGTGCGGTTGGTGCAGATCGGGGCAGGGGCCGATCCTGTCGATCTGCAACCTTGCGGTGGCACGCATGTTGCCCGCACAGGCGAGATCGGGCGCATCCGCGTGGGCAAGATGGAAAAGAAGGGTCGCCAGAACAGGCGGGTCTACATCCATTTGGACGACACCCCATGATGGGGGCGCTGCGGCTTGCTCCCATTGCGCGGATCGGGGCGGTCGTGTGCCTCGTGCTCTTTGCGCTCTGCCTGCTGTTGCCGGGGGCGTATCTGCAGAATTACGGCGTGGCGCCTGATCCCGGTGGGACCTTCATGGTGCAGCGGGCCGCGCCGATGTTTCTGGCGGTGGCCGCGATCCTGTGGGTGATCGCGGGTGCGCCACAATCGCCCCTGCGCGGGCAGATCCTTGTATGCCTCGCCCTGTTTTTCGCGGGCGTCGCGGTCACCGGCGTCTATCACATCGCCACCGGTCAGGCCGGTCCGGGCTTGTGGGCCGGGGTCGTGGCCGAAGTGGTTGCGACGGTCCTTTTGATCGGTTTGCGCAACCGCTAGCAAACGACTTGCAACCCGTGGGCCGCTTCCTTAGACGGATCGGCGGACAGGTGGCCGAGTGGTCGAAGGCGCGCGCCTGGAAAGTGCGTAGGCGGGAAACCGTCTCGAGGGTTCGAATCCCTTCCTGTCCGCCACCAATCTAATCTCGGGAATTTTGATCAACGTCAATCGACGGACCTTGGGGCTTGCTTTGTTGGATTCTTGTTGTCTCGACGCTTGCGCTGAATTCCATTTAGTCCTGCTTTTGCCCATTTGGTGGTATGAAAAGTGGTATGAGGATGGCCCTTAGCGGGAAGCTAACGAAGAGGCTGGTCGAGAATCTGGGGCCTGGGCGTCATGGAGATGGTGGCGGACTCTATCTGGTTGTGGACCCGTCTGGGGCGCGGCGGTGGATCGTGCGGGTGACGGTGAAGGGGCAGAAGAACGCAAAGGGCGCGCCGCTTAGGACTGATCTTTTGGATCGTCGGCGCGCGCTGATGGAGCGATGGTCGGTCTTCGTAACCGGGCAAAACAGTGACGTGGTGCAGCTTCGAGGGGCGGCGCAACAGAAATGAAACGTCAAAAGGTTCAGACTATCCACCCTTTTGCAAACTAGCTGCAATGGAGAACAAGCGAGGAACATCGCTTGAAATGTCAAAAGGTATCTGAGAAGCGATCTTTTGTGGAACAGCATGAGCTAGATGAACAGCTCTGGGCTATTGCGGGGCGTTTTTTTCCCCGGCCAACCACGCGGACGCTCCTTGGGGGACTTGTACGGCCGTTCGAGATTGATTGCCCAGTTCTTCACGAGAGCAAGGCTGCATTCGAGGCAGAGCTAGCCGAGGTTCAGGCCTTGAAAGGCGCCTGCGAAAAGTTCGCGTTGTTCTTGGGCGACCTCGTGGGACAAAATGGCGATGAGGAAAAGTCGCGCGCCATAGACATTGAGGCGGCTCTCGACGTTGAGGCTAAGAAGCGGCTGGACCATTCAGCTTTTGAGCAAGTGTATTCTGTTTTGAGGGCCCTCGCATCGCAGCAAGGTCAGACGCTGATGACATTGATCATCGTCATGGACTTCGAGAGCGCAATTAATCAGCGACTTCAAGACCTTGAAGCCCAACGTGGCGAGTATTGGAACCTTTCTCACAGGGCACCGAACCACTTCGCGCGGATCATTGCTCTGAGATTTGCAAAAGCCATCGCGCGCAACACCGGAAAAAAGCCGACTATCGGGACGTCTCGGGATGGCAAACACCCGTCGACAGAGTTCGGACGCGCTTTGGACGAGGTTTATAAACTGTTGGGGATTCACGCTGACTTCCGGCGTGCGGGTGAATGGGCGGTGAAACAATTGACAGATGCCGACCTTAGTCCCGGGTACGACGTTTTCGCAGATCTTGGGTCTTTTGGCAGCGGGCAGAGCACCAACGCACTGGCTGCTTTAATGGCGGCAACGGCTCGGACGGACAAAAAGCTGGAGTAAGCCTAAAGAGAAAGCGCCGCACAAGGGCGTAGCCGGAAGGCCTTTAGGCCGCGTTGAAATGGGCTTTCCCTGAAGCTTAACGGGTTCGTCTCCGTGCGCTTTGATTGGCCTCACATCAACAACTTGAGGCTCAATCAATGGCAAACATCTTCGACGCAGACCGCACCTACGTTCTCGGCGACGCCGAACTCGAGCTCATCGGCACGCGCGAGAAACTCGCGCAGTGGCGGCACCGCGGCGCGGGCCCAGCCTTTTACAAGCTGGGGCGCAAGATCGTGTACCGGGGCGAAGACCTGAACGCATGGGCGGAGGCGCGGCGCGTGGAGCCGGGCGAAGACGCCTCATGAAGCGCGTTCCGGCCCATCTCGTGAAAACCCATCGCAGTTACACGATCGAGGAACTAGCGGACGTGTTGCGCGTCACGAAGGCAACGGTACGGCGCTGGTGCAAGGACGGGCTGCCCTGCTTCATGGACGCCAAGCCCTTCCTGATCCAGGGCGGTGATCTCAAGGCTTGGTATGCCGCCAACCTCGCTACAAAGAAGGTCACTCTCGGAGAGTTCGAGGTCTACTGCTTTTCCTGCAAGAAGGCTCGCGAATCGGACCCGGAACTTTTCGAGATCAGGCCGAAAGACGCTATGCGATGTGTCATCTTCGCGGTTTGTCCGGCGTGCGGAGCGAACATGCAGCGGATCATTAGCCGTGCCGACAGCTCCAAATGGGCTGCAAGGTCTGGGTGCGTCGCAAACACTAGGGGCGACGCCTAAGCGAAACTTTCGAACTCTACTCAAATGATCACTTCCACTGGGGAGCAGATATGCCCGCAAAAACCACTCCGAATGTGCGCCTCAAGCGCCGCTATCTAGACTATCTGAAAGAGGCGGAAGGGAAGGACGAGAAGTCGCTCGACAAGGTCGCCGCCGACCTGTCTCAACTAGAGGCGGCAATTGGTCAGAAAGACGTTAAGCGCTTCCATCGCGAGTGGGGCCGGAAATTAAAGTCCCATCTTGAGAAGGCGCGCAACAAGCGAACAGGCAAACCTCTAAGCCCGTCCACGATCGACGCAACGCTCTCCAATGTGAAGGCGTTTATCAAATGGCTGGCGGGTCAGCCGGGCTACAAGTCGCGCGTGAGCTACTCTGACGCGGCCTACTTCAACAACTCCAAAAAGGGAGCGCGCATCGCCCATACTTCGCGCCCAGCGCCATACCCATCGATGGAGCAAGCCCTGCATACCTTCACGGCCATGTCAGAGGGCGACCGCTTCCAGATGCGCGATAAGGCCCTCTTCGCGCTCCTAATGCTCACCGGCGTCCGCGTCGGCGCCGCGGCGACGCTACAACTCCGGCATGTGAACTTGGAAGCAGGCCATATCCTTCAGGACGCCCGCGAGGTCGCCACAAAGAACGGGAAAACGATCGACACTTGGTTCTTTCCGGTCGACGCCACCTATCGGGAATTCTTCGACCGCTGGATCAACCATCTTCGGGAAGTCGAACTCTTCGGTGACTGCGACCCACTACTGCCGAAAGCCGCGATCGGCTTGGTGGACGGCCAGTTTGTCGCCACGGGCTTCGCACGGGAAGGTTACTCTGGTACGGCCAAACTCAAGGAGATCATCGGAGATAGCTTTTCAGCCGCCCATCTCCCGCGCTTTACGCCCCACGCATTCCGAAAAACCTTAGCCCTCTTTGGCGACGTCGTTTGCTCCACGCTCGAGGAACGCAAAGCGTGGTCCATGAACCTTGGCCACGAACACCTCACCACGATGGCTAATAACTACATGCCGGTGTCCCGCGAACGGCAGGGAGAGCTAATTAGGAAGCTGTCAGGCGTCGGAAAGAACAAGAGCTAGCAAGTCTCTTGCTCTTTGTCGCTGCCACACGGCGGCTTCCGGCCCTTAGCCGACATTCGTCCATAACGATGATCGCTGCAGTGCGGCCCGTTGAACCGGCCATTCGCTGCGCTGGCGCGATCCAATGTCAGGCGCACTTACAATCTGTGGACAAACCGGGCTTGTGCTCAAACAGCTATTGCAGACGCTGCATCCTTTCGTGGGCGCGGCACAGTTTTCGCTGTAGGTCTGAGCAGGTCGCCGAACAGGTCGTTCATGGCCGAGTTTTGGCCGCGTGGTTACACGGGCCAAAGGCAGCCTCGGAGTGACTCAAGAACTTCACTCATTTGTCATGTGGCCGTTTCATAGTGCAGAAATCATCCGGATGAATTTCGCATCGGGGAGACCAATATGAAACTTCTTTCTGTTCTGGCTGGCGCTGCGCTGGCCTTTTCTGCCGCTGCGGCGGCCCAGGCCGAAAACTGGCGGATTGCCGTCACAGATGTGGAGGGCATGGAGCGCCTCCAACTTGAATGGGGTCCTTTCAAGGACGCATTAGAAGCCGCGACTGGCGACAGTTTTGAGTTCTACGCGGTGAACTCCCGCACCGCTGCCGCAGAAGCGCTGCGGGGCGAGACTGTGGATTTCGTGGTCTCTGGCCCAGCCGAGTATGTCGTCATCAACAAACTGACGAACGCCACACCCATCGTGGGCCTTGGCCGCCCTGACTATCACTGCGCCATCGTTGTGCGCGCGGATAGCGGCATCAACACCGTGATGGACCTTAAGGGCAAGCGCGTTGCGTTTGGCGATATCGGATCGACGTCCAATATGCTGTGCCCTATGCAGGTTCTGGCGGATTACGGGCTCGACCCGATCAATGATATCGAAAAGACCCACACCAGCCGGAACATCGCGCATGAGGCGCTGAAAAACGGTGATGTGGACGCGCTTGGGTCCAATGCCGGGTCGTGGTTGCGCGTGCGCAACTCCGAAACCGACTTGCCCTATGGCTTCTTCAAGATGCTGGCGCGTTCGGGTGACTTGCCAAACGACATGATCATGGTGGGCGCCCACGTGCCTGAGGCAGACGCGATGGCGGTCCAACAGGCTATTATCGCCAACAAAGAGAGCATTATCGCGGGCATCACGGCCCATGAAGAAAACGACAAATACGTGGGCATGGACCTCGTTGAGATCGAAGACAGCGCCTACGATTATGTCCGCTCGATGTATTCCAACGCGGGCTTCCCGCAGTTCGACAATTTCATCGGTGACTAAGTCGGGTATCGAAACGCTGGTTGCGCCGGTGCAGCCAGATCAAGCCGGGGCAGAGATATCTGCCCCGGTTTTGCCGGTTGATCTCCGAGTCACGGGTCTGGCCAAGAGCTTTGGCGACACGCCAATTTTTAAGGATGTATCCTTTGGCCTGTCACGTGGAGAGGCGGTTGCCATTGTCGGCGCCAATGGGACCGGCAAATCGACCTTGCTGAGGTGTCTGATGGGCTTGATCCCCGCTGATGCAGGGACGATCGATGTCCTTGGCACGGATGTGCGGAACGCATCGAGCGCTGGCGTGCGGACCATGCGCGCACAGATGGGTCTTGTCAGCCAGAAGCATAATTTGGTGCCGCGGCTCTCGGTCCTGTCGAACGTCGTTCAGGGGCTTTTGGGTCAAAAGCCCGGCATCCGCCACTGGAGCCAAAGCTTTGCCCCCGCGCCATCACGCGACGCAGCGCTCGCCGCACTCGACAAAGTGGGGCTGGCCCATTTGGCGACGCGCCGGGCGGATCGGCTTTCGGGCGGTCAATCGCAGCGCGTGGCCATTGCCCGTGCGCTTGTCGGACATCCGAAAATCCTGATCGCCGATGAACCCACGGCGTCCCTCGATCCCGCGGCGGGCGAAGATGTCATGGACCTTTTCTTTTCGCTGGCCCGGCAAGAGGGAGTTACCGTGATTTTCATCTCACATAATATCGAACACGCGCTGCGATACGGGGATCGCGTCTTGGGTCTTGCGGATGGCGGGATGCCCCTGGATGCGCGCGCCGCAAGCCTGACGGCGGAAGATTTGCGAGGGCTTTATGACTGACGCCACCCTTCCTGCCCGCTACGACCGTCCGTCAGCGTTGGCCTTCTTGGGTTATGCGGCGGGCGTTGTCATAATCCTGTGGTCCTTTGCGGGTGCGGGTTTTTCCATCGAAAAGGTGATCTCGTCTCCGCCGCGTTTCGCGGATTTCCTGGACCGGGCGCTGCCACCCAATTTGGACCCGCAGGTGTTGGAACGCCTTAGCTGGAAGATGCTAGAGACGTTGCAAATCGCGCTTGCCGGCGCTGTGATCGGGATCGTCTTGTCGGTGCCCGTGGCGCTCTTGGCTGCGCGCGGGTTGATTGCACCGACATGGGTGAACCAAATCGTGCGGACCTTGCTCGGCTTCGTACGCGCCGTGCCCGATATCGCATGGGCGCTGGTTTTTGTGGTCGCGGTAGGCCTGGGTCCCTTTGCGGGGATGCTGGCGATTGCCGTCGATACCATTGGGTTTTGCGGCCGGTTCTTTGCTGACGATATGGAGGCTGCCGACAAAGGTCCATCAGAGAGCCTGACTGCCACCGGCGCGCGCAAGATTGACGTGGTGGCCTGCGCCACGATCCCGGCGGCCATGCCCGCATTTATCTCGACATCGCTCTTCGCGACGGAGAAGGCTGTGAGATCCTCGACGATACTGGGCCTTGTTGGCGCAGGCGGTATCGGGATCGAACTTAAGGTCGGTTTCGACCTTTTCGACTATCCCACCGCCATGACCGTCATTTTGATGATCGCCGTTGTGGTCATTGCCATCGAACAACTCTCGGGCTGGGCCCGCACAAAAGTTATCGGAGAACAGCGTTGAAGACAGACACAGCTGACCAGCATTGGAGTACCATCTGGGACGGGATTGAAGAGGGCTCGAAATGGCTGACGCCAGAGCCTGACGTGAAACGCTGGGCTGAAACGCTGGCACCCGGCGCCACGATCCTGGACTTAGGTGCAGGTGTGGGTCGCCACGCGCTGTCGCTGCAAGAGGCAGGGTTTACCCTGACCGCACTGGATGCCGCACCTGAAGGGCTGGCAGAGATCGACAAAGCGGGTCGTGGGGTGACCACCCAGCTGGGCCGCATGGATGACCTGCCGTTTGAGGATGCTGCATTCGATCATGTTCTTAGCTGGAACGTGATCTATCACGGCGATGAAACGGTTCTGCTGAACACCATCGCTGAAGTGCGGCGTGTTCTGAAACCCGGCGGGACCTTCCTTTTGACGATGCTGTCGAAACGCCGTCTTTGGATCGACCGCGAAAAGCTGAACGGCCCGCGTGAGATCTCGCGCAACACCTGGGTCTTTGACGAAGATAAGTCGGACAAGCGTCACCCGCATTACTATTGCGGCGCGGTTGAGATGCTGGCGCTGTTCCAGGGGTTCGAGGTGATGTGGATGGAAGACCGTGAGCACGAGCGCCCTGGGTCGTGGCACTGGCATTTGATCCTGGAACGCCAAGCATGATGCAAACATTTGTCGGGGCAGAGGTTTTTCTGCCCGCTGAGATCACTGAGACGACCGTGACGGTCGACGGTGATACGATTGTCGAGATCGGCGGATCCGTTCGCGGCACAGAGATCGACGTACGCGGCAAGATCCTCGCGCCAGCGTTGATCGACGTGCATGGCGATGCGTTCGAACGGCAGGTCATGCCGCGGCCGGGCGTGTTCTTTCCAATCGAAACGGCGGTGTTGGAAACGGATCGTCAGCTCGCGGCCAATGGGATCGCAACGACGTATCACTCCATCACGCTGAGCTACGAGCCCGGCCTGCGCAGCGTAGAACGCGGGCGCGAGATGATGCAGGCGATACTTGACCTTGCCCCGCGTCTGACCGTGGAGAACAGGTTCCAGCTGCGGTGGGAGACCTTTGCGTTTGAGGCGCTTGAAACGCTGGACTGGGCGATGGATGCGCCGCTGACCCCGTCGCTGGCGTTCAATGATCACCTGTCGATGGCCATGCGCAGCGCGGATACGGTGATGCAAGAACGGCTGTTTGAGCATAACCCCGATTTCGCGGTGATGGATGTAGACGATCACGCGTTGTTTGAGAAGCGTTACCGCAAGCACACCGAACGGTCAGGACTGAATTACGACGACCACAAGAAGCTCGTGCACAAGGTTTGGAGCCGTAGGCCAGAGGTCGTCGCAACGATGTCCGAGGTCGCCGCCAAGGCTCGCGCCAAGGGAGTGCCGATGCTTAGTCACGACGACACTCAGGCTGAAACGCGGAAATTCTACCACGGCCTCGGGGCGACGGCGTCCGAGTTTCCCATGACAATGGGCCCCGTGGACCAAGCCCGCAGGGACGGCGACCTGATCATCTTTGGATCACCAAACGCCGTGCGCGGGGGCAGCCATATTGGGTCGCTCGGCGCAGGTGACATGGTCGAGGCCGGGCTGTGTGATGTGTTGGCGTCGGATTACTACTACCCGGCGATGCTGGCCGCGGTTGACCGTCTTGACCGCGAAAAGCGCGCGGA
>JBCBFU010000021.1:0-50481 GCA_038527375.1 Pseudomonadota bacterium | reverse complement strand
GTCCTGCTGGCGCAGTCCGAGGCGGGGTATGAGGCGCTGATGCGGCTCAACACCTGTCTTTACGTCGACAAGGGTGGGCAGTTGCCGCAGGTGACGGTCGAGGAATTGGCGGCAAATGCAGAGGGCGTGATCTGCCTGACCGGTGGACCCGAAGGCGCGCTGGGCAAGCTGTTGCAGACCGGGCAGACCGCCAAGGCTGACGCCTTTCTGGATCGCCTGATCGCGATTTATGGTGACAGGCTTTATGTCGAGTTGCAGCGGCATCCGGGCGAAGGCGGACAGCCCGAGGCGGAGCGGCTGACCGAGCGGCCTTCGGTGGAGTTGGCCTATGCCAAGGGGCTGCCTCTGGTCGCCACAAATGACGTCTATTTCCCGAAACCGGATATGTACGAGGCCCATGACGCGCTGATCTGCATCGCGGAGGGGGCCTATGTGGATCAACAGGAGCCGCGTCGGCGGCTGACGGGGCAGCATTACCTGAAGACGCCGGAAGAGATGGCCACTCTGTTCGCGGACGTGCCCGAGGCGTTGGAGAACACGGTGGAGATCGCGCGGCGCTGCGCCTTCAAAGCCTACAAGCGCGACCCGATCCTGCCGAAGTTTGCCGATGACGAGGTGGCGGAGCTCAGGCGTCAGGCGAACGAGGGCCTGCAGGCGCGGCTTGCCGTGATCCCCCATGCGGTGACGCCCGAGGAATACCAGAAGCGGCTGGATTTCGAGTTGGACATCATCGAGGGGATGGGGTTCCCGGGCTACTTCCTGATCGTGGCCGACTTTATCGCCTGGACGAAATCCAAGGACATTCCGGTGGGGCCGGGGCGGGGGTCGGGCGCGGGATCGCTCGTGGCCTATGCGCTGACGATCACCGACCTTGATCCGCTGCGCTATGGATTGCTTTTCGAACGGTTCCTGAACCCCGAGCGGGTGTCGATGCCCGACTTCGATATCGACTTCTGCATGGACCGGCGGGAGGAGGTGATCCGCTACGTGCAGGAGAAGTATGGCCGCGACAAGGTGGGCCAGATCATCACCTTTGGTGCGCTTTTGTCCAAGGCAGCCGTGCGCGATGTGGGCCGCGTGTTGCAGATGCCCTACGGGCAGGTGGACCGTCTGTCCAAGATGATCCCGGTGGAGGGTGTGAAGCCCGTCAGCATCGAAAAGGCGCTGGCGGATGAACCGCGCCTGCGGGAGGAGGCCAAGGCTGAGGAGGTCGTGGCGCGCCTGCTAGAATATGGCCAACAGGTTGAAGGGTTGCTGCGGAACGCATCGACCCACGCGGCGGGCGTGGTGATCGGGGATCGTCCGCTGGACGCGCTTGTGCCGCTCTATCAGGACCCGCGATCTGACATGCCGGCCACGCAGTTCAACATGAAGTGGGTCGAACAGGCGGGGCTGGTGAAGTTCGACTTTCTGGGCCTGAAGACGCTGACGGTGATCCAGAACGCGATGGACCTGATCCTGAAATCGGGCCGGTCGATCCATGTCGCGGCGGATGGCACGGAGCTTTATGTCCCCGAACCCGGGACCGAGAACCAGATCAACGCGATCCCGCTGGACGATGAGGCGTCCTACAAGCTCTATTCTGCGGGCAAGACCGTGGCCGTGTTCCAGGTGGAATCGAGCGGCATGATCGACGCGCTCAAGCGGATGAAGCCCAACTGTATCGAGGATATCGTGGCGCTGGTGGCGCTCTATCGTCCCGGTCCGATGGAGAACATCCCGAAGTATTGCGAGGTCAAGAACGGTCTGAGCGAGCGGGACTATCTGCACCCATCGGTCGATCATATCCTGGATGAGACGCAGGGCATCATCGTCTACCAGGAACAGGTGATGGAAATCGCCCGGCAGATGGCGGGATACAGCCTCGGTGGGGCCGACCTGCTGCGCCGCGCCATGGGTAAGAAGATCCAGGAGGCGATGGACGCCGAAAAGCCGAAGTTCCTGAAAGGGGCTGCGGAAAACGACGTCGATGAGAAGACGGCGAAAGAGACATGGGACCTGCTGGATAAGTTCGCCAATTACGGGTTCAACAAGTCGCACGCGGCGGCCTATGCGGTGGTGAGTTATCAGACCGCGTGGCTGAAAGCGAACCACCCGGTCGAATTCATGGCGGGTGTCATGAACTGCGATTTGCACCTGACCGATAAGCTGGCGGTGTATTTTCAGGAGGCCAAGAAGGGTCTTGGGCTTCCTTATGTGCCGCCCTGTGTGAACCGGTCGGAGGCCACGTTCGATGTGCAGGACGGCAAGCTGATTTATGCGCTGGGCGCGCTCAAGAATGTGGGCGTCGAGGCGATGCGGATGGTGGTCGAGGGGCGCGGCGGTAAGCCCTTTGTGACGCTGTTCGACTTTGCGCGACGCGTGGACCTGAAACGTGTGGGCAAACGCCCGCTGGAGATGCTCGCGCGGGCCGGGGCGTTTGATGAATTGGACCGGAACCGGCGGCGGGTGTTCAACTCCCTCGATGCGCTGGTGGCCTATTCGGCGGCGATTTTCGATCAAAAGGCGTCGAACCAAGTGTCGCTATTCGGCGAGGCGGGGGAAGACCTGCCGGAGCCGCGCCTGTCACCCGTGGAGGACTGGTTGCCTGCGGAGCGGTTGTCCGAGGAATTTGCGGCCATCGGGTTTTACCTGTCGGGGCATCCGCTGGACGACTATATGGCGCCGCTCAAACGCTCGGCCGGGCCCGGGGTGCCGTTTCACACGCTCGAGACCTTGGAGCATGCCATTCAGGGGCGCGATGCGATGATCGCAAAGCTCGCGGGCGTCGTGACCGGGCGGCAGGAGCGGAAGTCGGCGCGGGGGAACCGCTTTGCGTTTGTGCAGATGTCCGACCCGACCGGGGGCTATGAGGTCACGCTCTTCTCGGAGTCGCTCGAGAAGTCGCGCGAGTTTCTGGAGACCGGGTCGAAAGTCGTCCTGACGGTCGAGGCGACGCTGGAGGCGGATCAGTTGAAGCTCTTGGGCCGGTCCGTGGGGCCGATCGACAATGCCGTGGCGGCGTCCGGGGCTGCGGGCCTGCGCGTGTTCGTCGAGGACGCCACCGCCGTGCCGTCGGTTGCGACTGTGCTGAAGGACCTTGGCGAGAAGGCGAGCCGGGGCGCCAAGGGGCCGATATATTTCTGTCTGATGGACCCCAGCCTGCCCGGCGAGGTCGAGGTTGAGCTGGGCGATGGGTTCCCGGTGTCGCCGCAGATCAAGAGCGCGCTGAAATCGCTGTCGGGTGTGATGATGGTGGAAGAGCTGTGATGCGCGCGGCGCTTCCCCTTCTTGCCGTGCTTGCGGTGGCGGCCTGCGGCGGTGATCCCTTGCGGGGGGTGGAGCGCGTGTCGGATGGCACCGTGCCGCTGGAGGGCACCGCGGTTGCGGCCTTGCCTGCGCCGGAGGCGGAAGAAACGCCGTCGGCGGTCGGGCTGTTTTCGGGGATATTCGGGCGGCGCGGGGCGGATGCGGCTGAGACTGCGCCAGATGCGGACGCTGTGGACGAGGGTGCAAACGCAGAGCTGTCCGAGGCACCGGAGGCTGATGCTGTCGTTGGCGACGCTGATGTGACGGAAATTGCCGCGCTGGAGCCTGCGCTGGAGGAGGCGCGGCCTGCGCGGCGCGGACTATTCTCGCGCCTGATCGGGGGGGCGACCCCTGCGGCCAATGTGGTGGCGCGGCCCGAAACCGTGGGCGTGCCGTTGGAAGTGGCCCCTGAGGACGCAGCGCCCGAGGTGCCCGAAGTGACCGAGGCAGCCGCCGTGACGCCCCGGCGCGGTCTGTTTGGCGGACGCCGCACGCAACAGGACGCCGCGCCCCCGGTGGCCCAAGGCACGGTCCTGCCCTACGGCGCGATTGCGACGGTCTGCGGGCTCTCAGGCGCGGATTTGGGCACGCAGACGGAACGATACCCGGAGCGGGGTCGGGGTTATGTGCTCTATGACACGGCGCCCGGCACGTTGGGCCTGCGGACCCACTACCTGACGGGGTTCAAGGATGGCTGCGCGCGGCAGTTCACGGCGGCGCTGGCGATCTTTGGCGCGCCCGGCGCGATGGAGGGGGTCCGGACCAAAGCCCCGCACCAGCCGCATGTGCAAACCGAAACCGACCGCGAATATACTGCCCTGCGCGCCCGCATCTGCCGGGTGGCGGATACGGCGGAGTGTCCAGAGGGACGGTTCCGGACGTTGGAGCGGAACACGGTGTTCGTGAGCGTCTATGAGCGGTTCGGCACGAACACACGTTGGGCGGACATGCTGCTCCATGACGGGATGGTGTTGGCCAAGGATTTCAAAGGCGGGTCGTAGCGCGGAGGCGAACGCCCTAGTAGTGCGGCGGGCGTTCGTCGCCCATGACCACTCCGCCGCCTTGCGCTTCGCGTTCGGCCTCACGCTCCATCAGCATCTGCACGCGCCGTTTGAGGACGGCGATTTCCGCGTCCTGACGCGCGACGACCTCGGACAGCTCGTCCGTGGTCTTGAGAAGCTCGGCCAGCGTCGCTTCGATCTGTTCGGTTGTGTCGGTCATGTGACCCACATGCGCCTTCCCGCTTTGCCATTCAAGCGGCAGTTGCGGGTGGGGGACCAAGCCGTTATTCCGCGCGCAAGTTTGCGGGAAGGCAAAGACCATGGCCAAACAGAAGAAAGCCCCACGCCCCAAGGCGGTAACGCCCAAGGGGTTTCGCGATTATTTCGGCGCTGACGTGACCGAACGCGCGGCGATGCTGCGCAAGATCGCCGAGGTCTATCATCTGTACGGGTTCGAAGCGCTGGAGACGTCGGCGATCGAGACGGTCGAGGCGTTGGGCAAGTTCCTGCCCGATGTGGACCGCCCGAACGAGGGTGTGTTCGCGTGGCAGGAGGATGACACGGGCACGGGCGCGGGCGACGGCGATTGGGTGGCGTTGCGCTATGACATGACCGCGCCGCTCGCGCGGGTCTATGCGCAGCACCGCAATGATTTGCCGACGCCCTATCGGCGCTACGCGATGGGGCCGGTCTGGCGGAACGAGAAACCCGGTCCGGGGCGGTATCGTCAGTTCTATCAATGTGATGCGGACACCGTGGGCACGGCGTCCATGGGGGCCGATGCAGAGATCTGCGCGATGCTTGCCGACACGCTGGAGGCCGTGGGGATCGCGCGGGGCGACTACATCGTGCGGGTGAACAACCGGAAGGTTCTGAACGGCGTGATGGAGGTCGCGGGGATCGCCGGTGACGAACACGAGGCCGAGCGCGGGATCGTGCTGCGCGCGATTGACAAGCTGGATCGGCTGGGCGTCGATGGTGTGCGGGCGCTTTTGGGTGAAGGGCGCAAGGATGAGAGCGGGGATTTCACTAAGGGTGCGGGGTTGAGTGACGCGCAGGTCGAGCCCATCCTCGAGTTCTTGCGGATTGGTCTGGCTGTGAGCGCGCCCGGCGGCACCGCCGGGCAGCCCCCGACCTCCCCCCGGGAGGGGGCTTCCGCCCCCACCCAGGTCGGGGGCCACCCTCCGAGCGGCGTGGAAACGGTAGCGGCATTGAGAGATCTGGTTGGTGAAACAGTAATCGGCCAAGCGGGCGTTAAAGAGCTGGAAGAGATCGCGGCACTGCTCGACGCAGCAGGCTACGGCCCAGACCGCATCGTCATCGACCCCTCGGTCGTGCGTGGCCTCGGCTACTACACCGGGCCGGTTTACGAGGCCGAGCTGACCTTCGAAGTTCAGAACGAAAAGGGCCAGACGGTGCAGTTTGGCTCGGTCGCGGGCGGCGGGCGCTATGACGATCTGGTCAAGCGCTTCACCGGGCAAGAGGTGCCTGCGACGGGTGTCTCTATCGGGGTGGATCGGTTGCTGGCCGCACTCAGGGCCACGGGCAAGATCGGCGGTGGAGAGGCGCAAGGCCCCGTCGTTGTGACCGTGATGGATCGCGACCGGATGGCCGATTATCAGGCGATGGTGGCCGAACTGCGCGGTGCGGGTATCCGGGCCGAGGTTTACCTCGGGAACCCCAAGAACTTTGGGAACCAGATGAAATATGCGGACCGGCGCGGTTCCCCCATCGCGATCATCGAAGGTGGGGATGAGAAAGAGCGCGGCGTCGTGCAGATCAAGGACCTGATCCTTGGGGCCAAGCTGGCCGAGGAGGCGACGCTCGAAGAGTGGAAAGAGCGCCCGAGCCAGGTCGAGGTGCCGCGGGGCGATCTGGTCGCGCGGGTGCGGCAGATGCTGGACGATCAAGATGGCTGACGCCGCCGCCATCCGCGCAGAAATGGCGGCCCTGGTCGAAGGGTTCGAGGCGCTGGGCGCTGCCCGCGTGGAGGCCGCGATGTTGCAGCCTGCGGACACGCTGCTCGACCTTTATGGAGAGAACATCCGCGCGCGGGCCTACGTGACGCAGGACCCCCTGCGCGGCGAACAGATGCTGCGCCCCGACTTCACGGTGCCCGTCGCCCAGATGCACATGCGCATCGCGGCGGAGCCTGCGGCCTACACCTATGCCGGGCCAGTGTTCCGGCGGCAGGAGGTCGATGCGGGGCGGCCCAATGAGTACCCGCAGGTGGGCTATGAGCTGTTTGACCGGGGCGAGACGGCGCGTGTCGACGCAGCGCTCTTTGCGGCGTTTCACAACGCGCTCGCGGGTTTGGCGCTAAAGCCCGTCGTCGGAGACATCGGGATTCTCTCGGCGGCCGTGAAGGCGCTCGACACGACCGAGGCGCGGAAGGCCGCGCTGCTGCGCCACCTGTGGCGGCCTGCGCGGTTCCGGGATTTGCTGGATCGCTTCACGACGCCTGTGGCGCGCGGGGAGGCCCCCGAGGGTGGTCCAGAGATCGGGTTGCGGTCGGCGGCGGATGTTGCGCGGCGGTTGGACCGGATTGCCGAGGATGAGGCCGCGGCCCCGCTCGATGCGGACCTGCGGGCCGGGCTGGAGCGACTTCTGGATATCAAAGGGCCTGCGCCACAGGCGCTCGCCGCGTTGCGGGAGATGGACATGGCGGGCATCGCCCCGGCGCTCGATCGGTTCGAGGCACGGACCCGGGCCATCGCAGGCCACGGGATCGACGTCGATGCGCTGATGTTCGAGGTCTCCTACGGGCGCACGTCGATGGAATATTACGACGGGTTCGTCTTTGGGTTTTCGGCACCCGGGCTGCCGCCAGTGGCAAGCGGCGGGCGCTATGATGCGCTGACACGGGCGCTTTCGTCTGGCGAAGGCGTACCCGCCGTGGGCGGCGTGATCCGGCCCGATCTGGTGGCCGCGCTAAAGGAGGCGGGCGCATGATCAAACTGGGTGTGCCCTCCAAAGGCCGGCTGATGCAGGACACGTTCGACTGGTTCGGGGCGCGCGGGATCACGCTGTCCAAGGCCGGGTCGGACCGGGAGTACGTGGGCGCGGTCGACGGGATCGACGGGGTCGAGATGGTGATGCTGTCGGCGGGGGAAATCCCGCGCGAGCTGGCCGCGGGCCGGATCCATCTGGGCGTGACGGGGTCCGACCTCGTGCGCGAGAAGCTGGCCGATTGGGAGGCGCAGGTCGCACCCGTCGCACCCATGGGGTTTGGCTATGCGGACCTGATCATCGCGGTCCCCGCGTTCTGGACGGATGTCACGACGCTGCACGATCTGGACGCGGTGTCCGCAGAGTTCCGGGCGAGGCACGGGTTCCGGCTGCGGATCGCGACGAAGTATCACCGGTTGGTACGGCAGTTCCTGACGGCCAAGGGCGTGGCAGATTACCAGTTGGTCGACAGCCAAGGCGCGACCGAGGGCGTGGTGAAGAACGAGACCGCCGAGGCCATCGCGGACATCACCACCACGGGCGCGACCCTGCGCGCGAACCACCTGCGCGTGCTGGAAGACGGGTTGATCCATGCCAGCCAGGCGACGGTGTTTTTGTCCCGCGCCGCACCCCTAGAGGGCCGCGACGCGGAGGTGTTGGCAGCGCTCAAGGCGCAGATCGCTTAGGTCTCTTCGGATTGGTGGATGGTGAGCAGGTCGATGCTGTGATCGCCTTCGCTGAAGACGGCGAGGTAGGCGAAGAGCGACGAAGCCCAGCACAATACGAATGTCCATTTGGATGTCCCTTCCTAGATTTGCCTGACGCGAGGTAGGGCGCGGGGCCAAGATCGACAGGGAAGGGCAGTGCGGCGTTTTGGCCGCCTAGAGCACCCCGATCTCGGCCAGGGCGACCTCCATCGTCGGCGGCAGATCGTCCTCGCGGTCGGCGGCGTCACCGGTCAGGTCGAGGGGCGCGTCGGGGCCCATGAGGTAGCGCCAGCCTTGGAAGGGGCGCTTTGGGGCGGCGGTCGTGCGGATGAGGCCGGGTTCAAGCACGATGGCGCAGCGGCGGATGCCGTCGGCGCCCACGTATTCATCCAGTCGGGCTATGGGTTGGCGGCACAGGATCGCGCCTTTGATGACCCAGTAGAGCGAGCCGCCGTCCAGAAGCTCGGCCTCTCGTTTGGGCCACATGCGGGTGACGTGGCGGGGTTTGCCGTCGGGGGCCTGTGCGCGGCGGGTGTTTTGCCAATCGGTGAGACCTGCGACACTTTCGGTGCCGACGCTGAGTTTGACCAGATTGACTTTGCCTGTCATGAGCGTGTGACCCCAATATATTGTTGTGCCGCGACCCGTCTCACCCTTATATTGCGATTCCCCCGGCGAGGCCAAGGTTCGTCAACCCATGGTGGGCCGGGGATAAGACGACGCTATATCTTGCCCCTCAGTTTGCCAGAGAGAGCCCGACATGACCCGTTTTGCAGCCCCCATCGCCGAACAGATATGGGACATGAAGTATCGGTTGAAAGAGGCCGATGGCACGCCGATTGACGCAACCGTCGAGGACACATGGGGGCGGATCGCCAAGGATCTGGCGAGTGTCGAGGCCGACAGCGCGGCGTGGGAAGAGACGTTTTATGGCGCGCTGGAGGATTTCAAATTCCTGCCTGCGGGGCGGATCACGGCGGGTGCTGGGACGGGTCGCAAGGTCACGATGTTCAACTGCTTTGTCATGGGCACGATCCCGGATTCTATGGGCGGCATTTTCGAGATGCTCAAGGAAGCCGCGCTGACCATGCAGCAGGGGGGCGGGATCGGCTATGACTTCTCGACCATTCGGCCCAAGGGCGCGGGCGTGGCCGGCGTGGCGGCGGACGCTTCTGGCCCGCTGTCGTTCATGGATGTGTGGGACGCGATGTGCCGGACGATCATGTCGGCAGGCTCGCGCCGCGGCGCGATGATGGCCACGATGCGCTGCGACCACCCCGATATCGAGGATTTCATCGCGGCCAAGGCCGATCCGGCGCGGCTGAGGATGTTCAACGTCTCGGTCCTGGTCACCGATCCATTCATGGAGGCGGTGAAGGCCGACGGGGCGTGGGATCTGGTCTTTGACGGCAAGACCTACAAGACGGTGCAGGCGCGCGATCTGTGGAACCAGATCATGAAGGCGACCTATGACTATGCCGAGCCGGGCGTGATCTTCATCGACCGGATCAATCAGGCGAACAACCTGAGCTATGTGGAGACGATCGCGGCCACGAACCCCTGCGGGGAGCAGCCGCTGCCGCCCTATGGCGCGTGTCTACTGGGGTCGATCAACCTTGCGCGGTTGGTGCCGGAGCCGTTTGCGGACGGGGCGGCGTTGGATGAGGACGCGCTGTCCGAACTGGTCGCAACGGCGATCCGCATGATGGACAACGTGGTCGATGCCTCGCGCTTCCCGCTGGAGGCGCAGGCGGCGGAGGCGCAGGCCAAGCGGCGGATTGGTCTCGGGGTGACGGGGCTGGCCGACGCCCTGCTGATGGTGGGCGCGCGCTATGGTTCGGACGAGGCGGCGCGTCTGACGGATCGCTGGCTGCACGCCATCGCCCGCGCCGCGTATCTGGCGTCGGTGCAATTGGCCAAGGAGAAGGGGCCGTTCCCGCTGTTTGACCGCGACGCCTATCTGGCATCCGGGACGATGCAGATGATGGATGAGGATGTGCGGGAGGCGATTGCGGAGCACGGTATACGCAATGCGCTCGTGACCTCCATCGCGCCCACCGGGACGATCAGCCTTTATGCCGGGAACGTATCGTCGGGGATCGAGCCGGTCTTTGCCTATGCCTATACCCGCAAGGTTTTGCAGAAGGACGGATCGAAGACCGAGGAAGAGGTCGTCGATTACGCCGTGCAGATGTGGCGCGACCGAATGGGGGATGCGGAGCTGCCCGACCATTTCGTGAATGCGCAGACCCTGCCGCCGCTGGAGCATGTGAAGATGCAGGCCGCGGCGCAGAAATGGGTGGATTCCAGCATTTCGAAAACCATCAACTGCCCCGAGGATATCAGCTTTGAGGCGTTCAAAGACGTCTACATGGCGGCGTGGGATCAGGGTTGTAAGGGCTGCACGACCTATCGGCCAAATGCGGTGACGGGGTCGGTTTTGTCGGTGTCGGAGGAGAAGCCGGCGGAGGAAGCTCCCACCCAAGGTCAGGGGCAGCCCTCGGACACTGTGGCGGTCAGTTCGGTCGCGACCTTCCCCACGACGGGCGGCGAGGTTGTGCATCTGGCCGAACCGCTCGACCGGCCCGAGGCGCTGGAGGGCAATACCTACAAGCTGAAATGGCCCGACAGCGAGCACGCGATCTACATCACGATCAACGACATCGTGCAGGGCACACAGCGGCGCCCGTTCGAGGTCTTTATCAACTCCAAGAATATGGAGCATTTCGCGTGGACCGTGGCGCTGACCCGGATGATTTCGGCGGTGTTCCGGCGCGGCGGGGACGTGTCCTTTGTCGTGGAGGAGTTGAAGGCCGTGTTCGACCCGCGTGGCGGGGCGTGGATGCAGGGCAAATACGTGCCCTCGATCCTTGCCGCCATTGGCGGCGTGATCGAACAGCACCTGATCGCCATCGGGTTCATCGCCGGTGAGGGGATGGGTCTGAAATCCGATCCGCAGGCCGAGATCGCGCAACTGTCGGGTGCCCCAAAAGGCCCCGCCTGTTCCAGCTGCGGCAGCTACGAGATGCGGATGGTCGAAGGTTGCATGACCTGCGCCAATTGCGGCTTTTCCAAATGCGGGTGAGGCGGGAGCGCCACATCGGCGGCTAACCGGCGCGGCACACCCCGTCGCATCTGGACCCAAGGCGACCTCAGGCCCTATGATGCGAGGGCCGGGGGGCGACATTGGGGATGATTTGATGCGCACCGGGCTTATCGCCACTGCATTGCTGTGTTTAACCTTTGCCCTGCCCGCCGCGGCGGACAGCGAACGGTTTTCCGTCGGCACCGCACGGCTTTTTACCAACGACTTTTTCGGCGATGGCAAAGATCGCTGGCGCACCGGCTCCTATCAGGTGAGCCACTTCCGGGCGCGCGGCTTTGACGGCACGTTGCCGGGGCGCGCGGGGGAGGTTCTGGAGTTCCGCCTGCGGTCCGAGATCATTGCCGCAGAGCGGTTGTCCGCGCCGGAGCCGGGAGATCGCCGCTATGCCGGTGTTCTGGGATTTGGCATCCACACGCCGTTCCAGACGGGCGGGTGGGAGACCTCCATCGGGGTCGACGTGCTGGCCACGGGTCCACAAACCGGGATCGGGTCGTTTCAAGCGACCGTGCATGAGTGGCTGGATGCGTCCGAGCCGGATCTGGACGACCAGATCGAGAACGGCATTCACCCGACGCTGATCGCAAGCGCCACGCGTCCGTTGACGTTTGGCGACACGCGTGTGCGCCCCTTTGTGGAGATGCAAGCGGGGCTGGAGACCTTTGGCCGCGCAGGCGTGGATGTGCTGATCGGGAGCTACGGGGCGGGCGGATTGCTGGCGCGGGATGCCACGACCGGAGTGCCCATGCGCGCTGATCACCGTCAGGCGGCGGGATTTTCTTTCCTTCTGGGCGGCGATTACACGGTGGTCGAACACTCGCGTCTGCTGCCCGCCGATGACGGATACGTGGTCAAGGATCGCAGCCGGGTGCGCGCGGGTGTGCAGTGGGCCGATGACCAGCAGCGGATTTTCTACGGGCTGACCTATCTGAGCGAAGAGTTCGAGGCGCAGCGCGAAGGTCAAATTGTGGGCTCTCTGACGGTGGATTTCGCGTTCTAGGCGCGAATTCCGATGGCCGGGTGAAAATTGCTTAACAGAGCGAATCACCCGTGCTACGAATCACAAAACAAGAGTAAACGGGCAGGACATCAGGCATATGGGAACGGGCTTTCGCGGCACGTTCGTCATCGCTTGGTCGCAGACAGAGACAGACGGCGAAAACGCCGCGAGTGTGGGCGAGTTGGGCATTGGGTCGACGTGGCGATGGTCGGGTGACATCGTCAGGATCGACAGTCAAAGCGGTATTTTGCGACTAGACGGGGCGAGTGGGGACGCCGCCATGCGCAAGCGGGCGGCACAAACTGTACGGAAATTGGTGGGGGCCGCGACGACGCGGCAAACCGATCTGGATGCGATCCAGGTCGATGATCCATTGGGCGAGCAGTGTTTTACCGTCACCGACGGGCGCGCGGCCTATGTGGTCACAATCATCGACGTGGCCGGGACGCGGCCTTTGGCGATGTTCGTGGATCAGGTGCCGCCGGCCGACACGGATCTTTGGGTCGTGGCAGGGAGCCTTGGGGCACAGCGGCAGGCGAGTACGGGCGCGGGCGACGGGCATGTCATCTGCTTTACACCCGGCACGCGCATCCGTCAGGCCGAGGGCAGTTGCGATGTGGCCGATCTGCGCGCGGGCGACTGGATCCAGACCAAGGATAACGGGCTGCAACAGGTGCTGTGGTGCGGGCAGCGCCGGATTACCGGTGCGCGTCTGCATGTGATGCCGCATCTGGCGCCGGTGCGCATCCGCGCGGGTGCGCTGGGTGTCGGGCGCCCCGATCAAGAGCTGCTGGTCAGCCCCGAACACCGGATGCTGGTCAAGGGTGCGCAGGCGCAGGCGCTGTTCAACTGTGACGAGGTTTTGGTTGGCGCGCGCGATCTGGTGAACGGGTCGGACGTGATCATCGACCGGATGGTGCGCAGCGTGAGCTATGTCCATGTCCTGTTGGGCAGTCACGAGATCGTCTGGGCCAACGGGTTGGAGACCGAGAGCTTCCACCCCGCGCAGGCCGCCTTGAGCGAGGCGCAATATGCCGAACTCGCCACCGGGCTGGGCGTGAAGGACGGGCAGTTGGGATACGGTGCGTTTGCGCGGCGGGTCCTGTCACCCAGCGAGGCCGCGATCCTGGGGCACGCGGCCTAAAGCGCGTCCGCCTCGGTCAGCACCTTTCGGGCCACGCGGAAACATTCGAGCGCTTGCGGCACCCCGCAATAAATGCCGATGACGTGGATGATGGCGCGGATTTCTTCGGCGCTGACCCCGTTGGTGAGGGCGCCGCGGCAATGGGTTTCCCATTCCGTCAGCTTGCCCAGAGCGCCCAGCATGGCGAGGTTCATCATCGACCGTGTCTTGGGGTCGATCACGTCATCGCCCCAGCCAAAGCCCCAGCACCAGGCCGTCATCGCCTCCTGAAAGGGGCGGGTGAAATCGTCGGCGGCGGCGAGGTTTTTCTCGACATACTCCGCGCCCAGTGTGGCCTTGCGCTGCTCCAGCCCTTTGAGAAAGAGGTCTTCGTCGAATGTGCTCATGGGCTGGGGTCCTTTGGCTGGGGGCTGGCTATTGCGCGGCGGGGCCATCGACGGCCTCGCGCATCCAGCGTTGCAGGTGCATGACGGGGTGTTCAGAGTTCACGCCGCCCTTGGGGTCAACGACGAGGGGGCCGGGGCGATAGCCGCGAGACTGCAACCCGCGCTGGACGCTCTCAACGAGGTGGATGTCTTCTTCGACCGTGGTGGCGCGATCTTGGACCGCAAGTTGCCGGACCTTGGCGTCGTCCACGCCGCCGGGTGTGTACCAGCCGCGCCAGACCACCACGTGATCGGCATCCACAGCGCGCCAGTGATAGGTGTTGAGCACGTTGCCCGGGTAGACCTGAAACGAGAACATCGGCCACAGGAACCAGCTGGAATATTCATGGCTGTGGGCAAAGCCGGAATTGATGTCATAGGTCATCTGATCGAGTGACTGGCATTCCGTCGTGTGGCGCAGGCACATGCCCTGCGGTTGGATGTCATAGGTTTCGGGCCGCACCACACCATTGGCGAAGGTCGGGTGGTTCAGGGTGCAGTGGTAGCATTCCGAATAGTTTTCGACCGAGACCTTCCAATTGCACGCCTCGGGGATGTCGACCCATTCGAGCGGTTTGAGATCGGCCCAGTTGGGCACCCATTCCTCCAATTCCGCCCGGGCGCGGGGGAACCAGTCCTCCATGGGGGCCGCATTGGGGTCGAGGTTGACGAAGAGGAAGCCGAGGAAGGCCTCGGACCGCACTTCGGTCAGGCAGATGCTGGATTTGTCGAACCCTTCGACGGCGTTGATGTTGGGGCCGGCGCGCAACTGGCCCGTCAGCTCATAGGTCCAGGCGTGGTAGGGGCAGACCACCACGCGGGTGGTGCCGGTCCCGGACACCAGTTGATGCGCGCGGTGTTGGCAGACGTTGTAGAAGACGCGGATTTGGTCGTCGCGGCCCCGGATGGCGAAGAGGCTCTCGCCCGCGATCTCGAACGTGGCGTAGGAGCCGGGATCTGGCAGGTCGGCCAGATGGCACCCGAACTGCCATGTGCGGGCGAGGACGCCTTGGGTTTCGATGCGAAAGACCTGCGGGTCGGTGTAGTAGCGCGCGGCGAGGGATCGGATCATCGCGGTCAAGTATCCTCGGCGTGGTAGAGGCCCAAAGTGTGCCGACGGTGATGAAAGGTTTCGACCCGGTCAACGATTTCGTCGCTGGCTGTGGCGATCACAAAGGACAAAAGCGTTTCAAGCAGCGCGATGATCGACACCGAGGATGGAAAGAACTGCGGCGTGTCGACGGCCACTTGAAAGCGGTGGGGCGCGTCGCGGAAGATGGGGCTGGCCGGGCTGTCTGACAGGGAAATGACCTTGAGCCCCTGTTCGCGGGCGATCTCTACCGTCTCGACCACCTCGGCGCGGTAGGGTTTGCAGGTGATGGCAATCAGCACGTCGCGCCCATCTGCCCATGCCAGATCGTCCACGGGCGTCGATCCCGCGCGGGGGATCGCGTGGAAGGCCACCATGCCGGTCGAGGCGAGATAGGTGAAATTGCGCGCGTTGGCGTTGTTGATGCCCACGCCCAGCACAAAGACGTTGCGCGCGTTCCAGATATCGTTGGCCGCAGCCGTTAGTTGATCGGCGCTGATGGCGCCAAAGGTGTCTTCGATATTGCGCAGCGCGCCCTGGACCATGTCGGCATAGAGCCCGCCCATGTCGCCCTGTTTGCCGATGTCCTGCAGCAGGCGCGCGCGGTCGGGGAAATCGGCGGCGCCATTGCGGATGGCCTCGCGGAACGGGTCGCGGAAATCGTCGTAGCCGTCAAAGCCCACCTGTCGGGCCATGCGCACAACGGTATTGGGTTTCACATTCGCGGCCTCGGCGATCTCGCGCACGGTAGAGACACCCACATCGCGCGGGTTTTCCAGCACGTAGGTCGCGGCCTTGCGCGCCTCGGGCGTGAGGTCGGGCAGCTCTCCGGCCAGCCGCTCTAGAATCGCATTTGATACATTTGTCCCATTCATGATTGACGATGGTATTTTTGTGCGCCTAGCCTGTCGAGCAGAAATTCGAGTCGGGAGACGAGAGAGATGGCAGGCGCATTTCCGACCCAAGCGCGGGTCGTGATCGTAGGCGGTGGCGTGATGGGCGTGGGGCTTGCCTATCACCTGGGACACGAAGGCTGGGGGGCGGAGACGGTCCTGTTGGAGAAGGCCGAATTGACGAGCGGCAGCACGTGGCACGCGGCCGGTCAGATCACCCATTCGACGTCGAGCTTTGGGCTGGGCAAATGCGTGGATTACAACATCGGGCTCTATTCCGGGGCGCTGGAGGCGGAGACCGGGCAGGCGGTGACGTGGCATGGCTGTGGCTCGTTCCGGCTGGCCTATACCGAGGATGAAATGGATTGGCTGCGGCACACGTTGTCGGTCGGTCGCGCCTTGGGGTTCAACATCGAGTTGGTGGGACCGGACCGCGTGGCGGAGTTGCACCCGTTTTACAACCTCGACGGCGTGCTGGGAGCGCTTCACACGCCGGATGACGGCCATGTGGACCCGACCAATGTGACGATGTCGATGGCCGCGGGCGCGCGGCAGAAGGGCGTCCGCATCATCCGCAACTGCCGTGCGACAAACATCACGCAGGACGCGGGCGGTGAATGGGTCGTGGAGACCGAGCAGGGCACGATCCGGTGTGAGCATGTGGTCAATGCGGGCGGCACCTATGCGCGCCAGATGGGCGAATGGTCTGGCCTGCAACTGCCGATGACGTCCATGACGCACCACTATTTCGTCACCGAACCCGTGCCCGAATTCGCGGACCTGTCTGAGGAGTTGCCCGTCATCCGGGATGACAAGAAGGTGTCGGGATACATCCGCATGGAGCAAAAGCGCGGGCTGATCGGGATCTATGAAAAGGAGAACCCGAACAGCGTCTGGCACGATCATTGCCCGTGGGAGTACGAAAACTGGCTGTTTGATGCCGATTATGATCGGGTCATGCCCTATCTGGAGGAAAGCCTGAACCGGATGCCGATCTTTGCAGAGCTTGGCATTCAGCGCGAGGTCCACGGCGCAATCAGCCACCCGCCCGATGGCAACCCGTTGATTGGTCCGGCGCCGGGTGTGCGCAACTACTGGTGCTGCTGTGGCACGCAAATCGGGATCGGCTGGGGCCCTGGTCTGACGCGGGAGTTGGCGCGCTGGATGGTGCACGGGGCCGCCGATATCTCCATGCGGGACTACGATCCGCGGCGGTTCGGCAGCTATGCCACGAAGGACTGGCAGGTGGTGAAGGCGCATGAGGATTACTGCCTGCGCCACGAGATTCCGTTCCCGCATCTGAACCGGCTGGCAGGGCGCCCCATCAAGCCGTCGCCGATCCATGATCTGCTGAAAGCCAAAGGCGCGGTCCATGAAGAGGTCTACGGGTTCGAACGCCCGCGCTTTTTCGCCAAGGGGATCGCGCAGGAGGATCACTATTCGTTCAACCGCACCCCCGTCGACGACATGGTCGCCGCCGAGGTGAAGGCTGTGCGCGAGCGTGTCGGCATCATCGACGTCACCGCCTTTACCAAGGTGCGCGTGTCCGGGGACCTCGCCGATCTGGACCGCCTCATCGCCAATAAGGTGCCGGTGAAAGACGGCGGGATCACTTTAGCGCATATGCTCAACGAGGCGGGCCGGATCGAACTTGAGACAACGGTCGTTCGCCTGCCCAGCGCCGCCGGGCAAGACTCGGCATACCTCGTCTGCGCTGCGTTCTTTGAGCAGCGGTTGCTGGATCATCTGGCAAAGCATGCGCCGGGTCTGCGCGTCGAGGCGCTGTCGGATACGTGGTCGGCCCTTGCGATCAACGGACCGCTGGCGCGCGACGTGCTAGGGGCCTGCACGGATGCTGACCTGTCCAACGCGGGCTTCCGCTGGCTGTCGGGCCAGACGATCCGGGTTGCGGGGCACGAGGTTCTGGCCCTGCGCGTGTCCTATGCGGGCGAGCTTGGGTGGGAATTGCACATGCCCAACGCCGCCTGCCACGACGTCTACACAGCGCTCTGGGCGGCGGGCACGCCGATGGGCATCGTCGACTATGGCAGTTTCGCGATGAACGCGATGCGGATGGAAAAGGGGTTCAAGGGTGCGGGCGAGTTGACCAACGAGGTCACCTTGGCCGAGGCCGACGTGCTGCGCTTTGCCCGCGGGGACAAGGATTACCTAGGGCGCGACAAGACGCTGAACGAAGACCTGCGGTGGGTCTGCGCCTATCTGGAGATCGAACCGGACGGGGTGGCAGACGGCCACGGCGGCGAGGCGGTGATGTTGGATGGCACGGTCGTCGGTTCAACCGCCTCGGTCGCCTATGGGCCGACCGTGGGCAAGATACTCGCCTTTGCGTATGTGCAGCCGCATGCCGCCGTGCCTGGGACAGCGTTGGAGGTCATCATTCACGGGAGCGCGCGTGCAGCGCGGGTGTTGGGAGAGCCTGCCTACGATCCGCAGAGCCTGTTGCCCCGCACGGATGCTGATCGGGTCGCCGCGGAATGAGCCGGATCCAGCGTCTGCTGGCCGCCGTGCGAAAATTGCACGAGACGACGCCTGATCTGCAGGCCTATGCGCCATGGCCGGCTGATCTGTCGCCGCAGCAGGTGATGCCGACACCCTGCCCCGTGGCGCAGACCTTGGGCGAACGCAAGTTGCCGGGGACGCGGGCCACACGTGGCGTTATCCAGGCGCTGCGGGCGGCGACCCCGGACCTGGAGTGGCGCCAGACTTATTCCGAGGCCGAGGTCGGGGCCGCGTTTTTGGAAACCTACGGCTATGTGGAGCTCTTTGGGCCGACCGGTCATTTCCGGTCGCAAAAGCTGCGCGGGTATATCGGCTTTTGGGGGCCGGGACTGACCTATGACTGGCACGAGCATGAGGCGGAAGAGCTCTATTTCACCCTCTCGGGCAGCGCGGTTTTTTGCGCCAAGGGTGCGCCCAACGTGATGATGGGGCCGGGACAATCGCGTGCCCATTCCAGCCTTCAACCCCACCTGATGATCACGCTCGACCGCCCCTTCCTCGCCTACGCAATTTGGCGCGGGGCGGGCATGGATGGGCTGCCCAGGATGTCGGCGGCATGAAGATCACCCGCATCCGCATCTACCAAACGGGCCTTCCGTATGTCGGCGGCACCTATGGCTGGGGCGCAGGCAACGCGATTTCGGTCGCGCAGGCGAGCGTGGTTGTCATCGACACGGACGCCGGGCTGCAAGGCTGCGGGGAGTTCACGCCTTGTGGCGAAAACTACATGGTCGCTCATTCCGAAGGTGTCCCGGCGCTGGCCCGACTTTTGGCGCATGCCCTGATCGGAGAGGACCCCCGGCAGGTCGCCCGGATCGAACAGATCATGGACCAGCTTGTCCAAGGTCATGGCTATGCCAAGGCGCCCTTTGACGCCGCGTGCTGGGACATTTTGGGGCAAGCCTGCGACCAGCCCGTCTGGATGCTGCTGGGCGGCAAGCTGACGGACGGGGCGCCGATGTACCGGGTTGCGCCGCAAAAGGCGACGGAGGAGACGTTGGCCGAGATGCAGCGTTACCGCGCCGCCGGCTACCGCCAGTTTCAGATCAAAGTCGGGGGTGATTGGGCCAGCGATATCGACCGCATCCGCGCGGGCGTGTCTCTGTTGGAGCCGGGTGAGAAGGCCATGGCGGATGCTAACCAAGGCTGGCGGGTGGACAACGCGATCCGTGTGGCCCGGGCGACCAAAGACCTCGACTATATCCTCGAACAACCCTGCCGGACCTATGAGGAATGCCAGCAAGTACGTCGCGTGTCGGACCACCCGATGAAGCTCGACGAGTGTGTGACGGGCATCCGCGCGGCCCAGCGGATCGTAGCCGACCGTGGGGCCGAGATTTGCTGCCTCAAGATCTCCAACCTCGGCGGGCTGTCCAAAGCGCGGCGTGTCCGCGATTACCTGATCGACAACCGCATCCCCGTTGTCAGCGAGGACACGTGGGGCGGCGAGATCGCAACAGCCGCCGTGGCCCATTTCGCGGCGTCTACCCCGCAGGACTATCTGCAGAACACGACTGATCTGATGAACTACAACACCCGCTCCACCGGCATCGGCGGCCCGGTCGCGCGTGATGGGAGGCTGTTTGCGACCGACACGCCGGGCATGGGTGTCGCGCCTGACTTTGACAGCCTCGGCGCGCCGGTGGCGGAGTACGCGGCATGAAGATCACCGCGATCACCGTCTACCAGGTCGACCTGCCGCTGGAGCATCCCTATTGGCTATCGGGCGGGCGGCTGAAGTTCGAATGCCTCGATGCGACCTTCGTGAAGATCGACACGGATGACGGTCTGACCGGTTGGGGCGAGGGGACGCCGTGGGGTCATACCTATGTGCCGGCCCACGGTCCGGGCATCCGGGCGGGGATCGAGACGATGGCGCCGTTCGTGCTGGGACTTGATCCGCGCCGTGTGCTGGACGTCGAACGCGCGATGGATGTGGCGCTGCCCGGGCACCTTTATGCCAAGAGCCCTATCGACATGGCGTGCTGGGATATCGCGGGGCAGGCGGCGGGCGTGCCCATTGCCGATCTGATGGGCGGCGGGTCGCGGACGCCGCGGCCCATTGCATCCTCGGTTGGCGCAAAGACGGTGGAGGAGACGCGCGAAGTCATCGCGCGCTATCGCGCGCGGGGCTATATCGCGCATTCGGTCAAGATCGGCGGGGACGTGGCCCGCGACATCGCCCGGATCCGCGACGTCGAGGCGTTGAAGGAGCCCAGGGACATCATGCTCTACGACGTCAATCGTGGCTGGACGCGGGCGCAGGCGATGCAGGTCCTGAGCGCGGTCGAAGACCTCAACGTGATGGTCGAACAGCCGTGTGAGACGTTGGATGACATCGCGGCCATTGCCGCGCGCCACGCAACGCCGGTCTCGGTGGACGAGAGCCTTGTGACGTTGCAGGACGCCACGCGCATTGCCCGCGACGGGATCGCGGAGGTGTTCGGGATCAAGCTGAACCGCGTGGGCGGCCTGACCAAGGCCGCGCGGATGCGGGATGTGGCGCTGGCCCACGGGATCGACATGTTCGTGATGGCCACGGGCGGCAGCGTTCTGGCCGATACTGAGGCGCTGCATCTGGCGGCGACCATTCCCGATGCCAACTGCCACGCGGTCTGGGCCTGTCAGGACATGCTGACCGTGGATGTGGCCGGGGGCCGGGGTCCGCGCAATCGCGACGGTCATCTGCACCTGCCCGAGGCGCCGGGATTGGGCGTTCACCCGGATGAAGCGGCGCTGGGCGCGCCGGTGGGAGAATACCGATGAAGGTGTCCAAGATCACGCTGTGGTCCGTCGGTCTGACCAGTTACGAGACCTACTACATGGCCGAGGGCAAGACCTGTGCGACCGTGGAAAGCCATATCCTGTGTCTTGAGACAGACACGGGGCTGAAGGGCTGGGGCGAGGTCTGCCCGATCCCCCATTACCTGCCTGCCTTTGCGGGCGGCATCCCCAGCGCCGTGCAGGAGATGGCGCCCGAAATCCTCGGGATCACGCCAACAGGGATCGACGCGCCGATGCGGAAACTCGACGGGTTCTTGGTGGGCCACCTTGCCGCCAAATCGGTGGTCGATATGGCGCTGTGGGATCTGTACGGGAAGGTCACGGACCTGCCGCTTTATCAATTGTTGGGCGGGCGGACGCGGGCGGACATGCCGCTCTATCATTCGATCACCTGTATCGCGCCGGACGAAATGGCGCGCATTGCGCGGGAGGCCTATGCGACGGGTATTCGCCAGTTTCAGGTCAAGCTGGGCGCGGATGCCGATTGGGCCGCGGATGTGGAGCGGTTGGTCAAGGTGCGCGAGGCCGTGGGCGACGGCCCGCTGGTTTACGGCGACTGGAATTGCGGGGCGAGCAAGCTGCACGCCACCCGCGTCGGGCGCGCGGTTGCGCATCTGGACGTGATGCTGGAGCAGCCTTGCGCCACGCTGGAGGACTGCGCGGCGGTCCGGCAGGCCACGGGGCTGCCCATGAAGATTGATGAGCTGGCCTATGACCCGGCGAGCCTAATGCGCGCGGCGGAATTGGGCGTGCTGGATGCGGTGGCGTTGAAGCTTTCCAAGTTTGGGGGGCTGTCGGCCATGCGTCGAGCGCGGGACCTTACCGTGCATCTGGGCGCGCAGATTTGCGCGGAATGCACGTGGGGGTCGGATATCGTGACGGCGGCGTCCCTCCATTTTGCGGCCTCCACGCCGCAAGGGTCGCTTTTGAACACCTGTGATCTGTCGTCCTACGTGGCCCCGCGCGTGGCCCCGGACTGTCCAGAGCGCAAAGATGGCCGGATCGCCCCGCCCGAAGGTCCGGGTCTGGGCGTGACGCCGGATATGGCGGTGCTCGGTGCCCCTGTGTTGGAGATTGGCTGATGCATGTGATGACGTCCCAAGCTGACTGGATCGCCCGCGCGCGGGAGGTCTTGCCCGCCGCAGGATTCGGCAATTTTGACCCCGGCATCCTGATCGCGCGGGGGCAGGGATCCCGCGTCTGGGACGCCGATGGGCGCGAATACGTGGACTACCTGATCGGGTCGGGGCCCATGCTGCTGGGCCATGGCCACCCCGAGGTCATGGAGGCGGTGCTAGAACAGCTGCCCAAGGGCATGACCTTCTTCGCCAATAACAGCGCGGGCGTTGAATTGGCCGAAGCCATCGTGGAGGCCGTGCCCTGTTGCGAGCAGGTCCGCTTTGTCGCCTCGGGCGGGGAGGCGGACATGTACGCGATCCGACTGGCCCGCGCCTATACGGGCCGCGACAAGATCCTGAAATTCGAAGGTGGCTATCACGGGATGAGCGCCGAGGCGCAGATGAGCCTTGCGCCCGCCGCGCGTGTGAACTTCCCCCAAGCGGTGCCCGACAGTGCGGGCATTCCGCAGGCGGTGGCCGATCAGATGCTCATCGCGCCTTTCAACGACCTCGCTGCGGTCGAGGCGCTATTGTCCGAACATGGTGACATCGCCGCGATCATCACGGAGCCCCTGCAGCGCATCATCCCGGCGGGCCCCGGCTTCCTGCAGGGTCTGCGCGATCTGTGTGATCGCCACGGGGTGCTGTTGATCTTTGATGAAATCGTCACCGGCTTCCGCCTGGCTTATGGGGGCGCGCAGGAGCGGTATGGCGTGACGCCCGATATCTGCACCCTGGGCAAGATCATCGGGGGTGGGTTCCCGCTGGCCGCGCTGGGGGCGAGCGCCCAGATCATGGCCCATTTCGACAAGGGCATGGTCGGTGCAGACCGTTGGCTGATGCAGTTGGGCACGCTGTCGGGGAACCCGGTGGCGTCGGTCGCGGGTCTCAAGACCATGGAGGTCTTGCGCCGTGACGGGGCCTACGACCGCCTGCGCGAGATCGGTGGGACGTTGCAGGCCATGCAGTCCGAGGCACTGAGGGCGGCGGGCATCCCGCACCGCATCTGTGGGGACGAGACGCTTTTTGACATCTACTTCACCGATCAACCGTGCCGCGATTATCGCAGCGCGCAGCATGACGATCCGGCGCGCAATGCCCTTTACAATCAGGTGTTGCGCGATCACGGCGTGTTCAAATCCCCGGGCAAGCTCTATCCCTCGCTCGCCGTGACCGAGGCTGATCTGGATCTAACGCGGGCGGCTGTGAATGCGGCTGTGGCGGCAATCGCTGAGGCGTAGCAATGCCCCGCATTAGGTCATTGACTCGGTCGGCTGCGCGGCCTACACGGCGCGCTCATTGGTGTTGGTGGACCCCGCAAGGGGAACCCTGTCGTCCCAGCCAAAACTGGGGAGAGGACAACGCCCTTCGAAGTGCCACTCGACCCGAAAAGTGGGAACCGGTTTTCGGTCAAGTTGAGTGGACAAAATAGTTGAAGGAGATCAGCCGTGACCAAACGCACGTCTGCCAAGTACAAGATTGATCGCCGCATGGGCGAAAACATTTGGGGCCGCCCCAAATCCCCCGTCAACCGTCGTGAATATGGCCCCGGCCAGCACGGTCAGCGCCGCAAGGGCAAGCTGTCGGATTTCGGTATCCAGCTGCGCGCCAAGCAGAAGCTGAAAGGCTACTACGGCGACCTGACCGAAAAGCAGTTCCGCCGCATCTATTCCGAAGCGGAGCGTGTGAAGGGTGACACCGGCGAAAACCTCATCGGTTTGCTGGAACGCCGTCTGGACGCCGTGGTCTACCGCGCGAAATTCGTGCCGACCGTCTTCGCCGCGCGTCAGTTCGTGAACCACAAGCATGTGCGCGTGAACGGCAAGATCGTGAACATCCCCTCCTACCGCGTGAAAGAAGGCGACGTGATCGAGGTCCGTGACCGGTCCAAGCAGATGGCGGCGATCCTCGAGGCGACCCAATTGCCCGAGCGTGATGTGCCTGACTACATCGAGGCGGACCATTCGAAGCTCACCGCGACGTTCGTGCGGACCCCGGGCCTGGCCGATGTGCCTTACCCGGTGATGATGGAACCCAACCTCGTCATCGAATACTACGCACAGAACTGATCCCCAAAGATCGGTCTCAAGGTTTTGCAAAGCCGCTCCGATCCCGGGGCGGCTTTGTTGCATTTGGGGAACCTGTTTGCCGCGCGTCATGCTGGCGTCTGGCGGCAGGCAGGGGCCGAAGTTAGAAGACAGCCAAGGGGAGACAGACCATGGCCAACACATCGCCACAGCCGCAACCCGGCATCATGGACATCGCGCTGTATCAAGGCGGGGCGAGCCATGTGGAGGGTGTGCGCGAGGTCCTGAAACTGTCGTCGAACGAAAACCCGTTCGGCCCGCCCGATGCCGCAAAGGACGCGTTGGCCCGAGAGGCGCGTCAGATGCACCGCTATCCGTCGACCGACCACGCGGAACTGCGACAGGCGATCGGCGAGGTACACGGTCTGGACCCTGCGCGCATCATTTGCGGCGTGGGCTCGGACGAGGTGCTGACCTTCTTGTGTCAGGCCTATGCCGGGCCAGGGGATGAGGTGATCCACACCGAACACGGCTTTGCGATGTATCCGATCCTTGCCCGCGCGGCGGGGGCCACCCCGGTACAAGTCGCCGAACGGGATCGCGTGATCGACACCGACGCGATCCTTGCCGCCGTGACGGACCGCACGCGGCTCGTCTTCATCACCAACCCCGCCAACCCGACCGGCACCTTTCTGGAGGCGGACGTTGTGGCCGATCTGGCGGATCGGTTGCCCGGTCATGTGATGCTGGTCCTCGACGGGGCCTATGCCGAATACGTCGACGGCTTTGACGGCGGTGCAAGCCTTGTCGACCAGCACGCCAATGTCGTGATGACGCGCACGTTTTCCAAGCTCTACGGGCTGGGCGGTTTGCGCGTCGGCTGGGGCTATGGCCCGCAAGAGGTGATCGACGTGCTGAACCGCATCCGGGGACCGTTCAACCTGTCGACCCCGGCGCTCGCCGCGGCTGAGGCTGCGATCCGGGACCGGGTCTTTGCCGAACGCGTGCGCGCCGACAATGCGCGGATGCGCGTGTGGTTGGTGTCAGCCCTGCAGGACGCGGGCGTGGCCTGTGATCCGAGTTCTGCCAATTTCGTGCTCGCGCGCTTTGCCGACCAACCGCAGGCTGAGGCCTGCGAGGCCGCTTTGCGGGCCGAAGGCATCCTTGTGCGCAAGGTCGCGGGCTACGGCCTGCCTGAAGGGCTGCGCATCACCGTGGGGGACGAGTCCGGCTGCCGCCGCGTGGCCCATGTGGTCGCGACCTTCATGGAGACCCAGCAAGGACACGCGGAATGAGCCGGGTCTACGACCGTGTGGCGCTGATCGGGCTGGGTCTGATCGCGTCGTCGATGTTCTGGGCGATCAAGCGCGGCGACCTTGCGGGCCATGTCGCGGGATATGCGCGCAGCGCCGAGACACGCGAGACCGCCCGCGAGATCGGGCTGTGTGACAGCGTGCATGACACGCTGACCGACTGTGTGGCCGAGGCCGATCTGGTGGTGCTGTGTGTGCCCGTGGGTGCGATGGGTCCGGTGATGGCTGAGATCGCGCCTCACCTGAAACCGGGCGCGACCGTCACTGATGTGGGGTCGGTCAAACGCGCGGTGATCGCGGCGGTGGAGCCGCATCTGCCCGAGGGCGTGCATTTCGTGCCCGGTCACCCGCTGGCCGGGACCGAGCATTCAGGGCCGCGATCGGGCTTTGCCGAGCTGTACGACAACCGCTGGTGCCTGCTGACCCCTGTCGAGGGGACAGATGCGCAAACGGTCGCCGATCTGCGCCAGTTGTGGGAGCGGATGGGCGCCAATGTCGACACGATGGACCCCGACCATCACGACCTTGTGCTTGCCGTCACCAGCCATGCGCCACACCTTATCGCCTATACGATGGTGGGTGTGGCCGACGATTTGCAGCGCGTGACAGATACGGAAGTGATCAACTATTCGGCCGCGGGGTTCCGCGATTTCACCCGGATCGCGGCCAGCGACCCGACCATGTGGCGTGACGTGTTCCTGACGAACAAGGACGCGACGCTTGAGATCCTGGGTCGGTTCACGGAAGAGCTCTTTGCGCTTCAACGCGCGATCCGGCAGGGCGATGGCGATCACCTGCACGACTATTTCACCCGGACCCGCGCCATCCGGCGGGGCATCATCGACGCAGGTCAGGACACCGGCGCGCCGAACTTTGGGCGCGGCCGCTGATGTGGCGATGGCTGGGGGGCGTGGCGATCTGCGCCGGCATCTGGGCCGGTTCCGCATCTGCCAACGCGCCTGAGCAATCGCTGCGCCCCGAGGCGCGGCCCGGGACCCAAGGCGCTGTGCCAACAGCCCCGGCTGTCCAGATTGCGACGCGGCTGGCACCCGCCACATCACTCAGACCCACGATGCGGCCCACGATTGCCATCCCCGATGGCCCCGCGGGTGCGCCGGAACCTTTGGTCCTGATGAATTCCGGCGATGGCGTTCTCGTCTCCCTGCGGCCTCAGGCGCGGCCCGCGCGGGTCGCCCGGCAAGCGGCAGCGCTGGCGCAGCAGCGGGCGCGGGGGCAGGTCTGTGGCGATCCCGCCATACAAGGCCGCGCGATCAGCGCCATCCCGGGCCGTATTTCAGGTTGCGGCATCACCAATCCGGTGCGCGTGACATCCGTGGCAGGGCTGCGCCTGACGACGCCTGCAACGATTGACTGCCGCACCGCGCAGGCGCTGCGGACTTGGGTAGATCGCGGCGTGAAACCCGCCGTGGGCAGCCAAGGGGGCGGGGCGGTCAACCTGCGTGTGGTGGCCAGTTACGCCTGCCGGACCCGCAACAACCAACCCGGCGCGAAGATCAGCGAACATGGGCGCGGGCGCGCCATCGACATCGCGGGGATCGGGCTGCGCGACGGGTCGGAGATGACGTTGCTGACCGATTGGAACAGCGGCGCGGAAGGTCGCGCGCTGAAACAGATGTGGCGGGCGGCCTGCGGGCCGTTTGGCACGGTGTTGGGTCCAGATAGCAACCGCTTCCACCGCGATCACTTCCATTTTGACACCGCGCGGTATCGTTCCGGCAGCTACTGCCGCTAGCGCAGGCGAATGCGCGGCGCTGGCCCAAGGGGCAGGCCCGCTACCGTGATGAACCCGCTCTTGAAGCTCACCGGAACGTCGATGGTGTTCGCGGGGCCAGAGAGGCCGGCCATGACCTCGAGCATGCGGGTCACGGTCTGAACTGCGCCCGCGGGGATGGCACCCGTCGCCTCGCCAATCGCCACGATTTCGCGCCAGTTGGTGGCCTTAATCGTGAACGTGCCCTCGGGGATGCCTCGGTCGTCCAGCGTGGCCTCGCCCACCGCGCGGAGTTCCAGCGCGCCCCATTTCGCATCAAAGGACGACAGGGTGATCGCCGTTGGCTGTGGGCGCGCGCGTTCAATGGCAAAGCGATCCCACGGCGCGTCAAAGACCACTGTCGCATCCAGCGTCATCGCCTCGAACGTGTCGGGCAGGCGGTTTTGGGCGTCGACGGCCAGCCGCAGCGCATCATTGGGGCGCAGGCCCTTTGCATCGAAGTAGATGTCATAGCTGTCGACGGCCACGGGCGTGCGCCGGATCGCGGCGAGCCCTGTGTCCAGCGTCACCTCCCATCCCTGATCCGAGGTCAGCGCGATCCCGGCCAGTTGCGCCGTCGCCTGATCCAGTGCAAGCGAGGGCCCCGGCACAAACCGGACCGAGGCGCGCATATCCTCCTTGGTCAGGATCACCGTCTCGAAAGGCGAGGCGAATACCTGACGTTCGGGGAAAAGCGCGATGATGTGATTGGGGCGATAGGCCATGGCTGTGACCGTGAAGTCCGGCACCGACCACGCCACACCCGTGTCGGGATCGGCCAGCATCATGTTTTCGACCACCGTGTCGAACCGGTAGGGGAAACCACGCACGGACAGGTCGTCATATTCCGCGATCCAGCCTTCGGCCTGACGGTCGGTGAACCACGCGGTGCCCGCGCCTTTGACACTTTGGCTCACAACCAACCAGTAGCCGCACCAGACCACCGTGACGGCGGCGACGATCCACAACAACAGACGCATGGGCGCGCGACCTTTCCCTTTTGACCGGGCCTGTCTATAGCGGCGGCCCATGGAAGAAAACACGGATGCAAATACGGATCAGAACGGGGATATCTGGGTCTTTGGCTACGGATCGCTCCTGTGGAACCCGGGCTTTGAGCCGGCCGAGGCCGTGCAGGCGCGGCTGGCCGGGTTTGCGCGCAGTTTCTGCATGTGGTCGATCCACCATCGCGGGTCCGAGGAAGAACCGGGGTTGGTCCTTGCGCTGGATGCCGATGAGGGCGCGGTGTGCGACGGCGTGGCGTTCCGCTTGCCCCGGGACGGGCAGGCCGACGTGCTGGCCATGCTGCGCGAGCGGGAGTTGATCTCCTCGGCCTATCTGGAACAGATCGTGACGCTGGCGCTGACCGATGGGCGCAGTGTTCCGGCGCTGGCCTACATCATCAACCGCGACCACGTGCAGTATACCGGCGCGATGAGCCTTGATCGGCAGGCGGACGTGATTGCCCACGCGGTTGGCGGGCGGGGTCCCAATTCCGAATACCTCTACAACACGGCGGCCCATCTGGCCGAAATCGGGATCGCCGACCCGGAGATGGAGGCGCTCGCCGCTCGGGTGCGCGCGATTGCAGGGGCGGCCTGAGCGGGCCCGCATAATCCGTTTGGCCCCCCGCCAGCGATGGGCTAGGGTCTCGCGCAAAGCGTAAACAGCGTCAGGACACGTCCAGTGGACACACCGGATCGCGAGGCCGAGCCACAGTTTTCCCAACCGACCCAGCAGATTGTCTTGATGCTGGCCGTGCTAATCCTTGTGGGGCTTGGCGTCGGCGCGGCCTTCACGACGATCTGGCCCGTCTTTGCCGCGAACCTGTGGCTGAACGGATTCATCGCCTTTGTCTTTGTCATCGGCGTGGGCACCTGCTTCATTCAGGTCTTCTCGCTGATCCGGTCGGTGCAGTGGATCGAAGGGTTCGCAGCACAGCGCGTGGGCCACGACATCACCCGTGCGCCGACCTTGCTGGCCCCCTTGGCCGCCTTGCTGCGGTCCCGTGGCGCGCGGATGCAGCTGGGCGCGGCCTCGTCCCGATCCATCCTCGATTCCGTGGCGACCCGCATCGACGAGCTGCGTGAGATCACGCGTTATATCGTGAGCCTTTTGATCTTTCTGGGCCTTCTGGGCACGTTCTATGGCCTCGCCACGACCGTGCCGTCGCTGGTGGAAACCATCAGCGCGCTGACACCCGAGGACGGGGAGACCGGTCTCGATGTCTTTGCGCGACTGCAATCGGGGCTCGAAGGGCAGTTGGGCGGCATGGGCGTGGCCTTTGCGTCCTCCCTCCTTGGGTTGGCGGGGTCGCTGGTCGTGGGGCTGCTGGAGCTGTTCGCGGGCCACGGGCAAAACCGGTTCTACCGCGAGTTGGAAGAATGGCTGTCGACCATCACGCGTGTCAGCTTCTCATCCGGCGAAGACGGCGGGTCAGGCGACCAGATGGCGGTGTCGGGCATCCTTGATCACATGGCCGAGCAGATGGAAGCGATGCAGCTGATGTTCACGCAGTCCGATGTCAGCCGGTCGATGACGGATGAAAAACTCGCGCAACTGACCGTGGCGATGGAACGGGTGGCTGACAGGCTGGATACCGGGTCGAACGCGGACGCATTGGCGCGGGTGGCCGACAGTCAGGAGCGGATGATCGCGGCGCTGTCGACCAGCGGCGCGGGTGGCGACGGGATCGACGCCGAAAGCCGGATGCGCCTGCGGTCCATCGACGTGCAACTGCTGCGCATCCTCGAAGAGATCACGGCAGGCCGGCAGGAGGCCGTGTCGGACCTTCGTGGGGATCTGCAAACGCTGGGACGCGCCCTGAAACAGGGCAATGCGGGCGGCGGCGGTGGCGGCGGAAATCGTCGGCGCAATCAGGCGCAAAAGCAGGAGCCGGAGGGCTAGACCATGGCCCTGTCGCGGCGCACCGGACAACGGTTTCAAGCCAATATCTGGCCCGGCTTCGTGGATGCGATGACGGGGCTTCTGCTGGTCCTCATGTTCGTTCTGACGGTGTTCACCGTCATCCAGTTCGTGCTGCGGGACGAAATCACCCGCGCCTCGGACGAGGTGTTGGGGTTGCAGGGGCAGGTCGCGCAACTGGCGCAAGCGCTGGGCCTTGCGCGCGAGGACAATCAGCGGCTGTCCAATGACAATGCGCGGCTGGGTGCCTCGCTCGATGATGCGGATGCAGAACGGCGCGCGCAGGCCGCGCTTATTTCCTCGCTGACGGCGGAACGGGAGCGTCAGGACGCAGCACTTGCCACGGCCCAAGGCCAGATCGCCTCGTTCGAGGAACAAGTGGCGGGTCTTTTGGCCACGCAGCGCGACAACGAGGCGGCACTGGCCGGTCTGCTTGCCACGCGGGAGGAGTTGGAGGCCGCGCAGGCAGAACTGATCAGCGAGCGGGACGCACTGACCATTGCGCTGGCCCAGGCGCGGGACGAGATCGACGAGGGCGTGGAGGCCGCGCGCCTTGCCGCCGCGCAACGCGAGGCAATGGAGGCGCTGATCGCCGACCTGCGCACGCGGGAGGCGGCGGCCGCGGCGACCCTGGCCGAAACCTTGGCCCTGCTCGAGGCGGAGCGCGATACGCGTAGCGCCGCACAGACCGCACTGGCGGCCTTGCAGACCTCGGCTGACGAAACCGGGGACGCGTTAGAGCGGGCCTTGGCCGATCTCGCGTCTGAGCGGGATGCGCGCACGTCGCTGAGCGCATCGCTCGCCGCCTTGAGCGCGACCTTGGAGGCCAGCGAGGCCGCACGGGAGGCAGGTGCGGAAGAAAATGCCGAACTGGTGGCGCGGCTGTCCATTCTGCAATCGGCGCTGGCGCGCGAGGAACAGGCGGTCGCGGATGCCTCTGCCGCGCAGGCGGCCCTGCAGGCGCAGTTGGAAAGTGCGCTTGCCGATCTGTCCGAGGAAGAGCGCGCGCGCCTGTCGCAGGATGCCCTTGTCGCCGAGTTGCGCGCACAGCTGGAAGATACGCAATCGACCCTGAGCCGGGAGGAGCAGGCGCGTCTGGCCGAGGCCGCCGCTGCCGAGGCCCTGCGAAGGCAGTTGGAGGACACGCAGGTCACGCTGGGCAGCGAGGAACGCGAACGTCTCGCACAAGCCGCCACGATCATCGCCTTGCGCGCCCAATTGGCCGACGTGCAGACCGATCTGAGCGAGGCAGATGCCCAACGACTGGCCGAAGCCGCGACGCTGGCGGCGTTGCAGCAGCGTCTGGAACAGACCCAGGCCGATCTGGATGCCGCAGAGGCCGCCCGCGTGGCCGAGGCTGCCGCCGCGCAGGCGCTGCGCGACCGGTTGGCCGGGGCCGAGGGTGAGTTGAGCGCGGAAGAACAGCGGCGTCTGACGGAAACCGCCGCCGCCGAGGCGCTGCGCGCGCGCCTGCTGGCGTCCGAGACGGAACTGGGCGCGCTCGCGCTGCAGCTTGAGGCCGCGCGCGCCGAGGCCGAAGAGACGCTGACTTTGCTGGCCGCCGCGCAGGTGGATGTTCGCGATCTTAATGACCGGCTCGCCGCCGCCTTGGCCGCGCAGGCGGAGGCGACGGACCGGGCCGATGGGCTTGCGGCATCCCTCGAGGCGTTGAGCGGCGTGGATCAGACCGCGCAGGAGTTGCGCGATCAGCTTGCCGCGGCACTGGCCGCGCAGGCGGCTGCGGAAAACGCGCAGGCCCGCCAATTGAGCGAGGCCGAAGAGCGCGCCGCCCTTCTGGCACAGGCGCGCGCGGCGCTGAGCGAGGAAGAGGCATTGAGCGAGGAGTCGCGTCGCGAGGTGGCCCTCTTGTCCCAACAGGTCGCGGCGCTTCAGGCGGATGTGCGCACCCTGCGCGGGCTACTGGATGATTTCGAGGAAAAGGCCGCCGATGACGATGCGCAATTGGTCAATCTGGGGCAGGATCTGAACGCCGCGCTGGCACAGGTGGCCCAGGAACAGCGCCGTGCCGCGGACGAGGCGCGCGCGCGTGCGGAGGCCGAAGAGGCGCTGCGGCGCGAGCTGGAGGCCCGCCAACAGGATCTGGAGCGTGCGCAGTCGACCTTCCTTGCGGGTGTACGTGACGCGCTCGAGGGGCAGGAGGGTGTGCAGCTTGTGGGCGACCGGTTCGTGTTCTCCTCGGAAGTTTTGTTCCCACCCGGCGGCGCAGACCTGAGCCCGGCGGGGCGCGCGCAAATCGCGCGGATCGCGGCGACGCTGAGGGCCGCGGCGGCGGAAATCCCGCCCGAGATCGATTGGGTCCTGCAGGTCGATGGCCACACCGACAACGTCGCGCTGTCGGGGCAGGGCGAGTTTGCGAATAACTGGGAATTGAGCCAGGCGCGGGCGCTGTCGGTCGTGCTCTACATGATCAATTTCCTGGGCTTCGAGCCGGATCGGCTGAGTGCGAACGGTTTCGGAGAGAACCAACCGCTCAACACCGCCGACACCGATGAGGCGCGCGCACAGAACCGGCGGATCGAGCTGAAGTTCACCGAACGCTAGGTGCGCTGCCGCGGACCTTGCCCCGGTCCTGCGACCGCTGTGTTTGAGTATTTTTGGACCATCGAAAGGGGCGGCGCGGCGCTAGCGATCTGTCAGGGTGATCGTGGCAATGTCTTCTTCGATGAGCGCGCCGTCCCGGCTGTGGCGGACAGTGAGTGTGTAGAGGCCGGGGTCCCACGCGTCGGTGGTCAGGCGCCGCCCGGTGTACCGGTAGAAGAATTTGAGCCCGCGTTCGCCCAGCGTGACATCGCGGGTGGTCCAGTCGGAGCCGTCTGGCCCTGTGACCGTGAGTGAGAGCGCGTCGCCTTCCTGCCCCGCATATCCGTGCAGCCATGCGATCAAGACCGGCGTTGTGACGGGCAAGGTGGCGGGGCTGGCAAAACCTGCTTGAACCTCCTCATAGGCGACCTCCCGGCCCGCGAAGCCGATGCGCACGAGGCCCCCGTCCTGATAGGCGGGCAGGTCGCGCCAGAGCGTGGCCTCTTCGGTCGCGTCAGGCGGGGTGCAGGTCGTGTCTGTATTGGGGCTGGCGCCGCTGAACGGATCGACGGGCACGCCGTCCTTGCGCACATCGAAATGCAGGTGCGGGTAGGATGTCACGCCGGAGAAGCCGATTTGGCCCAAGACGGTGCCCGCCGCCACGCGGTCCCCCACCGAGACGGCGATGGAGCCTTGGGCGAGGTGGCAATACTGCGTGAACCAGCCCGACCCGTGGCGGATACCCACCCCGTTGCCGCATTCGCGGTCGGTGACATCGGGGCTGTCTTCGCGGCCTTGGGGGATGTCGGGCAGGCTGTCGCGGATGCCCACCACCGTGCCAGGCGCTGCCGCGACCACGTCGTAGCCACGGTTCAGGTCGGCCTCGGTAAAGACGGCGAAGTCGGTCCCGCGGTGATTGTCGCGCGTGACCCCGCCGCAGGTGTAATCGCGCCGCCCGGGACCGGCGTCGAGGTCGACATAGTCGTTTATGTAGCAATCCTCGCCCAGAGTGCAGTCGAGCGGTAGGCGAAAGACCGGATCGCGGGCGAGCGCGGGTGTTGCGGCAAGCACGAGGGTCGCGGCGAGGAGATGGTGTATGCCGGGCGTTTTGGTCCGGCGGGGGCGGCAGACATGCAAACGGCGCCCCAAGGGATGTCCTCGGGGCGCCGTTCTGAATGTCAGGGGGGCGGAGATGATTACTCCGCCGTCAGCAGCGGTGGCTTGTCGCCCTTGTCAGCCAGGCGCGGCTTTTCCGGGCTTTCGATCCGCAGATCCAATTCGCCGTTCTTGATGCCGACCTTGACCAGACCGCCTTTGGCCAGCTTGCCGAAGAGAAGCTCCTCTGCGAGCGGCTTCTTGATGTGCTCCTGGATGACGCGGCCAAGGGGACGCGCGCCCATGCGGTCGTCATAGCCTTTGTCGGCCAGCCATTCGGCAGCCTTGGGCGTGAGTTCGATCGACACATTGCGATCCATCAGTTGCGCCTCGAGTTGCAGCACGAATTTCTCGACCACCTGCAGGATCACGTCCTTGGGCAGCGCGCCGAAGGAGATGACCGCGTCCAGACGGTTGCGGAATTCCGGCGTAAAGGTGCGCTCGATGGCCGCCGTATCCTCGCCCTCGCGACGGTCGCGACCAAAGCCGATGGCGGCCTTGGCCTGTTCTGCGGCGCCTGCGTTCGAGGTCATGATCAGGATCACGTTGCGGAAATCGACGGTGCGCCCGTTGTGATCGGTCAGCGTGCCGTGGTCCATCACCTGCAACAGGATGTTGTAGACATCCGGGTGCGCCTTTTCGATCTCGTCGAGCAGGAGCACGCAGTGCGGGTGTTGGTCCACACCGTCCGTCAACATGCCGCCTTGGTCAAAGCCCACATAGCCCGGAGGCGCGCCGATCAGGCGCGACACCGCGTGCTTCTCCATGTACTCGGACATGTCAAAGCGCAGGAGTTCCACACCCAGCGTGTCGGCCAACTGTTTCGCGACCTCGGTTTTGCCCACACCGGTCGGACCTGCGAACAGGTAGTTGCCGATGGGTTTTTCCGGCTCGCGCAGACCCGCGCGGGCCAGTTTGATGGCCGAGGACAGCGCCTCGATCGCGGCGTTCTGACCGAAAACAACGCGTTTGAGAGAGACCTCAAGATCCTTGAGCACCTCTGCATCGTCCTTGGAGACGTTCTTGGGCGGGATGCGCGCGATCTTGGCGACGACCGCCTCGATCTCCTTTTGGCCGAGCGTCTTGCGGCGCTTGCTGTCGGGGATCAGGTGTTGGGCCGCGCCAGCCTCGTCGATGACGTCGATGGCTTTGTCGGGCAGCTTGCGGTCATTGATGTAGCGGGCCGACAGCTCCACCGCGGTCTTGATCGCGTCGGAGGTGTATTTCACCCCGTGATGCTCCTCGAAATAGGGTTTGAGGCCCTTGAGGATTTTGACCGCGTCTTCGACAGACGGCTCCGTCACGTCGATCTTCTGGAACCGGCGGCTGAGCGCGCGGTCTTTCTCGAAGTGCTGGCGGAATTCCTTGTAGGTGGTGGACCCCATGCAGCGCAGCTTGCCGCCCTGAAGCGCAGGCTTCAGAAGGTTCGAGGCGTCCATGGCACCACCCGAGGTCGCGCCTGCACCGATTACGGTGTGAATCTCGTCGATAAAGAGGACCGCGTCCTCGTGATCCTCTAGCTCAGTCATCACCGCTTTCAGGCGTTCCTCAAAGTCGCCGCGGTAGCGGGTCCCGGCCAGAAGAGCGCCCATGTCGAGCGAATAGATGGTGGTGCCGGACAGAACCTCGGGCGTTTCACCCTGCACGATCTTGCGGGCGAGGCCTTCGGCAATGGCGGTTTTGCCCACACCGGGATCTCCCACAAGAAGCGGATTGTTCTTGCGGCGGCGGCACAGGACCTGCACGCAGCGTTCAACCTCGTGCGCGCGCCCGATCAGGGGATCGACGTCGCCTTCGCGGGCCTTGGCATTCAGATCGACGCAATATTTGGCGAGCGCGCTTTCGTCCTTCTTCTCTTCGGCCTCTGCTTCGGCGGTGAAGCCGTCGCCTTCGTCCGAGGCGCCAGAGACCGGGCGGCTTTCACCGTAGGACGGGTCTTTTGCCACGCCGTGCGCGATGAAGTTCACCGCGTCATAGCGCGTCATGTCCTGTTCTTGCAGGAAGTAGGCGGCATTGCTTTCGCGTTCGGCAAAGATCGCGACCAGGACGTTGGCGCCCGTGACCTCGGTCCGGCCGGAGGATTGCACGTGGATCGCGGCGCGTTGGATGACGCGCTGGAAGGCGGCCGTCGGCACGGCCTCGGACCCGTCAACCTCGGTCACGAGGGAAGACAGGTCGTCATCAATGAACTCTTCGAGCGTGTTGCGCAGTTGATCGAGATTGACCGAACACGCCTGCATCACGCGGGCGGCGTCCGGTTCATCCAGCAGGGCCATCAGCAGATGTTCCAGGGTCGCAAACTCGTGTCGGCGGGTATTGGCCAGCGCAAGGGCGGAATGAATAGCTTGTTCGAGGGTCGTTGAGAATGACGGCATGGGTCGGCGCTCCTCTGCTCGGGGTCAATCTGCGGGGGACGTGCGGCCCGCGATGACCGTGGCCTGTTATCATTAAGTTTCGGTTTTCTTTGGCCGGCTTCAAGGGGATTCGGGAAAAAACCGCCTAATTCTATTGCACGGCTGTGTGAGTGCGCGGCAAAGCAGCGCAAGCTAGGCGGCCGAAGTGGGGTCTGCGCGCCGGCGTTTCAAGCCTGCCCGGCCGGCGCATAAGATGCCCTGGCTTGATCCGCTGCGGGACTGGTGTTGCGGGAAAGGGCTGCTAGGCTGGTTGCGATTGGGTCTGGCCACGCGCGTGGTTCAGGCATTCCGGGGGGCGCTTGCATGCATCTGGACGTGCGCATTTTGCGCAACTTCTATTACCGCTCTGCGCTGGGCCGGGCGGCGCAGCGGGCTGTGCGCGAACAGGTGGTGACCCTGTGGCCCGAGGCGCGGGGGCAGACGGTGGTGGGCTACGGCTTTGCCGTGCCGCTGCTGCGTCCGTATCTGGCGGATGCGCGGCGCGTAATTGGGCTGATGCCCGGGCCGCAGGGCGTGATGCATTGGCCCGCGGGCAAACCCAATGTCAGCGTGTTGTGCGAAGAAACGCTGTGGCCCATCGAGACCGAGAGCGTCAACAAGCTGATCGTTCTACACGGGCTCGACACCTCGGACCATCCGGCGGCGGTGCTAGAAGAGGCCTACCGCGTGCTCGCGCCTGAGGGGCGGGCGCTGTTTATCGTGCCCAACCGGGTGAGCGCGTGGGCGCGGCGCGATGGGACGCCGTTTTCGTTTTCGCGGCCTTATACGCCCAGTCAGATCGAATCCCGGCTCAAATATCATGGGCTTGAACCCGAACGGCATGTCACGGCGCTGTATCAGCCCCCGCGCGGGACGCGGTTCTGGCTCAAACTGGGGCCTGTGCTGGAACGTCTGGGCAAGGCGATCCCCGCATGGCGCGGCGGCGGGGTCCTGATCGTCGAGGTGCGCAAACAGGTGCCGCGCCCGACGCGCCCGGGACTGGGGCAGGTGATTTCGGCCCCGCTCAAAGTGCTTGAGGGGATGACGGCGCCCTCGCCCGAGCCGGTGCGCGGGCGCACGCCGGGCTTCCCCAAGGTCAGCTAAAGCAGCGCGACGGGACATGAGTTTCGGTGTGCCATTGTATGCAATGGCGGCTGACCCGCACGGAAACCCAGCAAAGAGGTGAATCAGGGCGCGAAATGACCGGTTTCGCCGCGACCGCGCAAAAAAATTACCGCGCAAACGGTCGCACCTCGTGGAAGCCCTTGTTTTTTAGGGTTTCGGCTGTTTTGAGACATAAGCACGGGGCATTGCGGCACCCGGAACCCTCTGCTACATCGCACCCGAATTTGCGGTAGCAGCCCATCCTCACGGGTGACTGCCGCGCCCGAAGCCCGCAGACGATAGTGGGCATCAATATCGAAAGGGTGGACGTGTCCGAACCAGCTTCGATCTCGAACGGTATTGCGAACCGTTATGCCACGGCCTTGTTTGACTTGGCCCTGGAAGAAAAAACGCTTCCCCGTCTTGAAAAGGATATCGCCGCATTGGACGACGCGCTGGCCGCGTCTGATGATCTGCGCGACTTCTTCAACTCCCCGGTCTACACGCGCGACGAAATGCAGGCAGCCGCCCGCGCCGTCGCAGAGAAGGCCGGATTTGGCGAGAAGCTGACCAACACTCTGGCGCTGATGGCCCAGAACCGCCGGTTGTTCGCCGTCCCGCAGTTTGTCGCTGCGGTGCGCGGGATGATCGCAGACCACAAGGGCGAGGTGACGGCAGAGGTCGTGACCGCCAAGGCCCTAACCAAGACGCAAAGCGACAAGCTGGCCAAGACGCTCAAGGCGCAGGTCGGCAAGGACGTGAATGTGAAAGCGACTGTCGATGACACGCTCATCGGCGGCATGATTGTGAAGGTGGGCTCGAAAATGATCGACACGTCGATCCGTTCGAAACTCGCCGCGCTCCAGAACACCATGAAAGAGGTCGGATAATATGGCGATCCAAGCTGCAGAAATCTCTGCGATCCTGAAGGACCAGATCAAGAACTTCGGTCAGGAAGCCGAAGTGGCCGAAGTGGGCCGTGTGCTGAGCGTTGGCGACGGTATCGCCCGCGTCTACGGTCTGGACAACATCCAGGCCGGTGAGATGGTCGAATTCCCCGGCGGTATCCAGGGGATGGCGCTGAACCTTGAGATGGACAACGTCGGTTGCGTTATCTTCGGGTCGGACCGCGACATTAAAGAAGGCGACACCGTTAAGCGCACCAACTCGATCGTGGACGTGCCTGCGGGCGACGCTCTGCTGGGTCGTGTTGTGGACGCGCTGGGCAACCCTCTGGACGGCAAAGGTCCGATCAAGGCATCCGAGCGCCGCGTGGCAGACGTCAAGGCGCCGGGCATCATCCCGCGTAAATCGGTGCACGAGCCGATGGCGACCGGTCTGAAAGCCGTTGACGCCATGATCCCGATTGGCCGTGGCCAGCGCGAACTGATCATTGGTGACCGCCAGACCGGTAAAACGGCTGTGGCTCTGGACACGATGCTGAACCAGAAGTCGTATAACGACGCCGCGAAGGACGACAGCGAGAAGCTCTACTGCATCTACGTTGCCGTGGGTCAGAAGCGGTCGACCGTGGCCCAGCTGGTGAACAAGCTGGAAGAGACCGGCGCCATCGAATACTCGATCGTCGTGGCCGCAACCGCGTCCGAGCCTGCGCCCATGCAGTTCCTAGCGCCCTACGCCGCAACCGCGATGGCCGAATACTTCCGCGACAACGGCAAGCACGCGCTGATCATCTATGATGACCTGTCGAAACAGGCTGTGGCCTATCGTCAGATGTCGCTGCTGCTGCGCCGCCCGCCGGGCCGCGAAGCCTATCCGGGTGACGTTTTCTACCTTCACTCGCGCCTGCTGGAGCGTTCGGCCAAGCTGAACGAAGACAACGGTGCGGGCTCGCTGACGGCGCTGCCGATCATCGAAACCCAGGGTGGCGACGTGTCCGCGTTTATTCCGACCAACGTGATTTCGATCACTGACGGTCAGATCTTCCTGGAAACGGAACTGTTCTACCAAGGCATCCGCCCCGCCGTGAACACCGGTCTGTCGGTGTCGCGTGTGGGCTCCTCGGCCCAGACGAACGCGATGAAATCGGTCGCGGGTCCGGTGAAGCTGGAACTGGCACAGTACCGCGAAATGGCCGCCTTTGCGCAGTTCGGCTCGGACCTCGATGCCGCGACGCAAAAGCTTCTGAACCGGGGTGCACGTCTGACCGAGCTGATGAAGCAGCCGCAATATTCGCCGCTGACCAACGCGGAAATCGTCTGCATCATCTACGCGGGCACGAACGGCTACCTCGACAACATCCCGACCAATGATGTGGGTCGTTACGAGGCTGGCCTGCTGGCGCACCTGCGCGGCAAGGGTTCGGACCTGCTGGACTACATCACGAAGGAAGACCCGAAGGTCAAAGGCGAGGCTGCCGACAAGATCAAGGCCGTGCTGGACGATTACTCGGCGACCTTCGCGTAAGAGGTTCAGATGCCCAACCTGAAGGACCTCAAAAACAGGATCACCTCGGTCAAATCGACCAGGAAGATCACAAAGGCCATGCAGATGGTGGCCGCCGCGAAATTGCGGCGGGCACAGGACGCAGCCGAGGCGTCGCGCCCCTACACGGAACGGTTCAACGCCGTTCTGGGTGGGCTGGCCGCGTCGGTCGGTGGCTCGGACTCGGCGCCGCTGCTGTTGCGCGGCACGGGCAAGGACGATGTGCATTTGCTGGTGGTGATGACCGCCGAACGCGGGCTGTGCGGCGGCTTTAACTCCTCCATCGCGAAAATCGCGCGCTACCGCGCCGAAAAGCTGGTGGGCGAGGGCAAGACGGTCAAAATCCTGACCGTTGGCAAGAAGGGCCGTGAACAGCTGAAGCGTGATCTGGGCGATCACTTCATCGGTCACGTGGACCTGAGCGAAGTGAAAAAGATCGGTTACGCGAATGCGGCGGATATCGCCAAGGACGTGCTGGGCCGCTTTGACGCGGGCGAGTTCGACGTGGCGACGATCTTCTACAACCGCTTTGAAAGCGTGATCAGCCAGGTGCCGACGGCGCAGCAGATCATCCCGGCCTCGTTCGAGGCCTCAGAGGATGATGGCGACGCGACGCTGTATGATTACGAACCCAGCGAAGAGGCGATCCTCGCCGACCTGCTGCCGCGCGGTGTCGCGACACAAATCTTTGCTGCACTGCTCGAAAACGCTGCCTCGGAGCAGGGTGCGCGGATGTCCGCAATGGACAACGCAACCCGCAACGCAGGCGAGATGATCGACAAGCTGACCATCGAGTTCAACCGCTCGCGTCAGGCCGTCATCACCAACGAGCTGATTGAAATTATCTCGGGCGCGGAAGCGCTCTAAGGACCGGAGACCAACAATGGCGAATGCAAAAGGCAAAATCACCCAGGTGATTGGCGCCGTGGTCGACGTGCAGTTCGACGATCACCTGCCGGAGATCCTGAACGCGCTGACCACCGACAACAACGGCAAAGAGCTTGTGCTGGAAGTGGCACAGCACCTTGGCGAAAGCACGGTCCGCGCGATCGCGATGGACGCGACCGAAGGTCTGGTGCGCGGCCAGGACGTGACCGACACCGCAGGCCCGATCAGCGTGCCCGTGGGCGACGCGACGCTGGGCCGGATCATGAACGTCGTGGGCGAGCCCGTGGACGAAAAGGGCCCGGTGAAAGCCGCGGAAACCCGTTCGATCCACGCGGATGCACCCGACTTTGCCGAACAGTCGGTGTCGTCGGAAATCCTCGTGACCGGCATCAAGGTTATCGACCTGCTGGCCCCCTATTCGAAGGGCGGTAAGATCGGCCTCTTCGGCGGTGCGGGCGTGGGCAAAACCGTTCTCATCCAGGAACTCATCAACAACATCGCAAAAGTGCACTCGGGCTACTCGGTGTTCGCGGGTGTGGGTGAGCGGACCCGCGAAGGGAACGACCTGTACTACGAATTCATCGAATCCGGCGTTATCAACGCCGAAGACCTGACGAAGTCCAAAGTGGCGCTCGTCTACGGTCAGATGAACGAACCGCCCGGTGCGCGTATGCGTGTGGCCCTGTCGGGTCTGACGATGGCCGAACAGTTCCGCGACCAGTCGGGTACGGACGTTCTGTTCTTCGTCGACAACATCTTCCGCTTCACGCAGGCCGGTTCCGAGGTGTCCGCACTTCTGGGTCGTATCCCGTCTGCTGTGGGCTATCAGCCGACGCTGGCCACCGACATGGGCGCCATGCAGGAACGCATCACGTCGACCAAGAACGGCTCGATCACCTCGGTTCAGGCGATTTACGTTCCTGCGGACGACCTGACCGACCCCGCGCCGGCAACCTCGTTCGCCCACCTCGACGCAACGACCGTTCTGTCGCGCGCGATCTCCGAACTGGGCATCTACCCGGCTGTGGACCCGCTCGATTCGACCTCGCGTATTCTTGACCCCGGCGTTGTGGGTGAAGAGCACTACGCAGTGGCCCGTGACGTGCAGGGTATCCTCCAGCGCTACAAGTCGCTGCAGGACATCATCGCGATCCTCGGGATGGACGAACTGTCGGAAGAAGACAAACTGACCGTGGCACGTGCGCGCAAGATCCAGCGCTTCCTGTCGCAGCCGTTTGACGTGGCCGAAGTCTTTACCGGTTCGCCCGGTGTGCAGGTTCCGCTCGAAGACACCATTTCGTCGTTCAAGGCCGTGGTTGCAGGCGATTACGATCACCTGCCCGAAGGTGCCTTCTACATGGTGGGCGGCATCGACGAGGTGAAAGCCAAAGCCGAAAAGATGGCCGCAGAAGCAGCCTAAGTGACGGAACTGCCCCGGATCTGATCCGGGGCGTCCTCCACCCTCAACCGACGAGGTCCCGGATCCGGTCCGGGACGGGAAGAGAGCAAGATGGCATTTCAATTCGATCTCGTGAGCCCCGAGCGGCGTCTTGCCTCGCTCGACGTGACCGAGGTGCAAATTCCCGGTGCCGAAGGCGACATGACGGCGATGGCCGATCACGCGCCGACGATCACCACCCTGCGCCCCGGGATCCTGAAAGCATCCGGCGCCGAAGGCACGGTCGACTACTTCGTGACCGGCGGTTTCGCGGAAATCAGCCCCGCAGGGATCAGCGTTCTGGCCGAGCGGGCGATGCCCACCGGCGAGGTCACGCAGGAAATCTTTGACGGTCTGGTCGGCGATGCGACCGAGGCCCGTGATAACGCCCCCGACGACGTCGTGGACGCAGCCGCCAAGCTGCTGAACGACATGGTCGACGCGGGCGGGATGATCGGTCTGACCGCACCCAAGTGATGCGCGCGCCAATCAGGCGTCGTGACGATTTTGTGACATTGGGGGGCCATTTTGGTCTCCCTTTTCATTTTCGGCCCCAATAATCGCCGCTTTCACAGTTTAACCCACGACGTGGATGGAAAGTGTGTGACGATGAAACGGTTGCGAAACCACTATATCGGGATCGATCAGGGAGAGGAGATTCTCTTCCAGGATTTCGAAAACGGCGGCCCCATGTGGACCGGGACTGGCCCCCGCATGTCGCGGCGGCTGGTGTCCTATGGCGAGGCGTTCCGGTCGGCCCCGAGCGTTCAGGTCGCGCTGACGATGTGGGACTTCGATGAAGCCAAGAACGCCCGCGTCGACCTCAAGGCCGAAAACATCACCAAAGACGGGTTCGAGATCGTCTTTCGCACATGGGGTGACACCCGCGTGGCGCGTGTCCGCGTCGGCTGGACGGCTATGGGCGAATTGCGCGACAGCGATGAATGGGATCTCTACTGACGGCGAGACAGGCGGCGCGCTGCGCCGGTCACTCCCAGTTATAGAGCCCCTCGTAGATCGGCCCCAGAGTGTCCATGCCAAAGAGCGACGACACTGAGGTCCCGTTCCAGATATTCAGGATAGCCTGCGCAAAGATCGGTGCGGTCGGCACAATGCGGATATTGGCGCAGCCCTTCACCGCGTCTGTGGCGTGGATCGAGTCCGTGATGACCAGCGATTTCATCACGGATTTGCCGATCCGCTCCACCGCCGGACCTGACAGCACTCCGTGCGAGATATAGGCGTGCACCTCGGTCGCGCCGTGGTTCTGCAGGACCTCCGCCGCCTTGCACAGCGTCCCGGCGGTGTCGCAGATGTCATCGACGATGATACATTTCTTGCCGCTCACATCCCCGATCACGGTCATCTCGGCGATCTCGCCGGGTTTCTCGCGGCGCTTGTCCACGATCGACAGGGGCGCGTTGATCCGCGTGGCCAGTTCCCGCGCTCGCGCCACGCCGCCCACATCAGGCGACACCACCATCACGTCCGACAGGTCGCCAAAGTTGTTCTTGATATCCAGCGCAAAGACCGGCGAGGCATAGAGGTTGTCGACCGGAATATCGAAGAAGCCCTGAATCTGCGCCGCGTGCAGGTCCATGGTCAGGATACGCTCGACCCCCGCCTCGACCAGCATGTTCGCCACCAGCTTGGCGCTGATCGGTGTGCGCGCCTTGGTGCGGCGGTCCTGACGGGCATAGCCGAAATAGGGGATCACGGCGGTGATGCGCGCTGCTGACGACCGGCGCAGTGCGTCCGCGATGATGAGCAGTTCCATCAGGTTGTCATTGGCGGGGTTCGCGGTGGGTTGGATGATGAACATGTCCTCGCCACGCACGTTCTCGTAGACCTCGACAAAGATCTCACCGTCGTTGAAGCGTTCGACGCGCGCCTCGCAGAGCCCGACGCTCATCCCGCGATGCATCGACATGCGGCGCGCCACCGCCTGTGCGAGCGGCATGTTCGCGTTGCCTGAAATCAGCTTCGGTTCGACCGAATTTGCCATGGTGAGGTGTCCCGTCTGTCCCAGCCGTCAGGTCCGGATGTCCCGTCTAGACCGGGGGGCGAGTCACCCCCGCGCGGCGTTGACACCCCCTAGCATGGGGCTACGGTTCCGGCCAACCACAGCAGACTACAGGGACGCCCGGAATGGCCCATATCGACTACTACTTTGCGACAATTTCCCCATACACCTACCTTGCGGGCACCCGGATGGAGGAGGTCGCGGCCAAACACGGCGCGACAATCACCTACAAGCCGCTCGACATCATGGCGCTCTTTGCCCGCACCGGGGGGACGCCCCCCAAGGATCGCCACCCCAACCGGCAGACCTACCGCGCGCAGGAGCTGGTCCGCATGGCCGCCGATCTGGGCATGCCGTTCAACCTGCAGCCTGCGCATTTCCCGACGAACATGGCGCCGTCCTCTTACGCGTTCATCGCGGCGGCCAATGCGGGTGGCGGCGATCTGGCCGAACTGGCCCACAGCTTTACCCGCGCCACCTGGGCCGAGGAGAAGGACGTGGCCGATGACGCGGTCATCAAAGCCTGTCTTGAGGCGGCGGGCTTTGACCCGACGCTCGCCGATAGCGGGCTTCTGAGCGGGGCGGAAACCTATGCCAAGAACCTTGAAGAGGCGATTGATGCGGGGGCCTTTGGCGCGCCGTTCTACATCGTGACGGACACCGATCAGCGGTTCTGGGGGCAGGATCGGATTGCGGCGCTGGATACCCACCTCGCATCGCTGGCGTGACGCCGCATGTGATCCGGCGCGGCGACCCTGATGGGGCGCCGGTCCTCCTGATCCACTGCGCCCTCGCCCATTCGGGGGCGTGGGCCGGTGTGATGGCGGGGCTGCGCGATCATGCCTGCACGGCTTTTGATCTGCCCGGCCACGGGCAAAGCCCCGGCTGGGATGCGGCGCGTGACTATCAAGCGCAATGCGTCGCGTGGGCCGCGGACCTGATCGACGGCCCTGCCCATGTGGTGGGGCATTCCTTTGGCGGCACGGTCGCCCTGCGGTTGGCGGTTGAGCAGCCAGGCAAGGTGGCGCGCCTGACTTTGATTGAACCTGTCTATTTCGCCGCCGTGCAGGGCCATGACCGAGCGGCCTTTGATGCGCATGAGGCCGCGTTTGCACCGATCGTCGCGGACTATCAGGCAGGCGACATGGCGGCGATGGCGCAGAAGTTCACCGCCATGTGGGGCACGGGGCAGCGGTGGGAGGATATCCCGACGGAGGCTCGGGCCGCGCTTGCTGCGCAAATGCCCCTGATCGTGGCCCAAGGCGCGGGCATCACCGATGACAGCGGCGGTGTGATGAACCCGGGTGTGTTGGAGCGTGTGACGTGCCCCGTGACGCTGATCCGGGGGGCGCAGACACAAGCGATCGTGCCTGCGATCCACGCAGCCCTGCGCGCCCGGCTGCCGCAAGCACAAGAGCATGTTCTGGAGGGCGCGGGCCACATGTCCCCGATGACCCATCCCCGGGCCGTGGCCCGTCTTATCCGGCCCGAATGATGGCGAGGAAGCGGTCGACCTCGGCCTCTGATTTGGACCAGTCGCAAACGAGGCGGCAGGTCAGAATCTCATCGGCTGGTCCTGTCTGCCAATCGCCATCCATCACGTAATACTCGGCGCCCGCCGATTTCAGGGCCTGATGCAGCGCGCGCGGCCAAGCGGCAAAGATCATGTTCGCCTGCGGATCGTGCCGGAACACCACGTCGGGGTGGGCGCGCAGCCCTGCGGCCAACCGCGCGCAGGCCGCATTGGCGGCGCGCGCCATGGTCAGCCACAGGTCATCCTTCAGATAGGCAGCCATTTGCGCCGACAGGTAACGATGCTTGGAAAACAGGTGCCCCGCGCGTTTGCGGCGCAACTCGAACTCCCACGCGCGCGCGGGATCGAGGATCACGGCGGCCTCGACCCCCAGACACCCATTCTTGGTGCCGCCAAAGGAGATCGCGTCAAAGCCCTGCGCCATATCGGCCGCGCTGCAGTCCAAGGCCGCGCAGGCATTGGCAAAGCGCGCGCCGTCCAGATGGGCGGGCAGGCCGTGCCCGGTGGTCAGGGCCGCTAGCTCGTCCAGCGAATAGACCGTCCCGGCCTCGGTCACGTTGGTCACGGATATCGGGCCCCGCTGCGCGGAATGCACATCGCCTGGCACCGCGCGCGCAATGGCGGTGGCTAGGCTACCCGGCGTCATCTTGCCATGGGCGCCCGCCACCGGCGTCAGCTTGGCCCCGCCGGTGTAAAATTCCGGCGCGTTGCATTCATCGACCGCGATATGCGCGTCCTCGTGGCAAAAGATCGTGCCCCAGACCGGGGTGAGCGTAGCCAGAAGCGCGGCGTTTGCCGCCGTCCCTGTGGGCACCAGATAGACGGCGGCCTCGGGCGCGTTGAACACGTCACGGACGGCCTGCACGGCCCGGTCCGCCCACGGGTCCTTGCCATAGGGCATGGCCGATCCGTCATTGGCGGCGACGACGGCCTCCATCACCCTGGGATGCGCGGGACCTGTGTTGTCGGAGGCAAAGTTCATGCCAGATCATCCTCGACGATGTGGTCTTCCCATTCTTCCTCGGGCACTTCGAACTCGGGCACGGTCCACCCCTGAACCGAGATGCCCGCGTCATGCACGGTTTGCGCGGTGCCCGAAATCAAGGGGTGCCAGTCATAGAGCGGCTTGCCCTCGACCACGAGGCGGTAGCCGCAGGTGCGGGGCAGCCAATAGGCGTGATCCTGAATGGTCGCGGGCGTCAGGCGGATGCATTCGGGCACGAATTGGTGGCGGATGTCGTATTGCGCGCAGCGGCACGTGTCCCCGTCCAGAAGGCGGCAGGCCACGCGGGTCAAGGCGACCTCGCCTGTGTCGGGGTCTTCCAGCTTGTTCAGGCAGCAGCGCCCGCAGCCATCGCACAGCGCCTCCCACTCCTTGGGGGTCATCGCGGTGGGTTTGACCGTCTCCCAATAGCGGTGACGCAGGCCCGTGCGGTCTATGGGGTCGCTCATGGCGTGTCGGCCAGAATGGTGCGCGCTTGTGCGCAGTCCTTCTCCATCTGCGCGATCAACTCGTCCAGACTGTCAAAATTCTCCTCGCCGCGCAGGAAGGCGACCAGACCGACCGACAGGGTTGCACCATAAAGATCGCCCGTGAAGTCAAAGAGGAAGGTTTCACAGTTGTGTTCGTTGTCGCCAAACATCGGACGCGTCCCGATGGAGGCCGCCCCGCCATAGGTGCCCCTATGCGGGCCATCCAGCACATCGACCGTCACCGCATAGACCCCATAGGCGGGCGCGTGCAGATTATGAAGGGACATGTTGGCGGTGGGATAGCCTAACTCGCGCCCCCGTTTTTCGCCATGGACAACGGGGCCGGTGATGCGGTGCCAATGGCCCAGCATCTGGGCGGCATCGCCCGGGCGGCCTTCGGTCAGGGCCAGCCGGATATTGGTCGACGACACCTCGGTCGGGCCGGTGTGGACCATGTCGGCCACGGTGACCATCAGACCGTGCTTTGCGCCGATCTCTACCAGTGTGTCCGCCGTGCCCGCCCGATCGCGGCCAAAGAAGAAATCCTGCCCCACGGCCACGTGATGCGCGCCCAGCCTCTCGATCAGGATCGCGGTCACGAACTCCTCAGGCGACAGCGCGGCAAGGTCGGGCCCAAAGGGCAGCTCGTACAGCAGATCAACACCGAGCTTTTCCAGTCGCAGCGCCCGTGTGTCCGACGTCATCAGGCGAAACGGGGCCAGATCGACGCCGCGTTGGGCGGCAAACCACGCGCGGGGATGCGGCTCGAACGTCATGACGCCCAAGGGCAGGCCGGGTTTGCGAGCGTGCTCGATCACTGCCTGATGACCCAGATGCACACCGTCGAAATTGCCGATGGCAATCGACCCGCCGCGCGCCGTGTCCGGCAGGGCAGGGGCGACGAGGGTGAGGCGGTCGGGTGTCAGTCGCAGCATGGCCGTTGCCTAGCCCGCCACGTGGGGCGGGGCAAGGCGGACAGGTGCGCGGGGTCAGTCGAACTTGCGCGACGGGGCGAGCACGACAGCTTCGCCTTTGAGGACGGGTTTGTCCCGCACGAGGCAGCGGGTATCCATCGTCACGCGGCGCTTGGCATAGTCGATGGCCGTCACCTCGACCTCGGCAGTCACGCGGTCGCCGGGGCGCACGGGGGCCATGAATTTCAGTGTCTGACCCAGATAGACCGTGCCATGACCGGGAAGCTGTTCACCGATCACCGCCGACACGAGGCCCGCGGTCAGCATACCGTGGGCGATGCGGCCTTCGAAAATGGTGTCCTGCGCATAGTCGTCGTCCAGATGCACGGGGTTATGGTCCGTGGAAACCTCTGCAAACATCTCGATATCGCGGTCTGTCACGACCTTCGAAACCGAGCGCATCATCCCGATTTCAAGGTCTTCGATAACGATGGTCCCGCGCGGCATGTTGTCGAGCATCGCGAATCTCCCGCGTAACTAAGTTTCCGTTACGCGGGGTATAGGAGAAATATTATTACTTTGCAAATGCAGAAAGATGCGGCGCGCTATCGCAGGTAGCCAATGGAGTATGTCGGGTGAAACCCTTCGGCCATCAGATAGCTGTCCAGTTTGCCCGCATCCGGTTGTGCGTCCTCGGCCCGGCCCGTCGCGGTCTGTTCGGCGGCCAAACCCCCGGTGATGTAGAGGCTGTCGAGGTCTTCACCCACGGCGCCTTTGATGTCGGTAATGATCCCGTCGCCCACGCACAGGATGCGCCCGTCCGGCACATCGCGGCCCAGCTTGAACAGACGGCGACGTGCCAGATCGTAGATCGGCGGATGCGGCTTGCCGAAATAGAGGCTCTCGCCCCCCATCTCGGTGTAGAGCGCCGCAAGCGCGCCCGCGCACCATTCGCGCGTGTGTCCGCGATCCACCTGAATATCCGGGTTCGCGCAAAGAAGCTTCAGCCCCTTTTGCTTGGCATAAAGGAACGTCGCTCGGTATTCGGATGGATCGGCCAGTGGATCTTCGGGGCCGCAGCAGACGATGCCCTCGGCCTCAGCCAAAGGCACCTGTGTGATCGGTGTCGGGTTCTCGATCAGCTTCAAAGGATCGAAGAAGGCCTGATCATGGGGCTGGCCGATGAAATAGACCTTTTGGCCGACCGCGCCGGTAAACATGGCCGACCGCGCGCTGTCGCCCGATGTGGCAATGTCGTCATAGCTGTCGGTGGGAACGCCGATCTTTTCCAATTGCCGCGCGACAGAGGCCCGGTGCCGGGGCGCATTCGTGACAAGGATCACCGCCCCGCCTTGGGCGCGAAACGCCCGCATCGCTGCAACCGCCTGCGGGAAGGCATCGACCCCGTCATGCACACATCCCCATAGATCGCAAAACAGCGCGTCGTAATTCTGGGAAATCTCGGACAGGGACGTGGCGATGCGCATGGCGGGACCTCTCATGTGTGATGGAAACGTGCCTATAAAGACTGCGGGGCGGCCCGTTTCGGTGCCGCCCCGTGATGTGTCAGACCTTGAGGTTCGGGATGATCTGCTTCTTGCGGCTCATGATCCCGGGCAGGACAACCGCGTCGCCGTCGACCGTGGCGTCAAAGCTCTTTTCCGCCACCGCCTTGGTCAGGTCGTTGGGGATCAGCATCGTCGCTTCCTCGTTCAGGATATCCACGACAAAGAGCAGGACCTGATCGACGCCGTCTTCGGACGCGACGGTCGTCATGCTCTCCATCAGGCTGGCCTTGCGGTCCAGAACCATCTTGGGCGCGGTGGTCTCAAGGACCGAGACACGGAATTTCGTGTCGCCCACGGCGTATTCCTTGGAGTCCATGCGCAGAAGCTCGGCGTCCGAGAACGCGCTGACGTCCGATTTCGCCTCGAACATCTCGGCGGCGTATTCGCTGATGTCCACGCCGCACTGTTCCGCCAGATCCCAGGCGATTGCCTTGTCCTCTTGCGTGGTCGTGGGCGACCGGAACTCCAGCGTGTCCGACAGGATGCACGACAGCATCGCGCCTTTCACCTCGGTCGGCATCTGCGCCATGTCCTTGCCGATCATCTTCCACATGATCGTAGCTGTACACGCCAAGGGTTCGATGCGGATGTCGATGGGGCCTGCGGTTTCCAGCCCGCCCACCAGCTTGTGGTGGTCGATGATGGCCTGAATGTCGGCCGCATTGATGTTGTCGGGCAATTCAGCCGGGTTGTTGGTGTCCACGATCACGACGGGCGCGCCATCTTCAATCCCGTCGATGATCTCGGGCTTCTCCAGACCCCAACGCTCCAGCATAAAGGCTGCCTCGGTATTGGGCTCGCCCAGCAGGACGGGCTTAGCCTCCACACCTTTGATCTGGTTCAGGTACCAGGCCCAGATGATCGGGCTGCCGGTGGAATCGGTGTCGGGGGATTTGTGGCCAAAGACTTGGATCATGATGACGGTCCTTCGGGAGAGGGAGGGATTT
>JBCBFU010000020.1:0-51390 GCA_038527375.1 Pseudomonadota bacterium | reverse complement strand
CCGGGCAGCCCCCGACCGCCCCCCCGGGCGGGGGCTTCACCCCCACCCGCGGTCGAGGCCCGCCCTCAGAGCGTAAATCAACGACCTTTCCAAACCGGATCGCGTTTCTCTGCAAAGGCGCGCGCGCCCTCAAGCTGATCGTCGGAGGCATAGAGCGTGTCGACCGTGGGCAACTGCCGCTTGGTGATCCGGTTCATGGCGTCTTGGAACTTGGCGTCCTCGGCGTCGCGCACGACCTCCTTGATCGCGGCGTAGACAAGGGGCGGGCCCGAGGCGAGAAGGCGCGCAAGATCCCGAGCCTGATCCATGAGATCGCCCGCGGGATAGGCGTGGTTGATCAGCCCCCATCCCAGCGCCTCGGACGTGTCGAACCAGCGCCCGGTCAACAAAAGCTCCATCGCGATATGGTAGGGAATGCGCTTGGGCAGCTTGACGGAGGCTGCGTCCGCGACCGTGCCCGACCGGATTTCCGGCAGGGCAAAAGTCGCGTGATCGGCTGCGAGGATGATGTCGGCTGACAGCGCAAGCTCCAGCCCGCCACCGCAGCAAATGCCGTTCACAGCGGCGATCACGGGCTTGTTCATACCGCGCAGTTCCTGCAGCCCGCCAAAGCCCCCGACGCCGTAATCCCCGTCGACCGCGTCGCCATCCGCGGCGGCCTTGAGATCCCAACCGGGGCAAAAGAATTTCTCGCCCGCACCGGTGACGATGGCCACCCGCAGGTCCGGGTCATCGCGGAAGGCCGCAAAGGTGTCGCCCATGATCCGGGAGGTCGCCAGATCAATCGCGTTGGCCTTTGGACGGTCCAGTGTCACCTCCAGGATTGCACCGTCGCGCCGTGTCTTGATGGGGCTGTCCTGTGCGATGTCAGTCATCGGATGTCCTTTGCGAAAGGGTCGTGATCGGGGTTGGCATTGCGTTCGTATTCGGCCCAGAGCGCGGCGTCCGAGGCGGCCTTGGGTCCGTGCAAGCGCTCGATCATGTCGAGCGCCATGTCCATGCCCGCCGAGACGCCCGAGGATGTGGCGGTGTTGCCGTCGACCACCCAGCGCGCCGAGGCCTGCCAATCGACGCCGGGCACCTGATCGGCCACCCAGGAGAACGCGAGTTTGTTCGTGGTGGCGCGCTTGCCATCGAGAAGCCCCGCCTTCCCTAGGATGAGCGAACCCGTGCACACGGAGGTCACCCATTCAGCCTGCGCCCCGGTTCGCCTGACCCACGCCAAGGCGGCTTCGTCTTCCACCACGCTGCGCGCGCCTGTCCCACCGGGGACGAGCAGGATATCAACGGGCGCGTCATCGGCGAAGGTTCGGTCGGGCTGTGTTGCCGGGCCGCCATTGTTCGACGCCACCGGGTCCATGGACGCGGCAAAGGCCAGAATGCGAAAGTGGTCCTTGTGCATAGAAAAAAGCTCGAGCGGGCCATAGGCATCGAGCATCTCGAAGCCCGGAAAGAGCATGAGGCCTACGGTACGCTGTTTGGTCATGTCTCGGCCAACCGGATCAGGGCATCCACCGCGATGGCGTCCCGGGGCGTGCAAAGCAGCGGGTTCACTTCGACCTCCTCCACGGTGTCTGCGGTCTGGGTCACATAGGCTTGGATCGCGGCGACCGCGTCAAGGACCGCGCCGATATTGGCGGCAGGCGCGCCCCGATAGCCATGCAGCAGCGGGGCCAGCCGCAGGGTGTCCAAGGCGCGCGCGACCTCCGCGCGGCTTGCGGGCACAAGGAGGTTGACCTTGTCGTCCCAAAGCTCGGTCGCTGTACCGCCCGCCGCAAGCGTCAGAAGAAAGCCGTGAGCGGGATCGCGGGTCACGCCGACCAAAAGCTCGGCCACGGCGCCGGTCACCATCTCCTCCACCAGTACGGGGCCGGGCGCGAGGTCGGCGGCGCGGGCGGCCTCGGGTGAGGTGATGTCGAGCGCCAGACCGCGCGCTCCCGTCTTGTGGGCCAGCCCTTGGACCTTGAGCACGCAAGGCCCGGTGACAGCCTCCGCCGCCGTGGCCTGATCGGGGAACACCTGCGCGTCGGGGATGCGCAGGCCGCACGCCGCGAGTGCGGCCTTGGCCGCGACCTCGGTCAGGGTGCGCAGCGGACGATCGGGGGCATGCGCGCCGGGCAAAAGGATCTCGCCAGTGGCATCGGGTCGGGACCGTCCCATCAGGTCAATCGCGGCAATCGCGTGATCGAGACCGTTGAAGGCCATGACACCGGCCTCCATCAGATGGCGGGACGTGGCTTCGGGCATCAATTCTGGGAGGGTAGCAACAACCCCATAGCGGGTCCCGGTCTGGCGGGCTGCCGCGCACACCGCGCGCGTGGCGATGTCCCAATCGGCGGGGTCACACAGATCGGCGCGCGGGTAGTCCAGCACAACGAGGATGAGGTCGAGCGCGGGGTCGGCCATGGCGGCCCAAGCCCGCGTCATCGCGGCCTCATCGCGCCAGACATAGGTGTGGTAGTCCAGCGGATTGGCGAGCGCGACCATGGGCCCGAGCGCTGCGCGCAGCGCCTGTGTCTGCACGTCGTTCAAGGGTGGGAAGGTCACGGACGTCCCCACAGCGGTGTCGGCCGCCAACGCAGCCTCGCCACCCGAACAACTGATGGAGCCGATGGCCGCGCCCGGCAGGCAGATCCCGGCGGCGCCTTGGGGCGCCACCCCAAAGACATGCGCAAGCTTCAGCGCCTCCAGAAAGACCGGCAGATTTTCCGCGCGCGCGATCCCCAAACGCGCGAACAGCGCGTCGGCGGCCGAATCCGACCCGGCGAGGGAGGCCGTATGCGACACAGTCGCGGCGCGGGCCTGCGCCGAGCGGCCGGATTTGAGGGCGATCAAAGGCTTGCCAGCGGCGCGGGCGGCGCGCGCAAGGTCTTGCCATCCGCGCAGGTCGCCCATCCCCTCCACATGCAGCCCGATGGCCGTGATCCGCGGGTCCGCCAAGAGGTGGCGTGCGAGCGTGGTCTGATCGGTCTGGGCCTGATTTCCGCAGGTCACCACCACCCCGATGGGCAATCCGCGCGCTTGCATGGTCAGGTTGATCGCGATGTTCGAGGATTGGGTCAGGATCGCGACACCACGATCCACGGGGGTCATGCCGTGCTGGTCGGGCCAAATTCCCGTTTGGTCGAGCGCGTTGAGAAACCCGTAGCAATTGGGCCCAAGGATCGGCATGTCGCCTGCGGCGGTCAGCAGTTCTGCCTGAAGCGAGCTCCCCTGTGCATCCTCGGCCTGCGCCTCGGCAAAGCCCGATGCAAAGCAGATGGCGCCGCCTGCGCCTGCGGCGCGCAACTGGCCCACCACCTCGATTGTTGCGTGGCGGTTCACACCGATAAACGCCGCGTCGATGGGGTGCGCGATCTCCGCGACGCTGCGCAGCGCAGGTAGACCGGCGACTTCGCTGGCTTTGGGGTGCACGGGGGTGATGGTGCCCTCAAACCCAATTTGGCGGGCGGCGTCGATGATTGCGGCGCACCAAGCGCCGCCACCCACAACGGCGAGGGTTTTCGGGCTGAGAAGTCGGGTGAGGTTTGCGGTGTGATCCTGCATCACGCGATCCGATGTGCAGTTTGCGCGGTGAAATGCGCCATCTTGCCGGGTTTTTGGGCGACAGCGTACAGGTTGACGCTAGAATGCTGCGTTGCAGCAATAAGGTCAGTGCCTCTGACAGAATTCGGACTACGATTTGAATCGGCACCGCGTTTGGGGAGGTCGCGGCGACCAGTGTGCGTAGCACACGCCCCCAAATGCGAAGGAGTAGACCCCATGTGCATTTCATCCGCCGCGCTTGCCGCGTTTCTAACTGTTATTGGTGCAGAGCATGTGTCGTTGGGCGACGACCGCGTCATCGTGAATGCCGAAGTCCGGGGCGCGCAATGGGTCGCGAACGAGGACGATATGTGGTGCACGATGGCGCCGCAGATTGATCGCCAGGAGCGGTTCACGCAGCTCGTTTCCGAGTAAGCTTTACGCCCCCAACGCACGCAGAAGATCCCGGCTGATGATATGGCGCTGGATCTCGGACGTGCCGTCCCAGATGCGTTCGACGCGGGCGTCGCGCCAGAAGCGTTCCAGCGGATAGTCATCCATCAATCCCATGCCGCCGTGCACTTGGATCGCGGTGTCCGTCACGCGCGCGAGCATCTCGGAGGCGTAGAGCTTGGCAGAGGCGATCTCTCGGTTGGCAGGCAGGCCTTTGTCCAACCGGTCCGCAGAGGCCAGCGTCAGCAGGTCGGCGGCGTCGATTTCGGTGATCATGTCCGCGATTTGGAAACTGACGCCCTGGAACTTGCCAATCTTCTGACCGAACTGTTCGCGCTCGGCGGCATAGTTCAGGGCGTAGTCGAACACCCGCCGCGCACGGCCCACGGACATCGTGGCGACGGTGATGCGCGTGGCGTAGAGCCATGTGTTCATCACCTCGAAACCGCCATCGACCTCACCCAGAACCGCCGTGTCGGGCAGGCGGCAGTCGTCGAATTCCAGGATCATGTTTTTGTAGCCGCGGTGGCTGACGGATTTGTAGCCGTCGCGGATCGTAAAGCCGGGGTGGCCACGGTCGACAAGGAAGGCGGTGATGCGTTTCTTGGGGCCTTTGGGCGTGTCATCTTCGCCGGTGGCGATGAAGACGATGATGAAATCGGCGTGTTCAGCGCCAGAGATGAAGTGCTTGGTCCCGTTGACGACCCAATCACCGCCGTCGCGGACTGCGGCACATTTCATGCCGCGCACGTCCGATCCCGCGCCGGGTTCGGTCATGGCAAGCGCGTCCATCTTTTCGCCGCGCACGGCGGGCATCAGGTAGCGGTCCACCTGTTCGCCTTCGCAAGCCATGAGGATGTTCTGGGGCCGCCCGAAGAAGTGCGTGAGCGCCATGGATCCGCGCCCAAGCTCGCGTTCCACAAGCGCGAATTCAAGGTGGTTGAGGCCCGCCGCGCCGACGCTTTCGGGGAAGTTGCAGGCGTAGAAGCCGAGGTCGATGGTCTTTTGTTTGATGTCCTGCGCGATCTCGGCGGGGACCTCGCCGGTGCGTTCGACAAGCTCTTCGTGGGGGTAGATTTCCTTTTCCACAAAGGCGCGCACGGTGTCGGTGATCATCTGGTGTTCGTCGGTCTGTCCAAAGATCATCACGTGCCCCTTTCTGCGAATGGGCAAACGCTAGTTGCGGAAGGCGCACGTAATATGCAGTCTGCGCCGCAATCATGCAGATCACGCTTCTTCTCTATCCCGATTTCTCGAACCACTGCCTCGCCAACACGCTGGAGCCGTTGCGCGCGGCCAATGATCTGAGCGGGGAGCCCCTGTTCACGTGGTCTGTGGTCAGTCGGGATGGCGCGCCGGTCGCGTCCTCCAGCGGTTTGCGGCTGCAGGTGGATGGCGCGCTGGCCGAGGCGCGGGGCGACATGTTGATCGCGCAACCGTCCTACGGGTTTCGGGGGTTTGCGACGCCAGCGGGGCGCGCCGGATTGCGCGCGGCCAGGACGCGGTTCAGCACCCTCGCCGGGTTTGATACGGGCGCGTGGCTGTTGGCTGATGCGGGCCTTCTCGACGGGTATCGGGCCACCGTGCATTGGGAAGAGTTGGAGGATATGGCCGAAGCGTTCCCAGAGGTCACCGCGCTCAGGACCCGATTTCTGTGGGACCGGGACCGGCTGACCTGTGCGGGGGCGTCGGCGGCGTTCGACGCCATGGGGGATTTGATCGAGCGTGTCGGTGGTCCGGCGCTGCGCTTGGAGGTTGCGTTGCTGTTCGTGACGCCCGATGTCGCGGCGGAACCGGCCGCACCCATGGCGACGTCCGCCGTGATGGCGCAGGTTCTGGGCGTGATGCAGGACAACCTCGAAGAGCCGTTGCCCGTGGGCGAGATCGCGCGCCGCGTGGGCGTGTCGCCGCGATCCCTCGATCGGTTGGCGCAGCGCGAGCTTGGGTCATCGCCTGCACAGACTTACGCGCGGCTGCGCCTGCTGAGGGCGCGCAAACTGGTGCGGGAAACGCGGCTGAGCGTGGCCGAGATTGCCGTGCGCAGCGGGTATCAGGATGCCAGCGCCTTTACCCGCGCGTTCCGGCAGGCATTTGGGCATGCGCCAAGGATGCTCAGGTCCGGCGCGTCCGGGTCTTGAGGCGTTCCTTCATCTGGGCTTTGCCGTCGGGCGTGCCGTCGTGCCACGTGCCAAAGAGCTTGTCCCACGGCACGTCGAGGTTGCCGTAGTTCACCTCGAAATACCGGTGGTGGATCTGGTGGTGGAAGTTGCCCAGATGCAGCCGTTTCTTGTTGCGGAACAGCAGCCCTTCGAACCCGGTGTGGCTCGTGATTGCCAGAAGGCCGTAGAACATCAGGTGGAAAATCACGTGCATCGGGTGGGACGCGATGGCGAAATGGATCAGGACCGACCCGAAGTAGAAGGCGTGTTCGACCGGGTGCATGGCGAGACCGGACCAGGGGCCGATGTCTGTGTTACGGTGATGGAGCGCGTGGAAGCGGTACATGACATCGGTGTGCAGGAACCGGTGCATCCAGTAGAAATAGAAGCTCTCCCACACCGGGATCAGGAAGAAGATCGCGACGAACCAGACGGGGTTCGAGGCCCATGTGATCGTCGCGGCATACCCGTTGGCCATCGACCACCAGAGCAGCATTTCGAACAGCGACCAGATCACCACGCCAGAGGCGAGGGTCCAGAAGACGTTGTCCCAAAGCTGATGGTTGAAGGTGAAGGTCCGGCCTTGGCGCGGGAACGGGCGGGGGTCGTATTTCAGGTCTTCGCCTTGGGCCGCGTAGGTGTGGAACCACCAGTGGAGCGTGCCCGCGACGAGGGACACGATCACGAGGTTTCGGATCAGGATTTGCGCCATCCATCCGGGGGCAAGGGTCGCGGTCTCGGCCAAGGTGGGGCTAAACCACGCATAGGACAGGGCCGCGAGGCCGAGGATTGCCAGGTTTATGGTGAGCCAGAACCAGCTGTCGAAATACCACCGGAAGGCGGCGACGGGCTTGGGCGGCCATTGCCACAGCGGGGACACTTGGATGGGTGTGTCGGGGACGTGATTCCATTCTGCCATGGCGCGAGCTTAACGCGCCAGGGCCACCGGGCGTCACGGTTTCTTGTCGCGGGCGGGCCTAGGTTTTGTGGAAACGCAGGGGTTTGCTGTTTTCGCGGGCGACGATGCCCTTTGCCTCGAGATCGAGTTGCACGGTCTTGGACCACCAGCCAGCCGTGGCACCGCCGGGAAAGAGGTCTTCGGGCAGATGGGGCTTTGCGGCTTCCTTGGCCTCGCTTTGTGTGAGGCCCGGGGCGCCGGTGGGAAGGCCCTTGAGGTAGGCCTCTTTCATCGCCTCGTATTTGGCGCGATCCACGCGGGAGACGCGCCCGGGCGTGTTGATGTTTTCAACCTCGATCTTGTCTGATGCCATGGTGAACCCTCCGTCTTTGGGTCTGGTAGTGGCGACATCCTATTACATCTTGGCCAAATCGCCGATCAGGTGGCGTAGGTTGATCCTTCCTCGTCCAAGATGGCCTTGAGCTCGGCGAGGTGGCGGCTGTCCTGTTCGGGGTAGTCGGCCAGTTCATCCGCGGTTTTCTGGGCAACCTCGTGGGACAGAACGCGCAGGGGTTTGCCGGTCTGCAGTGCGAGGATGTAGGTCATGCAGGCGCGTTCGAAGTAGTAGAGCCGGTTGAACGTGTCGGCGACGCTGTCCCCGATGACCATGATGCCGTGATTGCCCATGACCATAACCTTCTTGCGCGGGTCGGCGAACAGCTTGGCGCAGCGTTCGCCCTCCTCCTCGAGAGCGAGGCCGCCATAGTCGCTGTCGATAACGACGCGGTCGTAGAAAGTGCAGGCGTTCTGGTCGATGGGCGGCAGGGTGCTGTCAGCCAGACAGGCGAGCGCGGTCGCATAGGGCGAATGCACATGCATCGCGCAGCGCGCATGGGGGCAGTGGCGGTGCAACCCGCCATGCAGGCCCCATGCGGTAATGTCGGGCGCGTCCGGGCCGCTGAGCGTGTCGGGATCATTGGCGTCCACCACGATCATGTCGGAGGCCTTGATGCGCGAGAAATGCATCTGGTTCGGGTTCATCAGGAACCGCGTGCCGTCGTCGTTGATCGCGAGTGAGAAGTGGTTGGCGACCGCTTCGTGCATGTTCAGGCGGACGGTCCAGCGGAAGGCCGCGGCCAGATCGACCCGTTCCTGCCAGTTGTCGATATTGGGGCGGGTGTCGAGCATGGCTTACTCCTCAGGCGGAAGGTGGCGCGATGGGACCCAGGCGTACCCGTCGCGGTCGAGGATAAAGGCCTCGCGCAGGCCGTGGGGTTTGTCGGTCGGGGGCTGAAGCACGGTCCCACCGGCGGCCTCGGCGCGGGCGGCAGCCACGTCAGGGTCGGTGGCATAAAGGCGCAATTCGGCGCCCGCGCCACGCGGCGGGTTTTCGGGCAGCAGCGCCTGATAGGGATTGGCGGAATAGGTGCCGTCAGAGTGGAGCTGAAACGGCTGGCCGTTATAGACCATGATCGCGAAATCGGCGCTGACGCGGTGGGCCGTCATGTCGAAAACCTCTGCCAGAAAGGCTGCCGTGGCCCGCACATCCGTCACAAGGAGGTTGAGGCCCAAGCCCCGAAGGCTGCGCCCGAAATCCCCCGCGCTGACGGTTTCGAAATCCATGGGTTTATCCTGCGCGCGCGTCCCGTCGGGCGTCAATCGCTGCACGCGGTCTTGGGGAACAAATCTTTGGTCTGGCCCAAGGCGCGGTAGGCCAAAAGGCCCACCCATTCCCGGATTGCGACCGTGGACAGCGTCATCGTGTGGAGCATCGACCAGAGGCCCGGGTCATGGCCCGTGGTGCGGAAATCGACGGGGTAGGGCACGATGGTCCAGCCTTCGGCACAAAAGACCGCCACGGAGCGCGGCATGTGGAAGGCTGAGGTGACGAGGACCCATGTTTCGCCCGGTTCGGGATCGGCCAAGGCAAGGGTCCGGCGGGCGTTTTCGGCGGTATTGCGAGACTGGCCTTCGAACTGCACCCGGTTGGGTGGCAGACCCAAGGCGGCGTAGATTTGCGGCGTCGGGTTCGCGGCGGGGGCGACGGGACGCGTGGGGTCGCCCGAGCCGCCAGTGTGGATGAGGGCCGCATTCGGGAACTGCCGGGCCAAGGCCGCGCCCGCGACCATGCGGTCGCCTGCCGAGTTGAGCTCGGGCCGGGAGTGGTGGACGGACACGGCAAGGTCTTCGCCGCCGCCGAGCACGATGATGCCCGCGACCTCGGTCAGGGGCGGATCGGGCGGAAAGCGGTTTTCCAGTGGGGAGAGCAGCCAGCGGTCAATGGGCAAGAGCGCAAAGGCCAACATCAGGCCCAGCCCCGCAAGAGACCAAATCCGGGCGGCGCCGAGACGGCTGCGCAAGATGGACAGGGTTGTCATCGCCGCCGCAACGATCAGCCATGTCTCGGGCCGGATGGCCGTCCAGATTAGCTTGGCCGCCCAGAGGAACAGCGTCTCGGACATTTCAGTCCGCGTGCCTGTTGCCGCCTTCGTCGATCAGAAGCTGGCCGTCTTCCTTGTGGTAGGGACCGGGCGGCCATTGGTCGAGCAGGTCCAACACACGGCCCGATGGTCGGCACAGGCGCACGCCTTTGGGGGTGGCCACGATGGGCCGGTTCACCAAAACCGGGTGTTGGAGCATGTGGTCCAGAAGCGTGTCGTCGCTGACATCCGGGTCGGTCAGCCCCAGCTCTTCGGCGGGGCTTTTGGACGTCCTGAGCGCCTGACGCGGTGTCAAGTCCGCCGCAGCAAAGAGCGCGAGCAGTTGGGGCCGGGTCCAGCCGGTGTCGAGGTAGGGGATCACGGTGGGGTCATAGCCCGCATCGCGGATGATCTGCAGGACGTTGCGCGAGGTTCCGCAGGCGGGGTTGTGGTGAATCACGATAGCCATAGCGCAGCCCTGCGCGCTTTGGCGGATTATTTCAAGAGTTCCATGAGAGCGCGTTCATCGCGCCGCAGGCCCGTGGGGGTGTCGGGTGGTTTGGGGACAGGATCATCGGTCAGCGCGATCACAGCGGGATGGATATAACTGTTGCGCGCGATGGTGGGCGTGTTGTGGAGCCGCCGCGCGGCGGCCTGCGCCATGATCTTGATCGAGACGCGGTCTGCATCGAGCGCGGCCCCCATGGCGGCGGCGCTTCCTGCCCATGTGCGAAAGGTCTTGGTGGTGATGGTGGCCTCGCCCGTGGTGTCGTGCAGCCAGTCATTGACCATCGCGGGCGTGATGGATTGCGGGCCGTCCGCGCCGTCGAAAACCATGATCGAGGATGTGGGCAGCCCGTCGAGTTCTTCAAGCGCGCGTTGCAGGGTCCGGTCCTGCACTGTTTTGTCGACCGTTTGCCCGCCCTTTCCGGGGTAGTTGACGGAAACCCCGTCCGCGCCCAGCGACAGGTGGCGTGTTCGCAGGGTCGAGGCGCCGTAGGTTTGATTGTCGGCGGCATAATCCGGCGTGCCGATCCTGAGCGCCGCGCGGTCGATCAGGCGCAGGCAGGCCGCGATGGCAAACTCCGGGTCGGTGACGTCGCCCGTGGTCAGCACGCTGTGCAACCTGCGCCGCAAGGCGGGCAGCGCGGCCCCAAAGCCCGCCAGATCGTCGAACTTGGCCGCCGCGCGGTGCGCGGTCCAGTCGGGGTGGTAGCGGCATTGCTTGCGGGTCCGGGTGTCGAGGCCTGTGGCCTGCAGGTGGCCGTTCTGCTTGGGGCTGATCCAGACGTCCTTGTAGGCCGGGGGCACCGCCAGCGCGTTGAGCCGCGCGCGTTCGCGGTCGTCGTCGATGCGCGTGCCGTCGGGGGCCTTGTAGCTCCACCCCCGTCCCGCGCGCCGGCGCGTGATGCCCGGGCGGTCATCGGGATAGTAGATCAGGCTGTCCGGCAGATCGGATGAGGTTTGCATGGTGCGAAAACCCGCCATGCCCGTCAAAGGTTTCATGGGAATGTCACTTGAAGCCCCCGGCCAGCGGTGAAATGCTGGGACATGGAACAACCGCACTTTCCCGCATGGCCTGATGTGGCCGCAAAGCTTGTCGCGGTCGCCGCGGGCCGCGCCCCGGCAGATCGCATCATCCGCAATTGCAAGGTCGTCAACGTCCACACCCGCGAGGTGCTGGATTGGGACATCGCGATTGCAGATGGGCGTTTTGCCTATGTGGGGCCAGACGCATCGCATTGCGTGGGCGAGGGCACCGAGATCACGGATGTGGGCGGACGCTATGCGATCCCGGGCCTGTGTGACGGGCACATGCACATCGAAAGCGGCATGCTGACCCCGGCGGAGTTCGCCGCCGCCGTGATCCCGCATGGCACCACCACCATGTTCACCGACCCCCACGAGATCGCCAACGTGATGGGGCTTGAGGGTGTGCGCCTGATGCATGACGAGGCGCTGATGCAGCCTGTCAACATCTGGACCCAGATGCCATCCTGCGCGCCGTCGGCGCCGGGGCTGGAGACCACCGGCTACGAGATCAGCGCCGAGGATGTGGCCGAGGCGATGGCGTGGCCCGGGATCATCGGCCTGGGGGAGATGATGAACTTTCCCGGCGTGGTCGCAGGCGACGCGCAAATGCTGGCCGAGATCGCGGCGACCCAGCGGGCGGGCAAGACGGTGGGCGGGCACTATGCTTCTCCCGACCTTGGGCCTGCGTTTCACGCCTATGTCGCGGGCGGGCCTGCGGATGATCACGAGGGCACCTGCGAGGCCGACGCGATTGCCCGCACGCGGCAAGGGATGCGCGCCATGCTGCGGCTGGGATCGGCGTGGTATGACGTGGAAACGCAGATCACGGCGATCACGGAAAAGGGCATGGACCCGCGCAATTTCGTTTTGTGCACGGATGACTGCCATTCCGGCACTTTGGTGAATGACGGGCATATGAACCGCGTTGTGCGCCACGCCATCGACTGTGGTTGCGATCCGCTGGTCGCCTTGCAGATGGCCACGATCAACACCGCCACGCATTTCGGGCTGGAGCGCGAGATTGGCTCCATCGCGCCGGGCCGCCGCGCGGATGTGATCCTGACGTCGGACCTGACGACCCTCCCGATCGAGGAGGTGATCGCGCGGGGCAACACGGTCGCCATTGACGGTGTGCTCAAGACCACATGCCCGCATCTGGACTGGCCCGACCACGCGCGGGCAACGGTGCATATGGGTGACGCCAAGGCGCCTGCGGATTTCGAGATTGCGGCGCCTGCGGGCGCCAATCACGTCACAGCGCGGGTCATCGGCGTGGTAGAGAATCAGGCCCCGACCAAGGCGCTGGAGGCAGAATTGCCGGTCCGTGACGGGCTGGTCGAAGGGGACGGCGACGTCTGTCAGATCGCGCTGGTGGAACGCCACCGCGCGACCGGCGGCGTGACCAATGCCTTTGTGTCGGGCTTTGGCTACACGGGTCAGATGGCCATCGCGTCGACCGTGGCCCATGACAGCCACCATATGATCGTGGTGGGCACCGATCGCGCGATGATGGCGGCGGCCGCGAACCGGCTGGCCGAGGTCGGCGGCGGTGTGACCGTCTTCAACGACGGCGAAGAGATTGCGCTGGTGGAGTTGCCCATTGCGGGCCTGATGTCAGACGCCCCAGCGGCCGAGGTCGCCGAGAAAGCCCAAGGCGTGGTCGAGGCGATGGTCGCCTGCGGATGCACGCTCAACAACGCTTATATGCAACATAGCCTGCTGGCCCTTGTCGTGATCCCGGAACTGCGGATCAGCGATGTGGGGCTGGTGGATGTGCGCACCTTCGAGAAGGTGTCGCTGTTCAAGGATGACGATTGAGATGACGAAACATGACCCGAACCTGCCCGTAACCTCGCCCGAGGTTCCCGGTGCCGAACGCTTTACCGACCCGGCAGCCGCCGTCGCGCGGCTGGATCAGCTTTACCGGATTGCCACGCGGTTCCTGCGCAAGCACTTTGAGGCCGCGCTGGCCGGCGAGGTGCCAGACACCCGTTTCCGCGCGTTCTATCCAGAGGTGCGGATCACGACGACCAGCTTTGCGTCGGTCGACTCGCGGCTGTCCTTTGGCCACGTGGCCGAACCCGGCACCTATGCCACGACGGTTACGCGGCCCGACCTGTTCCGAAACTACCTGACGCAGCAGTTGCGCCTGTTGATGGAAAATCACGGGGTCGATGTGCTTGTCGGTGCGTCCTCCACACCGATGCCCGTGCACTTTGCCGTGGCGGGCGACGAGGCGCTGATCGTGCCGGGGGCAGGGTCGGCCCCGTTCACGCTGCGCGATGTGTTCGACGTCCCGGACCTGAGCACGACAAACGACGAGATCGTCAATGGCTATGGCTTTACCTACCCGGACGGGGCCGGGGCCTTGGCGCCGTTTACCGCGCAGCGGGTGGACTATTCGCTCGCCCGTCTTGCGCATTACACGGCCACCGCACCCGAGCATTTCCAGAACCACATCCTGTTCACGAACTACCAGTTCTATGTCGAGGAGTTCGAGGCCTACGCTCGTGCCCAACTGGCCGATCCCGACAGTGGCTACACCAGCTTTGTGGCCACCGGAAATCAGGAGATCACGACCCCGGACGGCGAGATTACGATCCCGGCCAAGCTGCCGCAAATGCCAACCTATCACCTGAAACGTGACGGGCAGGCGGGGATCACCTTGGTCAATATCGGTGTTGGTCCGTCGAATGCGAAGACCGCGACCGACCACATCGCCGTCCTGCGCCCCCATGCGTGGTTGATGGTGGGCCACTGTGCGGGTCTGCGGAATTCGCAATCCTTGGGCGACTTCGTTCTGGCCCATGCCTACCTGCGGGAGGATCATGTTCTGGACGATGACCTGCCGATCTGGGTGCCGATCCCGGCGCTCGCGGAAATCCAGACCTCGCTCGAACAAGCGGTCGCGCAGGTGTCGGGTCTGGAGGGCTATGAGCTGAAACGTCTGATGCGCACGGGCACGGTCGCCACCATCGACAACCGGAACTGGGAATTGCGCGATCAGTCGGGGCCGGTCCAGCGGCTCAGCCAATCGCGCGCGATTGCACTGGATATGGAGAGCGCCACAATCGCGGCCAATGGGTTCCGCTTCCGCGTGCCCTACGGGACGCTCTTGTGTGTGTCGGACAAGCCGCTGCACGGCGAGCTAAAGCTGCCGGGCATGGCCACGGATTTCTATACCACGCAGGTCGCGCGCCATTTGCAGATCGGAATCCGCGCCATGGAGATCCTGCGCGAGATGCCGATTGAGCGTATCCACAGCCGGAAATTGCGCAGTTTCGAAGAGACGGCCTTCCTGTAGGGACCTGGAACCGACCCGGCCCGGCGGGGGTGTCCCGCCGCGTTGTGGCAGGATTGACCTCACGAGATGCCGTTTTCGCCTGAAAATTGCACACAATTTGTTGTGGGGTGTGCGGATATAAGGCTACAGTCCCCAAACGAGGCCCGACATATGGGCAGTGAAGGAGATAACAATGGCCAAACCTTTGACCAAGACCCAGCTCGTCGCCGCTCTGGCCGAGGAAATGGGTGGCGACAAGAAAGCTGCCGGCGCCGCCCTGGACGCCGTGTGCAACGTGATTACCAGTGAAGTTTCCGGCGGTGGTGCTGTTACCCTGCCCGGCGTTGGCAAAATCTATTGCCGTGAGCGCCCCGAGCGTATGGTCCGCAACCCCGCCACGGGCGAGCAGATCAAGAAAGAGGCGGACAAGGTCGTCAAGATGACCATCGCCAAAGCGCTGAAAGACAGCGTCAACGGGTAAACGCCCGGTTCCAAGTAGTTTGGGTTCAGATTTGGGGCCGCCCGCGTTTACCGCAGGGCGGCCTGTTTCGTTTTAGCGAGGTGAGCAGATGGATCCGGTTTTGCTGTGGGCCTTTATCGGCACGACTTTGATCTTCACGTCCTTGCCCGGGCCATCGGTGGCGCTGGCCTCCGCACAGGCGGTGCGGTTCGGCAAACGCGCGGCGTTCGTGACGGTGGCCGGTGATGCGCTGGGTACGGTCGTCCACATCGTGATCGCAACGCTGGGCCTGCGTGCGTTGATCGGGCTGTCGGATGCGATCCTGCCATTGCTGCAGATCGCGGGCGGGGCTTATATACTTTGGCTGTCCCTGCAAAGCCTGCGCAGCCGGGCGGGTGATGTGGCCCATCCCGCTGAACGCGCGACTTTCTGGACGGGTTTCTTTGCCTGCGTGACGAACCCCAAGGCCATCGCCTTTTTCGTGGCTCTGTTTCCGGGCTTTATCAGTCCCGAGCATTCGGTCGCGGTGCAGGCGTTCGTCTACGGCGCGATCTTCCTCGTGCTCGATGCCGTGTCGATCGTGGCCTATGCGCTTGTGGCTGAGGTCACGTTTCGCCGCACCCTGCGCCGCTGGCTGCGGGTCGAGGTCCTCAGCGGGCTTGGCCTCGCCGGGGTGGGGGCGGCGATGGTCCTCAAAGGCTGGCGCGAGTTGCCTGGGCGATAGTTGGCGCTGGTGGGCGTCGCGCGAGTGGCCTAGGAAACGGGCATGGATATTCGCGCGATCCTCATGGGGCTGGTCTTTGCGCTGGCTTGGTCATCGGCCTTTACCTCGGCCCGGATCATCGTGGCCGAGGCGCCGCCACTCCTGATCCTGTCGCTGCGGTTTCTGATCTCGGGCCTGATCGGATGCGGGATTGCATTGGCGTTGGGGCAGACTTTGCGCCTGACCCGCGCGCAATGGCGGGCGACGGTCATCTTTGGTGTCTGCCAGAACGCCATCTATCTCGGTCTGAATTTCGTGGCGATGCAGTGGGTCGAGGCCTCTCTGGCGGCGATCATCGCATCCACGATGCCGCTGCTGGTCGCGCTAGCGGGGTGGGTGCTGTTTCGCGACCGGGTCAGCTCCTTGGGGGTGGCGGGCCTGATTGCGGGCACCTTGGGTGTCGCGCTGATCATGGGCGCACGGTTGACGGGCGGTGCGGATGTGCTGGGCATCGTGTTCTGCGTTGCAGGTGTGGTGGCCTTGACCACCGCGACGCTGGCCCTGCGCACGGCCTCTTCTGGTGGGAACATGCTGATGGTCGTGGGGCTGCAGATGCTGGTCGGTGCCGCCGTTCTGGTTGTGCCCGGTGTGGCGCTGGAGACCTGGGATGTCACGTGGAGCCCGCGCCTGATCGCGGCCTTCGTCTATACCACGCTGGTGCCCGGGCTGATTGCCACGCTCATCTGGTTCTGGCTGGTTGGCCGCATCGGCGCGGTCAAAGGCGCGACGTTTCACTTTCTCAACCCCTTCTTCGGCGTGGCGATCGCGGCGCTGTTGCTGGGGGAACGGCTGAGCCTGATCGATGTGATCGGTGTCACGATCATCGCGGCGGGCATCCTTGCCGTGCAACTTTCGAAACAGTCACCCACGGGGACGTGACCGGGCGGTGAGCCGGTATTCGGTGACTTTTTGCAGGCTCTTTGGCAGGAACGGGCCATGGATCTGGTTTTTGGATATGTCGCGGGCCTTCTGACCCTGATCAACCCGTGCGTCGTGCCGGTGCTGCCCATCGTGCTGGCAGGCGCGCTGCAGGCGTCCCGCTGGGGACCGGTTGCCATGGCGGCGGGGATGAGCCTTGCCTTCGTGGTGCTGGGCGTCACCGTATCGGCCTTTGGGCGGACGCTGGGCATCGATGAGGTCATGATCGCCAACGCGGGCGCCGTGCTGATGATCGCCTTCGGGCTGGTGTTGCTGGTGCCGCGCTTTTCCGGCGCCTTCGCCACGGCGACGGGTGGCATGGCAGGGCAAGCTGATATGCAGATGGACACGCTCGACCGGTCGACCCTACGGGGGCAGTTTCTTGGTGGTATGCTTCTGGGCGCGGTGTGGAGCCCCTGTGTTGGCCCAACACTGGGTGGCGCGATCGCGCTGGCCTCGACCGGGGAAAGCCTGGGCTGGGCCACCGCCATCATGATCAGCTTCGCCGCAGGCGTGTCGACCATCATCCTTGCCTTGGGCTACGGCGCGCAATCGGCGCTACGCTCCCGCGCCGCGACCATGCGAAAACTTGCGGTCTGGGCGCGGCCCGCGATGGGTGTGATCCTTGTTCTTGTTGGCGTGGGCATCCTGTTCAAGGTGCACCACATGATTGAAATCTGGGCGATTGAGACCTTGCCCTACTGGCTTCAGGACCTGTCGGTCCGTTTCTGAGGAGAGATGTGATGAACCGTCGCGATATGTTGGCAGCTATGGGCGCGCTCGCGCTTGCCCCTACAATGGCTTTTGCGGAAACGGGTTGGGTCGATTACACGCCCGGGCTGGTCAAGGCGCGGCTGGCTGCGGGCGAGACCGTCTTTGTCGATTTCTCGGCCACGTGGTGCACGACGTGCAAAAGCCAGGAACGCAGCATCGGCGCGCTGATGGGCGAAAACCCGGCCTATGGCGAAAACGTCACCTTCGTGCGCGTGGATTGGGATGATTTCGGTCGTGGAGAGCTCGCCACCGAACTTGCGATCCCGCGCCGCTCCACGCTTGTGGTGCTCAAAGGCGACGCGGAACTCGGCCGTATCGTGGCCGGCACCCGCAAGTCCGACATTCAGGCCCTGATGGATGTGGCTTTGGGTGCGGCGACCGCTGCCTGATCATCGCCGCGCGCGCTGTGCCCTCAGGCATTTGAGTATTTTTGGACCATCGAAGGGGCGCGCGCCGCTCCCTCCTTCTTCTGGCTGAAAATATCCCGGGGAGCGCGAGGGGCTGGCCCCTCGCTTGCAACGTGGCTAACCGATGTGGCCCTGATTTTCGCCCACCTGCCCACGATGGAGCAACAGGTGGTCGAGCACGACGCAGGCGGCCATCGCCTCCCCCACCGGGACGGCGCGGATGCCGACGCAGGGGTCGTGGCGGCCTTTGGTGATAATCTCGGTCTCCTCACCGGATTTGGTGATCGTTTTCCGAGTTGTCAGGATGGACGAGGTCGGTTTGACCGCAAACCGCACCACGATGTCCTGACCCGTGGAGATGCCGCCCAGAATCCCGCCCGCGTGGTTCGAGCTGTAGATGGGGCCATCCGGGCCCATCGTGATCTCATCCGCGTTGGCCTCGCCCGTCAGCATCGCCGCAGACATGCCTTCGCCGATTTCAACGCCTTTCACGGCGTTGATGGACATCATTGCGGCGGCCAGATCGGTGTCGAGCTTGCCATAGATCGGCGCCCCCAGACCCGCCGGGGCGCCGCGCACGACGACCTCGATCACAGCCCCCACGGACGATCCTGATTTCCGCAGGTCATCGAGGTACGTGGCCCATGTTTCGGCGGCCTTCGCATCCGGCGTCCAGAACGGGTTTTGGTCGATTTGGCCCCAGTCGATGTTGGCGCGGTCGATCTCGTGCGTGCCCATGCGGGTCATGTAGCCCTTGACCTCGATCCCCGGCACGAGCGTCTCCAGCGCGGCGCGGGCCACGCCACCTGCGGCCACCCGCGCGGCGGTCTCGCGCGCAGAGGAGCGTCCGCCACCACGGTAGTCGCGGATGCCGTATTTCTGGAAATAGGTGATGTCCGCATGGCCGGGGCGGAACTTGTCCATGATGTCCCCGTAATCCTTGGACCGTTGATCGGTGTTTTCGATCATCAGTTGGATGGGGGTGCCGGTCGTTTTGCCTTCGAACACGCCGGACAGGATTTTCACCGCGTCGGGTTCGCGCCGCTGGGTCGTGTACTTGTTCTGGCCGGGTTTGCGCTTGTCCAGCCAGTGCTGGATCGCGGCTGCGTCGATCTCGATCCCCGGGGGGCAGCCGTCGACGGTGGCACCCAGAGCAGGCCCGTGGCTTTCGCCCCAAGTGGTAACGCGAAACAGGTGACCGAAGGTGTTGAAGCTCATGGATGGCACTCGTGTCAAAGGGTGCAAGCGTCCTAACCGCGCGCCGCCGCAGGGGCAAGCGGGGCGGGCGCGCGATGGTGCCGCGGTCGGTCCAATCCCACGTCACCTGTGATGCCAATTTGTGGCTTTTGCGCCGCCGCACCTTGCCGCCACGTTCAAAACCTGCATGTTGCAAGGCACCTCGGGGTGCCAGCGTGCTGGCTGAGATTTCGCAAGATGAACCCGTAGAACCTGAACCGGCTCATACCGGCGGAGGGAAGGTGTTGGATACTCCAAAACCCCACCCCCGTTCGGCGTTTTGGAGAATGCTATGAAAAATACTCTGATCGCAGGACTGTTGTTGTCGGCCACTGCTGTGGCGGCGGAAACCCCTGTCTTGACTGTCTACGCGCCTGACTATTTCGGCTCGGAATGGGGCCCCGGCCCGTCCATCGAAGCGGGCTTTGAAGAGCGCTGCGGCTGTGATTTGCAGTTTGCCACGGGAGATGTGTTGCCCCGCCTGCTGCTCGAAGGGTCGCGGACCGAGGCGGATGTCATCATCGGCCTGAACACCGATGTGACCAAGAAGGCGCGCGAAAGCGGCCTCTTTGCGCCGCACGGACAAGACAACGGCGCCCTGACCCTGCCCGTCGCGTGGGAGGATGACACCTTCCTGCCGTTCAATTGGTCCTATGTGTCGTTCGTCTATGACACGACCAAGATCGACACGCCGCCTGCGAGCTTTGCCGAGCTTGCGGCGGCCCCCGATGACCTCAAGATCGTGATCCAAGACCCCCGGTCTTCGATTTCGGGTCTGGCGCTCTTGCTCTGGGTCAAGGCTGTCTATGGGGATGAGGCCAGCGCCTATTGGGAGAGCCTTGCCCCCCGCATCGTGACCGTCACGCGCGGCTGGTCCGAGGCCTATGGCATGTTCACCGATGGCGAGGTGCCAATGGTGCTGAGCTTCTCGACATCGCCCGCCTACCACATCATCGCCGAAGAGGACACGACCAAGCAGGCCGCGATCTTTGACGACGGGCATTACGCCTTCTTTGAACTGGCGGCCAAGATCGAGGGCACGGATGTGCCCGAGCTTGCCGATCAGTTTCTGGACTATGTGATGACCAAGGATTTCCAGTCGATGATCCCGACGACCAACTGGTCCTACCCGTCGGCCTTGGCGGATGAGGAGCTGCCAGAAGGCTTCCAGAGCCTGCCGCGCCCGGCCTCGGCGATCTTCTATACCGAGGATGAGGCCGCCGCGGTGCGGGATGCAGCGTTGGAAGAATGGCGCGCAGCGCTGGCCCAATAACCGGGCTTGCAGGGGCGGCCTCGGTCGCCCTTCTTGCGCTTTTGACCCTTGGCACGCTCGGGGCCGTTGCGTGGCGTGCCGAGGGTGTCAGCGGGCTGGGGCCTGCGGATTGGTACGCGATCCGCTTTACCGTTCTTCAGGCCTTGGCGTCCGCTGCGATCAGTGTGGTGTGTGCGATCCCGTTGGCGCGCGCGCTGGCGCGGCGGCGCTTTCCAGGTCGGGGCCTGTTGATCGCGCTTTTGGGGGCGCCGTTCATCCTGCCCGTGATTGTCGCGGTGTTGGGCCTTGTGGCCGTGTTCGGGCGGCAGGGGATCGTGAACGATCTGGGTGCTGTGTTGGGGCTGCCACAGATCGTGCTTTATGGCCCGCAGGGCGTGATCCTTGCCCATGTGTTTTTTAATCTGCCGCTGGCCACGCGGTTTTTGCTGCAAGGCTGGCTTGCGATCCCGGCCGAACAGTTTCGGTTGGCCGCGTCGCTGGGGTTTGACGGGGCGTCCATGCGGCGGCATCTGGAATGGCCGATGCTGCGCGCGACCGTGCCGGGTGCGTTTCTGGCGATATTCCTGATTTGCCTGACCTCCTTTGCGGTGGCGCTCGCCGTTGGTGGCGGACCGCGCGCGACGACGATCGAGTTGCGGATTTACGAGCTCTTTCGATTTGATTTCGCGTTGGGCGATGCGGCCCTGATGGCCTGTGTCCAGTTCGCCATCTGTACGGGCGTGGCACTTGTGGCGCTGGTGGTCACGGTGCCCAAAGTGTCGATGGCGGGCCTTGATGGAATTGTTGCGCGCTGGGATCAACGGGGGCGGGTCAGCGTGACGCTGGATGCCGCGGTGATCGTCGCGGCGGCCCTGTTCCTGTTGGTGCCAATGGGTGTGGTTTTGGCGCGGGGTGTGCCGATGATGGCTGCGTTGCCCGCGTCGGTCTGGTGGGCGGCGGTGACGTCGCTGGGGGTGGCGATGGTGTCAACGGCCCTCGCGCTGACCTTGGCGCTTTCTCTTGCGCTGTGGACGGCGCGGGGTGGCAGGGTTGCTGTGGGCCTGACAGAGGCGATGGGCGCGCTTGTGCTCACCGCGTCCCCGCTGGTGATGGGGACGGGGCTGTTCATCCTGCTCTTTGGCTGGACCAACCCCACCGCGCTGGCCTTGCCGGTGACGGCTGTGATCAACGCGGCGGTGACGGTGCCTTTTGCGCTGCGCGTTCTGGCTCCGGCCGCGCGCGAGGTTGAGGATGTGTATGGTCGCCTGTCGGCCTCGCTGGGTTTGTCCGGCTGGGCGCGGATGCGGCTTCTGGTGTTGCCACGGTTGCGCAGGCCCTTGGGGTTCACGGCGGGTTTGGCTGCTGCGCTGAGCATGGGGGATCTTGGGGTGATCGCGCTCTTTTCCACGGGGGATACCGAGACGCTGCCTCTCGCGATGTACCGGTTGATGACGGCGTATCGGACGGACATGGCGGCAGGGGCCGCGCTGTTGTTGGTGCTGCTGAGTTTCGGGTTGTTCTGGCTCTTTGATCGCGGAGGGCGCGTGGATGCTGACGCTTGAGGATGTGCAGGTCACGCGAGGGGCCTTTACGCTCGCCGCGAACTGGTCGCTGGAGCCCGGCGCGCGATGCGCGGTTCTGGGGCCGTCGGGGGGCGGCAAGTCGACCCTGTTGAACGCAATCGCGGGGTTCGATCCACTGACCGCTGGGCGTCTTGTGATTGACGGGATCGATATGGGCGACACCGCGCCGGGAGATCGACCGATCAGCGTCGTCTTTCAGGAGACGAACCTCTTTCCGCATCTCAGCGTTTGGCAAAACACCGCGCTGGGGGTGAACCCGCGACTGTCGCTGTCCGCGCAGGACAGGCAGGCCATCGGGGATGTGCTAGAAAGGGTCGGTTTGGGCGCGATGCACGACCGCAAGCCCGGGGCGCTATCCGGTGGGCAACGCGCGCGCGTGGCGCTGGCGCGGGTGTTGCTGCGTGCGCGGCCTTGGTTGCTGCTGGACGAGGCGTTTTCGGCGCTGGGCCCCTCGCTCAAGACCGAGATGTTCGCCTTGCTGGATGAGGTTCTGGCAGAGACCGGGGCGGGGCTGTTGATGGTGACCCACGATCCGCTGGAGGCGGCGCGCATGGATCAGATCATCGTTGTCGATGGCGGGCGGGCCGAGCCCCCGGTGGAGGCGCAGGGCTTGTTGGCAGACCCGCCGCCGCATCTGAAAGCCTATCTGGGGTAACGGACGCTCTGCCCGGCGGACCAGAAATGCAAAAGGCCCCGGTCGTGAAACCGGGGCCTTCTTTATGCTGTGAGGTCGAGGGTTACTCGGCCGGCATGCCAGACTTCTTGGCGCGTGCTTTGACCGGGGCCCAGAGACGCTTGTTCGTCAGGTACAGCAGCACCGACAGCAGACCCAGGAAGATCACGCCCGTGAGGCCCGACCGCTGGCGATCCATCATCTTGGGTTCCGCGGTCCACATCAGGAAGGCCGCGATGTCTTGGCTCACGCTTTCGATATCGGTGGGCGAGCCATCGGCATAGTCCACGTCATCGCCATAAAGCGGCGGTGCCATCGAAATCCAGCCACCCGGATAGGCGACGTTTTCGTACAGGATCACGCCTGCCTCTTCCTTTTCCTCACCGGTGTAGCCGGAGAGCAGGGAGGCGATGTATTCCGCGCCGCCCATACCGTTGAAGAGCTGTGCCAGACCCGTGCCGTAGGGACCGTGGAAGCCCGCGCGGGCTTTGGCCATCAGGGACAGGTCGGGGGCGTTTGCCAACGCACCTTCCGGGAACTTGTCCGTAGGAACGCCAGGGCGGAAGTCGCCTTCGCCGTCAAACAGGGTCGGATCCCAGATGTCGTAAAAGTCCGCGTAGGCGCGCACCTGATCTTCCGGCAGGTGCGGACCGCCCTCATCGCTGAGGTTGCGGAAAGCAACATATTTCAGACCGTGGCAGGCCGAACAGATCTCGGTATAGACCTGCAGACCGCGCTGCAGCTGCATTTCGTCGAACTTGCCGAAGGGTCCTTCGAACGAGAAGCTGTAGTCGGTGACCTTGCCATCGCCCCCGGCGGCAGATGCGCCGGTGGCAAGGGCCAAAGCCATGACAGCCGAGGCTGCGGAGGTTTTGAGTGTCTTAAGCATTGTCGTCTTACTCCGCGGGTGTGGCAACGCCATCGGACATGCCACCCACCTGACCCTTGGCCAGTTTCTTGTTGAAGTCGTCCTCGATCGTGGCCGGCGGGGTCGTCGGCTTTTCGATCACGCCCAGCAGCGGCAGGATCACCAGGAAGTAGGCGAACCAGTAGGTCGATGCCAGAAGCGAGAGGCTCGCGAACGGCTCCTCTGCGGGCATGGCACCCAGCCACATCAGGAAGATGAAGTCGGCCACGAGGATCCAGAACCACCATTTGAACATGGGGCGGTACCGGCCCGAACGCACCGAAGAGGTATCGAGCCAAGGCGCCACCGCCATGACGGCAATTGCACCAAACATCGCAAGCACACCAAAGAACTTGGCGTCGATGATGCCGCCGGTGATCCAGCTTGCGAACATCACGATCCAGACGTCCGCCGTAAAGGCACGCAGGATGGCGTAGAACGGCAGGAAGTACCATTCGGGCACGATGTGTGCGGGTGTCGCGAGCGGGTTCGCCTCGATGTAGTTATCGGGGTGGCCCAGGTAGTTTGGCATAAAGCCAACGATCGCAAAGAACACCAGCAGGATCACGGCCAGCGCGAACAGGTCCTTGATCACGAAGTAGGGCCAGAACGGCAGTGTATCGCGTTCTGCTTCTTCTTTGGACGTGCGGCGCACTTCGACACCGGTTGGGTTGTTGTTGCCCGTGGTGTGGAAGGCCCAGATGTGCAGGATTACCAGACCCGCGATCACAAACGGCAGCAGGTAGTGGAGCGAGAAGAAACGGTTCAGCGCTGGCTGACCCACGGCCGATGCACCCAACAGCCATGTTTGCAGCGCTTCACCCACAAACGGGATCGCACCGAAAAGGCCGGTGATAACGGCAGTCCCGTGGAACGACATCTGACCCCAGGGCAGAACGTAGCCCATGAAAGCCGTGCCCATCATCAGCAGGTAAATCAGCATACCGATGATCCACGTGACCTCACGCGGGGCCTTGTAGGACCCGTAGTAAAGACCGCGGAAGATGTGCGCGTAGACCGCGATGAAGAACAGCGAGGCGCCGTTCATGTGCAGATAGCGGATCATGTGACCGCCGTTTACGTCACGCATGATGTGTTCGACCGACGCAAAGGCCATGTCCACATGCGGGACATAGTGCATCACGAGGACAACGCCGGTGATGATCTGCAGCGCGAGACAGAAGGTCAGAACAATGCCCCAGATCCACATCCAGTTCAGGTTCTTGGGTGTGGGGATCATCAGGGTGTCATAGAGCAATCCGATGATTGGCAGGCGCTTTTGCATGCCTTTCTCGAAGTCGGATGTCGGTTCGTAGTGGTCGTGTGGAATTCCGCCCATCAGTCGTACTCCTTAACCAAGTTCGATTGTTGTTTCGTCGACGAAAGCCGCCGGTGGGACCGGGAGGTTTTCGGGTGCAGGACCGCGGCGGATACGTCCGGCGGTATCGTAGTGCGAGCCATGGCAGGGGCAGAACCAGCCGCCAAAGTCGCCTGCGTCACCCAAAGGCACACAGCCCAAGTGTGTGCAGACACCCATCTGCACGAGCCATTCGCCACTTTCGTCCAACGCGCGGTTGGCGTCGGTTGCGTCTGCGCTGTCGTCAACGTTTGCGTTGCGCGCGACGGGGTCGGGCAATTCCGAAATATCTACTGCGGTGGCCTCGGCAATCTCGTCTTCAGTCCGGCGCCGGATGAAAACGGGCTTACCTTGCCACAGCACAGTGATCTGTGTCCCTGGCTCGACATCCGCCACATCAACGCGGATCGATGCCAATGCCAGCACGTCCGCGGAGGGGTTCATTTGGTTGACGAGCGGCCATACTGCCGCCCCGACGCCAATCGCGCCCGCACCTGCAGTTGCGTAGTAGAGGAAATCTCTACGGGTGCCGCTGTGGTCGTCACCGTGGTCTTCAGCTTGCGACAAGGCATCCTCCAGTCACTTGTGGCGCGGTGTTGCGCCATGGTTATGGGTTGCGCAGGACAGAGTCCTCGCACAGTTGGCTGGCTACTTAGTGTGAACCCTGCGGAGCGTCCAGCGGACATTCGGGCGCAGGTTCCCTGACATCAGGTGATAATTGCCCAAAATACCGATGCGATCCGACCCATACACAAAGTGTTGTGCCCGCGGGCTGGTCACCCCCCGGTTTGCGCCTTATCTTCATTCCAAGTGCCCGATGGAGATTCCCATGTTGAGCAGCGTCTTGTCCCGCATTGCCACGGTCTTGGTTGGTGTCGTCACGTTTGCCGCGCCTGCGACCGCGACCGAACTTGAGCTGAGCTTTTACACCGGTATCCAGTCGGCCCCGCATGCCAGCGTGTCGGGCAACGACCCGGGCGGCGTGGGCGCGTTCGATTTTACGCCCGCGTGGGAAGGTCGGTCCGGGGATATGCCCCCCTATTACGGGTTCCGCGCAACGTGGTGGCGGAGCGAAACCTTGGGCTTTGGCGTCGAATTCAATCACGCGAAGGTCTACGCCAATGACGATGATCGTGCGGCGGCCGGGTTTTCGCGGTTGGAATTCACCGATGGCCTCAACCTGTTGACGGCTAACGTCATGCGCCGCTGGCCCGAGCAATACGGCGCGTGGACACCCTATGTGGGCGCGGGCATCGGTCTGTCGATCCCGCATGTGGATGTCGAGACCGCGGGCGGCAAGACCTTTGGCTACCAGATCACGGGTCCCGCGGTCGTGTTCATGGGGGGCGCGTCGCGTCCCATCAATGACACGTGGGATTTCTTCCTCGAATACAAGGGCAGCTATAGCCAGAACGAGGCCGATCTGGACAATGGCGGGACATTGAGCACCGACATCGTGACCAACGCGGTCAACCTCGGGCTGACCTACAACTTCTGATCCGGCTTTTTGGTACGTGCGGCGGTCAACCGTCCGGCTGTGTCGCCTTTAGGGACGGTCGTTCGGCCATTTTGCCATACCATGCCGCCAGACTGGGCCGTGTCGTGCGCCAGTCCCGGTCTCCGTGGCGGAAATCCAGATACCCCAGACAGGCGGCCACTGCGATCTGGCCGCAATCGAGCGGGCCGTGCAGGTGCGACATCCAGCGACCCTCGATCGCGTCGAGCGTGCGGGCGACCTTGTCCCAGTGCCCTTCGATCACCGGTGCGTATTGGGCTGCCTCCGGGCGCAATCGGCGTTCATAGACCATGGCAACGGCGCTGTCGGTCATGCCTTGCGCGAGCGCTTCGAGCGTGAGCACCTCCCATTCCCGCGCGGCAGGGTAGAGGTCTGCCCCGGCCACAAAGTTCAGATAGCGGCAGATCACGCGGCTGTCGCAGAGCGCGGGGCCGTCTTCGCGCAACAGGGTCGGGATGCGCCCCGTGGGATTGGCCGCCGCAACACGCGGATCGGTGTCGAGCATCGTGGTGGACACAGCCGTCAACGTCATCGCGTCGATCAACCCGGTCTCGTGCGCGGTGATGAGCGCCATGCGCACGAACGGCGAGGCGGGAGAGTAAAGCAGTTCCATCAGCTATCCTTCGTCGCAGGCGGGTCGCGCATGAGCGCGGAAAGTTCGGTGAGGTCTGTCCCGATCCCCGATCGCGCCACCGCATCGGCAGCGCGCAGGCGGACGTCGTCATCCTTGTTCTGGTTGAGCTTCCAGGTGCTGTCGACCTCTTCAATCCAGAGGCGCGCTGGCACGATGGCGCGCATCATCCGCTCCATCACGCCGTCGCTCATCTTGCTGGATTGCCACGGCGGTTTGGGGGCCAGTTGATCCTCGAAATGCTTGGATTGCGCGTCGAGGAGGTCGTGCAGGGTATCTTGCGGGCGCAGCTCCAGCCGACCGAGCATATGCACGGCGACGTAGTTCCATGTCGGAACCTGATCGGGGACCTCGTACCAGTCGGGCGAGATGTAGCTGTCAGGACCCATGACCGCCAAACGCGCCTGCGCAGGCAGAGCGCGGGCAATGGGGTTCGAGCGGACGAGGTGCAGGTCGGCATAGCGCGCGTCACCCGACAGCAGCACGGGCACATGCGCCATGAGCGGGGCCGGGTCCGCGTTGATCGTCAGCGTGCCGAACGACCGGGCGCGCACAAGATCTAGGGACGCGTCAGCGGTCGTTGTGCGGAAGATCGGATTGGGATGCATGGGGCGACCGTGCCGCCGGTTCAACGCGACGGCAAGGGTGGTTTTGTGTCGATACGATTGCGCAGGTTGCAGCCCGCGGGATCCTGCCTCCGGCGGGAGTTTTTGAGGACCATCGAAGGGGTCAGGCGGCGCGCAACTGCGTTCCGTCGATACCTGCGATCTGTGTCGGGATGATCTGGCCCACTGCCTGGTCTGCGGCAAAGCTGACCTCGGTGAAGTGTTCGGTGCGGCCCATCCGGGCGCTTTCCATCAGGACCTGCCGCGTCGTGCCGATCTGTGCGGCAAGGTGCGCAGTCACGGCGGCGTCGCCCTTGGCGCGGAGGTCGGCAGCGCGTGCCTTGATGTCGGGGCCGTAGACTTGGGGCATTTTGGCGGCGGGGGTGCCGGGGCGCGGCGAATAGGGAAAGACGTGCAGCCATGTGAGGTGGCAGTCGTCCACGAGCTTCATGGAGTTTTCGAAATGCGCCGCGGTTTCCGTGGGGAAGCCCGCGATGATATCGGCGCCGAATGTGATGCCGGGGCGCAGCTTGCGCGCCTCTTCGGTAAAGCGGATGGCGTCGTCGCGCAGGTGGCGGCGTTTCATGCGCTTCAGGATCAGGTCGTCGCCATGCTGCAGGGACAGGTGCAGGTGGGGCATCAGGCGGGGTTCAGACGCGATGGCCTCCATCAGTGCCGCGTCGACCTCGATCGAATCGATGGAACTGATCCGCAGGCGGGGCAGGTCGGGGACGAGTTTGAGGATGCGCATGACAAGGTTGCCAAGCTGCGGGGCGCCGGGCAGGTCCGCGCCCCACGACGTCATGTCGACGCCGGTCAGGACGACCTCGTTGAAGCCCCGATCCACCAACCGTTTGATCTGATCGACCACGACGCCCGCGGGCACCGACCGCGAATTCCCTCGACCATAGGGAATGATGCAGAACGTGCAGCGGTGGTCGCATCCGTTTTGGACCTGAACGTAGGCGCGCGCGCGGGTGCCGAAGCCGTCGATCAGGTGACCGGCGGTGTCTTTGACGGACATGATGTCGTCGACCAGCACAGGTTCGCTGGTCCCGGTGCTGAGGCCCGCCCAGGTGGCCGGCTGCATCTTTTCGGTGTTGCCGATCACATGGGTGACCTCGTCCATTTCGGCAAAGCCGTCAGGGTCGATTTGTGCGGCGCAGCCGGTGACGATGATGCGGGCGTCCGGGTTGTCGCGGCGGCGCTTGCGGATGTCCTGCTTGGCCTTGCGGACGGCCTCGGACGTCACGGCGCAGGTGTTGATGATGATCGCATCGGTCAGGCCCGCCTGCGTGGCGAGGTCCTGCATGGCCTGCGTTTCATAGGCGTTGAGCCTGCAGCCATGGTTCGAGAGGATGGGCGCGCTCATGACTGTGACAGGGCCGCAGCCAAGAAGGCGGGGGTGAGCGTGGCGTCAAAGACGTGGGCTGTGGGTCCGGACATCCAGACGCCGTCGTCGGTCCAGTCGATCAACAGCGTTCCGCCGTCGAGGTCTATCTGCACCCGCCGTCCGGTGAGCCCGCGCCGCGCTGCGGCCACCGCCGTGGCGCAGGAGGACGAACCTGACGCAAGCGTGATGCCCGTGCCCCGCTCCCAAACCCGCATGCGGATGCGGTCGCGGCCGGTGACCTGTGCGAATTGGACATTGGTCCGTTCGGGGAAAAGCGGGTGATGCTCCATCGCCGCGCCCTGTGTGGCGAGGTCAATCTGAGACACGTCGTCGACAAAGAACGTGCAATGGGGATTGCCCATGCCGGTTGCCGTCGGCGTGCCTTGGATGGGCAGGCTTAAGGTATCGACATCCTGTGCCAAGGGAATGTCGCGCCAGTCGGTCAGCGGCGCGCCCATGTTCACGGCGCAATGGCCGGATGCCAGCCGCTTGGCCGACAAGGCCCCTTTGCCCGCGACCGTAATCGCCAGCGTTTCAGACCCCAGCTGCGTCATTTCGCGATCGGCGATACAGCGGGTGGCGTTTCCGCAGGCCGCCGATTGCGTGCCGTCGGCGTTGAAGAATGTCAGACGCAGATTGGCATCCGGGTCATGGTCGATGACCGCCAGTTGATCGAAGCCAACCCCGCGGTGCCGATCTGCCAGCGCGCGCACGAGGTTAGGCGTCAGCGTCGCAGTCTTTTGCGGACGCTGATCGATAACGACAAAGTCGTTGCCAAGGCCATGCATCTTCATGAATGGCAGGGGGGCGGCGTTCGGGTTCATGGGGGCCGCATATAGACCTCGGCCCTGTCTTTTTCCAGCCAACGTGGCGATCCGGGGTGCGGCATGATTATCCACCCTGAATCGCGCGGGCGGCTGTTTTTGGGGCTTGACCCTATCGGGGCGGGTTTCTAGGTAGGCCGCCTAGAGTGGGCCGTTAGCTCAGTTGGTAGAGCAACTGACTTTTAATCAGTGGGTCGCAGGTTCGAACCCTGCACGGCTCACCACTGAATCTCCCGAAGAGAATCGCAGGACGCAGGCGGGGTCGTTTGAACCGTGCCAAGCTGTAGTTTATCGCCCCACCGACGCCGCGAGAGTGAGCCGACGCCATCCCGAAGGCCGCACAGGTTGTTTACGCCCATTGATGCCACCGCTAGCCTTGGGTGGGGGCAAGGGCGTGTGGGACGGCCCCGCGAAGGGTTGAGGGACATGGCATCAGACGACAAGGACCTGATCGCGGGCATCGTGCAAGGCGACAAGGCCGCGATGCGCGCGCTGTTCCTGCGCCATCACGCGGGTCTCGTTGCATTCCTGATCGGACGGGGCGCGGACCGAAGTGAGGTCGATGATGTCGTGCAGGACGCCATGCTGGATGTCTGGCGGTCGGCCTCCGCGTTTGCGGGACGCTCCAGCGTCAAGACATGGGTCTATACGATTGCGCGCAACAAGCTGATCGATCGACAGCGCAAGGGGCGCGGTGTCAGCTATGTCGACGAAGTGCCGGATGTCGCCGACACCGACCCCGATCCCGAATGCGCCCTTGCCGCATCGCAGGAGGCGGGGCGCGTGCGCGCATGCCTGGACGGGTTATCGCCACCCCAGCGGTCGGTCATCCGCTTGGCGTTTTTCGAGGACTTGACCTATGGCGAAATTGCCGAGGTCGAGGCGGTCCCCGTGGGGACGATCAAGACGCGGGTTTACCACGCCAAGCAGTTGCTGCTGCGCTGCTTGTCGGCGCTCTAGCGATCAATTCTCGCGCAGGTCCGTGACCAGATCGGGACGGGCCGCCAATGTCTCTCTGGCGGCGTCGCGGCTTGGGGCATCAGGAAACTCCACGCGGTACAGGCCCAAGGCCGAAGGTCCGTCTGTGATGACGCCACCCAAGTCATAAAGCGTCGCCGCGATCTCGCCTGCGGTTGCTGTTTCGGCAAAGCCGATCTGGAGCGCGACGGAGGCATCGGGGACAGAGGCGGCGGTGAAACCCGGCGCGCTGCTGGGGCCAAGGCGCGGCACGACGAGCGCCTGCCATAGCCCGATCGAGATGACGGCGACCATGGCGGCCTGTAACAGCGCGCGCCTTGGTCGGGCGTTCACGTTCGCGGCGCTTGGTTGGCCACGATTCAACGCGGGTTCAAGCCGTGCCCAAGCGGCGGCGGCGTCGGGCGCGGGCTCTGCTGCGAATTCCGCGCGCGCGGCCTGCAACATGGCGACCTCTGCGGCGAGTTCCGGGCTCGCGTCGATTTCTGCCTGAAAGGCGGCGCGCTGATCCGGTGGCATGCGGTCTTGCACGAAAGCGCGCGTTTTGTCGTCCTGATCCATGGTCGGTCCTGATCATCTCACGCGGCGCATGGTGCGCTGCTGTGGGGGTGTTGTACAGATATGTCGAAGGATCGGGCCGATGGGTTCAAAGAAAGTCCCATGGTCTGGCGTTTGCGGGCACGCGCGAAAAGGGGCTGTCCTATTTGGCAGGAACCCGCAAGAATGGGCGCGCTTTGAAAGGACCGATGCGATGATGACTGCTGCAATCCGGGCTTTGGCCGTTTTGGCCTGTGTCGCCGGCTCACCCGCAGTGGGCCAAACTGTCGCGTCAGACGCGGCGCCCGCATCCGTGACCGAGACATCGACCGTCTACACCCTGATCCCCATCACCGCGGGGACGCAGGCGTTGCGGGCGGCGTCCGAGGATCTGGGCTATACCGCTGAACCGGACGTCGTGTTGGCGGGGCTGGGGTTGATACTGGTGCGCCATGGGCTGCCCGAAGGCGTCACCGGGGCCGAGGCGATTGCGGCGCTGGAAGGTCGGGTGCCCGAGGCCGTCGTTGGTGTGAATCACGCCTACCGCAGCCAGACGAGCCCGGCGCAGGCGGCGCCCGTCCTTTATGCCGATACGCTGGTGGATTGGCCGCAATCGGGCTGCGTGGCGCGGGCGCGTGTCGGTATGATCGACGGCGGCGTGAATGTCGCCACGCCCGTTTTGGCAGGTGTGCAGGTGGAACAAGCGGTCTTTGGCGGCGGAAGCCCGGCGGGGCAGCGTCACGGGACCGAGGTGGCGAGCGTCATCGCCGATCCCGCACGGCTGAGCGATGTGCGCCTTTTCAACGCAGATGTCATGGCGGATTTGGGCGACGGTGATATCGCCGGGGGCGCCGCCCAGATCAGTCAGGCGCTGGATTGGCTGGTGACACAGGACGTGCGGATCGTGAACATGTCCTTTGCAGGTCCCCGCAACAAGCTTTTGGCGCTTGCCGTGAACCGGGCGACGGATCAGGGCCTGACGCTGGTGGCGGCGGTGGGCAATCTGGGACCCCAGGCCGATCCGCAATACCCGGCTGCGTTTGAGGATGTGGTCGCGGTCACTGCGGTTGACGCGAATATGCGGGTCCTGCGCGCGGCGGTGCGCGGCGATCACGTGGACCTTGCTGCACCTGGTGTCGATATCTTTGTCGCAGGGGCGTCCGGTGGGCGGTACGTGTCGGGCACCTCGATGGCGGCGCCATTCGTGACCGCGATGCTGGCCACCCAAGGTGACGCAAATCCCGAGCTGTTGTTTTCAGCCGCGACCGACCTTGGGGATCAGGGCAAGGACCCCGTCTTTGGTCACGGGCTGGCCAAGGCCCCGGCGGGCTGCGCGGGCGATCAATAAGGCGCGGCATCGTTTTTCTTTGAACCGTTCGGCGCGCTCGTCCGACGAAGCGGCAGGTTCAAAGGAGATATGACCATGACACACCTGTCCCGCCGCCAGTTTTTGGCAACCGCCACGCTGGGCGCCGCAGCATTTGGCATTGCCGGTGCCGCGTCGGCAGATGGCCACGCAAACCACGTCGTCGAGATCAAGGGCTTTGCCTTTGCGCCGGGCGATCTGACTATCCAAGCCGGCGATAAGGTGGCCTTCGTCAACGCCGACCGCGCCCCCCACACCGCAACCGCCGATAACGGCAGCTTTGACACGGGTCGGTTGGGCCAAGGGCAGGAGGCCGTGCTGACGTTCACGCAGCCCGGTGTCTACACCTATTTCTGCGCGGTACACCCGGCCATGAAGGCCACGATCACCGTCACCGGCTAAACCCAGGGTTGTCGGATCGGCCTGCGGCGCAGCTTGTGCCGCAGGCGTCTGCGTGAAACGGGCCGCGCGGGTGGTCCGGCGGGCATCTTCTAAGGCATTGATAAAGAATTAAATTCACGGTTTTCACGTGGATTTTCACGCATTCCTCACACTGTGAAGTGGGAAATTTACGTCACGTTTTCTCCATCAACACGGCCAGTGGGTGGCCAGATGGGGAGAAGTGACATGACCTGCGACATGCCGGACACCGATGGCCAGAGTGGGACGCTGAAGTGGAGCGAGATGCTGGTCGACATGGGTGACCTTGCCAAGGCGGGTCTGCATCCAGCGTTGGCCGGGCTCCCAGTTCCGCAGCGGCGGGTCGTCGCGCTCGATCTGCCTGATCGGATCGCGGTGCTGGCCGACGCGGTCGAACGGATCGTCAGTGCAGAACTGACGCATCTCTACCTTCCCACGCTTTGGACGGGCGCTTGCGATGCCGATGCCTTGCGCGCGACGGTGCTGGCCATCCTTTCCCGCGATCCCGATCTGCGCATTTGCTTTGTCGGCACCGACCCGCAGTGGACGCAGCCCATTCTCGCGTTGTCGCGGCTTTGGCCCCAAAATGTCGTCGTGCTGACCCATACGATGGGCGAGCCCGTAGAACACATTGGGGACCCCCGCCCGGGAGCGCAGGCCCCGGCAGCGCTGGACGCGCGTGTTCCCGATCGTGTGCGCGCTGTCCTAGACGCGCAATCTGAGCCTGAATCAGGTGAGCGGATCGTGGCGCGTCTGGGTCATTTGCGCCGGACAGGTCTGGCACCCGCGACGGATATCCACGTCCTCGAAGACGCAGCCGCCCCGATCCGCAGCCGCGACCGCGCCTTCATGCGTCTGGCACATCAGGTGATGCGGGCCCTCGTCCCGGTGGACGGGGTGACAGGCGATCTCGGGCTGCACTTGGGCGCAGGTGTTGCCTTGGGCATCGACGTGGGAACGCATCAGTTGCGGATTGTCCCCGACGCTGTTCGCCCCCCCGGGGCCGCGCAGGTTCTGGCACGCGTGGCGCTCAACATTCGCACGGGCAAAGTCCTCAAGCACGAACATATCAGCGGGATCACCGCGACGCCCCCAGAGGCCTCCAAAGCGGAGCCCGCGTTGAGCGTACGAGCCGCCCGTGTGCTGGGCCACGACGCCCGGGCGCTGTGGCTCGCGGCCGAGAGCGCGGACCTGTCCATCGGATCCTTCCTGTTCAACGAGGCTTGGCAGTTCGTCGGTGTCGTGCGCGCGGTGCATTCTGTCCTGCATCAAGGCCGGGTGCTGCGCGTGCTCGAAGCGGTGCGCACATCCGCCGTTTGGGACGATTTGGTTGCCATGGCCGATCTTGGATGCGCGCGGAGCGCAGATGCGCTGGCAGCGCTCGGCGGGCTTGGCTCGGACACGGCGAAACGCGCGATTGACCTGCCCGCGGTCAGCCGGGCGCGCGTGTCACAGGACTAGCTTCCCCTACGGGGCCGCGCATCTCCCCCGCGGGTCCCGTTCCATGTCGCAGATCCCTTTCGGGTCTGCGGCACCGATCCCCGGCGTTCCCCGTGCGCCGGGGATCGCCCTTTTCAGGGGCCTGTTTCTAGCCTGCGATGACACCCTTGCCGACGCGGTCCGCTTCCAAGGTGATGGTCGTCAGCCCGGGCGCGGCGGCCACAAGGCTGGCATAATTGTCCGCGGCGGCAGCAGTCAGATCGGCAGGGGACGTGGTCCTGAACTGTTCGACCAAGGTCCGTGCGACCAGTGGCGCCGCGACCGAGGTGCCGCGCAGGATCGCGACGGACCCTGACCGGGTGCCCGAGGCGCGCCGACCGGGTGTGACGCTGTTGGCGTCGACAAAGGCTGCGATATCCACCTGTTGCGGGTCGGCACCGTCCGACGCGCCCGAGAAGATGGCCGCGCCCAACGGATCGCGCTGGGCTGCCCCGACCACCAGGGCGCAGGGCGTCGTCGCCAAACCGCTGAGCGCCCCGCGCCGCCGGGTCATTGCGCCGGGCGTATCATCTTGCGCCAGCGCACCGTCGGGATCGAGCACGACATTGGCAGGTTCGTCAAAATAGCTCTGCCGTGCGCCTGAATTGGCGGTCCCGTAGCTGACATCGCGTTGGATATAGGCTGTCAGCAGGTGAGTTGCCCCGCTTGCACGGGTGTCGGTGATGGCCAGTGTATAGAGGCCCGCCGGTGCCACGGCGAGGTCTGTGGCTTCGGTCGGGGCAAGGGCAATCAACACACGCCATCGCCCACCCCGGCTGCAATCGGCGCTGAGCGCACCCACTGTCGCACCGCGGCTGGTGACCGGGACACTCGAAAGCCGGGTGCCCGGTGCAGGCGGCAAGTCTGAATGCCCGAGGTCGAGCGTTGCCAGTGTAGGGCCTGCCGGGCCGAAGGTGTCGCCCGGAGCATGGAGGGCAACGGTCAGGTCGGTGATGTCGGCCCCTGCGGGCAACCACAGTTCGGCAAAGGTCGAGGTGCGGTCATTGGGGTGAACGCGCCACGGCAACGCGGCGCTGGCCCCCGCGGCCAGGTCGATGCGCGCATGGCCTGCGCCCAGAAAACTGTTGCCCGAGGGCAGGATCAGGGCGGTGGGGGCAGCGGCGCGACGTGCGCTGACCAGCTCGTCCAACGCGGCCTCGACCATTGCGGTGCCATCATGGCTGCCGCCGGAATACCCGTAGGACATGTTCACGACGACGGGCAGCGCAGGCACGCCATAGGCGGCAGCGATCCGGTCGGCGCGGTCAAAGATGTGGTGCATCGCGGCCAGCATCAGCATGTCCTTGCCAAAGCCCGATGTATCCCACGTTGCCGCGGGTGGCAGATCCACCGCGACGATGCGGACCTGCGCATCACTGAGGCCCCCGGTCGCGAGGTCGAGCACATGCGCGCCGTGGCAGGTGGCCATAGTCAATGGCGACGGGTCGCGGGGGCCGCCTCCCATGATCCCGGCCGCCCGGTAGACCTGATCCTCGTCACCGCCAAACTGGGTGCGCAGGGCGTCGATCTGGCTGCCGGTAATTTCGGCGCCGAACCCACAGGTGGGGTTTGCAGGGCTTGGTGCGCCTTGCACCCAAACGCTGTCGATGCGGGTCTTGCCGCCCGGTCCCAAAAGGTCGGAATGGGCAAAGGCGATGCCGTCGTCGATGATGCCAAGGACCACGATGGGTTTGCTTGTGTCGACGGCGGGGTCCGCTGCGATGTTGGGGGACGCAAGTGCGCCCGCTGCGACGGCGTCTTGTGCAACCGGGTGGCCGATTTTGACGCGCGGACGTTCTGCCGCCACGGCGGGGACCAGACCGCCTGCGGGGCTATGCGCGCCGGCACCGATTTGCGCGGCGTGTGCCCAGAGCGTCTCGAGCCCCGGGGCGTCATAGGTATCGGCTGTTGCCCCCGACAGGATGCACGGCAGGAACTTGGGGCGCGCCAGCCCGGACCAAAGCGTGGGCGTCACGAGCGGGGCCGCGGCGTCCGTAGGCGTCCCGGACATGTGGCCGCCCGGGCGTTCGATCACGGCGGATAGGAGGCTGGGCATCGCGCCCACGCGGGGCGCGAAGAAATCATAGGCCCGTCCCGGGCCCATCATCCAATGCGTATAGGCATCATTGAATGTGCTGGTGCTGGAAGTGGTGGTCATCTGGAAATCCTTGGCGGCGTTGAAATCGGGGGCGGGTGGTCCCGCGCCCCCACGGCACAGCGGCGTCTTGGGTCAGATGAATTCGGCCAGCGCTTTCTCCCACAGCCATGCAATCGGCCCGCTGCGCGCGACCTTGTAGGTGCCGCCCGCATCCTGATCGGCGGCCTGAAAATCGGGCATCAGGTAGTCGTGGTGGACGGGTGTGTATCTCTGCGCCTTGAGCGTGGCAGACCGATTGCCTTTGGCCGTGGCCGCCGCATGCACGATGCGCGCAACCTCACGGCCCAGCGACGCGCCTGCCCAGCTGTCGATGGGGTAGTGAACGCCCGCAACCGTGCGGTTGCCCGCAATGCGTTCGGCCTGTTTGTAGAGCAGTTTGACCCGCGCCTCGACATCCCCGAAATGATCCGGCTTGGCGCGGACCAGCGCCTCGAGGATCGTGGCAATCGCCATGGATTGTGTCGCGTGCCCGGATGGGAAGGACCCGTGGCCGGGTGTCGGGATCATCGGCATGATCCGCCCATCCAACTGATCGGGCCTGCGGATGCACAGGTTGTGCTTTGGGACCATGACCGCGTGACTGCACAGGTTTTGAACCGTGTCGATCAGTTCGGTCGTTTTCGGATGGCGCGAGGGGGTGAGGCCGAGAATAAACCCGTAGTAATCAGCAAGCGCGCCCATTTGACCCACTACCTCACCCCCGCGCTCCGGGCGCTGGTCCATGTAATCGAAAAGATATTTCAGCTGCGTACACAGCAGCGGAATGTCCGGCCGATCGAGCGTCAGCATCGCCTTGCCGTTCCAGCGCATCGTCAGCGACGACGCGGTGTCGACGTGGCTCAGGTTCTTGGTGAACTCTGTCACATAAAGCCATGCGCGCACCTGAGCTGACCAAAGGCCCATTTGGGCGTCATTGCGTGTGTCGTCGTCCTTGATTGTCGCAGGATCAATCGGTTCGAAACCGGCGGCATGTCGGATGCCTGCGCCAGCGGTCAGCGTGTCACCGACCGGAAAGCCACCACCAATCCCATTGATCCCGTTGATGCCATTAATGCCGTTAATGCCATTGATTCCGTTGATCCCATTAATGCCGTTGATCCCATTAATGCCGTTGATCCCATTAATGCCGTTGATGCCATTAATGCCGTTGATTCCGTTAAGTCCTGACATCGGTCTATCCCTTATGCGTCTTTGAAATTAAAAGCTCATTCCGGCACGCCAGCGCCGCGAAGCGCCTCGGCCACTTTGCGACCCATCTCCTGCTCGGCGGCGGGATGGTTGCGAAGGTAATTTTGAACGGTAAAGCCGGGCTGGCGTTCGATGAGCCTGGCCGCCACGACCCGAGCCTCTTCCTCGCGACCCAGATGGTAGAGCGCTGCGATCTGCGCCCGGTGAGTAGAGTTGTGTCGATTGTTGACCTTGAGCGATCGTTCCGAAAACTCGAGCGACTTTTGAAAGTCGCCTGCCGAAAAATATGCCGTAGCGCTGAGGCTGTCGAAGAAATAGCCGAATGGGTCAATCGGGCTAAGCCGTTGGGCCATATCTGTGGCCTCGACCGCCTCGGCGCTTTCGTCACGGAATGCGTGCAGCACACCTTTCTGAAGCCAGCTCATCGCCTCGTTGGGGTTGCGGTCAAGAGCCTGATCAAATCGGTGTTCGGCGACGTCAAGCTCTTGGGTCAGCGTCGTGTTCACGACCCCATCGATGGTCAGCGAGAACGCATTCTCAGGGTCAATATCCAGCGCGCGCGCGGTCGCGTCACGGGCGCGTTGGGTATCGGCGGCGTGGTCCGTGGACCAGCCATTGTAGACCGATTTGACGTACCAATCGCCAAGCCAGGCGTACGCCTCGGCGGTGTTGGGCGCGCGCCGGATCGCTTCGTTGATCATCTCGCGCGAGCGAGCAAAGGAGGACAGCCGCAACTGGTTCATCAACCCAACGCCCGCGATCAGCAGGTGGTGATCTTCGATCTCGTGCAACTGCCGCGAGCGGGTGTGCTGGATTGCGTCCGACGCGATGGAGCGTCCCACGGACCGCACGATGTCAATCTCGGCGTTTGAATTGCCGGTCATGAAGTCCGCTTGCGAACCGGTAAAGTTACGCGTCCACAGGATACGGCCCGACGTCGCGTCGATGAAATCCGCATCCAGAATGACCGTGTCGTCGATCACGCGCAGCGTTCCCGTGACGCAGTAGTCCACATTCAACTGCTCGCGCACTTGGCCCAGGGCGAGCGTCTGCAAGGACAGCGCCCGCGCCGACAGGTGCGAAATGACGGCCACGAGGTTGGACCGCGACAGAGACCGACAGATTTGTTCAGCCAGCCAATCGCCCAGCACGCGGTGGCTGTCATCGCCGAACACGACCGAGAAGGGCAGGATCGAGATCGTCGGCACCACGGCGGTTGTGGCGCCCGAAAATGTCGGCCCATAAAGCGAAAACAGCTGTTCGGGTTTGGCGCGGATGGCCGCGACCCATTCGTTAAAGCCGTCTTCGGGGATCGAGATACCTTCCAAAAAAGCCCCGTGGCCGGGTTCGCCCACAACGCGCACGCCTGCGAGGTCGATCTTGATCTCGGCATTCGTGGCGGTCACCAGTCGGTCGAAATCCGCCCCCAGCAGGCGTTTGATGTCCGACAGCGCGCGGCGCAGGCTTTGGCGTCCGCCCTCGGCACCGGACCTGCCCCAGAGCGTCTGTTGCAGATAGGACCGCGTGCAACGCCCCAAAGGCGCCGTGCAAAGCAGTGCGAACAGCGCCTTGTGTTTGGTGCCCGTGATCTCAAACGGGTCTGGACCGGTGCCGCGCACGACACAGGCCCCGAAGAGGCTTATTTCGAGAAGCTTTGTGCCCACGTTTTTCTTGTCCACCATCCCTGGTCTAGGAATTGGTAACGCAGCCCCCGTTGTCGGCAAAGCGTTTCACACTTTTTTCACGCGTGGCTTGGCAGATGCGCGAATAGGGTCGGACCATGATGATAGACAGAGATATTTCTTCTGGTCCCGTGGTGGACCTTGCAGATTTCTACACCCGTTGGCCGCAATTGCGGGATCACGCCGTCAGCGTTCTGGATCGGCCGGATTTGACAGATGCCGAACGCGAGGTGTTGGTTTGGCTGACGGCACTCGCCGACAAGATTGGCCCGGTGGATATCGAGGCAAGCTGACGCCTTGCCCGCCTTACCCGCCCTGTGCGGTTGGCCGCGCAGACGGACCTGCGCCGCTTGCGCGATCAGATACGCAATTTCATAACCATTCCGGGTGCAATCCGATTGGGCTGCCGCTAGGTAGCGCATGACGACACAGAAGGAGCGTTGCGATGACCCGGTTGGCCTGTTTCAAGAGTTACGATGTGCGTGGCAAGGTTGGCCCGGACATGGACGCGGATCTGTTTCGGCGGATCGGCATGGCATTTGCGCAAGTCCTCGGGGCAAAGACGGTTGTGACCGGCCGTGACGTGCGCGACAGCAGCCCCGAATTGCAGGCCGCGGTGAACGAAGGCCTCGTCGCGATGGGGGTCGATGTGATCGACCTGGGCCTGTGCGGCACCGAGGAGGTCTATTTCGGGACAGATCACTTTAAGGCCGATGGCGGCATGATGATCACGGCCTCCCACAACCCCAAGGGCGACAACGGCATCAAGATGGTGCGCGAGGGCTCCAAGCCGATCAGTTGGGAAACCGGGCTGGGGCAGGTGCATGATCTGGCCGTCGCAGGCGCGTTTGAACCTGCGGCCACGCCGGGGACGGTGCGCGCCGACAACCCCCGCGCGGCCTATGTGGAGCGCGTGTTGTCCTTCATCGATGTCAGCGCGTTAAAGCCGATGAAAGTGCTCGTGAATGCGGGCAACGGCGCGGCGGGTCCGACATTCGATGCCATCGCCGATGAGCTTGCGGCCCGCGGTGCTCCGCTTGAATTCATCCGGCACCACCACACCCCGGACGAGGATTTCCCGAACGGTATCCCGAACCCGCTCTTGCCCGAAAATCAGCCCAAGACCGCCGAACCGGTGCTGGAACACGGCGCGGATATGGGTGTGGCGTGGGACGGCGATTTTGATCGCTGCTTCTTCTTCGATGCCAAGGGTGCGTTTATCCCCGGCGAATACATCGTGGGCCTGTTGGCCAAGGCGTTGCTGCAGCGCATGCCGGGCGCGTCGATCGTGCATGACCCGCGCGTCCAGTGGAATACGCAGAAGGTTGTGGCCGAAGCCGGTGGCAAGGCCGTGGTGTCCCGCACCGGACACGCGCTGATCAAGGCCACCATGCGCGAGGTCGACGCGGCCTATGGCGGCGAAATGTCAGCCCACCATTACTTCCGCGATTTCATGTATTGCGACAGCGGCATGATCCCGTGGGTTCTGATCGCGGACCTGATGTCATCGACGGGACAAACGCTCGAGGCGTTGGTGGCCGAAATGAAGGCCGATTTCCCGTCCAGCGGCGAAATCAACTTCCGCATCGCAGACACTGACAAGGCCTTTGCCGATGTCGCGGCGGCCTTTGCGCCGGACGCGCTGTCCTTCGATGATCTCGACGGGCTGAGCTATGCCTATGCGGATTGGCGTATGAACCTGCGCAAGTCGAACACCGAACCCGTGGTGCGGCTGAATGTCGAAACGCGCGGGGATACGGCGCTGCTCGATCAGAAAGTGGCCGAGATCAAGGGCGTGCTGGGCGTCTAAGGCGCGACCCACTGACCGGCCCAACCCTCATCGGCGCGGAACCGCGCGCGCCGATGGAGGGGCGCACCCAGATGCGTGCTCTCGATCTGGTGGAGCGCAATCGTAATCTGCAGGAACTTCGCGGCGTCGGGCGTGCGATCGTGGTCCTCGGGCGTGGGGATGGGCGTGCCCGGTGTCGGCGTCACACCGTACACTTCCCGCGCGCCTTCCGGCATCCTGTCCCAGGTCTCTTGGGGGCCGGGCGTCAGCGCGGCGGTCCCGGACAACCGCAGCTGCCACTGCGCGCGCGGGTCCCACAGGTGGATGGAAACGCGGGGGTCGGACGACATCTCGGCCACCTTTGGGGTTGCGGCATCGGTAAAGAGTGTGAGTGTGGCCGCGCTCTGCGATGCCTGCCGCAAGATCAGGATGCGTTGCTGCGGCCCAGCCTCTGACATCGTGGCCAGAACTGCGGTGCGCAGGGGCGATTTCGCGTCCTTGGTGGCGCGCGCCATCTGCTGCCACGTGTGGCGCAGGGTGCCGTCCAAGGTTTCGAACCAGTCACTCATAGCCCGTCATCTCCAGATACCCTTTGCCCGAGTGGCTGCCAGAGATCGCAATCGGCCCTTCCCAATAGGCAAAGACAAGATCGTTCCAAGCCTGCGGGTTCAGCGCCGTTGTCGTCACATCGACACCCTTGGCGCGCAGGGTCACACGCCAAGTCGTGGGGATATCGCGCCCGGCCACGCGGGTCTCCTCCAACGGCTCGGCCATGAAGGCGCCGTTGGGCAAGGCCTCGGTGGTGCCGTCGGGGGTGATCCAAGTGCCGGCTGTGAACAGGTCCCCTTCCGTGTCGCGCAGCAGGAACCCCATCAGTTTGTCACCACTGTCAAAGGACAGCGAAAACCAATCCCACCCGGTCTGCGTGCGGCCCAAAGGTTGGGAGGAGTATTCGCGATCCAACCATGCCTCGCCCGTGACCGCGATGTCGCCTTCGGGCAGGGTCAGTGTGCCCGTGACCTCAAAGAACGGCTGCGAGAAATAGTAGGACGCCTGACCGCCCGTGGATTTGACGGAATAACCGGCGTCGCCGTGGAACACGATCGGGCCGTCGGCGCTGAGGCTCAGGTCATAGGCAAAGTCCGGGCCGCGCGCCGTCAGGCGACCCTCAGACAGGTCGGCATCTGACGTCAGTTCCCAATCGTCGATCCATGCGCGCGTCGGGGTGGCAGTGGCACCGGCCTGACCCGCGCCGCCCCGGGCAAAGCGTTCGGCGGCCCGGTGGGCATCCGGTGTCGTGACGGCCGCGTGCCCCATCCAGACCTGTGGCGTCGCCCACGTGCCGTCATCCGTGGGTGCGCGGGCCGACCGGAAGAGCGTCCATTGAACACCGTAATCGCGCCCGTCCGCACCCGTCAGGGTTGCGGTCACGTACCACCATTCGATGCGGAATTCGGGGTGGGGGCCGTGGTCACGGGGGAATTCAAACGCGTGGCCCCGTTCAGGCAGGGCAAAGCCATCGGCGGCCTCGCCCAGCCCGGCAAAGCCCTGTGCCAACGCTATGCCGGGTGCGAGCAGGGCCAAGACTGCGGCCAAAACGATCGTCCTAACGTTCATCTGCAAACACCTTGACCAGACGCGCGGGCGCCATGCGCGCCAGTCGGAGAGCAGGCAATGCCGCCGCGAGGAGCGCCGCCACCATGGCCCAGAGCGCCAGACGCGCCCAGTCTGCCGGAAACGCGTGGAGGGGGAGTCGCCATCCAAAGGCTTCGACATTCACGACCGACAGCAGAACCCACGCCAGGGCCAGGCCTAAGGGCACGGCCATCACAAAGGTCGCAAGCGCAAAGGCCACGGCCCGCATCAGCTCGAGACCGGCCAGCGCGTTCCGGGTCAGCCCCAACGCCCAAAGCGGTGCCAATTGGGGCAGCCGCATCCCCGCCAATGTCGTCAGCGACGCCAACATCGCAAAGGCGGCCACCCCCAGCGTCAGGAGGTTGAGCGCGCCGGTGACCAGAAACGTCCGGTCAAATACGGCGAGGGAGAAGGACTTTACCTCGGCCTGATTGAGGATGTTTGCGGGGGGCACGCCCAGCCCGACCAGGGCCGCCCGCAGCGCAGGGGCCTGCGCGGGTTCGATCCGCGCGGCGTATCCAAGCGGCGATATATCAGGGACACGCGCTAACAGGTCGGACTGAGCCACGATGGCCTGACCTTCGGGATTGCCGTAATCGCTGTAGACCCCCGCGATGGGCAGCGACCACCCCGGCAGCAGTTCGACCGTATCCCCCGGACCCAGCCCGCTGCGGCGATGCAGTTGTTCATTGATGACTGTGGCCTCTCCGAGCGCGACAGCGTCCCATGCGGTCAGGTCACCGAGCAGGAGCGGCCAACCATCACGGTAGGTCTGGTGATCAACGACGCCAAAGATCTGCCCCGGCGCGCCATCGAGCCGGGCATCCGTGGCCCGGATGGGGAGCGTGGCCTCCGCGCGCGCGTCCAGAAGGGCCGCGACTTCGGCGGCCTGAACGCTGTCTTGGGCTGTGACGTATAGCTCGGCGGCAAGGCGTTGATCGAGCCACCCGGTAAAGGTCAGCCGAAACGACGACACCATCGTGCCCACGCCGATATTCGTGGCGAGCGCCAGAAGCAGTGCCATCAGGGCAAGGGACAGGCCGGGCACCTGCTGACGGGTATCGGCAAGCGCCCATTCGGACAGCGGGCCACGCGCCACTGGCTGCAGGGCCTGAAGAAGCGCCGTCAGAACCGACGGCAACAAGAGTGCGGCGCCCACCAGCATCGCCCCAAGGAGTGTGAAGCCCGCCGCAAGCCCCGATCCCCAGATCAGCAAGGCACCCGCCAAGACGAGCAAGGCAATTCCAGCCGCTGCGAGAAAGCTCTGCTGGCGACCGGACGCCATCGCCCATGCACGGGGCCGTGCGGGGGCCAGCACAGGCAGGCGCGCCAGACGCCACAGGGATTGCCCAGCCGCCGCCGCCGCGCCCAGCAGCGCGATGCCAAACCCGGAGGCGGCCCATGCCGGATCAAGGGTCAATTGCCCATCGACCGAGGCCCCGTAGAGACCGCGCAGGGTTGCGGCCACATCGGGCAACAAGAGCGCCGCGATCAGATATCCCAACCCGATTCCCGCCAGCCCGGCCAGAACCGCAAAGACCGCCGTCTCGAGCGCCAGCAAGGTCACCAAACGCCGGGTCGACAGGCCCAGTGCGCGCAGGGTTCGAAACACCGACCGGCGCTGTTCGAAGGCCAGACCGATGGCCGCGTGCACGATGAACAACCCGACCGCAAAGCTCAGAAGCCCAAAGGCCGTCAGGTTCAGGTGAAAGCTGCGCGTCAGTTGCGCGATATCGTTTTGCGAGGTCGGCGTGACCTGTTCGAGGTCTGTCACCTCGGTCAGTGGCGCGAGGCCAAAGGGCTGCTGGGGCGCGATCACCAGATGATCGAAATCCTCACGCCCCGTGATCCGCCAGACCGTCGTGATGTCTCCCACGGCCTGCCCAACGGGGATGGTGGCGGACGTATCCGCGGCCTCACCCCGCGCCCGTATGGCGGGCGCCGTTTCGGGATGTGCGATCAGGACACCCGGTGGTGTCATGAAGCGGGCGAGCGCATCGGGCGCGGTCAGATCGGGCGATCCCGCGCTGGGCGGCAAGGTGAAGGGGTCAATGCCGCGCAGGTCAATGCCGCCGGGGAGCTGCGCTTCGATAACCGGCGACACGAGGTAGCCCGCCGCGCGCAAGGCCGTGAATTCGTCTGCAGTCACAGTCCCGCCGGGCCGTACAAGCCGGTCGAGCGTGCCCTGACCCAGCGCCTGCGATGCGGCGGCATAGGACGCGCGTGCCTCGGAATTGATGGCCTGCACGCCGGTCCACAGACCCGTTGCAAGCGCGAGGCCCAAGAGCAAGGTCAGGAGTTGGAGGGGGTGGCGCAACCAATGGGACAAAAGCGCCTGCAAGGCTGCGCGCGTCATGCGAGCTTGCCCCGCGACAGGTGCAATTGCCGGTCGAGCATCTGCGCCCGCGCGGGCGAATGCGTGACCATCAACAGGCCCGACCCGGCCTCCTTGGCCAAGTCGATCAGCAGGGCCAGCGCGCGATCGCCCGTATCTTCGTCCAGATTGCCCGTGGGCTCGTCCGCCAGCAAAAGCTTGGGCCGCGCGGCGAGGGCCCGCCCGATTGCCACGCGCTGTTGCTGCCCGCCGGACAGCTGTTCGGGGTAGCGGCTGCGCAGGTCGCCCAGGCCCAGACGATCCGTGACCTCGGCTACCCATGGCAGATCAACGCGTCCTGCAAGGCGGGCGTGGAACGTCAGGTTCTGCGCCACGGTCAGGGACGGGATCAGATTGAATTGCTGGAACACCACGCCCACCGCGCGACGACGCAGCCGCGCCAGCGCGGTATCGGACATCTTGGTGATCATCTCGCCCGCAATCTCGACGCTCCCGGCATCGGGCGTCTCCAGCCCCCCGATGATGTAGAGAAGTGTCGATTTCCCCGACCCGCTTTCGCCCGTCAGGGCCAGCGTTTCCCCACCATCGAGCGTCAGGGACACCCCGTCCAACACGCGTAGCGGCGGCGGCCCGGGAAAGGTTCTGGAAATGTCACGCACATTCAAAAGCATGGGGGTGAGGTAACAGGCTTTGCGCCTGCGTAAAGGGGCGACCAAGCGTCCCACGCCGTGGCGCTAACCCCGCAGGCTTCGGGCCGGGCTGACTTAGCCGCTGAGCTTGCGTTTGAGGGTGTCACCCAGCGTGACCTTGGGCGACAGCTCGATCACCTCGGGCGGGGTGTCGGGTGCCTCGACCCGTGCCTTGATGATGTCTGCTGCTTTCGACCCGATCTCGGCCCGGCATGCGTCCATGGTCGCAAGGCTCCGCGGCAACCCGTCGAGCAGTTCGACACCATTAAAGCCTGCAAGCCCCATCCGACCGGGAATGTCGATACCTTGCTCCAGCAGGTACAAAAGACCGCCCGCGCCGATCATATCGTTTGAGTAGTACAGGAAATCGAGGTCGGGATTGCGCTCCAGCATCGCGGCCGTCATCTCGCGCCCTTTGGCGAGCGCGGATCCACCCGAATAGAATTCCTGATCTGCGACCTGCACACCGCCTTTGGCGAGCGCCTCTGTAAACCCTTCAAAACGTTTCCGGGCCCGGTGATCGAGCGGCATCTTGGTCCCCATGAAGCCGATCTGCTGATACCCGGCTTTCAGGATCTGCTGCGCCATCTTCCGCCCGGCGCGGCGGTGCGAGATGCCAACGGCGCTGTCGATGGGCAGGCCGTCCACATCCATGATCTGCACAACGGGGATGCCGGAATTCCGCATCATGGCCTTTGCGGCCTCGGTCTGTTCTAGCCCCGCAATGATCACGCCCGAGGGACGCCACGAGAGCATTTCATACAGCACCTGCTCCTCCCGCTCGGGCAGGTAGTTGGTGACGCCAACCACGGGCTGAAGCCCCGATCCGTCCAGCGTGTCCGAGATCGCAGTCATCACTTCGGGGAAGACCATGTTCGACAGGGACGGGATGATCACGGCAACAAGGTTCACCCGCTGCGAGGCCAACGCGCCCGCGATTTTATTGGGCACGTAGCCCAAGGTTTTGGCCGCCGTCAGCACCTTTTCACGCGTTGTGGCCGACACGTCGCCCCGCCCGCGCAGGACGCGGCTTACCGTCATCTCTGAAACGCCCGAGGCCTCGGACACGTCACGCAGGGTCAGCGGGCGGCGGGGGGGTGGTTTCACGTTTGCGATCCTCGTGCGGTCCGTTCCGGTCCAAGCTACTGCGCACCAACGGAAATGTCCAAGGGCGGCGGCGGGGGCCGGAGGGGGTTTTCAATCCGCATGCGTCGCGGGATAACACGCATGCGCGGCCCCGTGGCTCAACTGGATAGAGCAGCCCCCTCCTAAGGGGCAGGTTGCAGGTTCGAATCCTGCCGGGGTCGCCAGATTTCGTATGTCAGAGGCACAGATCGGCCTAGGCCAGAACGATGCTTTCGAGTTGGTCGCGCGCTTCAAAGAGGTCGGGCAGGTGGGTCTTAAGCTGTTCAAGGCTCTGCCGCTGGATCGGCGCGTGGATGGACAGCGTGGTCAAAAGGCGCCCCTTGTCGTCACGGATCGGCACCGCCAGTGCGCACATGTTGTCCATGAACTCTTCGTTGTCGGTGGAATATCCGCGGCTGCGGGTGTCTGACACTTCGGAGACCAGCGCGTCTGGATTGGTCACGGTGTGCCGGGTTTCCGGCTCCAGCGTCGTGAATTCGAGGAACCGGCGCAGTTTTTCGGCGCGCAGGGATGACAGGTACATCTTGCCCGATGCGGTGCAGTGGAACGGCACCTGCGTTCCGGCGGGCAGTTGGATGCGCAACGGCCAATGGGTTTCGACCCGGTCGAGATAGACCATGCCATAGCGCCCCGGTGCGGCGAGGTTGCAGGTCTCTCCGACCTTCTCGGCCAGGGATTTCATGATCATCAACCGTTCGGTCCGCACCCGCTGCGAGGACAGGGTGTTGCCCGACAGGCGGCGCAAGCGGTGGCCAGGGCCGTAGCTGCGGCCATCCACATCGCGCTGCAAAAATCCTTCGGCCTCGGCAGTGGACAGCAATCGGTGAACGGTGGGTTTGGGAAGCCCCAGCCGCGCGACAAGCGCGGCTGGGGAAATCGGGACGCCGTCTTTGGCGACCTCCTCGATCAGCAGCAGGAGACGCAGGTTGGTCGGGATTTGACCTTTTGTGTCATCTGCAGATTTTTTTGGCATGGCTGCCTCTTACGCTGACTTACCGGGCTGGCAGCAACCAGAGAGCAAGCTCGGGTGTGAGTGCAACCAAAATCCATACCGCGAGAAGCGCGAACAGATACATCGTCGAGTACCGAAGTAGTCTGAAATATGGAACGCCCGTCACCCCGGACGCAACGTAAAGGTTCAGACCATAGGGCGGCGTGATGAAGCCGATCGAGGCACCAACGAGGAAGATCACCGAGAAGTGGATCGGATCAACCCCGACAGAGGCCGCAATCGGCGCCAAGATCGGTGCCAGAATGATCGTCACCGGCAGCGATTCCAGGATCATGCCTGCCACAAAGACCATCGCCATCGCGGTAAAGAGAACCGGATAGTATCCGCCCATCGATGTCACGAACGCCCCGATCGCCTCCTGCGCGCCCAGCGCAGACAGGATTTGCTGCATTACCACGGACACGGCGATCAGCGGTGCCAGGATGCCCGAGATCTGTGCCGACCGCACGACAATCGACGGGATCTCGCGCAGAGTGAACCCTTCGACCACCAGTTGCGAGGCCACCGATTTCTCTTCGACGGGCGTGTTGCTCTGATCTCCCAACACCTTGTTGGCGTAGAAGCTCAGCATGCCGACGATGATACAGAAGCCCACGGTCACACCGGCCGCCTCAGTGGGCGAGAACTTACCGGTATAGATCCCCCACAGCACCAGGCCGATGGCAAAGAAGCCAAGCCAGGCACCGATCCCGGTCAGCACCATGCGCCGGAACGACAGGCGGATCAGGATGCCCCAGCCGTTGATCGAACACACGATGAAACAGGCGACCATCATTGCCAGAACCATCAACGATCCGGGGATGATCCCGGCGATGAAAAGGTCCGAGATCGGCAGGTTCAACAGGAAGCCATAGACGATGAAGATGATCGACGGTGGGATGATGATCCCAACGCAGCCACCCGCCGCCGCCGTGGCCGCCGAGAAGCGTTCGTCATAGCCGCCCTTGACCATTTCAGGGTGCAACATCGACCCGATGGTTGCCGTCGTGGCCGAGTTCGACCCCGAGATCGCCGCAAAGAGCCCGCAAGCCCCCAGCGACGCCATCGCCAAGCCGCCCCTGAGCCAACCCAGACAGGCATAGGCAAAGTCCGACAATCGTTTTGCGATCCCGGATTTGTTGATGAGGTCACCGGTCAGGATGAAGAGCGGCATCGCCATCAGCGCAAAACCGTCCTTGAAGACGTTCAGCAGCTCCGAACCCGTATTGTCGAGGCCGAGGTCCGCCACCGGGCTAATACCGACAACCCAGTAGAAGATGACCAAAAGAACCGGTGTTCCCATCATGAAAAGGAAGGTCGCACCGAGCGAAACGATTGTGATCCAGGTTCCGTCAGTCATTACGCATCCCCCCCGATGACAGCTTGTCTGATCATGGGCTCTCCCCCGCGATAGTTGCGGAAGTCTTCGACCACGTTTTCGATGGCGCGCGTGGCCAACAGGATGAAGCACAGCGGCATCGTGTAGAGGAACCACCAGCGCATCACGTCGTCGGTGCCCAGAACGATGGCAAAGTTGTCATAGGCGTTGACCGTCTGGCGGGCTGTCGTCGTCACGACGATCACGCAGAAGATCAGCCACAGCGCATTGTCGAAGGTCAGCCAAAAGAGCTGTCCCTTGCGGCCGAATTTTGTCCGAAACTCGCTAAAGCTCAGATGCGTGCGCAGGCGGATATTCAGCGTCGCACCATACCACGCCATGATCATGAACAGCAGCGGCGGGATGGTCGTGGACCATGGCACCTGCGCGTTGAAGCCAAAGCGTTGGATCACGCCGATAAAGATGATCGCAGCCATCACGATGTAGCTGTAGACCACGATCGTTTTCTCGGGCGTACGTTCGAGCAGGATCAACAGGACCGGGATGCCGATCAACAGGACGCGGTGATACCCGCCCGTAATCGTATCCGCCACGCTGGCCGCAGGATCCCAGAACGCGACGAGCAGGGCGAGCGACAGGCAAATCGCAATAATCGGATGTGTGAAGCTGGTCGTGCTGCCACCGCGCCGCGCCTCGAACCGTTCCGCCAGACGCTCGCGGTAATAAAAGACAACCGCCCCAATGAGCGTCAGCGGACCAAAGACGAGCCATGCTGCGTCTGATCGGTAGGCTTTCACGACTTTGAAATTGATATCGCCACTCAACGTCGACCCGACGATCGTGGCCATGTCTGACCAGATGGACATCTGGCGACCCTCCCTTGTTGTGCGTGGTCCGTTTTGGCGCGTTTGCCGCGCTCTACGGACAAGTAAGCCGGCCCCGCAAGGAGCCGGCTTTTTGTAGCTTAGCCTGTGATTAGGCTTTCCACCAACGCCGGGGTTCGACGTTCTCGGGCAGCGTGTCGGCAGGGATCGTACGCACTTCGTCGTAGATCTCTTGATAGGTGTCTGCGCCACCTTGCCAGCCGTTGATCCGCTCGCGCCATTCTTCCCACAGCTGCGGTTGGAACTCGGGCGAACACATCTCTTCGGCCTTGCGGATCTCTGCGTCCGACAGGAACGCGTTGCGAACGTTGTTCTTCGCAAAGATCGTGTCTGGCAGTTGCGGGTCGGACTGACCAACCGTTTTCACCAGTGCGGCTTCGTTCGCGGCCTGGACGTGGGTTTGCGCCCAGTAGGCCGATTCCATCACTTCGTCCTGCAGTTCGCCGCCGAGGCTGTCGAACACTTCGGCCGACATCGCGGTGTGCTCGGTGCCGCAGAAGAAGTTCAGGTGAACCGATTGCGAGACCACCGGCGACATGTTGGCGTAGGCCACAGCCGATGCCCAGGTTTCCGCACCGTCGATCAGGCCCTGCTTGAGACCGTCGAGGGTTTCTTCCCAAGCGACCGGAACGGGGTTCAGGTTCAGCGCGGTCATTGCGATCCGGCCAAGCTGTGTACCCGTGACGCGGTTTTTCGTGCCGAACAGCTGTTCGACCGACGTGACCGTCTCTTTGTCTTCCCATGCCAGACCCAGCTGGATGCCGCGCAGTTCCGCGTGGCTGAACAGGAATTTCAGACCGTGGCGACGCTCATAGGGTTCGCGCAGGAGCGCTTGGCTCTTCGGCGAGTACAGGAAGTGGTACTGGTCCGCGCGGTTACGGAACATGTACGCATAGTCCAGAACGTTCAGGTACGGTGCACCACCGGCCGAGTTCTGCGTGGATGCTGCATACATGTCGACGATGCCTTGCTGCGTTTTCTCAACGCAGGACACCTGACCACAGATCTGGTTGTTGCCGATGAATTCGACCCGGATTTCGCCGTCGGTGCGGCTTTCCAGATCGCGGGCAAATTCCAGTGCGCCGGCACGTTCGATCAGCAAGTTTTGCGGGTTGAAACCAGCCGCGCCGAACTTGAGCGTGAACTTGGGCTCCTTGGCAAACCTCGCTGCCGCGGCAGAATCAACGTATGAAAAGCGGTTTGCCAA
>JBCBFU010000019.1:0-52081 GCA_038527375.1 Pseudomonadota bacterium | reverse complement strand
CCTCCACCCCGTTGACCGTCACTTGCGCGACCGTATCCAGCTGCGACAAAACTAGATCGTAGCCTGCGTCAGGAACCGAGACACGGCGCCTGACGGTCCAGTCCCGATCCGCCACCCAGCGCGCGTCATATTCGTTGCGCCCCCAATAGGGGTCCGCGACCCGGCCGGCCGCGACCAGCGCCGACAGGATGTCCCCCGGAAGGGTCATCTCCATGTCGTCGCCGTCCAGCGCCCCGTCCAGCATCCATGCGCCGGACAGGTCAATCGCTGCCGAAAGGGTCGTGGCTTCGTTCACAGTCGCGCCTCGGTCGTGGCATCAAAGAGCGACGCACGCGCCGGATCAAAACCGATGGTGACCGTATCGCCATCCGACACCCGCACCTGCCCGTCCAACCGGAAGTGGAACGGTTTGCCCGCCAGCGTCGTGTAGACCAGCGTGTCCGCGCCCATGGGTTCAAACAGCTCGACCGTGACCTCGCGTTGTTCGGGCATGGACGCGGCCTGATCGCCCACGGCGACGTGCTCGGGCCGTACACCCAACCAAGCGCGACCCGCCGCATCGGCGTTGGTCCAGCCATAACCGCGCATCGCGATTTGGGTGCCGTCATCCTGATGGAAGGTCCCGTTCTCCACCCGACCCTCGAAGAAGTTCATCGTGGGCGAGCCGATGAACTCGGCCACGTATTTGGTCTGCGGGCGATTGTAGATATCGTCGGGGCTGCCCAGCTGTTGGATCTTGCCCGCCCGCATGATCGCGATCCGGTCGGCCAGCGTCATCGCCTCGATCTGGTCGTGGGTGACGTAGATCATCGTGTTCTTCAGCTTCTGGTGCAGCCGCTTGATTTCGACCCGCAGGTCGGCGCGCAGCTTGGCATCCAGGTTGGACAACGGTTCATCGAACAGGAACACATCCACATCGCGCACCAAGGCGCGCCCGATGGCCACCCGCTGACGCTGCCCCCCGGACAGGGCCCCCGGTTTGCGGTGCAAGAGCGGCTCGATCTGCAGGATCTCGGCGGCGCGGGCCACACGCTCCTTGATCTCAGCCGCTGGCACCCGCGCGTTCTTGAGCCCGAAGCTCAGGTTCCCCTCCACCGTTTTCTGCGGGTAGAGCGCGTAGGATTGGAACACCATCCCGATGCCCCGGTCGCTGGGTTCGTCCCATGTCACATTGCGACCCTTGATGTGAATCTGGCCGTCCGAGACGTCCAAGAGACCCGCAATGCAGTTTAGCAGGGTCGATTTCCCGCATCCCGACGATCCCAGCAGGACGAGGAATTCGCCTTCGGCAATCTCGAGGTTCAGGTCTTTGAGGACCTCAACCGCGCCAAAGCTCAGATCGAGGTGCTTGATCTCGACCGAGGGTGTCGTTGACGTCGCGGGGTAGTCGATCGCGATATCGGATTTTGCTGCATGTCCCATGATTTATCCTTTCACCGCGCCAGCGGCGATGCCGCGGACAAACAGCTTGCCCGACACAAAGTAGATGATCAGCGGCACAAGCCCGGTAAGCAGGGTTGCCGCCATGTTGACGTTGTATTCCTTCACCCCTTGGACGGAGTTCACGATGTTATTGAGCTGCACCGTCATCGGGTACGTATCGGGCTTGGTGTAGATCACGCCGAAGAGGAAATCGTTCCAGATACCCGTCACCTGCAGGATGATCGCCACCACAAAGATCGGCAGCGCCATGGGCAGCATGATCTGGAAGTAAATCCCCCAGAACCCTGCCCCATCCACGCGCGCGGCCTTGAACAACTCCTCAGGCACCGAGGTGAAATAGTTGCGGAAGAGAAGCGTCAGGATCGGCATCCCAAAGATCGTGTGCACCAGCACGAGGCCGGAAATCGAGCCCATCAACCGAATGCGCGTCCCGGTGACCGCGGACAGGAAATCCCCCATCTCACGCAGGATGATCACGATCGGATAGATCATCACCTGATAGGGGATGAAGGCGCCGAAGATCAGGATGGTGAAGAAGACCTCGGACCCTTTGAACCGCCAGTTCGAAAGGGCGTAGCCCGACACACTGGCGACCGCGATGGACAGGAACACCGATGGCACGAGGATCTGGATCGAGTTCCAGAACCCACGGCTCAGCCCGTCACAGTTGATGCCCGTGCAGGCTTCGGCCCAGGCTTTGACCCACGGTTCAAACGTGACCTCGACCGGGGGCGAGAACACGTTGCCCAGACGGATTTCCGGCATGCCTTTCAGCGACGTGACGATCATCACGTAAAGCGGCAGCAGGTAGTAGACCGACACCACGATCAAGGTGCCGTAGAGCATGATATTGGTGGGCGACAGGCGGCGCTTGGGGCGCGGGCCTGACGGCTCGTTCACGGTTGCATCAACCACGGCGCTTGCCTCCGAATTCGAGATAGGCCCACGGGATCAGCACCACGAGGACGCTGACCAGCATCATCGTTGAGGCCGCGAACCCCTGACCCAGGTTTTGGGATTGGAACATCTTTTCGATGACGTATTTGGCGGGCACCTCGGACGCGATCCCCGGTCCGCCGGACGTCTGCGCCACCACGAGGTCATAGACCTTGATGATGCCCGCCGCGATCAGCACCAGCGCGGTCACGAAGACCGGCCGCATCATGGGGATGATGACAAAAACATAGGTTTTCCACACCGGGATGCCGTCCACGCGGGCGGCCTTCCAGATGTCTTCGTCAATGCCGCGCAGGCCCGCCAGCATGATGACCATGATAAACCCTGACCCCTGCCAGATGCCCGCGATCAGGATGCCGTAGATCACGATGTTGGCGTTGTTGAGCGGGTCGAAGGCGAAGTTTTCCCAACCCCAGCCCTGCACCACGGATTGGATGCCGAAATCGGGGTTCAGGATCCACTGCCACGCCAGACCTGTCACGATGAAACTGAGAGCGAAGGGATAAAGGAAGATGGTGCGAAACACCGCCTCGCCGCGGATTTTGCGGTCCAGCAGCGCGGCGAGCGTGAAGCCGATCACCAAGCTCAGGATCAGCGAACACACCCCGTAGATCGCAAGGTTTTCAATCGACACCAGCCAGCGGCGCGTGTCCCACAGGCGTTCATATTGCGCCAGACCCACCCATTTTTCGGGCGCGGGCAACAGGCGGGAGCCTGTGAAGGAGTGATAGATCGTCCAGAGCGTACAGCCGACAAAGATCACCAGCGCCGTCAGGATCATCGGCAGCGTGGCGACTTTGGCGGTCAGGTTGCGCATGAAGCGCACAGGCCGCTTGGCAGTCTTGTCCCGGGAACGCGCGGCGGTGGTGCCGGGCGCGTCAGCAGAAGCAGTCATTTTTGATGTCCTCGAAGCCCTCGAAGCGAGGCGGGAGAACCCGGCCACACAGGTGGCCGGGTCCCGGGAGACGAACGCTTAGTCGGCGTCCGCGATGATCGACGCGTACTTGGCCTGCGCATCAGCGGCCGAGTAGGACGGATCGTTCCAGAACTCGACCATCAGGTCTTCGATCTGACCGGTCGTGTCCGCGCTCAGCACCTGGTCACCCGACAACAGGACATTGCCCGCCGCGAGGATTTCCAGACCCTTTTGCATGCAGTCATTCGCCGCGCTCAGGTCGATGTCACCGCGCACGGGCAGCGACCCCTTCTTGAGGTTGAAGTTCACCTGAACCTCGGGCGAGATCATCAGCGAGGCGAGCTCTTTTTGCGCCGCTTCGATGTCTGCATCGTCCTGTTTGGGGAAGTAGAACGCGTCACCGCCGGTGGAGATAACCTCGTTCACGCCCAGACCGGGCAGGCAGCTGTAATCCTCGCCCGCGGTCTGACCCGCGACCTGGAATTCGCCTTGCGCCCAGTCACCCATGATCTGACCGCCCGCTTGGCCGGTGATCACAAGGTTGGTGGCCTGGTTCCAGTCTTGGACGTTGGAATTGGCGGCCATTTCACGCGCCGACGCGGCGGCTTCGAACACCTTGGCCATTTCCGGGCCAGCGGCTGCATCCGCGTCCTTCTGGACGTTGATCTTGTTCCACAGATCGACGCCACCCACGGCGACGTTGATCACACCAAAGGCGCCCGAGGACTGCCAAGGCTGCTGACCCATGGCGAGCGGCACTTTGCCTGCAGCTTCGAGCGCGCCTGCGGCGGCAACGAATTCGTCCCAGTTGGCGGGAACCGGCACGCCGGCATCTTCAAAGGCCTGATGGCTCAGCCAGATCCACTGCCACGAGTGAATATTGACCGGCACGCAGTAGACCTTGCCGTCGACCGTGCAGCTGTCCAGCAGCGAGACCGGGTTCACGATGTCACGCCAACCTTCGGCTTCGGCCACGTCGGTGAGGTCCAGAAGAAGACCGGCTTCGATCAGCTCTTCGGCCTGGCGACCGTGGTTCAGCTGGGTCGCGTGCATCGGGTCACCGCCAATGATGCGGCTGATGATGATGGGGCGCGCCGTGCCACCGGACCCGGCGATCGCGCCGTCGACCCAGGTGTGTTCGGTCGCGTTGAATGCCTTCGCGAACTCGGCAACCGCAGCGGCTTCACCGCCCGAAGTCCACCAGTGTGTCACCTCAAGCTCGGCTGCGGATGCCGCGCCCGCTGCGACCATGGCGGTCGCCGAAAGCAGTTTGGTTGTGAGTTTCACGATTTATCCTCCCATTTTTCTAAATCGTTATAGATCAGCCTATATCGTTTTAGTTTTTTCTTGCAACAGATTTTGTTTCGGAGTTTGCATAAGGCAGGGCGGCGCTCTATTCCGCCTATGGTTCGCACCATCACAGCGTTGGGTTGGCGTGTTAGCGATAACGCTCACGGGTCTGCCAAACGCTTGAAAATACGGAGGTTCGCAACGGCAGACGCCCGCGCGAAACAGAATGAACAAGTTCAATGGTGCCCTGGGCATGCCCCCCACGAAGACCGCCGAAACGCGTGAAAAACCGACCCTGAAAACCATCGCACAGCTGTCCGGGCTTGCGGTGCCCACGGTGTCGCGCGCGCTCAATGACGCGCCAGATATCGGTCAGAAGACCAAGGAAAAGGTCCGGCGAATCGCGTCCGAGATCGGCTATGTCCCCAACCGCGCGGGCGTGCGCCTGCGCACGGGGCGCACCAATGTCATCAGCCTCGTCATGTCGACGCATCACGACGTGATGAACCACACCTCGCGCCTGATTTCATCGGTGGCCAGCGGGCTGCGCGATACCGGGTTTCACCTGATCGTCACGCCGTTCTTCCCCGAAGAGGACGCGCTGAAACCGGTGCGCTATATCGTCGAAACCGGGTCGGCGGATGCCGTCATCCTGAACCAGATCGAGCCGGAAGACCCGCGTGTCGCCTACCTGCGCGAACGCAGGTTTCCCTTCGCCACCCACGGGCGGACCGTGTGGTGCGACCAGCACGCCTATTACGATTACGACAACCAGGCCTTTGCGCGGATCGCGGGGGCAAAAATGGCCGCAATCGGACGCAAGAGGCTCGTGGTGATCGCACCGCCGCGCAGCCACAACTATGCCAAGCACATGATCGCGGGCTTCCGCGAGGCGGCCGAGGTCGCCGGGACCGAACTGCGTGTCCTCGACAACGTCACCAGTGACAGCACCAGCGCGGAGGTGAAGGCGACCGTCGCCCGCCTCTTGCAAGACGACCCCGGCATCGACGCGATCGCTTGCGCCTCGACCTCGTCAGCGATGGCGGCGGTGGCGGGGCTCGAAGCCGTGGGTCGCAAGCTGGGCGTCGACATCGACCTATGCGCCAAAGAGGCGATCCCCTTCCTGACCCTGTTTCGCCCGGACATCATCGCCGTGTCCGAAAAGGTCGACGCCGCGGGTGAATTTCTCGCACGCGCGGCCATTCAGGCCATCCGCGACCCGAGCGCCGCGCCCCTGCAACAACTAGAAGTCCCCACCGACACCTGAGGTTTCGATGCCATCCCAGATCAAAGGCCCCGCCCTTTTCCTCGCCCAATTCGCAGGCGACGAGGCTCCGTTCAATTCGCTCGAAGCGATCACCAAATGGGCCGCCGGGCTGGGCTACAAAGGTGTGCAAATCCCCACATTCGACGCACGGCTCTTTGACCTCGATCTTGCTGCTGAAAGCGACGCCTATTGTGACGAGGTGCGCGGCATCTGCGCCGATGCGGGCGTCGAAATCACCGAACTGTCGACGCATCTTCAGGGCCAACTGGTCGCCGTGAACCCAGCCTATGACATCGCCTTCGACGCCTTCGCGCCCGAGGCATTGCGCGGCAATCCAAAAGGGCGGCAGGATTGGGCCGTGGATCAGGTCAAGAAGGCCGCGATCGGCTCTCGCAAACTCGGGCTGAAACACACGGTCAGCTTCACTGGCTCGCTGGCCTTCCCCTACCTCTACCCATGGCCCCAACGTCCCGAGGGCCTGATCGAAGAGGCGTTTGCCGAACTGGGCCGCCGCTGGACGCCGATCCTCGATCACTATGCAGAGAACGGCCAGACCATCGGGTATGAGATTCACCCAGGCGAAGACGTCTTTGACGGCGCGACATATGAGATGTTCGTGGACGCCTGCGGCGGGCATGACGCGGCGCTGATCAACTACGATCCCAGCCACTTCCTGCTGCAGCAGATGGACTACCTCGCCTTCATCGACATCTACCACGACCGGATCAACGCGTTTCATGTCAAGGACGCAGAGTTCAACCCGGACGGGCGGCAGGGCGTCTATTCAGGCTACCAGCCGTGGACCCAACGTGCGGGGCGCTTCCGTTCGCTGGGCGACGGGCAGGTGGACTTCCCGGGGATCTTCTCGAAACTCACGCAATACGGCTATGACAGCTGGGCCGTGTTGGAATGGGAATGTTGCCTGAAATCCGCCGAACAAGGTGCCGCCGAAGGGGCGCCTTTCATCGCGTCCCACCTGATCGAAACCCCGCTCAAGGCATTTGACGACTTTGCCGGTGGGGAACGGGACGCAGCCGCCATCAAAGGGATGCTGGGCCTATGACGCGCCTAAAGCTCGGGATGGTCGGCGGCGGCCAAGGCGCCTTTATCGGAGAGGTCCACAGGATCGCCTCCCGCATCGACGACCGCTGGGACTTGGTTGCAGGTGCCTTGTCCTCAGACCCCGCCCGCGCGCAGGCCTCCGGGGCCGAGTTGGGCCTAGATAGGGTCTATTCCGATTATCAGGAGATGGCCCGCGAAGAGGCCGCGCGCGACGATGGTATCGACGCCGTGGCGATCGTGACGCCCAACCACATGCACGCCGATCCCGCCATCGCCTTCCTGCAGGCCGGTATCCACGTGATCTGCGACAAACCTCTCACCGTGTCGGTGGCGGAGGCGAGCCGCATCGCGGAGGCGGCGCAGGCATCGGACGCCAAATTCATCCTCACGCACAACTACACCGGCTATCCCATGGTGCGCCAAATGCACGAGATGGTCGCGGCCGGAGACCTGGGCGACATCCGCGTCATTCAGGCCGAATACGCACAGGATTGGCTGACCGAGGCGATGGAGGCTTCGGGTCAAAAACAGGCCGCATGGCGCACGGATGCGACCAAGACCGGCGGCGCGGGCGCTATCGGCGATATCGGCACCCACGCCTTCAACCTGATGGCCTTTGTCACGGGCCAAACGCCCAGCCACCTTGCCGCCGACCTGCACAGTTTCGTGCCCGGACGGCCCGTGGATGACAACGCCCACATCATGCTGCGCTACGCGTCCGGTGCACGGGGCATGATCTGGGCCAGCCAGGTCGCGCCCGGCAATGAAAACGGTCTGCGCCTGCGGGTTTACGGGACCAAGGGCGGGCTTGAGTGGGCGCAAGAGCGCCCGACGCACCTGTCCTGGACACCCTTTGGCGCACCCACGCGCATCCTGACCCGCGGCGGCGCGGGCGCGAGCGCCATGGCCGAAGACGTCACGCGTATCCCGGCAGGTCATCCGGAGGGCTATCTCGAGGCATTCGCCACGCTCTATCGCGAGGCCGCGGACCTGATCGCGGGCACAGGCGACGGCGCGCTGTTGCCAGGTATCCAGGACGGGCTGGACGGCATGTGGTTCATCGACGCCTGTATCAGGTCTTCGCAGTCGGATGCGGCATGGGTCGAACGCCTGGATTGACCCCGCAATGACCCGGCGCACAACGATCTTCGCGATCTTCATCCTTTACGCCGCCATGATGGGGGCCAGCTTTGCGCGCCTGCCAGAGGTTCAGGCGCGTCTCATGCTGTCGGAGGGGGTGTTCGGTCTTGTTCTGCTCGCGATGCCTGCGGGCATCCTCGTTGGGTCGGTCCTGATCCCGCCTTACATGTACCGCTGGGGGACGCTTCGGGTGATCCGCCTGTCCTTTGTCACGGGATGTCTGGGATCGACGCTCGCCATGGTCGCGCCGTCGGCGTTAGCGCTGGCCTCCGCCCTGTTCGTCACGATCCTTGCGATGAACATCCTCAACATCGCCGTCAACCTCGAGGCGGACCGGGCCGAGGCCGTGGCAGACCGCCCGCTGATGAACCGCGCCCATGGGTTTTGGGCGCTGAGCTTTCTGATCATGTCAGTCCTGTCGGTCGGGATCATCGCGGCAGGGATCGCGCCCGTGATCCATTTGGCCGTGGCGGGCGCGCTATGTGCCACTGGAATGCTGGCCCTCTTGGTCCATTACGGGGCCGCACCGCGCCGGAGCACATCACGCACCAAGGCCCGCCGGTTTGCGCGCCCCACATGGCCCGTCATCCTGATTATGGGCTTTGCGATTTCCGGCATCGCGATGGAATGGGGGACGCGCAATTGGGGCATCATCTTCGCGCGCGATATCTTTGACGCGCCCGACGCGGTGGCCGCCGTAATGCTGCCCTGCCTTCTTGCCGCGCAGACCTTTGCCCGGTTCCGCGCAGACGCATGGATCGCGCGTTGGGGCGAACGCCGGGTCGTGACCACAATGCTGATCCTGACGGCGGCGGGCTTGTTCGCCGTGGCCGTCGGGCCGACGATGGCGTTTGCCCTCGCCGGGTTTGCGATGATCGGCGTGGGCATGTCCATCACCCAGCCGATGTCGTTTTCGCTCGCCGCGCAAGCCCCAGGCGACCCGTCCGAGAACCTCGCAGGGCTGGCCCTGTTGCAGACAGTCGTCGTCTTTGTGATCCCCATCGGCTTTGCGACCATCGCGGAACTCTTCGGGCTCAGGGTGGCGTTTGCGTCCTTCCTGATCTTCCCGGCGGCCTCCGCGCTCTTCACGCGGCACCTTTATCCAAAGGCGCAGCCAGCCTAGGGTGCGGGCATGATCCAAGTCACCCCCGATATCACGCTGCAAGACTGGGAAGTGACCGAAAGCTTTACCACCGCGCAGGGCCCCGGCGGCCAGAACGTCAACAAGGTCGCCACAGCGGTCGAGTTGCGGTTCGAGGCCGAACGCAGCCCGAACCTGCCCGCCCCGGTCAAAACACGCCTGCGCCGATTGGCCGGGCGACGTTGGACAACGGACGGGGCGGTCGTGATCCTCGTGCAGGAGACCCGCAGTCAGGCGCGGAACCGCGACATCGCGCGTGAACGGCTGGTCGAGCTGATCCGCAAAGCGACCGTGAAACCCAAACGGCGCATCCCCACCAAACCCACGCTGGGCAGTCAGCGACGCAGGCTCAAGGCCAAGACCGAACGCGGTCAGGTCAAGGCGTTGCGCGGCAAGGTGCAGACGGATGACTGATCTGGCCCAGCGGCGCGCCGCCCTCCTCGGTCCCAACGTACCGACCTTCTATCAGGACCCTGTTCATATCGTGCGGGGCGAAGGCGTGTGGCTCTGGGATGCGGATGGGAAACGCTACCTCGATTGCTACAACAACGTGGCGCATGTGGGTCACTGCCACCCCCATGTGGTCGCGGCCATCGCGCGGCAGGCGGCGACGCTGAACACGCACACGCGCTATCTGCACGAAGGTATTCTGGAGTATGTGGAACGCCTGACAGCCACGTTTTCCCACGACCTTGCGCAAGCCATCATGGTCTGCACGGGGTCCGAGGCGAACGATATCGCGCTGCGCATGGCGCAGGCGGTTACCGGCAAACGCGGGTTTATCGCCACCGACGCGACCTACCACGGCAACACCGCCGCCGTGTCCCAACTGTCGACCCGTCGCCCCCCGATCGGGGGTTACGCGGATCACGTGCGGTTGGTGCCGTCCCCATCGACCTTGCAGCCGCTGGGCGGGTCGCCCGAGGCACAGGCAGACGTCTTTGCGGGTCACATCCGCGTAGCCATTGCAGAGTTGGAGGAGGCAGGCATCGGCTTTGCGGGTCTCATGCTGTGCCCGACCTTCGCGAACGAGGGCCTGCCCGATCTGCCCCAAGGTTTCCTGAAACCCGCCGTCGCGGCCTGCCACGCGGCAGGCGGCCTTTTCCTGTGCGACGAGGTCCAGCCCGGGTTCGGGCGCACCGGAACCGGGTTCTGGGGGTATGACTGGCACGGGGTCGCGCCGGATGTCGTCACCATCGGCAAACCCATGGGCAACGGGCATCCCGTCGCCGCTGTCGTCGCCCGCCCAGATGTCATGGCCGCCTTCCGCGAAGCGTTCGGTTATTTCAACACCTTCGGTGGCAACCCAGTCTCCTGCGCTGCCGCAAGTGCCGTCTTGGACGTGATCGAACAGGACGGGCTGGTGGACCATGCGGACCGCGTCGGGCGCTACACGTTGCAGGCGCTCAAGGACCTCGACCACCCGGACATCGCCGATGTCCGGGGCCTCGGACAATTCTACGGCGTTGAATTCATGCGCGACGGGGAACCTGCCGCCGACTTCGTCGCGTTTCTGGTTGAGGAGTTGCGGCGGCGGGGCGTTCTTCTGGGCATGATCGGGCCGGGGCGAAACGTGCTCAAGATCCGGCCACCAATGCCTTTTGACGAACGCCACGCCGACCACCTGATGACCACGCTGCAAGAGGTGCTGAACACGTGCCCGAAATAGATGATATCGCCGCCCTCTGGGGGCAGCTCGACGGTGCGCCAGAGTTCGTGGCCGCACGGGAAAACAGTGTCTATCACTGCCGAATTGACGGGCAATCCGTGGCACTGCGCCTGCATAGACCGGGCTATCAAAGCTATGCCGCGATCCAATCCGAGCTACGGTGGTGCGCGCGCTTGGCCGATCTTGGCTTTCCTTGTCCTAGACCTGTGGTTTCCGACGACGGCTCCTATTTGCGCTCGGTCCATCTGGGCGGTCATGCCTCTGTGGTCAGCTGGCTGGACGGGGCGGCCATCGGCGCGGGCGACACCCGGTTGCAAGGATCCGAGGCCGAGCAGGCGGCGCTTTACCACGCGGTCGGTGCCCTGTTGGCCGCCCTGCACCAAGCCACGGATGTTATCCAGACCGAGGATCTGCAGCGTGGGTCATGGGACGCCGACACCTTGTTGGGCGAGGCCCCGATCTGGGGGCGCTTCTGGGAAAACCCGACCCTGACCCGGGCCGAGGCAGACCTGCTCCTGCGGACCAAGGCGCGGGCCTACGACCTCCTTGTCCGGCAGGAGACGATCGATGCAGGGCTGATCCATGCCGATCCGCTACAGGAAAACATTCTCGCCACGCCGGCGGGCCTTGCGCTGATCGATTTTGATGACGGCGGGTTTGGCTACCGGGCCTATGATCTGGGGGTGGCGCTGTCACAGCATTGGGACACCCCGAACGCCGACATGCTGCGCCGCGCGCTGTTAGACGGCTATGCAACGTTGCGGCCTGCGCCCGCGGAAGACCTCGTGATCCTGTTCACCATGGTGCGCGCGCTTGCGTCCTGCGGCTGGTGTGTCGACCGCTGCGCCGGCGACAGTGCGGTTCAACGCCAATATGCCCAGCGCGCCGTGACGCTGGCCGATCAATGGATGGCTCAGACCACGACGGCCTGAGCGTCCTGCGCACCCACGTCAAAGACACGCTTGTAGCGCTCGATCTCACTTGCAGGCCCCATCGCCTTGTTGGGATTGTCCGACAGCTTGACCGTAGGCCGACCATCAGCCGCAATCGCCTTGCAGACGAGCGAGAAGGGCGCCAGCGCGTCATCGGCCACCAGCCCGCGGAAGTCATTCGTCAAAAGCGTGCCCCACCCGAAGGACGGGCGCACGCGGCCTGCAAATTGGTTCTGCAAGTCAACGATCTTGTCGACGTCCAGCCCGTCCGAGAAAATCACGAGCTTGTCCTGCGGGTTCTCGCCCCGGTCCTTCCACCACCGGATGGCGGTCTCTGCCCCCTCTGCCGGATCACCGGAATCGATGCGAATACCCGTCCACCCGGCCAGCCAATCCGGCGCGCCATCGAGGAACCCTTCTGACCCGTACGTGTCAGGCAGGATGATGCGCAGATTGCCGTCATGCTCTTCATGCCAATCGGCCAGCACGTCGTAAGGGGCCTGCCGCAAAGCCGCGTCGCTTTCCGCCAAAGCGGAGTAGACCATAGGCAATTCATGCGCATTGGTGCCAATGGCCTCGACCTCGCGCCGCATGGCGATCAAGCAGTTCGAGGTTCCGACGAATTTCTCGCCCAAGCCTTCCATCATCGCCTGCACCGCCCAGTCCTGCCACAGGAAGGAATGGCGCCGGCGGGTGCCGAAGTCTGCGATGCGCAAACCGTCAACTTCGCGCAGCTTTTCGATCTTGGCCCACAGCTTGGTCATTGCCCGCGCATACAGAACCTGAAGTTCGAACCGGCCCATCTTGGCCAAAACCGCGCGGCCACGCAGTTCCATCAGCACGGCAAGCGCCGGGATTTCCCACAACATCACCTCGGGCCATGAGCCTTCGAATGTCAGCTCGTACTGCCCGTCGCGCTTCTCAAGTTGGTAGTCCGGCAGGCGCAGCGCCTCGAACCACTCCATGAAATCGGGCCGGAACATCTGGCGTTTGCCGTAGAAGGTATTCCCGCGCAGCCACGTGCTCTCCCCCCGGCTCAAAGACAAGGACCGGATATGATCGAGCTGCTCGCGCAACTCGCCTTCGTCGATCAACTCGGCAAGCGGGATGTGTTTGGACCGGTTGATCAGGCTGAAGGTGACCCGCGTGTCGCGCTTGTTGCGAAACACAGACTGACACATCAACAGCTTGTAGAAATCGGTGTCGATCAGCGACCGCACGATCGGGTCGATCTTCCATTTATGGTTCCAGACACGCGTTGCGATATCGACCATGCCAACTCCTCCCTTGGCGTGGGGCGGTTAGAGCGCAGCCGCCATGGGCGGGGCAAGTCCTAACCGCGATCTTTCCAAACGCTGGCCCGAATTCGGGCACAATTACGCGCGATTGGTTAACCATCGGAAACAACCAATGCGTGATCGACTGGGGCTTGCATGACGCTGAACTACGATATCGACATCCTTCCAGAGCCAGGGCCGCATTCGGCGGAGCAGGTCGGACTGGATGCGCCTGCACAAATCTACTTTGCCGCATTCCGGTCTCCGGATACCGCCCAGGCGCTAAAATCCGCGTCCACCCGGACCCGCGCGATCCTGTCCGAAGCTGGAATTGCACCCGATCCCTATTCCACCGGAACACCAGAGGGTCTGTTCCCTTACAAAGACGCTGACGCCCGCGCCCATGTCATGAGCTGCGTCGTCTCAGCCCTGTCCGAAGACGCGCGGGCGGAGGCCGAGCCGGACCCGTCAGGCTTTGATATCTCAGAATTCCTTGTGCACCTGTCGGCGGCCCAACCCTATGGGGCACTCGTCCCGGTCCCGCCGCCTGCCGACACCGCGTCCAAAGCAGCCAAGGGCGAAGGTTTGGCGGTCTACGTCGCCTTGGGCGTGTTGTCGTGTTCCGGGTTCTTTGCCGGGGCCACGCTGTTCTAGTCAGTGATCGTCACACCCGCCTCGGCCATGCCCTCGAGGGCGGCTGTCAGGGACCCGTCAAGATCAATGCCTCGGCAGAGATCGCGCCGCACCGTCACCCCAAACCCTGCGCGCGCGGCATCGACTGCCGAGAAATTCACGCAAAAATCCGTGGCCAAGCCCACAAGCGTCAGATCGGTGATCCCGCGGCCGCGTAGGTAGCCCTCGAGGCCGGTTGGCGTGCTGTGGTCATTCTCGAATAGTGCCGAATAGCTGTCGATGGCAGGGTTATACCCCTTGCGTACAATCAGGTCCGCCGCGTCGATGTTCAGGTCCTTGTGGAACGCGGCCCCGGTCGTGCCCTGCACGCAATGATCGGGCCAAAGGACCTGCGGTCCATAGGGCATGTCGATGACATCATAAGGCGCGGCGCCTGCGTGCGACGATGCAAAGGACGAGTGTCCCTCGGGATGCCAATCCTGCGTCAGGATCACCGATGCGAAGTCGGTCATGGCCGCGTTGATCCCCGGTACGATCTCGTCCCCACCCGCGACGGCCAAGGCGCCGCCGGGGCAGAAGTCGTTTTGAACGTCGATGACCAACAGGGCGTGCATGGGGGGTCTCCTTATTCAGTTGGCGCAACCCTACGGCTTGCGGGGGTAGGCGCAACGCCTTATCTGCGCGCCATGTTCACGGTCGCCGCGCTCTATCACTTCACGTCTTTCGATGATCCCGACGCCCTGCGCGGCCCCCTGCGTGCGGTGTGCGAGGAGCATGGCGTGACCGGCACCCTTCTCATCGCGCCTGAAGGGATCAACGGCACGATCGCTGGCAGCCGTGCCGGGATAGACGCTGCTATTGCCGCGATCCGCGCCCTGCCCGGGTGCCATGATCTGGACTGGAAAGAGAGCACGGCGACAGAGCCACCGTTCAAGAAGCTCAAGGTCCGGCTCAAACGCGAAATCGTGACCATGGGTCAGCCGCAGGTGCGCCCTGCGGACGGGACAGGTCACTATGTCGATCCGCAGGATTGGAACGCGCTGATATCGTCTCCAGACGTCGTCACCATCGACACCCGCAACGATTACGAAGTCGCGATCGGCACCTTCAAAGGTGCGGTCGACCCGCAGACAAAGAGCTTTGGCGAATTTCCCGCATGGTGGCAGGCGAACAAGGAGCGGTTCGCGGGTAAGCGGGTCGCGATGTTCTGCACGGGCGGCATTCGATGCGAGAAATCGACGAACTACCTGCTCGGAGAAGGTGTAGAGGATGTTTACCACCTCAAAGGCGGCATCCTGAAATATCTTGAGGATGTGCCCAAGGCCGACAGCGCATGGGATGGCGCCTGTTTCGTGTTTGACCGACGCGTGTCCGTCACCCACGGGCTTGAGGAAGGGCCGCACAGCCTGTGCCATGCCTGCCGCAGGCCGCTCGCACCAGCAGATTTGAAACACCCCGACTACGAGGCCGGGGTGCAATGCCATCACTGCGTGGATGAATATTCCGCCGCCGACCGGGACCGGTTCCGCGAGAGGCAACGGCAGATCGCCTTGGATCAGATGCGCGCCGTCCGCGAAGCAGAGCAGTAAGGGTCAGCCGTTGTCGCGCAGGTTGCCCTTGGTCTCCTGAATATCGTCGGCCTGGTTTTCGTCCCCGTCGCCTTCCCACGTGCCCTCCTGGCGGACAGCGTCCTTGATCTCGGGCGGCAACTCCCGCGCCGCATCGGCGACGGGGGCCTCGTCGTAATCAACCTCTTCGATGCGGATATCCCGATCCTTGCCCGGGGTCACAACGGTCAGGCCCTCGGTCTCTGCTTCGGATGCGGGTTGCGTGCTGTCGATTGCCTTGTCGGCCATGTCTGTCTCCTTCTGCGTTAAGGAAGGAACGCGGCGTTGCGAAATTTGTTTCGAAGGATTCTCGAAGCCGGGTACGCTTTGCGCACACGATTGCGAAAGGTTCCGACATGCCCAAATACTTGTTCATCTACCACGGCGGAAAAACACCAGAGACCCAAGAGGAAGGCGAGGCCGCCATGGCCGCCTGGGGCGCGTGGTTCGAAGAGCTAGGTGCGGCCACGCTCGATGGCGGCAACCCGGTGGGCCAAAGCCACACGGTCAGCGCCACAGGCCACACCGAAGACGGTGGCCCGAACCCAGTTTCAGGTTATGGCATTTTCCAGTTTGATGACTACGCCGCCGCCTGCGCGGCCGCTGCCAAAAACCCGATGGTCTTGGACGGCAGCGGCGCAAGCGTTGAGGTCGCGCAGATTCACGAGATGTAGCGACTAGAAATCCAGGTTTTCGACGCTCAGCGCGTTTTGCTGGATGAACTCGCGGCGCGGTTCCACCACGTCGCCCATCAGCTTGGTAAAGAGGTCGTCGGCCTCGGCCACGTCCTCCACCCGGACCTGCAGCAGCGTCCGCGCATCGGGATCGAGCGTCGTTTCCCACAACTGATCCGGGTTCATCTCACCCAGACCTTTGTACCGCTGGAGCGTGTTGCCCTTTTCACCTTCCTCAAGGATCGCGGCCAGCAGGCTCAGCGGCCCGTAGATCAACTGTGACCGGTCCTTGCGCATCAGGACGGCGGGTTCGGCATAGACCTCTTGCAGGGACGCGGTGAAAGACCCGGTCTTGGCCGCCTCACCCGACCGCAACATCTTGCCATCAAGCGTCCGCACCTCTTCGACCCCGCGCAGGATACGCGCCAGCCGGATGCCCTTGTCCTGCGTGATCCGCCCCTGCCAGCCACGCTCCCATTCAAGAGCAATCAGATCGAGCCTGCGCGCCACGCGGTCGGCCACGCCTTGCAAATCGGCGTCCACGGCCCCGGGCACGAACGCCCCCGCAATCGCCGCCTGTTCCAGAATGTGGCGCGGATAATGCGTGGGGAAGGCATCCAGCACGCGCTTCAACTGCCGCGCTTCCTGCACGACGCGCGCAAGGTCCTGACCCACCAGATCCTCGCCCGAGCCGAGCCGGAGCGTCGCGCCCTCCACCCCCTGTTCGATCAGGTAGTCATCCAGCGCCGCCTGATCCTTGAGATAGACCTCGGACCGCCCGCGCGAGACCTTATAGAGCGGCGGCTGTGCGATATAGAGATACCCACCCTCGATCAGCTCCGGCATCTGACGGAAGAAGAACGTCAAAAGGAGCGTCCGGATATGCGCCCCGTCCACGTCGGCGTCCGTCATGATGACGATCTTGTGGTAGCGCAGTTTTGAGATGTCGAATTCGTCGCGCCCGATCCCGGTGCCAAGCGCCATCACGAGGTTCCCGATCTCCTGACTCGACAGCATCCGATCGAACCGCGCGCGTTCCACGTTCAGGATTTTACCCCGCAACGGCAGCACCGCCTGCGTCCGCCGATCCCGGCCCGTCTGGGCGGACCCACCGGCCGAGTCCCCCTCGACCAGGAACACTTCGGTCTTGGACGGGTCCTTTTCCGAGCAATCCTTCAGCTTACCGGCGAGGTAGTTCACATCCATCGCCGTCTTGCGCCGCGTCAACTCGCGCGCCTTGCGCGCCGCCTCGCGGGCCAGTGCAGCCTCGATGATCTTGCCGACGATCTGCTTGGCCTCGTTCGGGTTCTCCTCGAACCATTCGTTGAGCTTTTCACCCACCAGCCCTTCGACCGCCGGGCGCACCTCGGACGACACCAGCTTGTCCTTCGTCTGGCTGGAGAATTTGGGATCGGGCACCTTGACCGACAGCACGCAGGTCAGCCCCTCGCGCGCGTCATCGCCGGTGAAGTTCACCTTCTCCTTCTTCGCGATCCCGCTGTCCTGGGCGTATTTCTGGATCGTCCGCGTCAGCGCGCCCCGAAACCCCGCAAGGTGGGTCCCCCCATCTCGCTGGGGGATGTTGTTGGTAAAGGGCAGCACGTTCTCGTGGTAGCTGTCATTCCACCACATCGCGACCTCAACCCCGATATCGTCGCGGTCGCCTTTGACGTAAATCGGTTCCGGCATCACGGCGGATTTGGACCGGTCGAGGTACTTCACGAACTCCTTCACGCCGCCCTCGTAGAACAACTCCGTGCTCAGGGGCTCCGCAGGCCGTTCATCTTCCAAAATGATCTTCACGCCCGAATTCAGGAACGCCAGTTCCCGCAGCCGCTTCTCCAGCGTCTCGAAGGAGTATTCGAGGTTCGAAAACGTGTCCGTCGAGGCCAGGAACCGCACCTCGGTCCCCGTCCGGTCGCCCGCGTCGCCGACGACCTCCAGATGCTTGACCGTATCGCCGTGTTCGAACCGCGCGATGTGTTCTTTGCCGTCGCGCCAGATGCGCAGTTCCAGCCAGACCGACAGGGCGTTCACGACCGACACACCCACACCGTGCAGACCGCCCGACACCTTGTAGGAGTTGCTGTCGAATTTCCCGCCCGCGTGCAGCTGGGTCATGATGACCTCGGCCGCCGAGACACCCTCTTCCTCGTGGATACCCACGGGAATACCGCGCCCGTTATCGCTGACCGAAACGCTGCTGTCGGCGTGGATTTTGACCTTCACATGGTCCGCGTGACCAGCCAGCGCCTCGTCGATGCCGTTGTCGACGACCTCGTAGACCATATGGTGCAGACCGCTGCCGTCATCGGTATCACCGATATACATGCCCGGACGCTTGCGAACCGCTTCCAACCCTTTGAGAACTTTGATGGAATCGGCGCCGTATTCGGGCTGGCCTTGCTCGGTCTCTGCCATTGACTGGCTCCTTCGTATTTCTGTCAATTATATACGAAGTCTGGGGGGGAATGTCACGTAATTCCCCCAGATTTAGAGGGGCTTAGCCCAGCTCGCGCGCATAGTCCTGCACGAAGGCGCCATAGCCATCGCTAGTCGATTTCAGATGCGATTTCGTGTGCTGATGAAGGCGCGGCAACTGATGGAATGGCACCATCGGATAGGCGTGGTGTTCCGCGTGATAGGGCATGTTCCAGGCGAGATAACGGACAATCCGGTTGGTGAAGGTCGTTCGCGAGTTCTCCAGCATGTTTGCCACCGGCGGGCAGCGCCCGTGTTCGGCCAGTAGGTAAAGCCGTAGGAACGGCTGACCCACCAAAACCGGCAGGATCCAGAGCCAGACCGCGGCGGGTGACAGGAACAGCGACGCAGCCACCACCGCATAGGCGGCCAGATAGGCGCGCGCCTCGGTCCTCAGCGCCGGGATGGCGCGCTCTGGGATATAGTCGCCGTGTGCGCCCCGCGTCGCGTTCTCGACCAGAACCCGTGCCATCGCCCGCCAATAGGGCAGGCCCGACACATGGAGCAGGAAACCAAGCCACGTGTCCGGTCGCGGGCCCGCCAGTTCCGGGTCCCGTTCGGGGTCATTCGTGTGCTTGTGATGGGCCATGTGAAACAGCCGGAACCACTGGAACGGAAGGAGCAGTATGAGGCCCGCCATGTGCCCCGCGATCTCGTTCATCCACGGCGTTGCAAAGGGCGTCTTGTGCGTGGCCTCATGGGCGAGCGTGAACAGGAAGACTAGCGCGACGCCATAGGGCATCAGGATGGCCCACCAGCCCGGCAATCCCGCCCCGATCCAGACAGCGCCCACAGCGATGACGGACAGATGCCCGGCAAGGTGCCGCAGCCCGCGCATGTCCGACCGTTCGGTCAACGCCTTGCGCGTCGGCGCATCGAGCCCGGCCAGAACCGCCTTGTGATCCATGCAGTGCCCCCCTCAGGTCAGGGGAATAACGATCCCCACCAGGATCAAAAGGCAGCCCGACGCGATATTCAACCGCCTCAAGGCCCCGGGCGATGACAGAAGGCCCCGCACCTGCCCCACGAACGCGCCGAGCGCGAGGTTGCCCATGAACGGCACAAGGATCGACACGCCGACGATGGCCGCGATGTCCCAGCCCGTCACGCGCGTCAAATCAAAGAACCCGGGCAACACGCCCATGTAAAACAGGATCGCCTTGGGATTGCCGAGGATGACCAACAGCCCCGCCACGAACCCGGCCCACATCCCCGGTCGGGTCAGGCGCGAATCCGATCCCAGCTGCTTGTCCGCGTTGCGGATCAACAGGACACCCATCACCAGAAACATCGCCGCCGCGACCCATTTCAAAAGGGTCAGGATGCCCTCGACCTCCTGCACCACCCAGGACACACCTAGGATCGCAAGGAACGGCCACAGGGCGTCACCAACGACCACGCCCATCGCCAAGGGCCACGCGCCATTGAACCCGCCCGACATGGCCCGCGCCAAAAGGGCGACCCAGACCGGACCGGGCGTCAGAAACAGCACCAGCACCGCAAAGGCGTAGAGCGCGATATCGCTCGCATCCAGCGTCATGCCGCCACAACCTCCGACCCCGTCGCGTTCTCCTCCACCCGCAGATACTGCCCCCGCGCGCCCAGCGCATCGTAAAGCTCACGGCCCGTCGCCGTCATCCACGCCTGCGCGCCCAGCGCGCAAATCTCGTCATAAAGCGCCGCCTGCCTGTCCGCATCCAGATGCGCAGCGACCTCGTCCAGCAGCAGCAAGGGCGGCGACCCGTCCCGCGCCGCCAAGGCCCGCGCATTGGCCAGGATAAGAGACACCAGAAGCGCCTTCTGCTCCCCCGTCGAGCAGGCCCGCGCGGGCACGCCTTTTGCCGCGTAAACCGCCTCCAGATCGACCCTGTGCGGGCCCAAAAGCGTGCGCCCCGCCGCCATATCGCGGCGCCGGTTGGCCTCGAACGCCGTTGCAAGATCTTCGGCCGAGATGGGCAAATCCACATCGGGGTGAGAGATTGATAGATCCGCCGCCGGAAACGCCGTCTCCGCCCCATCCTGCGCCGCAGTCAGCGCCTCCAGCGCCGCGGCGCGCGCCGCCGTCATCGCAGCCCCCGCATCGGCCATCTGCACCTCGAGCGCCGCATACCACGCGGGATCGCGCACCTCGTCCCGCAGCAGGCGATTGCGGTCCCGCATGGCCTTGTCATAGGCCAACACGTGCTCGGCATGGACCGGATCGAAACTCAGAACCATGCGGTCCAGAAACCGCCGCCGCCCCTCGGCCCCCTCGATCCACAGCCGGTCCATCGCCGGGATCAACCACAGCACGCGCAGCACGCGGCCCAGGGCGATCTGGCTGGTCATTTTGCCGTCAATCCGCACAGACCGGGTGGTGCCGGGTTCGGCCCAAGTCTCGACCTCGTGCCCGCCCGCCTCGGCCTTGATCTTCCAGCCCAGCGCCTCGGGCTGCCGGATCAACTCATCTGCCTGCGCCCGGCGCAAACCGCGCCCCGGCGACAGCAGCGACACCGCTTCCAATAGGTTGGTCTTGCCCGCCCCGTTCGGCCCGAAAATCGCCACGGGGCCGGGCTGCACATCCAGCCGCACAACCCGGTGCGACCGGAAATGCGACAAGGTCAGGTGCGACACAGACATCATCGCACCGACCCCGACTTCATCTTTCCAAAAACACTCAAAGGCGGCCGGGGCAGCCGGATCAGACCCGCATCGGCATGACGACATAGACCGCACTGGTGTCGCCACCTTCGCGCATCAGGGTTGGATCGCCTGCCGAATTGAACAGGAACACGGCATTCTCGCGATCCACCTGACTTGCGATCTCCAGCAGGTATTTCGCGTTGAACCCGATCTCCAACCGCTCGTCGCCGTAAGCCACGCCCAGCTCTTCCTCGGCAGCGCCGCTATCGGGCGCGTTCACGGACAAAACCAGACGGTCCTCATCCAACTGCAGCTTGACCGCGCGCGAGCGTTCGGATGACACGGTCGCCACACGGTCCACGGCCTGCGCGAACTCAGAGGCATCTACCTCCAGCTTGCGGGTGTTGTTGGTGGGGATCACGCGCATGTAATCGGGGAACGTCCCGTCGATCACTTTGGAGGTCAACTGCACCTTCTCGGTCGCGAACCGTACCTTGGTTTCCGACACGCTCACGGCGATCTGCGCGTCGTCATCGTCCAGCAACTTGCGCAGCTCTCCGACCGTCTTGCGCGGCACAATCACACCCGGCATCCCCTCGGCCCCGTCCGGCAAGGCCCCGTCGATCCGGGCCAGGCGGTGACCATCGGTCGCCACACAGCGCAGCGCACGGCCATCATCGCCGTCGGCCAGATGCATGTAGACGCCGTTCAGGTAATAGCGCGTCTCCTCGGTCGAGATCGCGAATTTTGACTTGTCGAACAGACGCCGCAACTCGGCAGCCTTGCAGCCGAAATTCGTCGTGTATTCCGACGATGTCATCACCGGGAAATCTTCCTTGGGCAACGTCGCGAGGTTGAAATTCGACCGCCCGGCCTCGACCGTCAGACGCCCCTTGGTGCCGTCATCCGTGAGGCTCACCAACGCCCCATCGGGCAGTTTGCGCACGATCTCGTGCAGCATCACGGCGCTGACCGTCGTGGCGCCCGCACGCTCGACCATGGCCTCTGCCTTGTCGACGACCTCGATATCCAGATCCGTCGCGCGGAAGGACACGGTGCTGCCATCGGCTTCGATAAGCACATTGGCGAGGATGGGAATGGTATTGCGGCGTTCGACCACCGATTGCGCCTGGCTCACGGCTTTCAGCAAGGTGCCGCGTTCGATGCTCAGTTTCATGGCCCAACGTCCCTCTTCTCAACACCCGCCCGCCGTCATCTGCGGGTCGGGGTGGCGACCCTACCCCATGGGCAGGTTCGCACAAGTGTTTTCAGGGCAAAAGTCGCACAGATGCAGCCCCCGTCAAGGGCTGCAGAGCACGTGCAGGGCAATCGCTTAGGCTTCGAGGGCGCGGCGCAACATTTCAAGGTCGTCGGCGATCTGACTGTCCTGCGCCATCAACTCCTCGATGCGCTTGACACCGTGCATCACCGTCGTGTGGTCGCGCCCGCCAAAGCGCCGCCCGATATCCGGCAGCGACCGGCGGGTGAGCTTTTTGGACAGGTACATCGCCACCTGACGCGGACGGGCAAAGGTGCGCACCCGCTTGGGGCCGATCATGTCGCTCAGACGGATGTTGTAATGCTCGGACACGCGGCGCTGGATCTCTTCCACGGTGATCTTGCGGTCACTGGCGCGCAGGATGTCGGACAGACAGTCCTGCGTCAGCTCCATCGTGATTTCCTTGTGCACCAGCGATGCAAAGGCAAAGAGCCGCGTCAGCGCCCCTTCCAGAACCCGGACGTTGGTGCTGATCCGATGGGCGAGGAAGTTCAGGACACCCTCCTGGATGACCAGCCCGGGATAGGACTTGCGATACATCTCGACCTTGGATTGCAGAATGCCCAGACGCAGTTCGAAATCCGTCGGGTGCAGGTCGACAACCAACCCGCTGGACAGACGGCTTGCGATCCGGTCCTCAAGGTTCTTGATCTCACCCGGCGCGCGGTCGCCCGAGATGATGATCTGCTTGTTCTGATCCACAAGCGCATTGAAGGTGTGGAAGAATTCCTCCTGCGTGCTGTCCTTCCCGGCAAGGAATTGGACATCATCCACCATCAGCACATCGACCGACCGGAACAGGCTCTTGAAATCCATCATCTTGCGTTCGCGCAGGGACTGCACAAAGCGGTACATGAATTGTTCGGCGCTGAGGTACAGGACAGTCTTTTCCGGCGACCGCTCGCGCAGCTCCCACGCAATCGCGTGCATCAGGTGCGTCTTGCCAAGACCAACACCCCCGTACAGAAACAGCGGGTTGAACGTGACGTCCCCACCCGATGCCACGCGCTTGGCCGCCGCATGGGCCAGCTCGTTGGGTTTGCCGACGATAAAGCCGTCAAAGGTGAAGCGGGAATCCAGCTTCGCCCCGCCCAGATCGATACCGTCTTCGTCGTCTTGCATCGCGACCGTCTCAGTCGACGTGGGTCGGGCCGGGGTGTTGGCCGGGACTTCAAAAGCAAGGCGGTCCACCTCAACACCTTTCAGACGCATCTGGTAAACGATCTGGTCCCCGAAATTCTGGTCGACGTAATTGCCGACAAACGTGGTGGGGACATGAAAGGTGGCCACGCCATTGGCCACAGAGTCAAATTCCAGCGGCTCGATCCACGTCACGTAGGCATTTGCGCCGACGTTCGCTTTCAAGGTTGTCTGAATTGTCCCCCAAGTGTCGTTTGTCATGTTGCGTCCCACGATCTGCGTTTCTTTATGTACGCCTAAAAAGCGCTGTTTGGTTGCGAATACGCATAGGGGTAGCGGCGCCTGAATCGGCGCAAACAACATGACGTTGTCTCGATGGCTCCGTCCCGAAACCGATCCCAACTATTTGGACATGGAACGTCCTGCCGACGTTCTGCGACGGTTCGATGTCTCCCCACACCAACCGCCGAATACGGCACCCGAAACCTCTGGCAGAGGCCCCGATACCGGGGTCCCGTGCCCCGGATTTGCCGCCATGTCCCCCCAGGGCGATGACTCGCTGTGGGGATGACACTAGCGACAGCCGACAGGTTGCTTCAACAGGACTCTGCGCTTGACTCGCATCCAATTTGAACCCGGCCCGATTCCCGAATTCCCGCGCCACAGCCCAACAAAAAAAGGGCGCCCAATGCATGGACGCCCTTGACCAACGATTCTCGTAATCGAGTCAGTCGGTTCAGCTCATCGCCTTCACGCGGGCGGACAGACGCGACATTTTCCGGGCCGCCGTGTTCTTGTGATAGACGCCTTTGGTCACGCCGCGCATCAATTCGGGCTGTGCCGCTTTCAGAGCGTCTGCCGCAGCCGATTGGTCGCCCGATGCGATGGCTTCTTCCACTTTGCGCAGGTGCGTGCGAATCCGCGAACGGCGCGCTTTGTTGACGGCTGCACGGCGCTCGTTCTGGCGGGCGCGTTTCTTGGACTGGGGCGTATTGGCCATGTGTGTGTCCCTTTCGACGGGTGAATTTCAAATCTCTACGGTTCGCGTGAAACCACCCATCCGGAACGTCGGTCGCCGGGACGAATCGAGCCAGAGCGGGCTTCACACGCATGTCAGGTGGCGGCGTATAGGGGGATTGCCCCAACCGCGCAAGGATTACTTGTCGCGGAACTGCGCCTCGCGCTTGTCCAGGAACGCGGACATGCCTTCCTTCTGATCCTCGGTCGCAAATAGCGAATGGAACAGACGGCGTTCAAACCGCAGGCCTTCTCGAAGGGTCGTCTCGTAGCTGACGTTCACCGCCTCCTTGGCGGCCATCACGGCAACCTGGCTTTTCTCGGCGATCTTTTCCGCCGCGCCGCGCGCCTCTTCCATCAGCTTCTTGGCTGGCACCACGCGGGACACGAGGCCCGCACGCTCGGCCTCTTCGGCATCCATAAAGCGGCCCGTCAGGTGCATGTCCATGGATTTGGATTTGCCCACCAGCTTGGTCAGGCGCTGGCTGCCCCCGATCCCGGCGATGACGCCCAGATTGATCTCGGGCTGGCCGAACTTGGCGGTGTCCGACGCGATGATGAAATCGCACATCATCGCGATCTCGCAGCCCCCGCCCAGCGCATAGCCGCTGACCGCCGCGATGACCGGTTTGCGCACCGACATGAAGGCCTCGACCTCGCGCGCGAACATGTCGCTGGTGTAGACGTCAACGAACGACAGTTCGGACATCTCTTTAATGTCGGCGCCTGCGGCGAATGCCTTGTCCGAGCCGGTCATCAGGATCACCCGGACCTTGTCGTTGGCGTCGGCCTCGGACAGGGCCTTGGACAACTCCGCCATCATCTGCGCGTTCAGCGCATTCAGGGCGTCCGGTCGGTTGAGCTTGATCGTGGCAATGTGGTCTTCGATCTCGACGATAATCGTCTCGTAGGCCATGGGGCGTAACCCGCTTTCGTTGCTGTCAGGCGCTAACGCCTAGCACCGCTCAACGTTCCGCGAAACTATCTTTGACATGTCGGGCAGTAGAATGAGCTTCTGCCCGATTGAACGATGCGTTTGACTTGACCGGTGCAATTTTCTGTGACGCACGGCGCGCCCTCGCGGTCATAGACGCGGAAGGTGTGCTGAAAATATCCAAGTTCTCCATCGGCTTGCCTGTAATCGCGCAAACTCGATCCGCCCGCTTCGATCGCGTCGCGCAGCACGTCGCGAATGATCGGGACCAAGGATGACGCGCGGGCAGGTGACAGATTTCCCGCCTTGCGGCGCGGCGAAATTCGCGCCCGGTGTAGCACTTCGCACACATAGATATTGCCCAGACCGGCCACGATCCGTTGGTCCAGAAGCGCCGATTTGATGGGCGTGTTGCGCTGGCTGAGTCGCGCGGCAAGGTAGGCCCCGTCAAAGGTATTGCCCAAGGGTTCGGGGCCCAGTGCCGCCAGCAGCCAGTGATCCTCGATCCCGTCGGTGGGGCCCATATCCATGTGACCAAAGCGGCGGGCGTCGTTGAACGTGATCCGCGCCCCGCCCGACAGATGCAGCACCACGTGGTCATGTTTCGCAGGCGCAGGATGGTCGTGGTAAAAGCCCCCGATCTCGGCCCCCGAAATCAGCATCCGCCCCGACATGCCCAGGTGAATGATCAACGTTTCACCGCGATCCAGATCCACGAGGATGTATTTCGACCGCCTGCGCACCCGCTCGATACGCGCCCCGGTCAGGCGGTCCGCCATGCCTTCGGGCAGGGGCCAACGCAGATCGGGGCGGTTGACTTCGGCGCGCTCGATTACCGCACCGGTCATCACCGGCTCCAGCCCGCGTCGGACGGTTTCGACCTCTGGCAGTTCAGGCATTGCGACGCTTCTTTTGTGTGGCTTTGCGGGCATTCGCCGCCGCCCGCATGGCAAATGCAGGTTTGGGATCAATCCGCTCAAACCGGGCTGCGAATTCAGGGTAGCCGATCAAGTCCGAACGCACATGCAGCACCTTTTCTTCATGGAAGAACAACTTCACGCCGCTCGCCCAGGATTTGCCCAGCGGTTCCGTCTTCACATGGGACCGCAGCGCATAGCGTGTCTTGCGCCACAGCCAGCGCCGTTCAATCACCTCGCGGGTGAGGCGGATGCGCAAAAACGCACGCCCAATCAGAAACGCACCCGCAAGCGAAAAGACGACCGCACAAACAACCACAAGCCATGCCTCAATGCCCGCCCCAAGAGGATCGGCCAACACATCTGGCCAGAAGAACAGCGAGCCACCGCCAAAGAACACAATGCACAGCAACCCAACCCGCCACTCCTGCGAGGATGGGCGCAACACAAGGGCATCAACTGTCCCGATCCCGGTCTCATGCGCGACCTGCTGTGTGCGGGCTTGCGTATTGGCCGCGCTCTGGCGTCCGACGGCCAGCCGCATGAACACCCCGGTTAGCAGGTAGATCAGCCCCACAAAGATCACGCCGCCCGCCAGCACGGACAGCATCAGTTGCGGGCTTTGGGCCCACAATGCGCCCCACGCACGCCAGGCGTCCGGGTTAAACAGGTCAAGGATACCGAATGCGATCATGCGAGCTGCTATAGACCGCCGTCAGCTGGGAAGGTAGCCCTCGAGGTCGGCCATGAAGGCCCCGCGCCCGGTGACGTGCTTCATGATCTCGGCTTTGCTGCCATCCTCGAAATACAGGCGCAACAGGTATTGCCCGTCATCTTCGATCCGGATCAGGCCGCGCAGATCATGGGCGCGCCGCCCGAGTCCCCATGTGGGGATAATCATGTCATGCCCCTCGCGCTCGATCTGGTAGGTCATGATGTAGGCCATGTACCACCCCGCCAGCAGCGCGGTGACGGTGTAACACTCCCAGAAATACTCCGGCGGAATGATGGACTCGGGGCTATCACGCCAGATGTTGAGCACGTACAGCATCGCGCCTACGGCAACTACCGAAATGGCCCGCACCCCCACGGTCAGCGTCCGGGTCGTGCGGCCCAGTGTCACCTGAGGTTCGGCGCTTTCACCCAGCCGCGACACGACATCGGCACCCGTCATGCCAGCGCGACGGTTGACTGCACGGTCCCATGCCGCCCGGATTTCGGGCGTGGCATATCGCGACATCACGACCCAAATCATCACTGCAATGACCAATAGGATGCCAAAGGACTGAAATCCGGTCATGTCGCCTCCACGCCCGACGAACACGCCAAGCATTTGTTTCTTCGGGCGCAGGCATATATCGGGACTAAGGACAGACTAAGGCGCGCGCATGACTTCCTCAGACAACACCACCCATTTCGGCTTTGCCACCATCCCCGAGGACGAGAAATCGGGCCGCGTCCAAGACCTCTTTTCAGGCGTCGCGGCAAAGTACGACCTGATGAACGACGTCATGAGCGGGGGCATCCACCGCCTCTGGAAAGACGCGATGATGGATTGGCTGGCACCGCGTCCGGGGCAAACGCTGCTGGATGTGGCGGGCGGCACAGGCGACATCGCCTTCCGCTTTCTCAAGCGCGCGGGCGATGGGCATGCGACCGTTCTGGACCTGACCGAACCCATGCTGGTCGAGGGCCGCAAACGCGCCGAGGCCGCAAAGATGTCGGATCAACTGGCGTGGATCACCGGCGACGCGATGGCCTTGCCGTTCGATGACAACACCTTTGACGTCTACACAATCTCGCTGGGCATCCGAAACGTCACCCGCCCGCAGGAGGCCCTGAACGAGGCCTTCCGCGTTCTGAAACCCGGTGGCCGCCTGATGGTGTTGGAATTCACGCAACTGCCCAACCCGCTGATGCAGGCCGCCTACGACGCCTACAGCTTTAACGTGATCCCGCGCATGGGACAGCTGATCGTCAATGACCGCGATAGCTATCAGTACCTTGTGGAATCGATCCGCAAGTTCCCCGATCAAGAGACGTTCCTCGGCATGGTGCGCGCGGCAGGCTTTGGCAACGCCAAGTACCGCAACCTGACCATGGGTGTCGCGTGTCTGCATTCCGGATGGAAACTGTGAAGCACACAGCTCGAACGCTTTTTCCCGGCGGGAACCGCCGGTCATCCCCCGACCGCCCCCCCGGGCGGGGGATGATCCCCCACCCGCGGTCGTGGTCTGACCTCACCAATTCAGTACAGGCGTTGGCCTAATGCGCGGCCCCCACAACATATGGCGGCTGATCCGCACGGGTGCGACGCTCGAACGCACGGGCGCGATGAATGTCGTGCTCGACGCGTTTCAGGCGCCACCGCCCCTGCGCATCGTGGCCAAGGTCCTGTCCTGGCCGTTCAAATGGCTGGGCTATCGCGGCGATCCCTCCACACCCCCGGCCGTCCGGGCGCTCACCGCGCTGGGCCCCGCTTACATCAAGTTCGGGCAGGTCCTGTCGACGCGTCCCGACGTGGTGGGTGACGAGTTGGCCATTCAGCTCCGCGTCCTGCAGGACAAACTGCCGCCGTTCTCTGTCGCGGTTGCCAAGGCCTCGATCGAGCGCGAATTGGAAATCCCCGCCGACACGATCTTTTCGCACATCTCCGATCCCGTCGCCGCCGCATCCATCGCGCAGGTGCACAAGGCCACGCTGCGCGACACGGGCGAACAGGTCGCAGTCAAGGTCCTGCGTCCCGGCATCGAGCGCGCGTTCCAGAAAGACGTCGACGCCTTTTACCTCGCCGCGTGGATGGTCGAAAAACTCGCCCCCGGCGCGCGCCGCTTGCGCCCGCTCGACGTGATCGAGCATTTCGAGGGCGTCGTGAAGGGTGAGTTGGACCTGCGCCTCGAATCCTCTTCAGCTGCCGAGTTTGCCGCCAATACGGCCAAGGACGAAGGCTTCGCCCTGCCGGACATCAAATGGGCCTATTCCGGCCGCCGCGTGATGACGATGGAATGGGCCGAGGGCATCAATTCCGGTGACGTGGCCGCCATTGATGCGGCAGGCCACAACCGCGCGGAACTGGGCGAACGGGTGCTGCGCCTCTTCCTCCTCCACGCACTGCGCGACGGGTTCTTCCACGCGGATATGCACCAGGGAAATCTCAAGATCGCGGCCAATGGTGACATCATCGCCTATGACTTCGGGATCATGGGCTACATGGATGAATACACCCGCCGCGTATATGCCGAGATCCTCTTTGGCTTTATCCGCAAGGATTACCGCCGCGTGGCCGAAGTGCATTTCGAGGCGGGCTATGTCCCCGCCGACCGCGATGTCGAGGAATTCGCCCGCGCGCTCCGCGCCGTGGGCGAGCCGATCTTTGGCATGGACGCCTCCCGCATCTCCATGGGACGGCTGCTGAACTACTTGTTCGAAGTAACTGAACGCTTTGGCATGGAAACACGGACCGAGTTGATCTTGCTCCAGCGGACCATGGTCGTGGTCGAAGGCGTCGCGCGGTCGCTCAACCCGCATATCAATATGTGGCAGGTCGCCCAGCCCGTGGTCGAGGATTACATCCGCAAGAACATCGGGCCACAGGCGCTGGCCCGGGACCTCTTCCGCACGGCGCAGGTCCTGTCGCGCTTTGGTCCGCGTCTGCCCCGGATGGCCGAAGCGGCCCTAATGAAGGCCTCGGAGAACCCCGTATCGAACGAACCGGCCAAGCTCGGCTGGACACGCATCACCCTGATCGCCGTGGCAAGCGCCGCGATCGGCGCGGGCGTCGCCTCACTGTTCTGACCGCGGTTTAGGCACTTTGCGCTGCCTTACATGAGAATCATTCGCATAGTCTTGACTATTTGCGAATGATTTGCATTTTCACCTGTAACGTATTCAGTTTGGGGAAAACCTCATGCGATTTTTGATCCTCGCAACCGTCATGACTGCTCTGGCTGGCCCGGCGCTGGCCGACCGGATGAAGGTCGTGACCACATTCACCGTCATCGCAGACATGGCCCAGAACATCGCGGGCGACGCGGCAGATGTAGTGTCGGTCACGAAACCGGGCGCCGAGATTCACGGATACGAACCCACACCGCGCGATATCGTGCGCGCGCTCGACGCGGACCTCGTGCTGTGGAACGGCCTCAACCTCGAACTGTGGTTCGAGCAATTCCTGACCAACCTGCGCGACGTGCCCGCCGTCACCGTCACCGACGGGATCGACCCCATCGCCATCGCGCGCGGCAGTTATGAGGGTAAACCGAACCCCCACGCGTGGATGGGTTTGGACAACGCGCTGATCTATATCGACAACATCACCGCCGCCTTCGCCGAGACGGACCCGGACAACGCCGACGTGTATCGGGCCAACGCGGCAGCCTACAAAGACGCGTTGCGGGCGACCATCGAACCCCTCCGCGCGGCCATCGCGGACATCCCCGAAGATCAACGCTGGCTCGTGACCTGCGAAGGCGCGTTCAGCTACCTCGCCCGCGATTTTGGCCTGCGGGAGCTATACCTGTGGCCCATGAACGCCGACCAAACCGGCACGCCGCAACAGGTCCGCGCGGTCATCGACGGGGTCCGTGACAACAACATCCCCGTCGTGTTTTGCGAAAGCACCGTGAACACCTCACCCGCCCAGCAGGTCGCGCGGGAGACCGGCGCGACCTATGGCGGCGAGCTCTATGTGGACTCACTGTCCGAGGCGGACGGCCCCGTGCCGACCTACCTCGATCTGCTCCGCGTCACCGCGACCACCGTCGCCGATGGGCTTACCGGAGCGACAGAGTGACAGCCGCGCACGCGGACACCGCAGCGCTTGTCGCGCGGGATGTGACGGTGACCTACCGCAACGGTCACCGCGCGCTCTGGGACGCGAGTTTCGAGATTCCCCGCGGGTCCGTCACTGCGCTGGTGGGCGTGAACGGGGCCGGGAAATCGACCCTGTTCAAGGCAATTATGGGTTTTGTCCCGACCGCCAAGGGCGCCATCGAGATCTTGGGCCGCCCGGTGCGCAGGGCGCTCTCTGACAATCTGGTGGCCTACGTCCCGCAATCCGAGGACGTGGATTGGGCGTTCCCCGTGCTGGTCGAAGACGTCGTGATGATGGGCCGCTACGGCCACATGGGCTTCCTGCGCCGCCCGTCGGCCAAGGACCACACGGCGGTCGAACAGGCACTGGCCCGCGTCAACATGCAGGACTTCCGCCACCGCCAGATCGGAGAGCTGTCGGGCGGGCAACGCAAGCGCGTCTTCCTCGCCCGTGCGCTGGCGCAGGACGGACAGGTCATCCTTCTGGACGAACCCTTCACTGGCGTCGACGTGAAGACCGAAGAACAGATCACGGCCCTCCTGCGCGACCTGCGCGATGAAGGCCGGGTGATGCTCGTGTCGACCCACAACCTCGGCTCGGTGCCCGAATTCTGCGACCGCACGATCCTGGTCAAAGGCACCATCCTCGCCCACGGTCCGACCGAGACGACCTTCACCCGCGAGAACCTGTCCATGGCCTTCGGCGGCGTCCTGCGCCACTTCACGCTTGGTGGCGCGGACCTCCACGATGACGAGGACGCGCGCGCCATCACCATCCTGACCGACGACGAACGCCCCTTCGTGCAATACGGCGATGTCACGCACACGCGCGGCGAACCCGAAAAGGACGATGCGTGAGCGTCCTGTTGGAGCCCTTCACCTACGCCTACATGACCAACGCCATGTGGGTGTCGGCGCTGGTGGGCGCGGTCTGCGCCTTCTTGTCGGCCTACCTGATGCTCAAGGGGTGGAGCCTCATCGGCGACGCGCTCGCCCATTCGGTCGTGCCGGGCGTGGCGGGGGCCTACCTGCTGGGCCTGCCCTTCGCCTTGGGCGCTTTCCTCGCGGGGGGGCTGGCCGCCGGGGCGATGCTCTTTTTGTCCGAACGGGCTGGCCTCAAGGTCGATGTGATCATCGGCCTGATCTTCACCTCCTTCTTCGGCCTGGGCCTTTTTATCGTGTCCATCGCGCCGGTCTCGGTGTCGGTCGAGACGATCACCATGGGCAATATCCTCGCCATCAGCCCGTCGGACACGCTGCAACTCGTCCTGATTGGAGGCGTCTGCCTGACCGTGCTGTTGCTCAAATGGCGGGACCTGATGGTTACCTTCTTCGATGAAAACCACGCCCGATCCATCGGCCTGCATCCGCAGACGCTCAAGGCCGTCTTCTTTGTCCTGCTTTCGGCAGCTGTCGTCGCGGCCATGCAAACCGTGGGCGCGTTTCTGGTGATCGCAATGGTGGTGACCCCCGGCGCCACCGCCTACCTGCTGTGCGATCGGTTCCCCCGCCTCCTCGCCACATCGGTGGCGATTGGCGCGATCTCGGCGTTTCTGGGGGCCTATATCTCGTACTTCCTGGATGGCGCGACGGGCGGGATCATCGTGTGCCTGCAAACCACAGTCTTCCTTGCGGCGTTTATCTTTGCCCCCAAGCACGGCCTCTTGGCAGCGCGCGCCCGGGCCGCCAACGCAAGCCAAACCGACGATCCTGCGAGCGTGGTTCCCTGATGGACGCGCTCCTGCCCTTCCAGCTTCCGTTCATGCAGAACGCGTTCCTGATCTGCCTGATCGTGGCCGTGCCCACGGCGCTGCTGAGCTGTTTTCTGGTGCTCAAAGGCTGGGCCCTGATGGGGGACGCTGTCAGCCACGCGGTCCTGCCGGGCGTCGTTCTGGCCTACATCCTGAACATCCCGCTGCTGATCGGCGCATTCGTTGCGGGCATGACCTGCGCGCTGCTGACGGGCTACCTGTCCGAGAACTCCCGCATCAAACAGGACACCATCATGGGGGTCGTCTTTTCGGGCATGTTCGCGCTGGGCCTCGTGCTCTATGTCAGCTCGGACACGGGCGCGGATTTGGGACACATCCTCTTTGGCAATATGCTGGGCGTATCGGGGCATGAGCTTAAGACCTCCCTTGCCATCGCTGCCTGCGTGACCGGGGCCATCGCCCTGAAATGGCGTGACCTCCTTCTCCACAGCTTCGATCCCGCACAGGCGCGCGCCTCGGGCCTGCGCGTCGGGTGGTTGCACTACGGGCTGCTGACTGCGCTGTCGCTCACCGTTGTCTCCACACTCTCGGCCACAGGTCTGATTCTCGCCATCGGCCTGCTGATCGCGCCCGGGGCCATCGCGTTCTTGGTTACGCGACAATTCGGGGTCATGCTGATCCTTGCAGTGTGCATAAACGTCGCGGCCATGCTGGCCGGAACCTATGCAAGCTTCTGGATCGACAGCGCGCCCGCGCCCACCATCATCCTGATCCTGACGATCGTGTTCATCGCTGCCTTCGCGCGCCGCCACGCGCAAATCCGCCGGACCCGCCGACAGATCTAGGCGCGGAAATTACGGTATTTGTTTCGGTGGTTTCGCTTGATGTCGTGCCTGCCCAGCCTTTTGATGGCCGGGCAAGTCACACCAAAGGCCCAACGCCCATGAAACGCTCCGACATCAACACCATCATGGCCCACGCGGATGGCATGATCCGAAGCTTTGGCTTTGCTCTGCCGCCTTTTGCCCATTGGACCCCGGATGAGTTCAAGGATCGCGCGGCAACCGCCCCGCACATCGTGAATGCGCGCTGCGGCTGGGACATCACCGATTACGGCGCAGGCGATTTCGACCGGATGGGGCTGTTCCTGTTCACCCTGCGCAACGGCATCCTCGGCGATCTGACCGCGGGCGGGGGCATGTGCTACGCCGAAAAGCTTCTGATCTCGCGACAGGATCAACTGTCCCCCATGCACACTCACGTTTTAAAGGCCGAAGACATCATCAACCGCGGCGGGGCAACGATGGTGATCGAACTTTACGGGTCCGACGACGAAGGCAACTTTGCCGAAGATCGCGGCGGCCAGGTCATGTGCGACGGCATCCTGCGCACCTTCGCGCCGGGCGAAAAATTGCGCTTTGCCCCGGGTGAAAGCGTCACCCTGCGCCCCGGCGACTGGCACGCCTTCTGGGGCGAAGGCGGCGACGTCCTGATCGGCGAGGTCTCGACCGTAAATGACGACGAAACCGACAACATCTTCCGCGACCCCATCGGGCGCTTCGCCGAGATCGAAGAAGACGTCACCCCGACACATCTGCTCGTGTCGGACTACGCCAAGTGGCTTTAGCGCGCACCGCGACGGCCCATACACGCCCCAGGGATGAGGGCGTGGCATCGGTGTCGATTTCCGGGAAACCAGTGGTGCCGCTGAAGGGACTCGAACCCCCGACCCCATCATTACGAATGACGTGCTCTACCAGCTGAGCTACAGCGGCAATCCTTCTGGTGCGTGGGGCTTTAACAACCCAAGCGACCGGGGACCAGACCCTTTTTCACATCACCCCGACGCAGCCTAACCCGTCTTTTTGACGGACACATCCACGGTGGCGGGTGCATCGGAATTCGCTTCGGTATCTGACGCGGTGTCGGGATCCGTCTCGAGATCCGGCAAAACCTCGGCCTCTTCGGTGGATGCCGCAGACTGATCTTCGATCTGACCCACGATCAAGGGCAGCATTGCGGGGGCGGGTCCCGGCACCACCTCCGACGAAGGCGGGCGTTTCCAGACAAGCGAATCGAGCGCGCCGCAACTTGCGCAGACCGCGCTCCAAGTCGTGTAGACCTCGCCGCAGGCCTCGCAGACCCACGCGGGATCGCGCGGCGCGTTCAAGGCCCGCGTCAGAAGCGCGCGGACGACCTGATCGTCGGCGCCCTCGCCCCGTTCAATCGCGGCCATGATCGTCAGCGCCCGCATGGACGGATCGGTTTCGGCCAGATCGCCCATCGCGCGCCGCGCGGCCGGGAAATCCTCGGCCGAGATATACAGCTCGGCCATGATCATCCGCGTTTCCGGGTTGCTGCTTTGCGATTTCGTCAACGCCTTGAAGCGCTTGATCCGCGCGTCTTTCGACTCGTCGGGCTCCACCGCCGCAAAGGCCGCGGCCAGTTCAGGATGCGGTTCCTTCTCCCATGCGGCCTTGAGGACGCGGCTCGCATAGCGCGGCTTGGATTGCTCCATATACGCATGGGCGGCCATGGTCGCGGCGGGGACAAGTTCCGGCGACAGGCGATTTGCCTCGATCGACAACTCCTGCGCCTTCTCCAGCTTGCCCGCCAGGCGCATCTCGCGCGCCTCGGACAGGGCAAGGACCGCGTCACGGCGGCGATGCACATCGCGCGGCAATGTGCCGTGCTTCAGCTTGGCATCCAGCGTCTTGCGCGCACCCGACCAGTCCTCTTCCCCCGCCTGCAGCTTGAGAAGGGCGTCCTGGGTGCCCTCGTGCTTGGGTTTGATGGCAAAGGCCTTCTCCGCCAGCTTCAGCGCGGTTTCCGTATCCCCATCTGCAAGGCGCTGTTTCAACAACCCGTGCACGCCGACAAACCGCGTGCGGTCATCGGTCAACAGACGTTTGTACACCGCCTCGGCCCGGCTGCGATCGCCCACCTGTTCGGCGGCCTGCGCGGCCACGAGGTTCGTCAGTTCGGGCCGGTTCAGATACCGCTCCGCCTTGGCGGCCTTGGCCATGGCCAATTTCCCTTCGCCCGAGGCGAGCGCCATCATCCCGTCGCTCAGCGCCTCGAACCCCTGCCGTTCGCGGTTTCGGTCGAAATACCGGCTGATCGCCGTTTCATCCCCATTGATGAACCGCAACGTGGCGATGATCAGGCCAAAGAGCTTTAGGAACAGCCAAACCCCGATCACCAGCAGCACCATGGCGATCACCGCCATCAGCGGCGTCAGCGTGTATTCTACGCCGCCCGCCTGAATCTGCACACCGCCTTGGGTTTCCAGCAACGCGCCCGCGCCCAACGTGATCGCGGCGACCAGCGCCACGAAGATCAGGACCTTGATAAGTGACCACAGCATATTGATGTCCTTAGTTCGACGCGTCGGGTTGGGTGACCGCACGGGTCAAATCATTCGCGGCAGAGAACGCTGCCTGTCGTGTTTCAGCCGCCGACACCCACGGCGCGAGGATCGCCTGCCCCGCTTCGGGCAGGGTCGCAGCCTCGGCCAGCGCGTCACTCAGGCGACCGCCGCGCACGGCGTCTTCGATGCGCGACAACACCGCGTCCGGGCTTGCGCCCTCTTGCGGCTCCAGCGACCGCACGCCGAACTGGGTGCGCAGGAAACCACCCACGCCGGTGTCGCCTCCGCCCCGTCGCATCTCGGCCAGTGCGTCGCGGGCAAGGGGCGGGAAATCCGCCTGCAGGCTTGCCAGTGTCGGAACGCCATCCGCGGCAGGTGCGCGGAGCGCGTCTGGGATTTCGGCCTCGGTCAACGCGGCAAACTCATCCAGCGTGGCGGCATAAGGCACGCCGCTGTCGAGCGCGGCCAGAACACGGCTCAGCGCGGCCCGGCGGGCGGCGGCTTCTGCTGCGGCGGCGGCGTTCTGTTCGAGCAGAGTGGCCTCGTTCCGCGCGGCCTCGATCTGTGCGTTGGCCTCGGCAGACACGGCGGCGATCTCGCCGCGCAACGCTTCAAGTTCAGCCTCGAACGCGGCGGAGTTGTCGAGCGAAGACAGATCCACACGCGGGCGCGCTTCCAACGCGGCAAGGCGCTCTTCCAGCGACGCGACGGTCGCGGCCACCGCGCCCACTTGGCCCTCCACATCGATGGCCAGACCGGCGACATCCTCCAGCTGCGGAGGCACGCCGCCCAAACCTTCCTCCAGCGCACCCAGGCGCGAGGCAAGATCGGCGTCGGCCGCAGCCAGTTCATCCGTGACGTCGGAATTTGCCGTCACGGGCCAGCCATCCGGCACAATCTGCGCCACCACAAATCCCAGCACGGCAGCGGCAACGCCGCCCAGCAGCATCGCGCCCCCGCCAGCGCGCTTGACGATGACCTGCGGCTCGGACGTCGACGAAGGAACGGCCTCATCCATCGAAGCCTCGGATGCGTCACTATCCTGCTCAGCTTCCGCGTCTGGGGGAATCACCTCTGCCTCCGGCGATGGCGATGCCTCGGGGGCTGCAGCCTCATCGGGGGTCGTGGTTTCCTCGACGATCTCGGCGTCTTCGACGGCGGCCAGATCCTCGTTGGCAGTCGCACCCAAAGATGCTGTGTCCTCGCCATCCTTGGCTACATCATCTGCTACCTTTTCCACATCCTCGGCTTTGTCTGCCTTGGAACGTGACCCGGCGCTTGTTCGTTTTGCAGCCAAAAATCTGCCCCCTCAGTTCTTCAATGCGCGTCAGCGCCAGCAGTATCAACAGCTTACCGACCGGCCCGCGCGCCCTCAACCCACGCTTCGGTGTCCAGCACCTCTGACAGTCTGACCTGCAGGCTGCGCAAATCCGGTGCGGAACATACCCGCATGGGAACATCTGGACCCCATGCCTGGTTCCCGGCGACAGCAGCACTGAGGGCCACGATGATGCAAGGCGCCAGGGGCGGCGGTCCGCTGGTGACTATGGCGGCACTGCGCGGGGACAAAAGGGGAATGACCACCGGGCGCGCCCCGTTCAGCGCGTCTTGCGCCGGGGTGCTCAGCTTTTGGGCATGCTGGTGGTAAACGATGGTCTCCTCGGTGGGGATGCCAGCGGCGCTCAGACGCTGCGCAACGTCACCGCGTGTGTGTGCGCCGCGCAGGTGAACCAGCGCTTTGGTCGGCCGTTCTTCGATCAAGGCACGCACAAGCCCATCGGCATCGCCCGGCCCCTCCCACGCGTCGTACCCCAAGGCACGCGCATCTGCCGCCGTGCGCGGCCCGACTGCATAGACCGACACCTTGCGCCCCGGGTCCGCCTTGTCCAGCCACGCAACCGCGTGTTGCGACGTGACGATCACGCCTGTCCGGTCGCTATCTGTGGCTGCAAGAACTGGCGGCTCGAACGTAATCCTCAAAACCGGAGAGATGATCGTCTCATAGCCCAGATCCCGCGCGATCCGGGCCAACTCCTGCGCCGCATCCTCGGGCCGCGTGATCAGGCAGATCGGGCGCGTGTCGGTTGGGGATGCGGGCTGGTCTTGTGTCATGACAGACGCAGATGATAGGTGCGCAAACCGTCCCCGGCAATGCCCGGACCCCGCTGACAGCCCGTGACCCCGCATGACCGACCCAACGCCCGCCCCTATCATCCTCGGACTGGAGAGCAGTTGCGACGACACCGCGGCATCCGTCCTGCGCATGTCCGACCCTACCAGCAGCGGCGCGCCCGGCGCAGGTGCGGAGATTCTGTCCAACGTCGTCTTCGGCCAGACCGACCTGCATGCCGATTTCGGCGGTGTCGTCCCGGAAATCGCCGCCCGCGCCCATGCCGAAAAGATCGATCTTGCGGTGAAACAGGCCCTGTCCGAAGCGGGCACGCAGCTGGACGAAATCGACGCCATCGCGGTCACCGCAGGCCCGGGCCTGATTGGTGGGGTCCTGTCGGGTGTCATGTGCGCCAAGGGGCTGTCCGTGGCCACGGGCAAACCGCTCATCGGGGTGAACCACTTGGCGGGGCACGCGCTGACCCCCGCGCTGACCGATGGGTTGGCCTTTCCCTACCTGATGCTTCTGGTGTCTGGCGGGCATTGCCAACTTCTCATCACCCACGGACCAGACCGGTTTGAACGGCTGGGCGGCACGATTGACGACGCCCCGGGCGAAGCCTTCGACAAGGTCGCCCGCCTCTTGGGCCTGCCACAGCCGGGCGGACCTTCTGTCGAACAGGCGGCCAAGGATGGTGATCCCAAACGCTTCCGCCTGCCCCGCCCCCTGCTGGATCGGGACGACTGCAACATGTCCTTCTCCGGGCTGAAAACCGCCGTCTTGCGCGCCCGAGATGCGGCAATGGCGGACGAAGGCGGGCTGACACGCCAGACCCGCGCCGATCTGTGCGCCGCGTTTCAGGTCGCTGTGGTCGATGTGCTGCGCGCCAAAACCCTGCGCGCGCTGCAGGCCTATATGGCGCAAGCCCCCGGCGCGCCCGCCATCGCCGTGGCCGGCGGCGTGGCAGCCAATACGCCGATCCGGACTGCGCTGGCCGCGGCAGCGGCAGAGCACGGCGTCGCGTTTACCGCACCCCCGCTCGCGCTGTGCACTGACAACGCCGCGATGATCGCCTACGCGGGTGGACTGCTGTTTCAGGCCGGGCACCGCGATGACGTCACCCTGTCGGCGCGACCGCGCTGGCCGCTGGATCAAAAGGCGACCGCGATGCTGGGATCAGGCAAAAAGGGCGCCAAGGCGTGACGCGGATTGCGATCCTCGGCGCGGGCGCATTCGGCTCTGCACTGGCGATTGCCTTGGGCCGTGCCGAGGCGTCCCGCACGGTGGCGCTCTGGGGTCGCGGCCTTGCCCCCGGTGCACGGCTTTCTGACAGGTTGCCGGATCACCCCCTGCCCTCGGGCGTGACGGTCGCGCGGTCCATTCAGGCCGCCACCCATGGCGCCTCCACCATCTTGATCGCCCTCCCGATGAAGGCCCTGGGCGCGCTCGGATCAGAGCTTGCAGACGTCGCCGCGCCCGTGATCGCCTGCTGCAAGGGGATCGACCCGGACACACTCACCGGGCCCAGCGCCGTTCTGGCCGCGATGACGCCCGCGCCGGTCGGCGTCCTCACGGGGCCAAGCTTTGCCCATGACATCGCGCGCGGTCTTCCGACCGCGCTGAGCCTTGCGTTGGATCACCCGTCCGCAGCAGATACCCAACAGGTCCTGTCGACATCGACGCTGCGCGTCTACCGCACCGATGACGTGACGGGGGCGGAACTTGGCGGCGCGCTCAAAAACGTGCTGGCCATCGCGGCAGGGGCCTGTGCGGGCGCGGGGCTGGGCCAATCGGCGCAGGCCGCGCTGCTGACCCGTGGATTTGCCGAAGCCCGCGCCTTTGCGCTGGCCCGCGGGGCGCGCGCCGACACATTCGCCGGACTGTCGGGGCTGGGCGATCTGATGCTCACGGCGTGGTCCGATGGGTCGCGCAATTACCGATACGGCCTCGCCATCGGCCAAGGCCACCCTCCGGACCCAGGCATGACTGTCGAAGGTGTCGCCACCGCCGCCGCCATCGCGCGCCTTGCCCGTCGCGACGCGCTTGATCTGCCGGTTCTCACGATGACCCATCGCTTGATCACGGGCGAGATTGGCATCACAAACGCCGTGACCGCGCTCATGGCGCGCCCTTTGAAGGAAGAATAGATGCGCTTTGCCCTGATGGCCCGCGACAAGGCCGGTGCCCTGCAAACCCGGCTCGACAACCGTGCGGCCCACCTCGCCTATATCGAAGAGACCGGGATTGTCGAACAGGCCGGCCCGCTTCTGGACGCGGATGGCGAGATGTGCGGATCGCTCATCATCCTCGGGTGCAAGGATCTGGACGCCGCGCAAAGCTGGGCCGATGGCGACCCTTACGCCCGCGCGGGCCTGTTCGAGACCGTCACGCTCATCGAATGGAAGCGGGTCATCGGCTGATGGCGTATTGGCTGTTCAAATCCGAACCCGACACCTGGAGCTGGGACCAGCAGACCGCCAAAGGCGACACGGGCGAGGAATGGGACGGCGTCCGCAACTATCAGGCGCGCAATTTCATGCGCGAGATGAAGATCGGCGATCAGGGCTTCTTCTACCACTCCCAGAAAACGCGCGAGATCGTGGGCATTGTCGAGGTCATCGCAGACGCCCACCCCGACAGCACCACCGATGATGACCGCTGGGAGTGCGTAGATATCAAGGCCGTCGCCCCCTTGGCGCGACCCGTGACGCTGGATGAAATCAAGGCGGATGACCGCTTGTCCGACATGGTTTTGGTCAAAAACTCCCGCCTTTCGGTTCAGCCCGTGACCGACGCGGAATGGGACATCATCCTGGACCTCTCCAAAAGCTAAGGCTTGATCGAACGCCCCGAGCGCGGAAAGGTGCCTTCCATAAAACCAATAAAGGAAGGGACCAACGTGGAGCTACTCAACACAATCGTCGCCGCAATCGGCGGATTTGCCTTTGGGGCCGTTTGGTATTCGGTGCTGGCAAAACCCTGGATGGCGGTTTCAGGCGTCGAGGTCATCGACGGAAAACCAGCGAATAACAGTGATCCGATGCCTTATATCATGGGGCTTCTCGCGACCGTTCTGGCCGCTGGCATGATGCGGCACATGTTCGACGCCGCGGGCATCATGGATATCGGTCGCGCGGCCCTCTATGGCGCGGGCCTCGGGCTGTTCATCGCGGCCCCATGGCTGGTGACGTGCTACGGCTTTGCCGGACGGTCGCGCAAACTGATGCTGATCGATGCGGGATATGCCACGGGCGCATCTGCCGTTATCGGCATCATCCTCGTGCTGTTCTAAACACACATCTCAGGCCAAAAAAACGAGTGAAGGCGCAGCCTTATCCAGACTACGCCTTCGCCCCATTCGTCACCCACGGTACTCGTTACGTGGGCTAACTTGACAACCCGCAAATGGGTTCCCGAAAAAATATCTGCTTTCGACAGGGCCCCTCACGGCCCCGGATCGATCAGCCGTAGACCGACTCTTTGCCGAAGTGCTTGGTCAGCATGTAATAGACGACCGCGCGGTATTTGTTGCGCTCGGATTTGCCATAGGTCTCGATCACCGAATTGATGGCGTCCATCAATTGCGGCCCATCCGCCAGACCCAGTTTCTTGATGAGGAAGTTGTTCTTCACCGTCTCCAGTTCCGCCGGCTGGGAGCCTGCGACCGTCGAAGCGTCGGCGTTGTAAATTGCCGGGCCGCAACCGATCGTGACCTTCGTCAACAGATCCATGTCCGGCGTCATCCCGCATTTGTTGCGCAGATCATCGGCGTATTGGGCGATCAGGTCATCGCGTTTTCCCATGTGTCCCTCTCCTTGTTGGCAATTCTGCTCGTGTCATGGGCGCCATTTGCGCCCGGTGGTGGCCGCACTTAACCACACGGAACCCTGTGGACAAAGGGGAAAGATGCGCCACCAAACCCCGCCTAGCGGCAGCCTTGGCCATCCAATTGAATGTGAAAATGATCGGCATGAAGCGCGTTATATTCCGGCCCGAGGACCAGCCCAAAGATATCGCAAGCCCCCTGCTGCGCCCGGCGTAGAAAGACGCCCCGGTCACCGTCATCGTCCCAGTGCTGGCGCAAATCAATCAGCGTGCCGTCCGTCAGCACAAATCCCGACACGTCCACCGCCCGCGCCGTGGCATGGGTCGACCAGCGATCCGACACCCCGCGCGACGTGCGTATACGGCGACAATTGTAGCTGTCGAAATGCCGGATTTCGCGCAGGTCCTGACCGAATATCTCCAATGCCGCCGGGCGCAGCACGTGCCGCTCCCACAGGGCGAGCTTCAGGGCGATATGGCAGGTCGTTTCAAAATCGCGCACATCCGCCGACCCGACAGAGGCCACCCGCACGCGATCGCGGATGAAACACTGCTCGCCGGCCTCTAGGGGCGGACGAGGCGCGATATCGGCAGCCTTGGACGTGGCCTCCACACAGGCACCCGGCGTGGCAAGGAGCGCGCGCAGCTTCCAATCGGTTAGGGGCGTGATGTCATCGGCCACCGCAAAGGGCTGGGTCGGGTTCCACGCGTCCGGCAGGGGCGTGTCGGGATGCATCAGGGCCTGCCCCACGCCTAACGCGCAGACACCCAGAACCGTCACAAACACAGCCCGCCGCAGCCATTTTGCAAGTCTCGATTGCGCCATTCCCTGCCCCTATCAACGGCGGTCGCAAAACGCAAAAAGCGTCGCACCGCCAAAGGCCGTGCGACGCTTAACGGGGCTGTCACGAACATCCCTTTCAGGATCACGGGACCGCCCCATGATGCGACCGGATCAGTTCAGGACAGTGTCACCGTCCAGCGCATCAAGCTCGCTTTCGTCGATCTGCGGCATCCCGCGCAGCTCTTCTTCGTTCAGCTGCGACAAGATCAGGACGTCGTCGCGCATCTCGAAACGGTCCATCGGCAGGGCAACGGTGTATTCACCCAGACCCAGGAAACCGCCCACACCGATCACGGCTTCGTAGTCACCGGCGGACCCGATGACATAGTCGATCTCGCCCACGCGCTCGCCGGCTTGGCCCATCACGGGCATGCCGACCAGATCACCCGCCGTCAGCTCGGCTTGGGTCATCTCGGCATTCATCTCCGCAGACGTTTCCATCGCAGTGTCGCCTTTGTCTGCGTGCATCTCTGCAATCGCCGGGGCGGCCAGCAGGGTCACAAGGGCAGTCGTCGTCATAAGTGTCCGAAACATATCGGTTCTCCTCTCATTCTGTGCTGGCAGAACCCCCGGCCAGTGCGATGGTTGCAGGGAATATTTTGACCGCTGTCGGGAACTTTTCCGCACCTCACGCAAACGCAACATGCAGTGGCACACATGCCGCAAACCCCTTGTTATGGGGCCAAGGCCATGGTTGTGATGGGCAAGGACACGCCACCGTGGAGCGCCCGCTTGCCAACGCCATCGCCAACATCTTCGCCGGATCGGCTGCAAGACACGCTGATCGTCGATCTCGACGGCACACTCGTGAAAACCGACATGCTCCACGAAAGCTTCTGGGCGGCGCTGGGTCAGCGGTGGACGGTCGTCGGCTCGACCCTTCTGGCGGGTCTCGGGGGCAAGGCCGCGCTCAAAAAACATCTGGCCGAAAACGCGGATTTCGACCCGTCCACCCTTCCCTATGACGCGGGCGTCCTCGATCTGATCGCACGCTACAAGCAGGCCGGGGCACAGATCGTCCTTCTGACCGCCTCGGACCATTCGGTCGCGCAGCGCATAGCCGATCATTTGGGTCTGTTCGACCGGGTGCAGGGATCGGACGGTGACGCCAACCTAAAGGGCGCACGCAAACTGGACTGGATCAGGTCCAACACAACCGGCAGCTTTGCCTATCTGGGCGACAGCCGCCCTGACCTTGCCGTTTGGGCCGGGGCCGACGCCGCGATCACGGTGGATGCACCCGCCCGGCTCAGGCGCGACGTCGACGCCCTCGCCCGACCGCGGACCCAGCATATCGGCCGCCAGCCCGATACCCTGCGCGCCTATGTGAAATCCCTGCGCCCGCACCAATGGCTCAAGAACATCCTCGTGTTTCTGCCGATGCTCGCCGCACACCAACTCGACGCCGGCACATTCCTGATGTCGCTGCTGGCCTTCATCGCCTTCTCGATGATCGCAAGCAGCGTCTATGTCTTCAACGACCTGCTGGACCTGCGGGCCGACCGCGCCCACCCGCGCAAACGCCTGCGCCCCTTCGCATCAGGGCTTTTGCCGCTCTCGACCGGGGCGGGCCTTGGCCTCGCCCTTCTTGCATCAGGGTGCATGGTCGCCCTTGCGCTTGGTCCGGCGTTCTTCGGGGTCATGCTCGCCTATTTCGCAATCACGCTCGCATACTCGCTGCGGCTCAAACGGCTGATGGTCGTCGATATCTGCGCGCTTGCGGTGCTCTATACCCTGCGCATCATCGCGGGTGGGGCCGCGACGGATATCCCGATCTCTGTCTGGCTCATTGCCTTTGCCCTCTTCCTCTTCTTCTCGCTGGCTGCCGTGAAACGCCAAGCCGAATTGGTCGATGACGCCGCCCGCGCCCAGCCCGGCTCGGACGGCAAAATCGCGGGGCGCGGCTATCACGTCGACGACCTTCCGGTGATTTCGCAAATGGCGCTCGCCTCGGGCTTTGTGGCCGTGCTGGTGATGGCGCTCTACGTGAACTCACCCAGCGTCTCGGGCCTCTATGACCAACCCGCCGCCCTGTGGGGCATCTGCCTGATCTTGCTCTTCTGGATCAGCCGCGTGGTGCTTTTGACCCACCGGGGCGAGATGGACGATGACCCGGTCGTCTTTGCGGTCCGTGACCGCACCAGCCAAATCTGCGGGCTCCTTGTCCTGCTCTGCGCGGGCGGCGGCGCAGTGCTGGGATGACGACCCGCACACTTGTCCTGCGCTACAGCCTGTTCGCCGTTATCGCGACCATCGCGAACCTCGCGGCCCAGCGCGTTGTCCTTGGCTTGTGGTCGGGGTCCGAGGCGCTGGCGCTCGCAGCTGCCATAGCGGTGGGGACCGGTGTAGGTCTCGTGATCAAGTACGTCCTCGATAAACGCTGGATCTTTCAGGACCTCGAGACCGGCGCAGCCCAGCATGCCCGCAAGTTCGGCCTCTACACCCTCATGGGTGTCGTCACGACCGTGATCTTCTGGGGGTCTGAGGCCACGGCCTGGGCGATCTGGCGCACCGATATCGCGCGCGAGGCCGGGGCGATCCTAGGCCTGACCATCGGCTACGTCACCAAGTATCAGCTCGACCGGCGCTTCGTGTTCGCCACACCATAAAGACAAAGGGCGACCCTAAAGGCCGCCCTTCCAAAACAGTCTCGATCCCGCCTCAGTAGCGGTAATGCTCGGGCTTGAACGGGCCATCCACGGTCACACCGATGTAATCCGCTTGGCTCTTGTCCAGCTGCGTCAGCTTCACCCCAATCTTCTTGAGGTGCAGCGCCGCGACCTTTTCATCCAGATGCTTGGGCAGGATGTAGACCTCGTTCTTGTACTGGTCCGTGTTCTGCCACAGCTCCATCTGCGCAAGCACCTGGTTGGTGAAGGATGCCGACATCACAAAGGACGGGTGCCCCGTCGCGTTACCAAGGTTCAACAGACGCCCCTCGGATAGCAGGATCAACCGATTGCCCGACGGCATCTCGATCATGTCCACCTGTTCCTTGATGTTCGTCCACTTGTGGTTCTTGAGCGCGGCAACCTGGATTTCGTTGTCGAAGTGGCCGATGTTGCCCACGATCGCCATGTCCTTCATCTCGCGCATGTGCTCGATGCGGATGACGTCCTTGTTGCCGGTCGTGGTGATAAAGATATCGGCGTCGAGGTTCTCCTCAAGCAGCACAACCTCGAACCCGTCCATCGCGGCCTGAAGCGCACAGATCGGATCGACTTCCGTCACCTTCACGCGGGCACCGGCCCCACGCAGCGACGCGGCCGAACCTTTGCCCACATCGCCATAGCCCATGACGACCGCGACCTTGCCCGCCATCATCGTGTCCGTGGCGCGGCGAATGCCGTCGACCAGCGATTCCTTGCAGCCGTACTTGTTGTCGAACTTCGACTTGGTGACGGAGTCATTCACGTTGATCGCAGGGAAGGGCAGCTGACCTTCGCGGACCAGTTCATACAGACGGTGCACACCGGTCGTGGTCTCTTCCGACACGCCCTTGATCTGATCGCGCATCTTGGTGAACCAACCGGGCGATTGCTCCATCCGCTTCTTGATCTGATCCTTGATCACGGCCTCTTCTTCGGAGGTCGGGACCGGGATGATCTCCTCGCCCGCTTCCGCGCGCGCACCCAGCAGGATGTAGAGCGTTGCGTCCCCGCCATCGTCCAGGATCATGTTCGGCCCGTCCGCGAACTGGAACGATTTGTCGAGGTAATCCCAATGCTCCTCAAGGCTCTGACCCTTGATCGCAAAGACCGGGACACCGCCCGCCGCGATCGCCGCCGCCGCGTGGTCCTGGGTCGAAAAGATGTTGCACGATGCCCAGCGCACGTCCGCGCCCAACGCCACAAGCGTCTCGATCAGGACGGCGGTCTGGATCGTCATGTGGAGCGATCCCACGATGCGCGCACCGGCCAACGGCTTGGCCTCGCCATATTCCTCGCGCAGGGCCATCAGCCCGGGCATTTCGGTTTCCGCGATATCGAGTTCCTTGCGACCGTACTCCGCAAGCGAAATGTCTTTGACGATGTAGTCTTCGGCCATGGTGGGCTCCCTAACTTCGGTTGCGCCCGCCTTAGCATCGGCACCCGGTCGCCCGCAATGCGGCGCGACAGCTATGAACCCATCAAAACCCGCCGGATTTTAACCGGGAACGCCCACCGGCAGTGCCGACACCTCGGCCCAGTTGGTGCCAGCCGCAATAATGCACGACACCCCGTCCGTCCGCGTCAGCAGGATCGTGAAGGTGCCGGTGTTCGGACTGGCGAATACCTCGACCATGACATCGGCGTTTTGCAGGCCCGCACTGACCTGGCTTTCGTCGTGACGAAACTTGAGCGCCGTCACCATATCGGTCCGCAACGCACAGTTCTGCGCCTGGGCGGGTGCGGGAATAAATGATGCACCGATTGCCACGGCGGCGGCTGAAAGCAGTATCTTCATGTCTTCGGCTCCGTAATGAAGGCGCGTCTGCGCCCGGTTGCGGTTGCCTCCCATGCAAATCAAACTGGCCCGGCGCGGCTTGGGTTCCAGTGACCGCGACCACTTGAACCACTTCGGCCCCTCCCGAAGGATGAAATTGCCCAAACCAATGCGCGCTTGGCTACGTGGCTCTCCTGCGCACACTTTGGCGTGGCACCAACTCTGTTGATGTCCCACGCGGCGTCAGAACAGGTCCGTGTCCACGTCACCCAGCAATGTCACACTCCCCACCGAAATGTCGTCGTGCCAAAGCTCGATGAGGCTGCCATCCGCAACGCCATCACCATCAAGATCGACTTCAGACACGGTCCAATCTGCGCCTTTCAGGACAAGGACATCGCCCTCGGCGGCATTGAAGTCCATCACCGTGTCATCCCCGATATGACCACCAGATGCGTGAAAGACGAACACATCCGCGCCTTGTCCGCCAAGAATCGTGTCGTCGGCGCCGTCAGCCTTGTTGATGATGCGATCATCGCCGTGACCACCATCGACATAATCAGACCCTGCGCCACCATTTAGACGGTCATTGCCGGCCTCACCCCAGAGCATGTCATCGCCGCGCCCGCCTTTCAGCAGATCGTTATCCGACCCTCCAAAGAGGCGATCATGACCAGATGCGCCGATCAACTTATCCATGCCACTGCCACCGAATAGATGATCATGCCCTGCCCCGCCGTTCAGGTCATCCCTCCCGGATCCGCCGGACAAGGCATCATTGCCTCTGTCCCCGCGAAGCGTGTCTGATCCGCCCGCCCCCGAGAGAAAATCATCACCAGCCTGCCCGAAGACAACATCGTGACCCCCTCCGCCGTAGATGGTGTCGTCGCCTGCAAGCGCGAAAATCTCGACACCAAAGTCAGACAGGAACAGCTCGTCATCCTGATCCGTTGCGATCGGGGTCGGGGGGGTTGGGTTAGGCATCTGCTTAGTCCTTGCTCTCATAGCATTGAGCGCCCCGATTTACACAGCAGCCGAACGTCGAGTGGCTCCAAGAGTGGTAATTCCAAGGCGCTTTCCCAAGGTTTGAATTGAATTGCAGCCAAGCGGTGGGCGCGTATTTTGGGGCGGTTGCAAAGCGGGAGGCAAAGATGGCTCAGACACCACGTGCATGGCAGCGCATGCTCTCTGGGCGTCGTTTGGACCTGCTTGATCCCACCCCATTCGATATCGAAATCGAGGATATCGCGCATGGACTTGCCTTCGTTGCCCGATGGAATGGCCAAACCCATGGTGACTTCGCGTATTCGGTCGCAGAACACTCACTGCTTGTCGAAACGATCTTCGGACGTATTGCACCACAGGCCCCGCCCATGTGGCGCTTGGCAGCTCTCCTGCATGACGCACCCGAATACGTCATCGGCGACATGATCTCTCCGGTGAAGGCTGCGGTCGGTCCCGGCTACGGCGCGCTCGATGAACGGCTCGAGGCCGCCGTGCACCTTCGGTTTGGGCTGCCCGCCAAAGTGCCCGCGGCAATCAAGAAGCAGATCAAAAAGGCCGACAAGGTTTCGGCCTGGATGGAGGCCACGCAAATCGCGGGCTTCTCGCCACCGGAGGCCAACAAGTTCTTTGGCCGCCCGGACCCCGCCCTTATGGATGGGCTGGAAATCGTCTTGCGCCCCCCGCGGGAAACACGCCAAGCCTTTACCCAGCGCCACACCGAACTTTTGGAACAGATCTGACCGCCGATGACTTTTACCGCCCGCAAGATGACCCACGATGACGTCGCTGCCTGCGTGGCGATCCTGAACCACACGATCGAACTGGGTGGCACCACCGCCCATGAAGAAGTCATGACCGAGGCAGATTTTCGCGATCACTATTGTGACGAACCACCCGTCAACAACGTCGTGATCCAAGACGGTCGGGTCGTCGGCTTCCAAGCGGCCTTCGACGTGGGCGACGGGCTCTATTCCATCGGGTCATTCACCGACCAAAAAACGCCCGCCCGCGGGGCGGGACGGGCGCTCTTTGATAAGACGCTGTCGGATTGTCAGGCGCGGGGCGGGGTGGCGATCCTTGCCAAAATCACCGCCGATAACGTCCCGGGTCTGGCCTATTATACCAAGATGGGGTTCCAGGATTGGAAGACGGTTCCCGACGATCACACGCGCCGGACCGGAGAGAAGGTCGACCGTGTGATCAAACGGTATCCGCTGTAACCCCGTCTACCAGCGGCCCACCATTGCCATCCAACGCTTGCGCTCTTGCAGATCGGCATGGCCAAAGTCACGCGCGCGGGTCAGGCTTGCGCCTTCCACGGCGAAATAGCCCGAAACAGAGACTGTATCGGCGGAAAACAAGGATTTGAAACGCTTGAGCATGCCGATCTCCTTTGTGTTTGGCGTGCAGGTCGATGGGGATGATCTAGGGCCCTTGCATTTTGCCTGCCAGTCAGGAAACTTTCAGCATTGTTAGCTCAGGTTACATATGTCCCTGCCGTCCCTGACCCTTCTGCGCGCGTTCGAGGCCGCCGCCCGCCACGGCGGTTTTTCCGCCGCTGCGCGCGAATTGAATGTGACCCACGCGGCCATCGCGCAGAACGTCCGCAAGCTTGAGGTTGAGCTGGGTCAATCGCTGTTGCGACGTGAAGGACAGCGCATGGTGCCCACATCCGTAGGGGCCCAATTGGCCGAGGCACTGACCGACGGGTTGACGACCATGGCGCGTGGCGTGGACGTGGTCCGCGACCTGACGCAATCGCGCCCTGTGCGCATGACCTGTACGCCGACCTTTGCCGAACACTCCCTGATGCCGCACCTCGGGTCCTTCTGGTCGCAATACCCGGATATTCAGCTGTCCATCACGCCGTCGAACACCGCTGTGGACTTGCGGCGCGAAGGCTTTGACGTCGCCATCCGCCATGGGCGGGGACCTTGGCCCGGCACAGTTTCCGAACCGCTCGCCCTGTCGAACCCTTTGATCGTGGCCACGCCTCGGCTGTGTTCAGATCCGGCCCTTGGTCATGCGAACCTGACCGAGGCCAAGCTGGCCGCGCTGCGCGATTTGCCCTGGGTGATTGACGATGGATACGCCGAATACTGGAGCTGGCTGGGGCGGCTCGGGATCGACACCGAAACGCTTACCATCCGCCATCTTCCCACCAATCAACTGGTGCTTGCGGCCCTGCGCGAGGGGTTCGGCGCAGGCGTGCAGCCCCGGACGCTCGTCGCGCGCGAGTTGGACGCCGGCACGCTCGTTCAACTGCACGAAGCGCCCGAGGCCGACGACCCAATGAACTGGATTGTCACCCAGCCGGGTGCCCAGCGCCCGGCGCTCAAGACCTTTATCCGGTGGTTGAAGAAAAGCGTCGCGACGGGTGCGCCGCCCCGTTAACCTTTGCCCGGATGCACCGTGCGTATGTACGCGATGTGTACGCCCGGTGTACGCAATGTGTACGGGATGTGCCCCTGGGTTTTCGGCGTTAACGCGGGCTGCGTTTCGCCAAAATGCGCTGCAACGTCCGGCGGTGCATGTTCAACCGCCGCGCCGTCTCGGACACGTTGCGATCACACAATTCATACACGCGCTGGATATGCTCCCACCGCACGCGATCCGCGCTCATCGGGTTTTCCGGCGGCGGGGGAAGTTCATCCGCCTTGGCCAGAAGCGCGTTGGTGATGTCGGCGGCATCCGCGGGCTTGGACAGGTAATCCGTCGCCCCGATTTTGACCGCTGCCACGGCGGTGGCAATCGCGCCGTATCCGGTCAAAACCACCACGCGACAATCGGGCCGCTTGGTGCGCAAAACCTCCACCACGTCGAGCCCGTTGCCGTCTTCCAGCCGCAGGTCGACAACAGCATAGGCCGGGGGCCGCGCCGTCGCGATCGCTTGTCCCGCCGCGACAGACCCCGCCTGTTCAACTTCAAAGCCACGTTTTTCCATCGCCTTGGCAAGGCGTTTCAGAAACGGCTCGTCGTCATCGACCAACAGCAGCGACGCATCAGCGCCCAGTTCATCAAACGCGGTATCCGGCATCCGCTTTCCCTTCCGAGATGGCTTTTCTTGCCCTTTTGCAGGGTTTTATCGCCAGAAAGGTAGGGCGGGTAAAGCGTCAGACCACTTTCGAGATGCAGGCGAGTTGTTCCGCCATCGCCTCGGGTGCGACATCACCGCGGAAGAAGGTCACGAAACCCGCCTCTGGATCCATCAGGTAGGTCATGTTGGAGTGATCCATGAGGTAGAATTCCGGGTCGTCGCTCTCCTGCCGTTTGGCATAGACGCGGTAGGCTTTGACGGCGGCATCGACCTGTTCTTGCGATCCCGTCAGACCGACCATGCGCGGGTGAAAGGCATCCGTGTACTCGGCAAGGTATTCGGCCGTGTCCCGCTCAGGGTCGATGGTCACAAACAGCGCGTTCATTTCGATCCCTTGCTCATCGAGGATCTCCATCGCCGCCGCGTTGCGATCGGTGTCCAGGGGGCAAACATCCGGGCAAAAGGTGTAGCCAAAATAGACCAGCGTTGGTGCGGTGATCACGTCGTCCTGCGTGACGGTTTCCCCGGTTTCCGACACCAACG
>JBCBFU010000018.1:0-52993 GCA_038527375.1 Pseudomonadota bacterium | reverse complement strand
GGCGACGCCGCTGGCGGCACAGAAGACGGTCGATTGCTACTGCACTGACAGCGTGGGCAACCGCGTGGAGCTTGGCGAAATGCGGTGTCTGAGCGTTGGTGGCCGCACCTTCATGGCGCAGTGCCAGATGAGCCTAAACAACCCCATGTGGCGTGACGTCGAACAGTCCTGTCTGACAGGCTGATCGCCCGCTACAGGCCAGCCGCCTTCAACACGCCCTCAACGATGCGCTTGTTCGCGTCGAAATCCTTGCGCCCGTAAACCAGGTGCGAGGCGACGTGCAGGTTGCCGCCCTCTACCCAGATATGCGTGATGTCGGGAAACGCCCAAGCCGGCGACCGCTGGATGGCTGTTATGTCGTGATCGGGTGCCGCGCCACGAACGACCGCCGCGCGCGGATTCGCGTCCCGTTCGGCCACGATCCGCTCGAACATCTCTGTGACATCCGCCCCTTTGGCCAAGGCGCGCACCGCATAAAACCCGCCCTCGGACGCGTAATCGCCTGGCGCCATCGCGTCGGGTCGTGGCCTGCCGCTATCGGCGGTGACAGGGGTAAAGCGCACATAGGCCATCGCGATCAGCACAAGGGCCGCGACCCCCAGAACAACAAACAGTATCATTTTCATGCCTCAGCGATATGGAACACCGGGAAGGATCGACAACATCTCGAACATGATATTGGCCCCGACGAGGGCTGTATTCCCGCTGGGATCATAGGGCGGAGAAACCTCGACCAGATCGACCCCCACGATGTTGAGCCCGCGCAGACCACGAATGAACTCCATCGCTTGCGGCGTGGTCAGCCCGCCAATTTCGGGCGTGCCCGTGCCGGGCGCGAAGGACGGATCGAGGCTGTCGATATCGTAGGTGATGTAGGTCTTCTGATCGCCGATCTTCTCTTTGATCTGCGCTGCCAAGGGCGCGAGGCTCTTGTGCCAGATCTCGGGCGCGAGCGTCATGTTGAAGCCCCAACCTTGCGCCTCGGTAAAATCCTCGGCCGTGTAGCCCGTCCCGCGCAGCCCGACCTGAAACACCTTGTCCGCCGTGATCAGACCTTCCTCATAGGCACGGCGGAAGACGGTCCCATGCGTCTCACGTTCGCCAAACATCTCGTCATTCACATCCGCATGGGCGTCCACATGGACAAGCGCGACGGGCCCGTGCTTTTTCGCAATCGCGCGCAGCACTGGAAGCGTGAGCGTGTGGTCCCCACCCAGTGTGGCAGGGATCACGTCATGGGTCAGGATATCGTCGTAAGTCTCTGTAATAATTCGGATAGAGTCGCTCAGCGAAAAGGTGTTGATCGCCACGTCACCCAGATCCGCCATCTGCAAGCCATCAAACGGGGCTGCCCCCGTTTGGATGTTGTAAGGCCGGATCATCGCGCTCTCTTGGCGCAGCTGTTTCGGCCCAAACCGCGTGCCGGAGCGCCACGACGTGCCGATATCCATCGGTATGCCAACAAACGCTACGTCGAGCCCCTCGGCAGTCTCAGCCTCCGGCAGGCGCATGAAAGTTTGCGGGCCTGAAAACCTTGCGAGGTCGTTGCCGCTGATCGGTTGGTTAGGCATCCCGTTTGTCCTTTAGGTTCCAGCAATATAGGCACATCAGCTCAACCGCCATATGCGCCCCTGCGATGGCCGTGCAGCCGCCCGCATCGAACGGCGGCGACACCTCGACCACGTCGCCACCCACCATGTTGATCCCCTTGAGCGCGCGCAGCATCGCCAGCGCCTGTGCCGAGGACAGCCCACCCGATACGGGTGTGCCCGTGCCCGGTGCAAACGCGGGGTCGAGGCAGTCGATATCAAAGGTGAGGTATGTAGGCCTATCCCCCAGAATCTCCTTGATTTTTGCGACCGCGCCCATCGGGTCATCGACGACCTCGGGCGCATAGAGGATCGGCACGCCCATCTCATCGGGGTTTTTGGTGCGGATACCCACCTGCACCGAATGCTCCACGTCGATGATCCCGGCCTTCACGGCCTTGTAGAACATCGTCCCGTGGTCGATCCGATCCTCGTCATCATCGGCCCAAGTGTCGGTGTGTGCATCAAACTGCAGGAGCGAAATCGGCCCGAACTTCTCGGCGTAAGCCTTTAGGATCGGGTAAGTAATGTAGTGATCGCCCCCCAGCACCAGCGACCCCGCGCCGGCCCCGAGGATGCCAGCGATATGGGCCTGCAACGCGCCCGGAAAGCTGCGCGTATCAGCATAGTCAAACGCCAGGTCGCCGTAGTCGGCCACGTTGAATTCGGTCAATGGGTTGATGTCCCAGCCAAACGGCGGATCGCACGGTTGCAGGGTCGAGGCTTCCCGGATCGCCCGCGGCCCGAACCGCGTGCCGGGGCGGTTCGTCACGGCCTGATCAAACGGCACGCCTGTCACCGCAAGGTCCACGCCTGTGAGGTCTTTCGTGTAAGTCCTTCGCATGAAGGACAAAACACCGCCAAAGGCGTTCTCAAAACTCTGTCCGCGGTACCCCTGCCGGGTGATCGCGTTGTCGGCATCGTTCGCCGCATCACTGAGTGCCATTCAGGAAATCCTCACGCCTTCGCGGGTCAGCTCGTCCGCCACATGACGGATCGACTGGCCCAAGATATCCACGGCGAACTGCACCTCGCCCTCGCTGATCACCAGCGCCGGCGACATCACGTTCAGATGGCCCAAAGGCCGCACCAGCAGTCCCTTCGCCTGCGCCGCGTCCGAGATGCGCCGACCAATGTCGATCTCATCTGGCAGGAGCGCCAGCGTCGCCTTGTCCGACACGTTTTCCACGCAGCCGATCAGCGCCTCGCCCCGCACATCGCCCACCAACGGCAAGTCGCGCAGTGTCGCGAGCCCCTCCTGAAACACCGCCCCGATCTCCAAGGCGCGGGCACAGAGCCCCTCATCCTCGATAATCTCGATATTCTTGAGCGCCGCCGCGCATGCCACCGGATGCCCGGAATAGGTGTAGCCGGACGTGTACCACCGCGGCTCTGAGGCCAGCACCTCCCAGATCTCGGCGGAAAACAGCATCGCGCCAATCGGCTGATAGCCCGAGGACAACCCCTTGGCGCAGCACAGAATATCCGGCGTCACGCCATAGCGGTCCTCGGAGGCGAACATATAACCGATGCGCCCAAAGGCGGTCACAACCTCGTCCGCGACAAACAGGATGCCATGCCGCTGACACACGTCATACATGGCGCGCAGATACCCCTCGGGCGGCATGATCACCCCGCCCGACGCCTGGATCGGCTCGGCAAAGAAGGCCGCGACGCGCTCCGCCCCGATCTCGGCGATCTTGGCCTCGAACTCCGCCACGCAGCTTTCGACCGTGGCACCCGCGCGCAGCGTATCCGGCGCGCCGATGTGGTGGATCGTATCCGTCTCATACCGAAACTCCGGCGCGCGATCCCCGTCGCGGTTGCCGATCGACATGCTGATATGGGTCGACCCGTGATAGGCATGCTCGCGCGCGATGATGTGGTGGCGCCCTTCAAATCCGCGCGCCGCCTGCACGAAGCACGCCATGCGGTAGGCGCTATCGATTGCTGTCGACCCACCGGTCGTGAAATGCACGTGATCGAGCCCCGTCGGGGCCAGATGCGCCAGCTTCGCCGAAAGCGCCGCCGACGGACCGTTCGACATGTCGCCAAACGTGGATGAGAACGCGAGCCTTTCGACCTGCGCCGCAATCGCCTCGGCCATGTCCTTGCGACCCAGCCCGATATTCGTGTTCCAGAGCCCGCCGACGGCATCCAGGTACCGCGCGCCGGTCACGTCGATCACATGGCACCCCTCGCCCCGGTCCACGACCACAGGCGGCGTATCCGCCCCGGTGAACTGCCAAGGCCGCAGCGCATGGGCCATGTCCATTTGTGTCAAATCGTTCATGAGGCCACCGGTTGTGCAGTTTCAACGAGCCGCGCAAAGAACGAGGCCCCCACTGGCGCCATCTCATCATTGAAGTCATAGGCTGGGTTGTGCAGCCCCGGGCCATCGCCGATCCCCAGGAACAGGAACGCTCCGGGCCGGGCTTGAAGCATATAGCTGAAATCCTCCGCCCCCATTTCCCGCCCCGTATTATCCTCGACATTGGACGACACCTGCCGCGCCACATCCGCCGCAAAGGCGGCCGACGCCGGATCGTTAATCGTCGCGGGATACCCCTTCTCGTAGCGCAGCGTCGCCTCGACCTCATGCGCTGCCGCATAGCCCGCCACAATCTGCTCCATCCGGCGCATGACCATGGCCTGCACCTCGGTGTCAAAGGTTCGAACCGTCCCGCCCAGATAGGCTGTGCCGGGGATCACGTTGTCCGCCGATCCCGCATGGATCATCGTCACAGACACCACCAGATCGTCGAGCGCCTTGTGGTTGCGGCTCACAATCGTGCCCATGGCGCCTGCAATCGCGACCGCTGCTGCGACCGGGTCTTTTGTCTCATGCGGATAGGCTCCATGCCCGCCCACGCCCGTGATATCAACGTGGAACGTATCGACCGCCGCCAGCAGCGGCCCCGGCGCGGTGTAGAACGCCCCTTCTTCGATACCCGGCACGTTGTGGATGCCGTAGACCTGGGCGATGTCGAACCGGTCCATGATGCCCTCTTCGACCATCACGTTCCCGCCGCCCCCGTTTTCCTCCGCAGGTTGGAAGATCAGGGCGACCTTCCCTGAGAAATTCCGCGTTTCTGCCAAATACCGCGCCGCGCCCAGCAGCATCGTCGTGTGCCCATCATGCCCGCAGGCGTGCATTTTGCCCGGCGTCTTTGATGCCCATTCCACGCCCGACACCTCCTCCATCGGCAGCGCGTCGATATCCGCGCGCAAACCGATGGTCGGGCCCGGTGCGGTCCCCTCGATGATCGCCACGATCCCGCTTGTCGCGATGCCTTCGTGGATTTCCGTGATCCCGAATTCCCTGAGCCGCGCGGCCACAAATGCTGCCGTCTCGTGGCAGTCAAAGGTCAGCTCGGGGTGCTGGTGCAGGTGCCGCCGCCAGGCGGTCATATCCTCGGCGTAGTCGGCTATCCGGTTGACGATGGGCATGGGCTGTCCTCCTAGTGTCACCCGACCACACCGGACGCGAGGCTGCAATGGGCTCAGATAGAAACGGGTATCTCATCCACGATCCCAATGGCGGCATGCCGCGCCTCCTGGAAATCATGCGCCGCCTTCGTGACCCGGACACGGGCTGCCCGTGGGATATCGAACAGACCTTCGCGACCATCGCGCCCTACACGATCGAGGAAGCCTACGAGGTGGCCGATGCCATCGAGCGCGAAGCTTGGGATGAGTTGGAGGGAGAGCTCGGCGATCTTCTTCTCCAATCCGTCTACCACGCGGCGATCGGAGAGGAAAAAGGCCTCTTTACCTTCGCCTCCATCGCTGACCGCATTAGCGACAAGATGGTCGCCCGCCACCCTCACGTCTTTGGCGACGAGAGCCGGGACAAAACCGCCGACGACCAAGTGCGCGATTGGGAGGCGATCAAGGCCAAGGAACGCGCGGGCCAAGCACAAAAAGGCGCGCTCGACGGGGTCGCCATGGGCCTGCCCGCCCTGATGCGCGCGCTGAAACTGCAAAAACGCGCCGCCCGCGTGGGCTTTGATTGGACCGATGTCGAAGACGTTCTCGCCAAACTTGATGAGGAAACACGTGAGCTGATCGAGGCCCGCGAGACTTTGGAGCCCGACAAGATCGAAGACGAATTCGGCGACCTGCTATTTGTCATGGTCAATATCGGCCGCCACCTGGGCGTCGACCCGGAGACGGCGCTCCGCCGGACCAATGCCAAGTTCACCAAACGCTTCCAAGGCATCGAGGCGGCCCTCGCCAAAGAAGGCCGCACCCCCAAAGACGCCAGCCTCGAAGAAATGGACGCCCTCTGGGACGCGCAGAAACGCGCCTGATCTTTCGATGGTCCTCAAATACTCATGCCCATTGCCCGGTAGGCGGCTCCGCCGCCGAAAGGGAGGCGAAAGACTTTACAACGCACGGTAAGAGGACCACGTACCAACCATGCGCAAGATCATCATCGACACTGACCCGGGCCAGGACGACGCGGTCGCCATCCTTCTGGCGTTGGCCTCGCCTGAAATCGACGTCCTCGGGATCACGGCCGTGGCAGGGAACGTCCCGCTCGACCTTACGACCCGCAACGCCCGTGTGATCTGCGAACTGGCAGGCAAACCGGACACAAAAGTCTTTGCAGGCTGCGACCGCCCCATGGGCCGCGCGCTCGTCACCGCCGAACACGTCCATGGCAAAACTGGGCTTAACGGATACGACCTGCCGGACCCGGTGATGCCGGTTCAGGACCAACATGCCGTCGACTTCATCATCGACACGATCCGAGCAACGGACGGCGTTACGCTGTGTCCCCTTGGTCCGCTCACCAACATCGGAACGGCCCTCCGGCAAGCGCCGGACATCGCCGACCGGATCGCGGAAATCGTCCTCATGGGCGGGGCTTACTTTGAGGTCGGAAACATCACCCCCGCCGCCGAGTTCAACATCTATGTAGATCCGGAAGCGGCTGATATCGTGGTGAAATCCGGTGTGAAGCTGACCTTCGCGCCGCTTGATCTGACCCACAAGATGCTCACCTCCGCCGAATGGATCGCCGAGATGCGCGCGCTTGGCACAAAGGTCGGGGACGCCGTCGCGGGCTGGACCGATTTCTTCGAACGCTTCGACGTCGCCAAATACGGCTCCAAGGGCGGACCGCTCCATGATCCTTGCGTCATCGCCCATCTGATCGACCCCACGCTCTTTACGGGGCGCCACTGCAATGTGGAAATCGAACTGAACTCAGATCTCACCCGCGGCATGACGGTCGCCGATTGGTGGGGCGTCACCGACCGGCCCAGGAACGCGACGTTCCTCGGCGACGGGGACCGCGACCGCTTCTTTGATCTTCTGACCACGCGTTTGGCCAGTTTGTGAGCCGGGCACTGCTCCATCAGGCGGGGCCCGAGGACCTCGCACGCCTTGTGCCACTGATCGAGGCTTTCCATCAGGAGATGGGCTTCACCCTCCCGGACGGGCATGCAGAACATGCGGTGACGCCCCTCCTCGCAGGCTCGCCCCACGGCACGGCCTACCTCGCCGGTCCGCGCATTGCGCCGCTGGGATACGCGGTCGTCTGCTTTGGCTGGTCGGTCGAGTTCGGCGGTCTCGACGGGTATCTGGACGAGCTTTACGTGCGCCCCGGCATCCGAGGGCGCGGGATCGCGCAGCAGATGCTGGGCGAACTTCGCACGCTCATGACGGATGCAGGTGTCGGTGGTCTCGCGCTTGAGGTTGACCGCACGGACGCGGCTGCCCAGCGCCTGTACCAACGCGCGGGCTGGAAGCTCCGCGACCGCTACAGCCTGATGACACTGGATCTGACATGACGACCTGGGACAACTCCTTTGCACGGCTGCCCGCGCAGATGTTCACCGCATTGCCGCCACAGCCCGTTTCCGCGCCTGAAATACAGATGTGGAACAATGACTTGGCCTCCGACCTTGATCTGCCACGTGACGCAGAAATATGGGCGGGCAATGCGGTCCCGGACGGCGCTCAGCCCCTCGCGCAGCTTTATGCGGGGCACCAGTTCGGCAACTGGAACCCGCAACTGGGCGACGGGCGCGCCATCCTGTTGGGAGAGGTCATTGCCCACGATGGGACGCGGCAAGACATCCAGCTCAAGGGCTCTGGCCCCACGCCCTATTCCCGCGCAGGCGATGGGCGCAACTGGGTGGGTCCGGCCCTGCGCGAGTATATCGTGTCCGAGGCGATGCACGCCCTTGGCGTGCCGACCACGCGGGCCTTGGCCGTGACCACCACGGGTGAGACCGTGCTGCGGGAGGCGCCCCTTCCGGGGGCAATCGTCACGCGCGTCGCACCCTCGCATATCCGGGTGGGCACCTTTCAGGTATACGCCGCGCGCAACGATCTGGAGGCCTTGTCGGCGCTGTGCGATCACACGATTGCGCGGCATTTCCCGGCTGCTGACGGTGCGCCCGGCCTGCTGTCCGCGGCGGTCGCGGCCCAGGCCGAGCTTGTGGCGCAGTGGATGGGGCTGGGCTTTATCCACGGCGTGATGAACACGGACAACGCCCATGTCGGTGGCGTGACGATCGACTACGGCCCCTGCGCGTTCATGGATGACTATCATCCCGCGCGGGTGTTTTCGTCCATCGACCACGGGGGGCGTTATGCCTATGCCAACCAGCCCAACATCGCCGCGTGGAACATGGCGCAATTCGCCACCGCGCTGTTGCCCCTGATGCCAGACCGCGAGGCGGCCATAGCCGAGTTCACCGAGATCGTGAACACGTTTTCCGATCACTATCAGGCGGCGTGGATGCGGGTCTTTGGGGCCAAGCTGGGGCTTGCGGATTTGGGCGAGGACGGGATCGCGCTGGTCGGTGATCTCTTGACGATGATGACCGAAAACAAGTCGGATTTCACCAATACATTCCGCGCGTTGCACGCCGGGGATCATGTGATGGACGACCCCGGTTTTGCCGCGTGGCACAGTCATTGGCTGGCCCGACACCCCGACCGAAGCTTAATGGCGCGCAGCAACCCGCAGGTCATAGCGCGCAACCATCTGGTTGAGGCCGCGATCCGCGCGGCGGTCGCCGGTGACTGGCTGCCTGCCAAGGACCTATGCGCCGTTTTGGCGGACCCCTTCACCGATCCTGAGGATGCGCGCTACACCGCGCCGCCCAGTGATGATGAGGTCGTGCACCAGACATTCTGTGGCACGTGAACCGTAAGGCGCCCCGGAATGCTTTGAGCCAGAAGAAGATCAGCCGCGCGGTTTTTGAGGTCGGTTGGCGAGGATCAGGCCCAGCGTCACAAGCGCCAGCGCGCCGGCGAGGCCCGGACCCACGTCTTCGCCCAAGAGAAGCGCGCCGAGGCCCACGGCAAAGATGGGTGACAGAAAGCTGAACGAGGCCACGGTCGAGGCCGGGTAGAGTTTCAGCAGCCAGAACCAGAACACGAAGCCGAACGAGGCCACTACAAAGGCCTGAAACCCCAGTGACCACCAGTGAATGGGCGCAAGGTCCCGGATGAGCGGGCCAAAGAACGGGGCCGCTAGGAGCAGCAGCGGCGCGGAAACCGTGACCTGCCAGAAAAGCTGCGACATCGCGGGGAGGTCGCGCGCGCGGCTCGCCTTGACCACGATCAGCGTCCCGGCCCACATGATCGAGGCGCCGACGGCACATAAATCGCCGATCAGGGTTGCCTGCCCGGCCTCTCCCGCCGATCCATCGAGGATGGCCCAGGCCATGCCCGCAAACGCGGCCAAAAGGCCCGCCAGTTTCAGCGGCGTGATCCGTTCGCCAAGGAAGATCTGCCCGCCCAGCGCCGCCCAGAAGGGCATCGCATAGAAGATGACCGAAGCCCGGCCAACGGTTGTGAGGTCGAGCGCCGTGAAGAGAAACGTGAATTCGGTGGCAAAGCAGACGCCCAAGGCAACAACCGCACCCCAAGCGGCGCGGGGGATCGCCAGAGACGCCACAGACCCCGTGCTGATCCGCACCCACAGCCACAGGACAAGCGCCGCACCCAGCGAGCGCAGCGCCGCCATGAAGACCGGCTGCCAGCCGTCGCCGCCCACCGCGATCACCACCTGATTGAACGCAAGGAGCAGGGCAAAGCCGGTGAGAGCCGCGGCGCCGAATGCGTCCAATCCGTCGCGGGGTGTGGGGTTTGGTGTCATGCCCTGCCCCTGCCCGCGACGGTGGGCGCTGTCAACGGTGGGTGTGGCGGTATAGCGTGACGCCCATGTCCCAGACGCACGCAGACCTGCTGGCCCTCGGTCCCCATGCAATCCTTCTGCGTGGGGTGAATGTCGGCGGGCACGGGAAGCTGCCGATGAAGCCCTTTGTGGTCGCCTTGGCCGAGGCAGGTTTGCAGGCGCCCGCCTCCTACATTCAGTCGGGCAACATCACCTGCCTGTCGGATTTGGACCCGACCGGGATCGCGGAACTTGTTCAGGGTGTGATGCGCGATGATTTCGGCCTCGACCGGCCCGTTTTGGTTCGCACCCTGCCCCAGATCGCGGCGCTGATCCGGGCCTTGCCGCAGGCCGCACGGGACGCGCCAAAGAGCGTCATGGTCTATTTCCACGCCGGGACGGAGCCGCATATGCCCAAGGTACAGCCCGCGCCGTCCGAGACGGTGATCCCCTTGCGCGGTGCCGTGGTGTTGCATGCGCCGGACGGCATCGGGCGCTCGCGCTGTGCCGCGCAGCTGGACAAGGTCCTGCCCGGCTCTGTCACGGCGCGCAACGCGGCCACGGTCGCCGTGCTCCATTCCCGCCTGTTGGCGTTGCAGGCGGGCCTTGGCGAACACGGCGGTATCTGACGGCGCAGACACAGGACACCGCAGGCCAACAAGGGGTTGAGCCGCACGCGCGAGGGGGCTAGGCACTGCGCCCATGACCCGACCGGCTGCCCCCTCTCACGCTCTTGAAACCATTGCCCAGCGTTGCGCGGCCAAGGGCCTGCGCATGACGGATCAGCGGCGCATCATCGCGCGTGTGCTGGAGGATGCGCAGGATCACCCGGATGTCGAAGACCTCCACGCCCGGGCCGTGGCGATTGACGCGGGCATCTCGCTGGCCACGGTGTACCGAACCGTCAAGCTGTTCGAAGAGGCCGGGATCATCGAAAAGCTGGAATTCGGGGACGGGCGCGCGCGCTATGAGGACGCCGAGCGCGATCACCACGACCACCTGATCGACTTGGCCACGGGCGAAGTGATCGAATTCGTCGACCCCGAGATTGAGGCACTGCAGGAAAAGATCGCGAAGCGATTGGGGTTCCAGCTGAAAGGTCATCGGCTGGAATTGTACGGGACCCGTCGCAAGGACGATTGAGCGGGCTCAGTCGATCCAGAAGCCCAGCGCCTTGAGCCGGGCATCCATCGTCTCCTTCTCCGGTTTGTCGAGGAATTTCCGCAACTCATCGCGCACACGCGTCAGGTCAGTGATCCGGCGGTCGATATCGGCCAGACGCTCAAGGACCAGCGCGCGGCGTTCCTCGGTGGTGCTTTCGTCGCTCAGCGCGCGGTTGAGCGGGACGACCATGTCGCGCAAGGGCACGTGCATGGATTTGGCAAAGGCGATGATCGACAACCTCTCGAGCGTGTCGTCGCCGTAGTCGCGGTAGGTGCGGCTACCGGCCTGCCGGGGTGTCGAATGGAGTAGCCCCAACCCCTCGTAGTGGCGGATCGTGTCCTTGGACAGGCCAGCGCGGCGCGCGACATCCCCGATCAGCATGGACTGCTCCCTCTCGCTCTTGACTGTGGGGGTCCCCCCACAGGTTAGCATCGCGCATCACCGCACAGAATCAAGGGGTCTATCCATGCGCAGCCTTCTCAACCTTGTTGTCCTTCTGGTCACAGCTCTCCCCGCGCTTGCCAGTGAACTGGACATGTCCCCGCCGCTTGCGCTCGATCCCGCGGGCGGCGGGGCTGCGGGCGACCTCTATCAAGCGTGGTTATCGCCCCATCAGGAAGGTGGGGAGGAAGAAGACACGCCGCGCATCGTGCCAGACATGTTCCAATCCACCGCACCGTCGACGCCGCGCGACGCACGCCCCTCACGGGGTCATGGGACGCTCTTGTTCGCGCGGGATTACAGCCGCGCGTGGGTCCACCTTGCGATTGAGGGCGTCGAGATTGACCAGATCGCCATGCTGCATATCCACTGTGGCAAGCCCGGGCAGTTGGGGCCGATCATCATCGATTTCGGCATTGAGCATGATGTCACAGCAGTGTTCGAGGACGGGGTCTTCGCCACTGAAATCACAAATGCCGACATCACGGCTGTCACCGACCACGGGCATGGTCTGGTCGGCGCCGTGACGGCGGGTTGCCCGATCATACCGGCGGTGCCCACTGACAAGGTCAAGACCATTGCCGGCCTGGCCCACATCGCGGCGGAGGGTGAGTTGTACTTTAACCTGCACACGTTCGGTCAAATGTATTTCGGCGATATCCGCGGACAGTTGAAACCGGTGCGGTGACGGCTCTGCGCGCGCTGGCCAAGTGGGGCAAACGGGCGTAACGGTTGCGGCGACCTTGGTTCGCACCGGGGCACATCGCGGACCCGGAGACCCCCATGGACAACCTGCGCGGCGCGCTTTTGATGACATTGGCCATGCTTGGCTTTGCCATCGAGGACGCGTTTATCAAGCTGATGGCGGGGTCGTGGCCGTCGGGGCAGATCATCCTTGGACTGGGCCTCTTTGGGACGCCGATCTTCATGGCGCTCGCGCGGGTGTCGGGACAGCCATTGTTTACGCCTGCCTTGCGCCACCCGGCGGTCTGGTGGCGTAACGGGGCCGAGATGGTGGGCACGTTCGGCTTTGTAACCGCGCTCACGCTGATCCCGCTCTCGCTTGCCTCGGCGATCCTGCAGGCCACGCCGATTGTCGTGACACTCGGCGCCGCGCTTTTTCTGGGGGAGGCCGTGGGGTGGCGGCGGTGGACCGCGATCCTTGTGGGGCTGATGGGCGTCATGATCATCCTGCGCCCCGGGTTCGACGGCTTTGATCCCAATGCGCTTTATGCCGTTCTGGGCATGGCGGGTCTTGCCGCCCGCGACATCGCCGTGCGGCGGATTCCCCCGACGGTCAGCACGCTGCAATTGGCCTGTCTGGGGTTTGCGGCCCTCATCCCCACAGGGCTTGCCCTGCTTGTTCTTGGTGGGCAGTCCTTTGGACCGCTGGCCGGGCCGCCCCTGTTCTTCTTTGCCGCGGCCCTCGGGATCGGGGTCGTGGCCTATTACCTGATCGTTCAGGCCACGCGCGTGGGCGATGTCGGGTTTGTCACGCCCTTCCGCTACACGCGGCTTATCTTTGCGCTGCTCTTGGGTGTGGCCTTTTTCTCGGAACGGCCAGATGTGCTCACCCTCGTTGGTGCGGGCATTGTCGTGGCCTCGGGCCTTTACACGTTGTGGCGCGAGGGGCGGCTGCGCGGGTAGTGCGGGAAGGGACGCGCGTTAGCGCAAACATCGCCCTTCCAAATCACCCCCGCTCCCTGTTAAACGGCCCCCGAACGCTTACGCCAAGGAAGGTCCGCCCGACATGAGCACCATCATCGACATCTTCGCCCGCGAAATCCTCGACAGCCGGGGCAACCCGACGGTGGAGGTCGACGTGACGCTCGACGACGGCACCATGGGCCGCGCCGCTGTGCCGTCGGGCGCGTCCACCGGCGCCTATGAGGCCGTGGAAAAGCGCGACGGCGACAAGTCGCGCTACAAGGGCAAGGGCGTGTTGGAGGCCGTGTCCGCCGTCAACGGCGAGATCGCCGAGGAACTGGTCGGGATGGACGTCACCGAACAGGTCACGCTGGACACCGCGATGATCGAACTGGACGGCACCGACAACAAGGGCCGTCTGGGCGCCAACGCCATCCTGGGCGTGTCGATGGCCGCCGCAAAGGCTGCCGCTGATTACTGTGAACAGCCGCTCTACCGCTATGTGGGCGGCACCTCGGCCCGCGTCCTGCCGGTGCCGATGATGAACATCCTGAACGGGGGCGAACACGCCGATAACCCGATCGACATTCAGGAATTCATGATCATGCCGGTGTCGGCCACAAGCATCCGCGAGGCCGTGCGCATGGGGTCGGAAGTGTTCCACACGCTCAAGGGCGAATTGTCCGCCGCGGGCCTGTCGACGGGGATCGGTGACGAAGGCGGCTTTGCGCCCGACATCTCGTCCTCGCGCGCGGCGCTCGATTTCATCCTGAAGTCCATCGAAAAGGCGGGCTTCAAACCGGGCGAGGACATCTATTTGGCGCTCGATGCCGCCGCCACCGAATACCACAAGGGCGGCAAGTACGAGATGGTGGGCGAAGGCCTGTCGCTGTCCTCCGAGGACAACGCCAAATACCTTGCCGACCTCGTGGCCGATTACCCGATCATCTCGATCGAAGACGGCATGGGCGAGGACGATTGGGACGGCTGGTGTGCCCTGACCGAGATGCTGGGCGACAAGGTCCAACTGGTGGGTGACGACCTTTTCGTGACGAACCCCGCGCGGCTCCAGACCGGGATCGACAAGAAGGCCGCGAACTCGCTGCTGGTGAAGGTCAATCAGATCGGGTCGCTCACTGAGACGCTGGCCGCCGTTGATCTAGCCCATCGCAACCGCATGACCTGCGTGATGTCCCACCGTTCGGGCGAGACCGAGGATGCGACCATCGCCGACCTTGCCGTCGCAACGAACTGCGGCCAGATCAAGACCGGGTCGCTCGCCCGCTCGGACCGGCTGGCGAAATACAATCAACTGATCCGCATCGAAGAGGCGCTCGGCGAAACCGCCACCTATGCCGGCGCCTCGATCCTGCGGAGCTAACACAGGTGGCCTTGCGCCCAAGAGCGCGAGGCCAAACGCCCAGATGATCCGCGATTACACTACAGACGACGCACCTGAGCTTGCCCGCCTCATGTGGGACTACCGCGCAGCGATCCTCGGCTACGGGGGCCGCACGGCAGAGGTCTTTGACCGCTACTACCCCAAGGACGCCTACGGTGCCTTTATCGAGGGCCTCCCCGACCTTCATGCCGAAACCGGCGCGATCTTTTTGGCCGAGTTGGACGGGACGGTCATTGGCTGCGCCATGCTGATCCCCACGCGCAATCCGCACCAGATCGAGATCAAACGCATCTATGTGGACCCCGCCCATCGCGGCAAGGACGTTGCCCCCGCTCTGATCGCGGCGGCGACAGATCGGGCGCGCGCCATGGGCTATGCCGAAATGGTCCTCGACACGGTGAAGACCCTCGTGCCCGCAATCCGCCTGTACGAGCGCCTGGGCTTTGAAACCATCGAGCCCTTCTATGAGCTCAAACCAGATACCGGCGATTTCGTCTGCTTCTTCGGGATCAGGCTCTGATCGTTTCGATGGTCCTGAGATACTCAAATCGGCGCTTGCCAGACGCGCCCCCGACCGCTCTTGTGGCGGTATGGCCTCAAAACCGCGCGCTTTAATCTTTGACGTCTTCGGCACCTGTGTCGACTGGCGCACTGCGATTGCGCGGGAGGTCGGGCATCTGGGTGTCGATGCGCTGGCCTTTGCTGATGCGTGGCGCGGTGAGTACCAACCGGCGATGGAGCGCATCCGCACGAAAGGACGCGGATATGTTCCGCTAGATGATCTGCACGCGGAAAACCTGCGCGTTGTAGCGGATCGTTTCGGCGTCAGCGCGGACCCAGCCATGGCGCGCGCGTGGGAACGGCTGGACCCGTGGCCCGACACCGTGCCGGGCCTTCAACTGATAAAGCGTGGCCACATTGTTGCGCCATGTTCGAACGGCTCCATCTCGTTGATGACCCACCTCGCCCGTCATGCGGGCCTGCCGTGGGACTGCATTCTAGGCGCTGATCTGGCGCGAAATTACAAACCCAAGCCTGAAGTCTATGAGGCCAGTTGCGCAGCCCTGCGCCTGCCGCCCGAGGCGGTGATGATGGTGGCCGCCCACAATGGCGATCTGGTCGCCGCCCATGCCTGCGGGCTCCAGACCGCCTTTGTGGCGCGGCCCACCGAGCATGGTCCGGGGCAGATGACGGACCTGACGCCCACGGGTCCCTGGACCGTCACCGCCACCGATTTCCTCGATCTTGCGAGGCAGCTTTCATGACTGCAGATGATATCATCCAGATGCTCGGGCTTCAGCCGCACCCCGAAGGCGGGTTTTACCGTCAGACCTGGGCGGATGGGGCGACGCCGCGACCAACAGGCACGTGCATCTATTTTCTGTTGAAAGACGACGGCGCGAGCCATTGGCATCGAGTCGATGCGGCAGAGATCTGGCATTACTACGCGGGCGATCCGCTCATCCTGTCCTTGGCCGCCACCGATAACGGCCCAGCGGTGGATCATACGCTTGGCCCTGATCTGGCCGCCGGTCAGCGCCCGCAGATTATCGTGCCGACCGACCACTGGCAGGCAGCGCGGACCACCGGGGCCTGGACGCTTGTGGGGTGCACCGTCTCGCCCGGGTTTCAGTTCGAAGGCTTCACGCTCGCCGCGCCGGATTTCGACATCCCGCGCTAAGGCCTAGGGCGTGGAGGGTCGCGACACCGTTCCTCCGCCCACCACGGCAGGCACACCCGTTGTCCCCGGACAGGATGTCGGCATCCCCATGGCCACCCGCGCGGCGAGATAGGCAAAGGCCTGCGCTTCGAGCATGTCACCGTCCAACCCAACATCCTCCACCGGGGCGACGGGCAGGCCAAGGCCCGCCGTCAGCATCTCCATCAGCACCGGGTTCTTGCGTCCGCCGCCGGTGACAAGGACGCGGGTCACGGGTTTTGGAAAGTGCTCCATGCCCAGCGCAACAGAAGCCGCCACCGCCGCCGTCAGGGTCGCCGCTGCATCGGCATCAGGCAGGCCTTCCACATCGAGCCATCCATCAAAATCGTTCCGATCCAGAGACTTGGGCGGGAGCTTTGAGAAATAGGGATGCGTGAGAAACCGCGCGATCACATCCATGTCGACTGATCCCACCCGCGCGAGCGCGCCGCCTGCATCAAACGCTTGCCCGCGCCGGGCGCGCATCAGATCGTCAATGGGGGCATTCGCGGGCCCCGTATCAAAGGCCATGAGAACCCCGGGGGCCTCAGGCGTATCGCTGACGGGATCGACCCATGTCAGGTTGCCCACGCCGCCGAGGTTCAGGAAGGCAACCGGCGCCTCGGCCCCGATCCAGCGCGCGCAGGCCCAATGGTAGAAAGGGGCCAGCGGCGCGCCCTGCCCGCCCATCGCCACGTCCGCAGTGCGGAAGTCCCACGCCACAGGCAGGCCCAAGACATCGGCCAATTGCGCCCCGTCGCCGGCCTGATACGTGCCCTGCCCGCGGGGATCATGGGCCAGCGTTTGTCCGTGAAACCCGACCAGATCGACGTCGTCGAAGCGGCCCAGCACGTCCGCATGGGCGGCCTCCACCAGTGCGGCGGCATCATCCGCCCGCCATGATCCCAGCGCGGCCTGCAACACCGCACGCTCGTCGTCGCTGTAGGCGCGATAGGCGCTTTCGCCAAAGCCCAGAATATCCACGCCATCAGTGTCAATGACGGCGGCGTCCACACCATCCAGCGACGTCCCCGACATCGCCCCCAACACGCGCAGCTTTAGACCCGGCTTCATGACTTCCCCTGCCCTGCGATCCCGCCTATAGGTCTGGCCCGGAACCGCAAGCGGAGCAAGACCATGACGTACCATCCCAAATCCGACTTTATGTCCGTGATGATGGAGCGCGGCTATCTGGCCGATTGCACCGACTATCAGGCGCTGGACGACGCGCTGAGCGGGGGCGTGACCCCGGCCTATATCGGTTACGACGCCACGGCGCAGTCGCTCCATGTGGGTCACCTGATGAACATCATGGTGCTGCGCTGGCTGCAGAAGACCGGGCACAAGCCCATCACGTTGATGGGCGGCGGGACGACCAAGGTGGGCGATCCGTCCTTCCGGTCGGACGAACGCCCGCTTCTGGGTCCCGAACAGATCGACGCCAATATCGAAGGCATGAAGCAGGTCTTTGCCAAATACCTAACGTATGACGACAGCCCCACCGGGGCGATGATGCTCAACAATGCGGAGTGGCTGGACGCGCTTAACTACCTCGATTTCCTGCGCGATATCGGGCGGCATTTCAGCGTTAACCGGATGCTGAGTTTCGAGTCCGTGAAGTCGCGTCTGGACCGCGAGCAATCGCTGTCCTTTCTCGAGTTCAACTACATGATCCTTCAGGCCTATGACTTCCTGGAGTTGAACCGCCGCTATGGGTGCCTGTTGCAGATGGGCGGATCCGATCAGTGGGGCAACATCGTCAACGGGATCGACCTGACGCGTCGGGTGCTGGATCAGGAGATCTATGGTCTGACGACCCCGCTTCTGACGACCTCGGACGGGCGCAAGATGGGCAAATCCGCGAACGGCGCGGTCTGGCTGAATGGCGATATGCTGTCGCCCTACGAGTTCTGGCAGTTCTGGCGCAACACAACGGACGCGGATACGGGCAAGTTCCTCAAGCTCTTTACCGAATTGCCCGTGGACGAATGTGATCGACTGGGCGCGCTGGAAGGGTCCGAGATCAACGCGGCCAAGATCATCCTCGCCAACGAGGCGACGACGCTGCTGCACGGGGCGGATGCCGCCGTGGCGGCCGAAGCCACCGCGCGGGAAGTGTTCGAGAAGGGCGGCGTGGGCGATGACCTGCCGACCCTGACGCTGGATGCAGGCGAATTGGGCGATGGCATTTCGGTTGTGCAACTGATCGTGCGCTCTGGCCTTGCGGGCTCCGGAAAGGAGGCCAAGCGCCTCATTGCCGAAAACGGTGCCCGGCTGGATGACGCGCCGCTGACCGATGCCGGTCTGTTCCTGACGCCCGCGGACCTTGCCAGCCCGCGGAAGTTGAGCGCGGGCAAAAAGCGCCACGCCCTCGTGCAAGTCGGCTGACAGGGCCCATCGCGGTCGTGGTGGGGAGGCCGGGAACCGCCTCCCGGGGGTCTTGGTCCCATCATCCGGCGCGCCAAACACTTCATCGGCGGCGTCGATTGAGCAGCGGGTGATTTTCGCGCAAAGGCAACAAATTTCCCCGAAACGCGCTTTCCTAAGCGCCCGGGAGGCCTATCATTGGTGATTTTGCTTGGGTCCCCCATGCAAATCGTGCCTAAATGGCAGGCACAACAAAAAACATAGGGAGCCACCATGTCACTCAAACCACCTCTTATGGAGCTGGATATCAAAACCGCCGAAAGCGGTTTTTATTCCGGGTTCTCCAAATCGGTGGCGCTGATCTCGAAGATCATCGTAGCCGCACTTGTCGTCTGGGCCGTTGTGTTCCCCGAACAGGCGGGCAGCGTTCTGAACGCAATCAACAGCTTTATCCTGTCGAACACGGCCTATTGGTACATCTACATCGTGACGGGCTTTGTGCTCTTGTGCTTGGCGCTGGCGATCTGGCCGGCGGCCGGGCGGCTCAAGCTTGGTGTGGACGGGGATCGGCCCGAATTCTCGAACTTCTCGTGGTTCTCGATGATGTTCGGGGCCGGGATCGGTGTGGGCATGCTCACCTGGGCCGTGGCCGAGCCTGTCTATCACTTTGGCAACAACCCCGAGGTCATCATGGGCCTCGCCGAAGGGGGCACCGCCGAAAACATCCGCAACGCCTATAAGTGGTCGTTCGTGCACTGGGGCCTTGGCGCCTGGGCGTGCTACGCCATCGCGGGCCTTGCTCTGGGCTTCTTCTGCTACCGTCGCGGTCTGCCGCTGACGATGCGGTCGTCGCTGACCCCGCTCTTTGGCAAGGCGCTGGCTGGCCCCTTGGGCAACATCGTGGACATCGTGGCCGTGGTCGCGACCATCCTCGGTGTGGCGCAAACGCTGGGCTTTGGTGTGGAACAGTTCGTTGCGGGTCTGACCCGGATCGGCATCGGCGGTCTTCTGAATGAAGGCGGCACGTCGAACACGCTGGGCGTGATTGTGGCCATCGTCATCATCATGGGCGCCTCGACCCTGTCGGCGCTGTCGGGTGTTGGCAAAGGCATCAAATGGCTGTCGAACCTGAACATGGGTCTGTCGATCTTCCTTCTGGCCTTCTTCCTGCTCTTCGGGTCGACTTTCTTTGGCCTGCAGGCGCTCTTTGTCGGCATCTTCGACTACATCGTGTCCCTGCCGCAGACGCTGTTCACGGTCTGGCGGTCGGACGGTGTCGAGGGGTCTGTCGCGACCCAGCTTGAAGGCTGGCAAGGCGGCTGGTCGGTGTTCTACTGGGCCTGGTGGATCGCGTTTGCACCCTTCGTGGGTCTGTTCCTTGCACGTATCTCCAAGGGTCGCACGATCCGCGAGTTCGTGTTGGGCGCGATCATCGTTCCCTCGCTGATGTGCTTTGTCTGGTTCACATGGGCCGGTGGCACCGCCATCGATCTGGAGCTGAACGGTGGCGCGAATGGCGTGATCAACGGTGCCTCCGACGGGGACAAGATCTTTGCCATGGTCAACTTCATGCTGACGGATGTTCTGGGCTACGCGATGTCGCTCGTCATCGTGGTTCTGCTGATGACCTACCTCGTGACCACGGCGGACTCCGCTGTTCTGATCGTGAACACGATCAACGCGGCGGGCGACGAAGGTCCCAAGGCGAAACCCCATATCTACTTCTGGGGGATCGCGCTGGGTGCTGTGGTTGCAGCCCTGCTGATCGCCGGTGGCGCCGGTGGCGGTGGCCTGAAGGCCATCCAGACCGCGATGGTGATCGGCGCATTGCCCTTCTCGGTCGTGATGGTCCTGCAGGCCATTTCGCTGGTCAAAGCGATCTACAACGACGCACGCCGCGAAAAGGAAGGCGTCGCCACGACATCGGACGATGTGGCGGCGGCCCCTGCCGAATAACGGCTGAGCGAAGCCCTTTGACACAAGGCGTCCCCCGGCATCCGGGGGGCGCCTTTTTCGTTTCTGCAAGCGGGGTTGCGCAGGCCCGCGCTATCCACGGGCCGCCGCGCGCGCGATAGTTGGCGCAACAGGAGGACCTCCCATGCCAACACCACCCAGCACGCCCACACTCGGCCTCGGATGCTGGCCCCTGTCGGGGCCGATGTATTTCGGGGATCTGTCCATCGGCTATGCCACGACCGATCCCGCGGATGCCCCACGCATCATCCACGCAGCCCTCGATCATGGGATCACCATTTTTGACACGGCCGCGGCCTATGGCGCGGGCCGGGGCGAGCGGATCGTGGGCGATGCCCTGAAGGGTCGCGAGGCCACGATCATCACCAAGATCGGATTGGATATCGACGAGGGCACGCAGCGCATTACCGGAGAGAACACCGATCCCGCCGCTGTGTCCCCCGCGATTGACGCGGCTCTGTCACGGCTGGGCCGCGATCACATCGACACCGTCCTGTTGCACCTCAATTCGCTGGCACCCGACATCGCCGCCCCGATTTTTGACGCGCTAGAGGCCGAGGTAACAGCGGGCCGCATTGGCGGCTACGGGTGGAGCACGGATTACCCCGACAATGCCGCGAGCCTGTCCGGGCGGCACGGACTGACCGCGATCGAGCATTGCATGAACGTCTTCTTCGACGCGCATCTGCTGCGCGAGGCCGCCGCCGATCAGGGGTTGAGCCACTACATCCGCTCGCCGCTGGCGATGGGCCTCCTTGCCGGGCGGTTCGATGCGAATAGCGGCGTGGCCCCCGACGACGTGCGTGCGTCAGATCAATCCTGGATGGATTACTTCGATGCAGACGGGAACGTGACGCCAGAGTTTGCGGGAAAGCTGGAGGCCGTGCGCGAGTTGTTGCAAACGGGCGGGCGCACCCTCGCCCAAGGGGCCTTGGGGTGGCTGTGGGCGCATGGCACGCAAATCGTGCCAGTGCCCGGGGCGTCCAAGGTCGCACAAGTCGAAGACAACGCGGGCGCGCTGTCATTCGGCCCACTGCCCGAAGCCGTCATGACCGAGATCGCCACGCTGATCCCGCGCGACCTGAGCCCGCCGCGGGATCGCTAGGCAGGCGGACCCTTAGCCGCCCAGCGCCAAATCGATACGCGCCCCGGCGATGGCCCAGCCGCCATCAGCACCGAGGATCTGCCCGTTCACATAGCGCGCCGCGTCCGAGCCGAGGAAGAGGCAGGCCAGCGCCACATCCTCGGGCGAGCCCATGCGCCCTTGCGGGACGGTGCGCAGGACGGCCTTCTTGATGGCCTCGGTCGGTGCGAGGCGGTCCATCCCTTCGGTGCCTTCAATGGGTCCGGGGATGACCGAGTTCACGCGCAGATCATCGCCACCCCATTCAATGGCGAGGCATTTGGTGATCATGTCCACGCCCGCCTTGGCCGCGCAAACATGGACCTGCATCGGCATGGCCTGCACCGCCTGCGGGGCCGAGATGTTGATGATCGAGCCGGGTCGCGCCATGTGCGGGTGTGCGGCGCGCATCACGTGGAAGGTGCCCATCAGGTCGATGTCGATCACGGATTTGAACCCATTGGGCGAGATACCCAGAGCCGGTGCGGGGAAGTTGCCCGCCGCGCCAGAGACCAGCACGTCGATCTTGCCCGCCTCATCGGCAAAGGCGGTCAGGGCCGCTGCCACATCGTCGTAATTGCGCACGTCGAACGCGTAGCCCAGCGCGCCCTCGCCCAGTGTTGCAACGGCGGCGTCGACCTTGTCCTGTTTGCGGCTGGCCACGGCCACGCGTGCACCTGCGGCGGCAAAGCTTTGCGCGATGCCAAGGTTGATCCCCGATGTCCCACCCACGACAAAGACGTTTTTGCCTGTGAAATCAAAGCTCGCCGAACCTGCCATCCCAGGATCCTCCAAATTGACGTTTGCGGCACCATGATCGAAAGCGCAGGCCGGGGCCAGCGCGTCGCTGCGTCAAATGCTGCCGGCCTCGACCATGAAGTTGTTGGCCGTGCAGGCGCTGGCATCGTCGGAGGCGAGGAAAAGCACCATGCGCACGACCTCGTGCGGTTCAATCAGATCGGGCAGGCATTGGTTCTGGCGGTGACCCTCCAAGGCCTCTGGCGTGGCCCAAAGCTCCTTCTGGCGGTCGGTCATGATCCAGCCGGGGACCACGGTGTTCACCCGGATACGGTGGCGGCCCAGATCGCGGGCAAAGCTGCGGGTCATGCCGTGCACGCCCGCCTTGGCCGTCGTGTAGACCGGCATTCCGCCCACGGCCTCCCACCACGAATTGGACCCCATATTGATGATGGACCCGGTCCCCTGTTCGATCATCGCGGGGGCGACGGCCTGCGTGGCAAAGAACATGTGGCGCAGGTTCGTGGCGATGCGTTCGTCGTAATAGTCGGGCGTGACGTCTTCCCACCCGTGGCGGTCATCGCGCGCCGCGTTGTTGACGAGGACCTTGGGTGGCCCCAGCCGCTCGATCAGCGCGGCAAAGGCGGATTTGAGGGCGTCGATATCGCGTAGATCGGCGAGCTCATAGGTGGCGCCCGTTTCCGCCGCCATGGCGGCGGAGCCGTCTGCGTCGAAGTCCACAAAGCCCACCCGTGCGCCTTGGGCCGCAAAGCCGCGCAGCATCTCGGCTCCGATGCCCGAGGCACCGCCGGTCAACAGCACACAGGCACCATCGAGGCTTTGGTAGCGGGTGTAAGGGTTCATCGGGACGGTCTTTCGGGTTTTTGCCCGGGCACCCTAGGGCGCTAGGAGCCCAGCATCCACTCCCCATCGGGCCAGAAAGCGTGATAGGCGAAGGCAAACATCACGTCGTGGGGCAAATTCGCGCCTGTGGCGGCATCAAACACGCGCACGGTGCCCACGTCCTTGGCCTCCGCGATGCGGCGGGCATCGAGCGCGCTGGCCTGACCTGCGGCCCATGTGATGCGCACGCCGGCCTCGGTGATCTCGCCTTCATCCGCGAGCCGTGTCAGCGGCCACGCGCGGTCCCCCACCCTGACAACGCGCACGAGCGGCGGGATGTCGTGGGGTGGGTTTTCGCCGCTATAGAGGAAGGGGCGCGCGGAGCTGTCGTAGTTTACATAAGGGTTGGCGCCGTAGGGCCGGTTAAAGCCGGTGGGTTGCGCCATGACCACGCCGTCCGGGTTGCGTGTCGTGAACTCATCCCAGCTTTCCATCCATGTGGGCAGCGTCGTCAGTTCCACGCCCGTCATCTCACCCACGATGCCTTCGCCGATGGCCTGCTGCCACCAGCTCTGGGTTTCGCGGTCGTACATCACCATGTCGGAATTGCGCAGCTTGCCCGATACACCGAATGTGAGCGTCTGCCCGTCCACGCGGCGATCGAAGGTGATGCCTGAATTGCATAGCGGGCAGAAGGTCACCGCGACGGGGACGCCGCCGACCTCGTCATTCACGATCTCATGCCAGGTGAGGTAGCGGATCGGATAGGCGCGCGGCACTTCGCCCGCGACTTCCAGCGTGATCACCGGCTCACGCCCGCCGATGCGGTCTTCGTCCGCCACGCGGATGAACTGGGGGTCGTTGATCGCGGGGATGCCGTCCTTGGGCGGCCCGCCCGACAGGATTTCGGCCCAACTGTCCACGGCGTTCCGGGTGAAATCCGTGTCGCCCCATTCCACGCTCCAGAATTGGGGGATGCGGTCGGGGTCGGCCTGCGCCATGGCGGCACCGGGCAGCGCAAGAATGGCAAGCGATGTGAGAGAGAGGAGCAATCGGCGCATGGGCGGGCATCCTTTGATCAACGGTGCTGATACACTGACAGGATGTCGCAGGGGGGCCTAGCCCCCCACACGCGCTTGTTATTTCGGGCGCGGACGGGCCGCACCCGAATGCGTCACTCGGTGACGCGCACCGCGGTCATCACGTCGGGCTCACCCGTGACCTGAAAGGTCGAGGCATCGCCGCGTTTGATCCCGTCGAGCACGTCGAGCCCATCCGTCACGCGCCCCACGACGGTGTATTGCCCGTTCAGGAACGCGCCTTCATCGAACATGATGAAGAACTGGCTGTTGGCGCTGTCCGGGCTCTGGCTGCGGGCCATGCCCACAACACCGCGTTCAAACGGCAGGTCCGAAAATTCTGCGGCGATATCCGGCAGGTCCGATCCACCGGTGCCATACCGGCGTGCTGCACCGGATTGGGCCGCGCGCGCGAAATCGTCGGTGTCCTTGGCAAACTGGCCGTCGCCCGTCTGCGCCATGAAGCCGTCGATCACGCGGTGGAAATAGACGTTGTCATAAAACCCCTGCTCGGCCAGCGCGGTGATCTGGGCCACGTGATTTGGCGCCACATCCTCGAGCAGGTCGACGGTGATCGTGCCTTGGGTGTGGGTGCCCGCCACGTCGATCTCGAGCCCAGCAGACAGCGCCGGGGTCGCCAGAAGGGCAAAGGCTGCGGCGAGCTTATGCATCGGCGGCGACCTTTACGCTGATCATGCGGTCGGGTTCCATCGGCGGCTCCCCCCGGGTGATGGCATCCACATGCTCCATCCCGTCGATCACGCGGCCGTAGACCGTGTATTGGCGGTTCAGGAAGTGGTTGTCCTTGAAGTTGATGAAGAACTGGCTGTTGGCGCTGTCGGGGTTCTGGCTGCGCGCGGCGCCCAGCGTGCCGCGATCGTGCGGAATGCCCGAAAACTCGGCCGGAAGGTTCGGTTTGTCCGACCCGCCCGTGCCCGCCATGCGGATGTTGAAATCCTTTTCCATGTTGCCGTTGGCCACGTCGCCCGTCTGCGCCATGAAGCCGTCGATGACGCGGTGGAAGGCCACGTTGTCATAGGCCCCTTCGCGCGCCAGCTCCTTCATGCGCTCGGCATGTTTGGGCGCGATGTCAGGCAGCAATTCGATGGTGACGGTGCCGCCCTTCAGTTCCATCAGGATGGTGTTTTCGGGGTCTTTGATGTCGGCCATGGGGCCCTCCACTTGTTCGATTGCCTCTAACTAGGCTCCCGCGCGGCGGTTGACCATAGGAGCCGTTTGGGCAATGCCCAACGCAACGCAAGACTGGAGGGACCCGATGGCCTGGAAAACGCTGGATGACATGGAGCTGGACGGCAAGATCGTCCTGACGCGGGTAGACATCAACGTCCCGATGCAGGACGGCGCCGTGACCGACACAACCCGCATCGACCGCATCGTACCCACGATCACAGATATCCGGGCCAAAGGCGGCACGCCTGTCCTGCTGGCGCATTTCGGGCGTCCCAAGGGCGAACCCAAGCCTGAACTGTCGCTGTCGCAGCTTGTCCCCGCTTTGCAGGACGCGTTCGGCACCGAGGTGACTTTCGTCGAACGTCCATCCCGGGAATTCATCGATGCACAGCCCAAGGGCGCGATCATTTTGGTCGAGAACACCCGCTTTTCGTCGATGGAAGAGGCCAATGATCCCCGCATGGCCGGGTTTCTGGCCACGCTGGGCGATGTCTATTGCAATGATGCGTTTTCAGCAGCGCACCGGGCGCATGCCTCGACCGAGGGGGTCGCGCGCTTGCTGCCCTCCTGCGCGGGTCGTTTGATGGCGCAAGAGCTTGGCGCGTTGGAGGCCGCTTTGGGCGACCCCGTGCGCCCTGTCGTGGCGGTCGTGGGCGGTGCCAAAGTGTCGACCAAGCTCGATCTTTTGGGCAATCTCGTGGGGAAGGTCGATCATCTGGTGATCGGCGGCGGCATGGCCAACACCTTCCTCGCCGCGCAAGGGATTGATGTGGGCAAGAGCCTCGCCGAACACGACATGACGGACACCGCGCGCGAGATCATGGACAAGGCCAAGACCGCGGGCTGCGAAATTGTCTTGCCCACCGACGTTGTCGTCGCGCGGGAATTCAAAGCGGGGGCCGACAACGAAACCGTGGCCGCCGATGCCTGCCCTGCCGACGCGATGATCCTGGATGCAGGGCCCGAGACGGTCGCGCGGATCGGGGACGTCTTTCTTGGAGCCAAGACGCTGATCTGGAACGGACCGCTGGGTGCGTTCGAGATCGAGCCGTTTGATGCCGCCACCAACTCTGCCGCGGAAAGCGCGGCCACGCTCACCGCCATGGGCAAACTGACCTCGGTCGCGGGCGGCGGCGACACAGTCAGCGCGCTCAACAAAGCGGGGGCAGCAGACCGGTTCAGCTATATCTCGACGGCGGGCGGCGCGTTTCTGGAGTGGATGGAGGGCAAAACCTTGCCCGGTGTGGCGGCATTGGAGGCAGGGTGAATATAATCGGGGCAATGTTAGCGCACCCATTATTGAAACATTCATCCCACCCACTTACCCCCGGGGCAACGGTCACCCACACCCCGGAGGAACCCCATGCCCAACCAGACGCAAACAGACCTGATCCGTGGCGGTCAGGGGTTCATCGCGGCGCTTGACCAATCCGGGGGATCGACGCCCAAGGCGCTCGCCGCCTACGGGCTGACGGCGGATGACTACGGCTCCGAAGATGAGATGTTCGATCAAATGCACGCCATGCGCGCTCGGATCATCAAATCGCCCGCCTTCACCGGCGACAGCGTCATCGCCGCGATCCTGTTCGAGATGACCATGGACCGCGAAATCGACGGCAAACCGACGGCGGCCTATCTTTGGGAGGAGCGCGGCGTTGTCCCGTTCCTCAAGGTCGACAAGGGCCTGTTGGAGGCGGAAAACGGCGTGCAACTAATGAAGGACATGCCGGGTCTGGATGCGGTGCTGGAACGTGCTGTGGGTCACGGCATCTATGGCACCAAAATGCGTTCGGTCATCGGGGCCGCGAATGCCAGCGGGATTGACGCCATCGCGGACCAGCAGTTTGAAGTCGGCGCGCAGATCATAGGGCACGGGCTTGTCCCGATCCTCGAGCCTGAGATCACAATCTCGATCCCGGACAAGGCGCAGGCCGAAGACATGCTGCGCGATGCGCTCCTGTCACGTCTGGATGCGCTGCCTGATGATCAAATGGTGATGCTGAAGCTCACCCTGCCGGAGGTGGCCGATCAATACGCACCCCTCGTCGATCATCCGCGTGTTCTGTCGGTCGTGGCGCTTTCGGGCGGCTATGCACTGGAGGAAGCGAACGCGCGCCTTGCGCAAAACCGGGGCGTGATCGCGAGCTTTAGCCGGGCCCTAACCCAAGGGCTGAGCGCGCAGCAATCTGATGCGGATTTCGACAGCGCGCTGGCCGACACAATCGCCGCGATCCGTGCGGCATCGGTCGCAGGCGGCGAGATGAAGCGCGCCTCTTAGGCCTCGGCGAACCGCCGCACATTCGCGACATCGGGCTCCGCCGGGGCGTCACACTAGGGATTCACAAGGCGAATCACCTGTGCCATAAGGTGTGCATGGGCCCGTCAGAGGCCCGGCCATTTTGGCAGCCCGAGGCAGAATTCATGCGGTCCCAAACCCGCCCCGCGTTTGGCGCGGTCATCTATTTCGCAATTTGCATGGCGCTAAGCGCCTATTTCACCTTTGCCGCTGTGCAAGGGGATTTCGGTCTGTTCAAGCGTGCCGAGATTGCTGCCGAGGCACAGACGCTACAGGCGCGCGCCGATGATTTGGCACGACAAATCGCCGTCCTCGAGAACAAAACCGAACGCCTGTCGGACGCGTTCTTGGACCTCGACCTTCTGGACGAACAGGCGCGCGATGTTCTGGGCATGATCCGCGTTGACGAGATCGTCGTTCAGTAATCCAGCGACAATCCAAGGCAAATCCCTGTCGAATTGGCTGCCTGTAGCGGCCGGACTGCCCGTGCGTCATTTCTTCTATCGCGCTCGCAAATCAAATCGTCTATGAGATAGTTTAACGCTAAACAATTTCTCAGGAGCGTACATGGCTGCCGCAAAGAAGGGGGCAAAGGCGAACGTCTCGAAAGACGAGCTTTTGCATTACTACCGCGAAATGTTGTTGATCCGCCGGTTCGAAGAAAAGGCCGGGCAACTCTACGGGATGGGCCTGATCGGCGGTTTCTGTCACCTCTACATCGGGCAAGAAGCCGTGGTCGTGGGGCTCGAGGCCGCAGCGGAAGAGGGTGACAAGCGCGTCACCTCCTACCGCGACCATGGTCATATGCTGGCCTGCGGGATGGACCCAAAGGGCGTCATGGCCGAACTGACGGGCCGCGAAGGCGGCTACTCCAAGGGCAAGGGCGGCTCCATGCACATGTTCTCGAAAGAGAAGCATTTCTATGGTGGCCACGGCATCGTTGCGGCACAGGTCCCGATCGGCGCGGGCCTCGCCTTTGCGGACAAATACCTTGAAAATGGTCGGGTGACCTTTGCCTACTTTGGCGACGGCGCTGCCAACCAGGGCCAGGTCTACGAGACCTACAATATGGCCGAACTCTGGGACCTTCCGGTGATCTTTGTCATCGAGAACAATCAATATGCCATGGGCACCTCGACCAAACGCTCGACCAAATCGCCCAGCTATTGGGAGCGTGGTGCGGCCTACGGCATCGAGGGTGAAGAGGTCGACGGGATGGACGTCCTGGCGGTGAAAGAGGCGGGCGAAAAGGCCGTCGCGCACTGCCGCGCGGGCAAAGGTCCCTACATCCTCGAGATCAAGACATATCGCTACCGTGGACACTCCATGTCGGACCCGGCCAAGTACCGGACCCGCGACGAGGTGCAGAAAATGCGCGACGAACGCGATCCGATCGAGGCCGTGCGCCAAATGCTCCTGACGGGCAAGCACGCGTCCGAGGACGATCTGAAATCCATCGACAAAGAGATCAAAGGCATCGTCAACGACGCCGCCGAATTCTCGAAAGAAAGCCCGGAGCCCGCAGTGGAAGAGCTTTGGACCGACATCTACGCTGAGGCGGAGGCATAAGACATGGCAACCGAAATTCTGATGCCCGCCCTGTCGCCCACGATGGAAGAAGGCACGCTGGCCAAATGGCTGGTTAAGGAAGGGGACACCATCGAAAGCGGCATGATCCTGGCCGAAATCGAAACCGACAAAGCCACGATGGAGTTCGAGGCTGTCGATGAAGGCGTGATGGGCAAGATCCTAGTCGCCGAAGGCACCGAAGGCGTGAAGGTCAACGCGGCCATCGCCGTCCTGCTGGAAGAAGGCGAAGACGCGGACGCCGTCGCGGCGCCGTCTGCGGAAACGGCCCCTGCCCCCGCGGCCCTCAGTGGTGAAGAAGGCAAGATCGCCGCCGCGCCCGCAGCCCCCGCCGCACCGGTCGAGGTCAAGGCGGTCGAACCCGATGTTCCCGAAGGCACAGCGATGAAATCGCAAACCGTGCGCGAAGCGCTCCGCGACGCGATGGCCGAAGAAATGCGCCGCGATGGCACCGTCTATCTGATGGGGGAAGAGGTCGCGGAATACCAAGGGGCCTACAAGGTCTCCCAAGGTTTGCTGGACGAATTTGGCGCCAAGCGCGTTATCGACACGCCCATCACAGAGCATGGCTTTGCCGGGATCGGTGTTGGTGCGGCCTTTGGCGGTCTGCGTCCAATCGTCGAGTTCATGACCTTCAACTTCGCCATGCAGGCGATTGACCAGATCATCAACTCGGCCGCGAAGACGCTCTATATGTCGGGGGGTCAAATGGGCGCGCCGATGGTGTTCCGGGGGCCGAACGGCGCTGCCGCGCGCGTTGGCGCCCAGCACAGCCAAGACTACGCGGCGTGGTACAGCCACGTACCGGGCCTGAAGGTCGTGCAGCCCTATTCCGCGATGGATGCAAAGGGTCTGCTGAAAACCGCGATCCGCGATCCCAACCCCGTGATCTTCCTCGAAAACGAAATCCTCTACGGGCAGAGCTTCGAAGTGCCCGACCTTGATGACTTCACCGTCCCCTTCGGCAAGGCCAGGATTTGGCGCGAAGGCACCGATGTGACGCTGGTCAGCTTTGGTATCGGGATGAAATACGCGCTGGAGGCCGCAGACAAGTTGGCCGAAGACGGTATTTCTGCCGAGGTGATTGACCTGCGCACGCTGCGTCCGCTGGACTATGACACCATCATCAACTCGGTGAAGAAGACCAACCGCTGCGTGACCATCGAAGAGGGTTTCCCGGTCTGCTCGATCGGCAACCACCTGTCGGCCTACATCATGACCCACGCGTTCGATTACCTCGACGCCCCGGTCCTGAATTGCGCCGGCAAGGACGTACCCATGCCCTATGCGGCGAACCTCGAAAAGCTTGCGCTGGTCACCACCGATGAGGTGCTCGACGCCGTGCGCCAAGTCACCTACCGCTAAGGAGCGCGCCAGATGCCAATTGAAATTCTGATGCCCGCCCTGTCGCCCACCATGGAAGAGGGGACGCTAGCGAAATGGCTTGTCAAAGAAGGGGATACGGTGAATTCCGGCGACCTTCTGGCCGAAATCGAAACCGACAAGGCGACGATGGAATTCGAAGCCGTTGACGAAGGTGTCGTGGGGAAAATCCTCGTGGCCGAAGGGACCGAGGCGGTGAAGGTCAATTCACCGATCGCAGTCCTCCTCGCCGATGGGGAGAGCGCCGACGACATCGGGTTGGCACCTTCGGACGCCAGCAGCCACGCGGCGCCAGCTGAAGCCAGCGACAAGACCGCGCCGGCGAAAGGCTATGGTCGCGGTGAAACCGACGCGACACCTGCGCCTGTACCGACCAGCGCCTCTGGCGACCGCGTCTTCGCGTCCCCATTGGCCCGCCGGATCGCCGCCGACAAAGGCCTTGATCTGAGCCAGATCAAAGGCTCGGGACCCAAGGGACGCATCGTCAAATCGGACGTGGAAAATGCGACGGCTCAAGAGGCCCCCAAGGCCGACACGGCCTCCGCATCAACGCGTGCGCCCGCACCTGCCGCAGCGCCCGCGCCGCAAGGCATGTCGTCTTCGGCTGTCGAGAAGATGTATGAGGGGCGCGACTACGAGGCCCTGCCGCTTGACGGGATGCGCAAAACGATTGCCGCGCGCCTCACCGAGGCCAAGCAAACGATCCCGCATTTCTATCTGCGACGCGACATCCAACTGGACGCTCTGCTGAAATTCCGCAGCCAGCTGAACAAGACGCTTGAAGATCGCAATGTGAAGTTGTCGGTCAACGACTTCATCATCAAGGCCTGCGCCCTTGCGCTGCAGCAAGTTCCAGATGCAAACGCGGTTTGGGCAGGCGACAAAATCCTCAAGCTTACGCCGTCCGACGTCGCCGTGGCGGTGGCAATCGAAGGCGGGCTGTTCACACCCGTGCTGAAGGATGCCCACCAGAAGTCTTTGTCGGCCCTGTCGGGAGAGATGAAGGACCTCGCCAGCCGTGCGCGCGACCGCAAACTCGCACCGCATGAATACCAAGGCGGCAGCTTTGCGATTTCAAACCTCGGCATGTTCGGCATCGACAACTTCGACGCCGTGATCAATCCGCCGCACGGTGCAATCCTTGCCGTTGGTGCCGGTGTGAAAAAGCCCGTGGTGGATGACGAAGGACAGCTTGCCGTGGCCACGGTCATGTCAGTGACGCTCTCCGTCGATCACCGGGTGATTGACGGCGCGCTTGGGGCTCAGTTGCTCGAAGCAATCAAAAGCAACCTCGAAAACCCGATGGCGATGTTGGCCTGATTTCAACGGGGCGCCGACGTTCAGACGTCGGCGTCACCTGCCAAAAGCTGATCCATTGTCACCGATGGTTGCGCGCAACCTGCTTCGCCAACGATCCGGGCCGGAACACCCGCCACCGTCTTGCACGCAGGAACTTCTTCCAACACCACCGAACCGGCAGCAATGCGGCTGCAATGGCCGACCTTGATGTTGCCCAGGACCTTGGCACCTGCCCCGATCAGCACACCGTCGCCGATCTTGGGGTGGCGATCATCGTCTTCCTTGCCCGTGCCGCCCAGCGTCACCGAATGCAGCATCGACACGTTGTCACCCACAACCGCGGTCTCACCCACGACAATGGAATGTGCGTGGTCAATCATGATCCCTTTGCCGATATGTGCGGCGGGGTGGATGTCGACGCCAAAGACCTCTGAAACACGCGCTTGGAAGAAATAGGCAAGGTCACGGCGTCCCTGCTGCCACAGCCAGTGACCGACGCGGTACGCCTGAATGGCTTGGAAACCCTTGAAATACAGAAGCGGCTGGATCAGCCGATGGCATGCCGGATCTCGTTCAAACACGGCGACCAGATCGGCCCGTGCCGCATCAGCCAAAGCCGGCTCACTCGCATAGGCTTCATCGGCGATCTCGCGCAGGATTTGCTCGGACATCTCAGCAGAAGCCAGCTTCAGCGACACCCGATAGGACAGCGCATTCTGCAGGCTCTTGTGATGCAAAACGCTGGAATGGACGAGGCCACCCAGAACAGGCTCCGCCGTCACGGCCTGAGCCGCGTCGTCCATTAGCCGTGTCCAGACAGGATCAAGCTTTGCAATCTGTTCTGCGGACTGGCCCATGGGGACCTCCCTTCCTCGCGCTGTCTGCCAGACATAAGGCCTGACAGACGTCTTAGAAGGGCTGGGTAGCAGATCAGCCCGCGGAAATCACGGTGCAATCGAGAATTGTCTGCGTTGCACAAGACCGGAGCCAAATTTTTCGGATATCTGTCCGACCTCCAGCGTCACAATCGCGGGCGCTCCATCGCTAGCGATGTCTGCTGCGCCGTAGGTCCACGTGGGCTCGGTAACGATCGTTTCCCGTAGAAGCGTGCTGCCATCGAACACCCGCACGACATAACGTTCATCCGTTTCGCCCAACGGCACATCGGGGACATCCCAAATATCCCCATCAATCCGCGTCCGCCGCACCCAAGAAAACTCCGCCGCGCCTGCGACCAGGCTCAGGCTCAGGTGGGCTGGTGCATAGGGTCGCAACCCGATCCCCGCAAAGCTTTCCGTGCGGGCCGCATAAGATGGATCATCAAACGGCCTGCCTGCGGGACCGATGCGGAAATACTGCGCAAGGTTCCGCGTGCCACTGCGCAGTGCAAGTTGCGGAACGCTGCTATCCAGAACCACAAAGGTCGATCCTTCGGGCCAAACCGCTGGCATCAATCCATCGCTGCCCGCCTGCCCCCGTAGGAACCCGGACAATTCATAGACACCGCCATCCAGAAGCTGCACGGTCGTGAACTGGATCAATTCCCAGTTCCCGGTCGATCCATCGCCGATCGCGGCAAGGTTGGCCCCAGCCAACACCGCCTCTTCCGTCGCACTCGCCAAGGTACCGCGCGTCAGCTTCACCCGCACCGAATTGCCCCGATCCCAGAGCGCGCAGGGCCCAGCAGGCAAGTCCGTGATCGTCTGCCCCAACGAGGCAGGCGTCGAAATCGTGGTCAGCAGGGAAAAATCAGACTCCGTCGCCGACCGGAACACAGCAGCCGTTCCCGGCCAATCAGAGGCGGTCACCGCCAGATGCGGCGCATGGGGTGCCTCGTCACCCGTGATAAGAGGAAGATCCAGGAAAACGGGGTAGACCGGCAGCGGGGGCACAAACGTCGCCACAGTGGGATAGGTCTCGAAATCCCGCGGCCGATCATAGATCGCGGGCTCCATGCGTGTTGCCTCGACCGAACGCGCCGTCGTCTCCTCCGCGCGGTCGATCCGGAACTGGGCAACGCCGCCCTCCTCTGCGATCTCGACTATATCTCCAACGCCGACATTCATCTGCGATGGCGGCAACGTGAACTGCGCGACATCCCGTGCCACGCGCGCCTCCGCCAACCAACGCTCGGCAATTTGCCGTGCTTCATTGCGCGTCAGCGCAAGGTTCAGCTCGGTTTGCTCCAAGGTAACTGTGCGCTCATCCGGGAAAATGGCCTGCGACGTCGCCGCTTCAAAATCGCCATCAACATCGATGAACCCCACCTGAACACGCCCCGCAACCTCCGGCTCGGCTGCACGTTCCAGATTCAGCACCGGCGCATCATCACCCTGCACAAGCGTGTCAGCCGCCACATCCGCGCGCGGTGCTAGGGATCGGTTCGAAAAGCGCAGCACACCGTCGCGTTCAATGGCATCGAACCCGTAGGCGAGCATCAGCGGCTGCAACGCCGCACGCGCATCGGACACGTCCGGCACATGATAGCCACGCACAAAGCCGTGCAGGTCCGACACGTCCACGCTGTCCAGACCGCTGCGCGCGCAAATCTCGGCAACGACCGACGCTAAAGGCCGCGCCGATGATCGACCCGTGACCCAATGCCCGCGCACATAGTTCTCACCATCCGACCAAAGATCCGTCAGCGCCGGAAAGTACGGATAGGGTCGCGCATCCCACGCCCACAGATGGGCCCGGGTCATGTCGACCATCGGACCGCCATATTCGACCGACGTTGGATTGGTGTCACCTTGCGCCCAATATCCGGTCATCGCGCGCACATATTGCAGCTGGATCAGAGGGTCGCGTTGGCCGTTTGAAAAGACAGGCTCGCTGGACTCCGAGGATTTGGTATCCAGAAATTTGTTGGGCTCGTTCGTGGCCTTGTCGATGGCGGCGCAGCCGTATTCGGTGAACCAAAACGGCTTGGACTGTGGCTCCCATTCGGTTGGAAACTGCGCCCGAACGCCACCGATCCGATTGTGGTGATACTCGCCCCACCAGTTGCGCAAATCCTTGTACCGGAACACCCAAGGCTCGCCATAGGCCCCGTCCTCGATCGGCGTGCGGATCTGCGCCTCGCGGGCCTCAGTCGAATGGTAGTACCAATCGAACCCCTCGCCGCCTTCGATATTCGATTTGAGGTAGTCAAGGTCATAGACCGTGCCCGCCGCCGCATCGAGGTGATCGTCCCCATCCCGCCAGTCCGACAGCGGCATGTAGTTGTCGATCCCAATGAAGTCGATGTCATCGCTCGCCCAGAGCGGGTCGAGGTGGAAAAACAGGTCCTGCGACCCGTCAGCAGGCTGATACCCGAAATATTCCGACCAATCCGCCGCGTAGCTGATCTTGGTATCAGGCCCCAGGATGGACCGGACATCCGATGCGAGTTGGATCAGACCTTCGACAAAGGGAAACCGATTTGCGTCACCCCGAATCTGCGTCAACCCGCGCAGCTCGGACCCGATACAGAACGCGTCCACACCACCCGCCGCCGCACACAGATGCGCATAGTGCAGGATGAAACGGCGGAAACCCGCATCCGCCGGACCCCTGTATTCAACTTCTGTCCCGGATACCGCAAAGTCTCCTACGGAGGCCTTCCTAGGAAGGCCTCCACCTCTGAAATAGCAGCGGCCGTTTTGTCGGAAGTCCCAGCGGTGCCTGGTGCAGCCTCCAGCGTGATGCGCCCCCGCCATGGCAGCTTGGGCTGACCCGCCGCGCCGGTGTACGGATCGACAAGTGTGTTCCCCTCTTTCTGCGTCATCAAGACGAAGGGATAGAACATCACCGCCTGCCCGGCCTCGCGCAACGCGGCAATCGCCTCCACCACCGATGCATCCGACGGTGTCCCCCCATAAAGCGGTCGATCTCCGTCAAAGGGGACCACCTCCGCAGACTGACGCGCAATCCCGCTCACACGCCACGGCATGTTGGCCGCATCCGCAGTGGTCCGTTCCACGAGGGGTTTCAGGCTGCACTGCCCGCACCGGAGGTCATCCCCGAACCAAGAAACGATCAAAGACGTGGATTGGCACTGCGGCAATTCAGAGGTCAGCGTCTCAAGAGACACTTCAAAATCCGACTTTGCCGCAGCCGTATTCACGTTGGAGGCCGTCGTGTCCCCGAACCCCGCGTCGTAGTAAACCGCCGTTGTGGCCAAGGTATACTCGCCCGTGCCCGGCATCATCGCCACAGCCTGTACCGCCGATGGCAAGTCCTCGGGCGCAGTCATATCCACGTCCTGCGCAGACCGCACAACCTCAAAACTGAACTGCGGCACGCGGTTGCCAAAAGGCTCCAACTCAAGGTCTTCAAAAACCACATAAGCCGTCCCACGATAGGCGGGCGCATTCTCGATCCCTTGCGTGGCCGCAATCTTCGGATCGGCCTCCTGGTCCATGGTCCCGGGATAGACGCGCATGTTCAGATCGCCGGGGGCAATCTCTTCACCATCAGCCCACACGCGGCCCACCCGGCTAATCTCGCCCTCACACAGGGCCACCGCCACCGAGATGGAATAGGAATACTCTGTCGTCTTGGGCTGCGCAGGCTGGCCTTTACCGCCACCGGTCGTGGTCGCGCGTTCCAAAAACTGCGTCGCCCAGATCACCTGACCGCCCAGACGCATCCGCCCATAGAGCTGGCCAATGGGCGCGCCCTCGCCCGCCCCGGTCAGCCGGAATTTGTCGATCTTGCCGGTCTCTACGGCACTGCTGCCCGTGCCCAACAACTTCTGGTCGATGACACGGCCCAGAGTTGCCCCCGCCGCACGCCCAAGCGCCGCCGCCGAGACACCAAGGATAGAGCCGCCGACAGTCCCGCCGAGGGCTGCACCTGCTGCCGAAAGTAAAAGCGTTGCCATGGGCCACCTCGTTTAGGGAAACTCAAAAACTGCGACCGCGCGGCGCTGCCACGGGGCGCTGAACGGGCTCTCAATCACGCCGTGGCGCGCATAGGCGTGGATGAACGTCATCCGCCCGGCATCCCCCGCGACGATGCCCAGATGCTTTGCGATCATGTTGGCCCGCATCCGAAACAGCACAACATCACCGGGCAAAGGCGGCCTGCGGATCTCACGCAGGTACTCTCCCGCCGCGCGCCACAGCACCTCAATCCGGTCGGCCTCGGCCCAATCCGGTGAATAGGCCGGAACCGCGCAAGGCTCTCCACCGTAAAGACCGCGCCACACGCCCCGAACAAGGCCGAGGCAATCCGTGCCGACACCCTCGCAAGACGCCTGATGATGGTAGGGCGTCCCGATCCAACGCCGCGCAAGGGCGACCACGTCGGGCCGGCTCACACCAAGGCCCCGCCAGTATTGCGGCCGTTCGTGCGCGGAATGGCGGTTAGCCAATCATCACCCGGAATATGCGGGAAACCTTGGAAATTCGCGATGTTCAGGAACTTGGCCGCGCAGGTCTCGCTCCGCTTGTCGCACCCGACCTCCAGCCTGACAATGTCACCAGGCTCCAGCGGCGCCCGAAGCGCCTGCCACAGCTCGATCTCGCGGCCCGCATCCGTTTCTCGGTCGTGTTTGATCAACCCGACCAACCCGGCTGCCGCGCCTGAGACCACAACAAATCGACCACGCTCGAACCAGGCGGCGTCAAAACCCGCCAGCTCCGCAAACCCAAAGACCTTGCGCTCGGAAATCACCTCGAGGGGGCGTTCCGTCGAATACCCGGGTGCGAGCACATCGACACCACAGGCCGCGTCCCCAAGGATGGCAGAACAGTCATGCCCGTAAACCCGTCCCTGCGGTTGGTTCAGCATTTCGGTCAAACCCCGCAGCTCGGCCTCAAAGGCACCGTCACCCCGGCGGATTTCGCCGATGGATCCTTTGAACAAGATCTTGCGCGCCGACACGTCCTGCCAATTCACCAGCCACGCGGTGACCACCGCCCCGTCGTAGCGTCCGGCATTGATATCGGCTTCCGTGATCCGCGCATCGCTTAGCGCGCCCAGGGCCTCGGTATTGTCGATGGCCAGCCCGCTCGTCTGAAGCAGCGCCCTGGCGGTCAGACCACCATTGGCGTCAAAGGTCTGACCGTCGAAACTCAATGGAAGATCGTGATCCGTGAACCCAAAGTTCACCCCGTCGCGACGCTCAAGCAGCCACGCGCGCGCAACCGTCGTCACGCCCGTCTGCAAATGGGCGTGCAGCGCGTCCTCGGCCCCACTCATACCCGGATCTCCACGATTGGCACCGACGGCACGTCGCCTGCCCGGAAGTTGGCCAGCGACATCTGCAGACTGCTGCTGTCAAAGCGGACCGGCACGTCAAACTCGTAGCCCGCCGTGATCTCTGCCTCCTCGTCGGGCGCATCGGCGAACGTGATCAAGCCCGTGGTGTAGTCGACTGTAAAATCGTCATTTTCCGTCAGGGACAACTCGCCCACGGCGACCTTCACAGTGCCCCGGCGCGGTTTCGTGATGGGCCGCGCGTAAGTCTGCTCGCCCGACCGATACACCTTCTGCATCTGGTAAACCAACGTCTCACCGTCGCCATCGGCGATGTCCTGATCACGGTCGGTAATCGGACGCGCCGAAGAAACGGACCGGTAGTCAGACCAGTCTTTCCAGCGAAACCCGTACATCTGACCCTGCCGCGCTTCAAAGAACGCGATCAATTCCTCCAGATCATCCAGCGATCTCAGCGCGACGCCGGCATCATAGCGTCGGCGCGAATGGCTCCACGGCGTGTTGCGCTCCTCGAACCCGTTGGCCAAGGTCACAATCTCGGTGCGCCGCTCAGGGCCGCCAACCGATCCGAAACTCAGCTTCGGCGGAAATTGGATTTCGTGAAACATGCCGGTCCTCCCTTACGCGTTGCGCTGTCCGCGGCTCAAAGCGCGGTTCACTTGGGCTGCAATCTGGCCCTGGCTGCGCTGAAACCCCGCCACATCGGGCGTGGTGATGTTAATGGTGACATTGCTCTGGGGGCTGCCCTGCATGCGCACACCCAGCGCGCCGTCGGCACTCCGGCTCAGCGGCATGATGGCCTCAGGCCCCGCTTCCCCCATCAGGCCCATCCCGCCTCGCATGGGGAACGCGGTCGCCTGCGAAATGACGCCGCCTTTCGCAAAAGGGGTGACCTTACCACCAACAAAGGCGCCCCCATCGGCAAAGGCCGAGCCGCCAAAGAGACCGCCAAAACCGTTAGCAATCGCACTGCTGAAACCTTGGGTCACCGGTTTGATCGCCGCGTTATAGGCAGTATCGATCAGCGACGTGGCCAGCGTTTTGAGCGCGTCACTCAGGCTCATCCCGCCAAAAATCACGCCATCAAACGCCTTGCGCAGACCCCGGTTCAACCCGGTCTCCAGCGTCGCGATATCCGTCGTCGTCGATGCCAACGCCGACCGCGCACCGCTCAATTCGGATGAAAAGGCCGCTGTCACGCCGCGAACCTGCTCCATCGACGCCCCCAGCTGATCCAGCTCGGCGTCCAAACCGTCAAAATCCGTCACCGCCATGCTCCTTTGTGTCGTCAGGGAATTGGGCCATCAGCGCGTCCAGCGCGTCGCGCCCAAGGGGGGCAGCTGGCCCCAAGGGGCCGGCCATCAACTTCAATTCCGCAGGGGTCAGCGCCCAGAATTCGGCAGGTCGCAGCCGCAAATGGCTTAGACCAAGCGTCATCAAAGCCGGCCAATCCAGACCGGATGGCGCGTCATCGCTCATGGGGCCGTCTGCTCAGGCGCGAAGGCTGCAACCAGCAAACGCGCTGCCACGCGCGCGGCGTTGATCAACCCGCCCTCGATCTCGGCCGCGATCAGATCGGCCTTGGTTCCGGACCACCCGCCACCGCGCAACCCGGCCACCAACAGGCACAGGATGTCGTTGGCCGAACACGCCCCGCTATCAAAGCGCGCGATCAAATCGGTCAGGCTGTCTTCGCCCAGCGCGTGCTCCAACTCTGCCAGAGCGCCCAGCGTCAGCTTCAGACACCGCGCCTGCCCGTCGACGACCAAGGAAACTTCGCCCGCCCACGGATTCACGGGCAGGCCATCCGGGGACACCATCCTTACAGGGCCACGAATTGCAGCGCGCCAGCACTGGCGAGCGAAATTTCGAACGTCGCCTCACCATCGTGGTTGCCCGCATACTCGATGCCGGTGACCTGAAAGGCGCCTTCGATCACGCCAAAATCCGGGACGATGATCTGGAAATCCGGGCTCTCGCCGTCAAAGAAGATCTCGCGCATCCGGGCATCGGTCGTTTCGTCCTTGAACACGCCCGACCCACTGATATTGGCGGTCTTCACGCCCGCACCCGACAGCAGCTCGCGCCACCCGTCCGGGCTGTCCAGGCTCGTCACATCCACGGTGTCCGTGTTGAAACTCACGCGCGTCGCCCGCAGGCCCGCCACCGTTTCGAACAGCCCGCCACCGTTCATGTCGATTTTGACCAGCAGGTCCTTACCATTCTGAGCTGTCATCGCTCGTACTCCATTCTTGGGAAAAGCCCGGGAAACTCAGGCGGTTAAATGCCGTCGATACGCGCGCGAAACCGCAGGTCGATCCGACGGTTCGCATCGTTGGAAGTTCGCGCCGCTTTGGACCGGTCGAACCACAGGCCCACCAGCGATCCGCGCGTCAGGGTCAGTGTTTGACCGACCAGCGCATCACAGATGGCCGCCGCGACCGTCTTGGCCGTCTGGAACCCGCTGACATCGGTGACGACCGACACGGTAAAGCTGTGCAGCGCCCCTGCCCCGCCCTTGTCCGAGGCATCGCGCGCCGTCTCTGGCCCGATGCTGACATAAAGCGACGGCGGCGTGCCCGTGGGCAACGCGTCAAAGATATTGGACCCGACCAATGCGGTCACACCGGCATCCGTCGACAGGGCATTGAAAACAGCCGCCTGCAATGCGGCGGAAGATGCATAGCTCATGACACCTCCTCCTCGACCGCGTTGCACACCAGATACCGCCCCTCCGGATCGCGATCTGTGACCGCGAGGATGGTGAACAGGCGCGCCCCATCCCGGAACCGTTGATCCGGCTTCGGACGCGACGGCGCTCCATAAGGCATGGCGCGCAGGGCAATCTGGTAGGGAACCCGGCTCAGCGTCGCAAAATCGCGTCCGGCCTCGCGCCCGGTCCCGGCCTTCACCTCGCACCACAGCGTGCCGAGCGGCGTCCACGTCTCAACGAAACCGCCAGCGCCGTCCGGTGCGCGCTCCTTTGCCTCAAGCGTCAACGCCCGATTGAGCATTGGGCGCTTCATGACCGGCCACCGGCCAACAGACGCACGGTACGATATCGTTCCACCAGAACACTCACCCCATAAGGGATCGACGTGTCGCTCAGCCCCGTGTCGGACCGATTTTCATAGTAATGCGCGGCCAGCAGGAACACGGCCTGCGCCAAATCAGCGGGCAGATCACCGAAATCCGTCGCGAAGCCCGCCGAAAACGCAATCTCCGCCGATCCGCCCGTCGGCACGCTGGGAAGGTACCCACCGACCGCCACGATCCGGGGGCGCTGGTGGTCACGCTCAAGACGATAGGACGACGCTGGAAGAACAGTCTCGCCGTCATCGGCATCGATCACCGCAACCTCGATGACTTCCGTCACCGGTGCGATAGGAAGCGCCTGCCCCGACGCATCGCGCCACGTGCTCAGGCTCCACGAAAACTCGCGGGTCAAAAGGATCTTGCCCGTACGCGCCTCAATCGCCGCCATCGCAGCACGCAAGAAACTGGCCAGCACCGGCTCTTGCACCGCATCATCGGCGAACCCCGTGCCAAGCCGCAGGTGCGCCTTGAATTCTTCGACGGGCAGCGCGCTGTCAGGCGTGCGCGTCTCTTCGACTAACATCATGGAAATTCTCCGAAAGTTGCGGTCTGACCCAAGGATCGGGCGCGCGCGGGGCCAACTGCTCGTGCGGAACAAGGCAAGCCAGGCAATTGGCCCGACCAGTGCGCGCGCCCTGGGGGCGGGGTGCGCCCCGCCCCGTCTGTCAACGCCTAGGTATCAGGCCGCCAGCTTGAGGATCTTGATCGCGGCAAAGTCGCTCACGTCGCCGCCCACACGCTTGGTGGCGTAAAACAGCACATGCGGCTTGGCCGAGAACGGATCGCGCAGAACCCGCAGGTCGGGGCGCTCGGCCACGGTGTAGCCTGCCGCGAAGTCGCCAAAGGCAATCGCATCGGCACCCGCTGCGGGATCGGGCATGTCCTCGGCGATCAGCACCGGATACCCCATCAGGCGTGCAGGCTCGCCAGCAGCCAGACCATCCGACCACAGGAAGCGGCCGTCATTGTCTTTCAGCTTGCGAACCAGACCCGCGGTCTTCGAATTCATCACGAAGGTGCCGTTCGCGCGGTACTGCGCACCCAGCGCGTAGACCACGTCCACGATACCGTCTGCGGTGACGTCGCCCGCCGCACCCGAATTGACGGACCCCAGAGACCCCCACGCCCACGACGCGTTGTCGACGATGGTGTGGGTCAGCATGCCGGTCGGCTTGTCGATCCCGTCGCCATTGATAAAGGCATCCGCCTCGGCGCGCGCGAACTTGTCCGCGATACGGCCCGCCAGCCAGCCCTCGATGTCAAACGCGCTGTCATCCAGCAGACGCTGCGACGCCTTGGGCAATGCCGACAGCTCGTGCAGGGCAATCGAAATGCGGTCGATCACCGGGGTCGAGGTCTCGGCCACGGCGCCCGCTTCGGTCGCCCAGCCCGCGCCCATGTCGCCGTGATCGATCAGCACGTCATAGCTCACCGCGTCGACATTCACGACATTGGCGATCGCACGGATCGAGGCCGTCGAGGCCAGGGTCGACTTGATCTGCTCGGACGTCTGCGGATCGACAAGATAGCCGCCGTCACCGGCCACTGCGGTCGAAAGCGCCTTGCCTTCGAGGTCAAGACCGCGCAGCGCGTCATCATCGCCGGTGCGCAGATAGGCGTTAAAGGCCTTTTGGTGGGGTGCTTCAACGGGGGCCGCCGACAGCGCGGGGCGCGAAAGGGATTTACGATCAAGCATGGTTAGCCGTTCTTCCTGTTTTTGAAGTTTCGATTGGATATCGCTCTGAAAGTCGTTGAAATCGCTGATGAAGCCGCTCAAAGCCTGCTTCACCGCAACCGCCGGAGACACATCTCCCCCGGCCCGAGCCTTCGTCTCAGGTGTGCTCATCAAATTGTCCTGTGATGGTTACTGGCCCCTCATCCTTGCGGGCGGGAACCGTCGTGAGAACGCTGGCTCAGCTACGTGCCAGCTGTTCGCGGGCGGCATCAAACACCTCCGCGAGATCACGCAAGGTATCGGCATAAAGGTCGTCGCCCTTTGCCCCCACCCGCGCTTCCGGCAGCATCGGGAACGTCACAAGCGACACCTCCCAAAGCTCCAGTTCGGACAAGAGCCGCTGGCCCTTGGAATTCTTGATCGCCTTGCGGGTCCGATAGCCGATCGACAGCCCATCGATGGCCCCCGCGGTCAATAAAACCGCCGCCTCCCGCGCACGCGCCACATCCGGCAACAGCCGACCCTTCACGAACAGGCCGCGTTCGTCCTCGCGTACCTCGTCCCATGTCCCGATGGGTTGGGCCGGATCGTGTTGCCACAGCATCTTGATCGTGCGCCCGCTCTCCGCCATCGCTTTCAGCGACGCCGCATAGGCACCGCGCTCCACGATGTCGCCGCCATTGTCCGTCATCCCGAAAAAGGACGCGTAGCCTTCAATGGCATAGTCCTCTTGCACGGTCACCGGCCCTTCGGATCGGCAAAACTTGTGTTCTAGTCCGGTACTCAATGTCTGGGTCATTCATGTATCCTTCAGGGTGTGGCGGACAGCAGGGATTGAAACGCTTGGGCCAGGATCGCGCCGACCACGCCGTAGACCGTCAGCCAAAGCCGCCGATCCAGTCGCGTCATCATATCTTCGATCCGGTCCAGCCGGGTGTTCAGCGCCGCGAACTGAAAGGCCGTCACCTTCTCGTTCGCCTCGATCCGAAGGTTCGGGTTCAAATCCATCGGGTCATAGCCATAGCGGAACGCGGATTTGGCCTCCTTGGCGGCCTCAGGCAGATCACTCATCCGGGGCCTCCATCGGCGGCAGGCCAAGCAGGCTGCGCTTTTCGTCCGCGGTCAGGAAATCGGCGGTCGCGACCCGCGCCCATTGCGCATCGCGCTCGGTCGCCAAGGCGGGCACCTGATCCAGGTCCGGCTTGATCTCGACAAACTGGCCTGTATGCCCGGCCAACCATTCCCCCAGGCTCGCCGCGACCTTGCTGGCCAGCGGCAACACCGTCAGGCGGTAGAACGCGCGATGGGCCTCCTGGTAATTGGCGTAGGTCGCCTCACCCGGAATACCCAACAGCATCGGCGGCACACCAAAGGCCGTCGCGATCTCTCGCGCCGCGGCCTCTTTGGTCTTCTGGAACTCCATATCCGACGGCGAGAAGCCCATGGGCTTCCAGTCCAGCCCGCCTTCCAACAGCATGGGCCGCCCGGCATTGCGTGCGCCCATGTGATGCGCCTCCATCTCGGACACCAGCCGGTCATACTGATCGGCACCCATGTGCCCCTGACCATCCGCCCCTTTGTAGACAATCGCGCCCGAGGGACGTGCCGCGTTGTCGAGCAGCGCCTTGGACCATCGCGTGGCGCTCGAATGCACGTCCAGCGCCGTTGCCGCCGCCTGTAGCGGGCTCAGACCGTAATGGTCGTCCTGCGGGTGAAAGCTCTTGATATGGCAGACGGGTGACGGACCCTCAGAGGCATCAAACCGGTGCTTACGCCCTGCAACGTTGTATTCGTACCCCACAGGCCAGCCATCGGCGCCCGGGATCAGGCTCATCCGATCCGAACGCAGGACATGCAGCTCCTCTGGCGCGCCATCCGCTGCGCCCACGGCCTCGACATAGCCATTCCCGGTCAGAAGGATCTGACCGAACAGCGCCTCCATCAACTCCGCCCCCGATTGCAGCGCATTGGGCCGACGCATCAGCGAAATCAGCGGATGGGTGTCGAACCGCTCGCGCTCGCTCTGTACCACCAGAGGCAGCGCCGCAGCGGCCTCGGCGATCAGCTTGACAGCGCGAAACCCGACCGGATTTCCAGTGAACCCCGTTTTCGTCAACGACACGGTGTCGCGCGGCGACCACGCAACCCGACCGCTCGTCTGATAGGCCACAACTGGCCCCGTGGCAGATGCCTTTTGCTCCGCTGCCGGGCTCGGCGCGGATTTGAACAAGTTCAATACCATGAGGAATGGCTCCTAAGGTTTTGGTTTCAGGGTCAGGGCCCTCACAGCCCGCGCACCCGCGGCGCCTGCCACGTGCGGGCAGGTTCGATCATCAAATCGCTCAACGCCCAGACAAGGGCATCCACCCGGTCCGGGCTACCGCTCCCGCGAAACCCGGTATTGGTCATCAACACCATCTGGTCTTCTAGCTCGGGCAGCATTTCGGGGTGAAACACCCGACCCTGCTCATAGAGCGCAGCAACAGGTTCCGCCCGTGCGGCCTTGCCACGGCTGGCATGGACACCCCGGTACGGCACCAGGGGATCAATCTGGCGCAAGATCGTCTCGACCATCGCGCCGCCCTGATTGACCTCGGCCACCACGCGGTCCGCGCCGTGATCCGTAGCGGCATCAATCACGGCCTTGGCCCAGCCCAAGGGCGACAGCCCCTGAACCGAACAGTCTCCGATCACGTAAGCGCGCCAGTCCTTCGGCGGCCCCTCCGCAACAAGCCCCACCGCTACGATCCCGCAGGTGTCGGCTGTCGCCCCCGCGCTCGCCGGCGGATCAACCGCCACGACCACACGGTCAAAGTCCTCCGGCGCCGCCTGCCGCAAACCGTCAAAGAGCGCCGTCGACCACAGCGCACCTTCGGCGTCAGCCATCAGAACACCGTCCAACTCCTGCCGTCCCAATCGCGTGCCCGCATATCGTGCGCGCACTTCGGACAGAAAACTCTCGGCCAGATTGGCCCGGTTCGCCTCGGTTGGGGCATGGGTGGTCACCGTCGACGGCGCCGCCAGTATACGTTTCAGCGTCGGCTCATTGCGCGGTGTCGTCGTCACCACCTGCCGCGGCGCTTCACCCAGTCGCAGGGCGAATTGCAACATATCCCACGTGGCTTCGGCCTTCTTCCATTTGGCCAATTCATCAACCCAAGCTGCATCAAATTGCGGCCCACGCAGCGCCTCGGGTTCCTGTGCCGAAAACGCCTGGGCAACGGCCCCGTTCGGCCACACCAGCCTGCGCCGGGTTGCTTCCCATTTTGGACGGCGATCCGGCGGTGAACATGCCAGGATGCCGCTGTCCCCAAAAATCATCACGTCGCGGACCTGATCAAAGGTCTCGCCAACCAGAGCCACGGATTTGGCCCGGCCCTCCTCCTGCGGCAGGTTTCCTTCAACCTCGCCGCGCACCCACTCAGCCCCGGCGCGGGTTTTCCCCGCGCCGCGACCCCCCATAATGACCCAACTGCGCCAGTCGCCTTCAGGCGGCAACTGATGCGGCATGGCCCAGAAATCCCACATCCACGGCAGTGCCGCGATGGCCATGGGGCTCAGCCCGTCAAGGAACTCAGCCTGAACTTCCAGCCCGGCGGAGACGATCCAGTCGGCGCTCGACCTCAATGCGGGCGGCATCAAAGTCGATGCCGGATCCGATGTCCTGGTCTGCCGTCTGCTTTTGAACGCGATCAAGTTCTATCTCCGCATCGCGCAACTGCTTGGCCGTCGACATGAGATCACGCCGCAGCTTTGCGATTTGCGCCAATTCACCAAACTCACCCAATTCAAGGTTCGTCAGGATCACTTCCACTTCCGAAACATATCGGTGAACCTGAAGCGCCAGGTGATCGCGACGCTCCTGTTCAACTCCGCCCCCCACGGGCGGAAGGTCCTTTGCCATGCAAAAATGCCTTTCATGCTCGTTCCGCACGAAGCCCATGAAAAAGCGGCCGTGAACCTTTCGGTTCAGGCCGCCGACCCACTTTTCCCAGCATGCATGTTTTCTACTTTAGACCGTCCCGAAAGTCAAGGATTTCAATTTCAGGTTGCGCGCGCCCACCGAACGGTGGGGTTAACAAAAACCTAAATCTCCCAACGCCTTACGGAAGCCTATTGGTTTGCCCGTTCCGCTTCGATCTGCCGCCACGCGGCCACGTTGCGGTTGTGCTCGTCTAGCGTTTCCGCAAAGGCATGGCCCCCGGTACCGTCCGCCACAAAGAAGATATAAGGCGTCTCATCGGGGTCCAAGGCGGCCTCGATGCTGGCCAAACCGGGGTTCGCGATCGGCGTGGGTGGCAGCCCCTCGATCACATAGGTGTTCCACGGCGTCTCACGGCGCAGCTCGCTCTGGCGCAACCCGCGACCCAGAACCCCTTCGCCGCGGGTAATGCCGTAGATCACCGTCGGGTCGGTCTGGAGCTTCATGCCTCGGTTCAACCGGTTCACAAATACGCTCGCCACCTGACGACGCTCCTCGGCCTGACCGGTTTCCTTTTCGATGATCGACGCCATGATCAACGCCTCAGCGGCATTGTCATAGGGCAACCCCTCCACTCGCGCTTCCCACGCTTCTGCCAACCGCCGCTCTTGCGCCGACAGCATTTGCGCGATCACAGTTCCCCGCTCTGTGCCGGGCCGCACCTCATAACTGTCGGGGGCCAACGCACCCTCGGGCGGCACCTCGGACACCGCACCGACCAGGACATCCAGATCGCGCAGCGCGGTCACGATCTGCCAACTCGTGGCCCCTTCGGCGACAGCAATGCGGAACCGGGTATCCGCTGTCTCCTTGGCGCGGACATAGGCTTCGGGCGCCTCCTCGCTTCCGGGATCAAATTCCGCGCGCTCCACAAACCGATTGGTCTCGGGGTCCAACTCGCGCACCTGCGCGCTCGTGCGGTTCACACCCACACGGTAGACAACTTCGGTGCCGCATGTGCTTTGACCGCTGGCCGTCACATCGTCGATGATCTGCTCCATCGACGCGCCTTCGGGGATCAGGAATGACCCCGCTTTCAACAGCCGCGCCTTGTCGGTGTAGTCTGCGCCCATCCGGAAAATGGCCCGACTGCTGATCGCGCCCTGCGCCACCAAATCTTCGGCCACCCGCGTCATCGAAGATCCAGGCAGGACCCGCAGGCAGATCGCGCGATCAAGCGGCCCCTCAGCGCTAAACTGCCCTTTGCCCCAGGCCACGACGCCCGCGACAAGGAACATCACGACAATCAGCGCCGTCAGCGCATTGGACGCAACGCTGCGCCACATGGGCCTACTCCACCTTTCCGAAGATCACGCTGGCATTGGTCCCGCCAAAGCCGAAGGAGTTCGACAGCGCGTACCGCACCTCGCGCTTGACGGCCGCATTGGGTGCCAGATCAATCGCCGTCTCCACGGCGGGTGTATCCAGGTTGATCGTGGGCGGTGCCACCTGATCGCGGATCGCAAGGATCGAAAAGATCCCTTCAATCGCGCCCGCAGCCCCCAACAGGTGCCCAGTGGCCGACTTGGTCGACGACATCGTCACGCCCGACGCCGCATCGCCCAGCAGGCGCTCCACCGCGCCCAGCTCGATGGTGTCCGCCATGGTCGATGTGCCGTGCGCGTTGATGTAGTCGATGTCACCCGGCGCGATGCCCGCGCGTTTAATCGCGGCGGCCATGGAGCGTCCCCCACCTTCCCCGTCTTCGGACGGCGCGGTGATGTGATAGGCGTCTCCCGACAGCCCATATCCGCAAACCTCGGCATAAATCGTGGCCCCGCGCGCCTTGGCGTGCTCGTACTCTTCCAACACGACAACGCCTGCGCCTTCGCCCATCACAAACCCGTCGCGATCGGCATCATAGGGGCGGCTGGCCTTGGTCGGATCATCCGCACGTTTGGTCGACAGCGCCTTGCACGCGTTAAACCCCGCAATCCCGATCTCGCTGATCGGGCTCTCGGCACCACCGGCGACCATGACATCCGCATCATCAAGCGCAATCAACCGCGCCGCGTCACCAATGGCGTGGGCACCCGTGGAACAGGCCGTCACGACCGCGTGGTTGGGGCCCTTAAAGCCATAGCGGATAGACACCTGACCCGACGCCAGATTGATCAGAGCCGAGGGGATAAAGAAGGGCGACACCCGACGCGGGCCGCGCTCTTTGAGCAGCACAGCCGTATCAGCAATGGCAGACAGGCCGCCAATGCCCGACCCGATCATCACGCCTGTGCGCTCTTGCGCGTGGGTGTCGGTCGGCGTCCAACCTGCATCTTCCACGGCCTGAACGGCAGCGGCCATGGCATAGAGGATGAAGTCATCGACTTTGCGGCGTTCCTTGGGCTCCATGTAGCGGTCGGGATCAAAGGTCCCGTCTGATCCATCACCAAAAGGAATCTCGCAGGCATAGGTCGTCGCCAGATGGCTTGCATCCCAACGGCTGATCGTGCCCGCGCCGCTTTGCCCGGCAAGGATGCGCTGCCATGTGGCCTCCACACCGTCCGCCATCGGGGTCACCATACCCAGACCTGTCACGACCACTCGCCGCATGCCCGCCTCCATCATTCTTGACGTCTTCTTACGCGCGCGCGCCCAGCAAGGGCAAGCCATCCGGGCGACGTATCCACACCGATGGCGAGGCTTCGCGCAGGGCCCCAAAACGCAAAACGGCGCCCCTCAGGGGCGCCGCTTCACCAGACTGCACGCCGCTTAGGCTGCGTCTTTGATGAAATTCACTGCGTCGCCGAACGACTGGATCGTTTCAGCCGCGTCATCGGGGATCTCGATGCCGAACTCTTCTTCGAACGCCATCACCAGCTCGACGGTGTCCAGGCTGTCCGCGCCCAGGTCATCGATGAACGACGCGTTCTCGACAACTTTATCTTCGTCGACACCCAGGTGCTCGACCACAATTTTCTTCACGCGATCTGCGACGTCGCTCATGTTCTGATCCTCGTTCGTTCCTGGGCTTCTTGCCCGTGTTATCGCCGATCTCGGCATATCACCCGGCGGAATGTGCGCCGCCTATAGCATAGGCGACCGACTTGGCAAACGTTTTGTCCGACGTCCTGCCACCCCCGCCGGTGTGTCCCCAAAGTCGGGCGGATTGACGCAGTTTTCAAGAGCGCGAGGGTCCGGAATTCCCGACCCCAGCCCGATTACAGCATCGCCATACCGCCGTTTACATGCAGCGTCGTGCCCGTGACATACCCCGCCTCGGGGCTCGCAAGGTACAGAACTGCCGCGCCAATTTCGTCCGCATCGCCCATGCGCCCCGCGGGGACTTGCGTCAGGATGCCGGACTTCTGATCGTCGGTCAGCTTGTCGGTCATGGCCGTCGTGATGAACCCCGGCGCCACACAGTTCACCGTGATCCCCCGGCTCGCGACCTCATAGGCGAGGCTCTTGGACATGCCCACCATACCGGCCTTGGATGCCGCATAGTTCGCCTGCCCCGGGTTGCCGGTCGCGCCCACAACGGACGAGATATTCACGATCCGGCCCCAACGGGCTTTCATCATCCCGCGCATCACGCCTTTGCACAGGCGCATGGTCGAGGTCAGGTTGACCTCCAGAACGCTGGCCCATTCGTCGTCAGACATGCGCATGAACAGGTTGTCGCGCGTGATGCCCGCATTGTTCACGAGGATATCGACCGACCCCATCGCCTCCGCAGCCTGCTTGGGCAGCGCCGTCACGGCCTCTGCATCGCTGAGGTTGCAGGGCAGCACATGCGCGCGATCACCCAGCTCCGCCGCCAACGCTTGCAACGGCTCGACCCGCGTCCCGCTCAGACCAACGGTCGCGCCCGACGCGTGCAGCGATTTTGCGATCGCGCCACCAATGCCGCCCGACGCGCCCGTGATCAGAGCGTTTTTACCCGTCAAATCAAACATCTGCTCATCCCTCCTGATGCGGTGCTTCGCCCGCGATCTCCAATTGTATGTCGACCTCGAATTCCTCGGTGTCGTTCTTTAGCCCGCGATAGACCTCGCGCGCCCACGATCCCATCGTTAGCCCACGCGCCAGGATCATCTCGTGCAGCGCGATATGGGCGTCGCCAAATTCGGGAATGCTCATAATGTGACGTGCGCTGACACCGGGCGTGGCTGGCACCTCCAGTCGCGTCAAGCCGTCAATCACGCCGCTCAGCTCGGCACCGACAAAACAGTGCATCACGTCCTCACCCGCCCGGTAGAGCGCAATCTCAGGCGCCCAGAACCTGTAGCCCGCTGCCGACAAGGCCGCCGAGAGCTCTGAAAACAGCGCCCCGACAGCGCCGTTTGGCATGTCCGCGAATGGCACATCGCGGCGAACACCAACCAGCGACAGCGCGGGCAAGACAACGTCCTGGGGTTCCCCGATCCTAGCCATCGACGGCGGCCTTCACGTCCTCGGGCGTCCCAATGGCCCGTGTCGCGATCGCGCGGTCGATCCGGCGCACCATCCCGATCAGAGCCTTACCAGCCCCGATTTCCCAGATTTCGCTGACGCCTTGGGCGCCCATCCACGCCACGGACTCGCGCCAGCGCACGGATCCCGTCACCTGCTCGACCAACAGATTGCGGATCACCTCGGGGTCGCTCACCGCCTCGGCGCGTACATTGGCGACCACGGGCACTTTGGGGGTCGCAATATCGACCCCGCCCAGCGCATCGGCCATCCGCCGGGCGGCAGGCTCCATCAAGGCACAGTGGAACGGGGCGCTGACAGGCAACATCACAGCACGCTTGGCACCTTTTTCCTTGGCGATCTCAACAGCGCGTTCCACGGCACCCAGATGCCCAGACACAACAACCTGCCCCGGATCATTGTCATTGGCCGCCTGACACACCTCTTTGCCCGCGGCCTCTGCGGCCACGGCCTGCGCAGTCTCGAAATCCAGACCGAGCAGGGCCGCCATCGCGCCCACACCCACCGGCACGGCCTCTTGCATCGCCGTTCCCCGCAGGCGCAGCAGACGCGCCGCATCCGCGACCGACAACGCCCCCGCCGCCGCAAGCGCGGAATATTCCCCTAGTGAGTGACCCGCCACAAAGGCACCGTCCGTCACCTCGATACCCTCAGCCGCCAACGCCCGCTGAACGGCAATCGAGGTCGCCATCAGGGCAGGCTGCGCATTGGCCGTCAGTGTCAGATCGGCAATATCGCCGTCCCAGATCAGCCCGCTCAGGCTTTCGCCCAGCGCCTCATCGACCTCGTCAAAGACCGCCCGCGCCTCTGGATAGGCGTCTGCCAAAGCCTTGCCCATCCCAATGGTCTGCGCCCCTTGTCCCGGGAATACATATGCGCGCATGGCCAAACCTCTCTTCCTCAGTTGGCCACCCGGTTACCGCGCTCTCCGGTGAAAGGCAAAGGTCCTGCACCAAGAATGTGCGTCATCACAGATGGCCGCACGGCGCTTTTGCCGTATCATCGACGCAACACGATCTTCAAAGGTAGCACCATGCCACTCACGAATACCGATGCCCGCTACGGCTCTGTCACCAAGGTCTTCCATTGGCTGACCGCGCTCATGATCTTCACGGTGATCCCGCTGGGAGTTGTCGCGCATAACCTGCCGGTCGAAGGCGACAGCCTCGCGCTCAAGGCGCGGCTCTATTCCATGCACAAGACGCTGGGCCTCGCGATCCTGTTCACAGCGTTGGCCCGCATACTCTGGGCGATTGCGCAACCAGCGCGCCCCGGAACGCTCACACCCGGAAAGAAGGTCGAGACGTTTCTGGCCGCAACCGTGCATTTCACGCTCTACGGCGCGCTCGTCCTCGTGCCGCTCCTGGGCTGGATGACCCATGCCGCGACCGAAGGCTTCGCCCCGATCTGGTGGCCGTTCGGGCAGAACCTGCCGCTCGTTCCCGACGATCCCGAACTGGCAGAACGCTTTGCCCATATGCACCAATTCTGGGAACGCGTGATGGTTGCGGCTCTGCTCCTGCACATTGTGGGCGCCCTAAAGCACCACGTCATCGACAAGGACGCGACCCTGCGCCGGATGTGGTTCGGCCGAACTGAGGCCAGCGGCAGCGACACGCCCCACGGCGCGACCCCTGCCCTTGTCGCCGCCGCAATCT
>JBCBFU010000017.1:0-55719 GCA_038527375.1 Pseudomonadota bacterium | reverse complement strand
CCCGCGCAGTGGGTCGCCACGGGCCTCTTGTTCCTGTCGGCGCTGCTGTCGTGGATCATCTTCCTGACGTTTGATCCCTTTGCGCATGCGGACGGCTATTACACCGTGCAGGTCCTGCGCTGGATCGAGAGCGGGTCGCTGGCCACCGATTGGGCGATCCGGATGGACCGGCTGACGGCCACGATGCTGATCGTGATCACCACGGTCTCGGCGCTCGTGCACCTGTATTCGTTCGGCTACATGGCCCATGACGACCACTTCCGCGACGGCGAAAGCTACCGCCCCCGCTTCTTTGCGTATCTGTCGTTCTTCACCTTCGCGATGCTGATGCTGGTGACCGCGGACAATCTGCTGCAGCTGTTCTTCGGTTGGGAAGGCGTGGGCGTTGCCTCCTACCTTCTGATTGGCTTCTACATCCGCAAACCATCGGCCGGGGCCGCCGCCATCAAGGCGTTTGTGGTCAACCGTGTGGGGGACTTCGGCTTCCTGCTGGGGATCTTCGCGCTCTTTGTCATGGCCGACTCGATCAGCTTTGACGTGATCTTCTCGATGGGGCCGGAACTGGCGGAAAGCACCATCCGCTTCCTGTGGACCGACTGGAACGCGGCCGAGGTCATTGCCTTCCTGCTGTTCATCGGCGCGATGGGGAAATCGGCGCAGCTGTTGCTGCACACCTGGCTGCCTGACGCGATGGAAGGCCCGACGCCCGTGTCGGCGCTGATCCACGCGGCAACCATGGTGACCGCCGGTGTCTTCCTTGTCTGCCGCATGTCGCCGGTCATGGAATTCGCGCCCAACGCGATGTCCTTCGTTGTCTTCCTCGGGGCCACCACCGCGTTCTTCGCGGCGACCGTGGGTCTTGTGCAGAATGACATCAAACGCGTCATCGCGTATTCGACCTGTTCGCAGCTGGGCTACATGTTCGTGGCCGCTGGGGTGGGTGTCTACTCGGTCGCGATGTTCCACCTGCTGACGCACGCCTTCTTCAAGGCGATGCTGTTCCTCGGGGCGGGCTCGGTCATCCACGGGATGCACCACGAACAGGACATGCGGAACTACGGCGGTCTTCGCAAGAAGATGCCCTATACGTTCTGGGCCATGATGATCGGCACGCTCGCCATCACCGGGGTCGGTGTGCCCGCGACGCTGTTCAAACTGTTCGGCGTGCCCTTCGGCTTTGCAGGCTTCGTGTCCAAGGACGCCGTGATCGAGAGCGCCTTTGCAGGCACCATGGGCGGCTACGCCTTCTGGATGCTGGTGATCGCGGCCCTGCTAACCAGCTTCTACAGCTGGCGCCTGATGTTCTTGACCTTCTACGGCACCCCGCGCGGCAACAAGAAGACGCACGAGCATGCCCATGAAAGCCCGCCCGTGATGCTGGCCCCGCTGGCTGTGCTGGCCGTGGGCGCGATCCTGTCGGGCATGGTCTTCTACAAGCCGTTCTTCGGCGACCACCACGCCGTCGAGAACTACTTCGGTATCGCCAAGCACGAGAAATCGGCGGAGTACCAACCGATCAACCTCGTCGCACCCGCCTATGCCGCGACGGAAGGCGCGGATGGTGACCATTCCGAGGACAAGGTCGAACTGGCCCCCGGCGAACCTGATCCCAAGCTGGGGCAGGGCGCGATCTACATGGCCCCGTCGAACCACGTGCTGGACGACGCACACCACGTGCCCAACTGGGTGATCTGGTCGCCCTTCATCGCGATGCTTCTGGGCTTCCTCGGTGCCTATCACATGTATATCCGCCGGCCCGAGCTGCCCGGTATCCTCGCCGAACAACAGCGTCCGCTGTACAACTTCCTGCTCAACAAGTGGTACTTTGATGAACTCTACGACTTCATCTTTGTGCGGCCCGCGCGCTGGATCGGGAATTTCCTGTGGAAGAAGGGCGACGGTGCCACCATCGACGGCGGCATCAACGGGCTGGCCATGGGTGTGGTGCCGTTCTTCACTCGCGCCGTGAACCGGGCCCAGTCCGGGTATTTGTTCCACTACGCTTTTGCCATGGTCATCGGGATTGCCCTCCTGATCACCTGGATGACTTTGGGAGCCTGATCCGATGGACAACCTTCTTTCCATCATCACGTTCATTCCGGCGCTGGCCGCCGTGATCCTTGCGCTGTTCCTGCGCGGCGATGACGAGGCCGCGCAGAAGAACGCCAAATGGCTCGCCATGATTGCGACCAGCGCGACGTTCCTGGTCTCGCTGATCCTGCTCTTTGGCTTTGACCCCAACGACACGGGCTTCCAGTTCGTGGAGGAACGGGACTGGCTGCTGGGTCTGACCTACAAGATGGGTGTGGACGGGATCAGTGTGCTGTTCGTGCTGCTGACGACCTTCACCATGCCGCTGGTGATCGCGGCCTCTTGGAACGTCACGCACCGCGTCACCGAATACATGGTGGCCTTCCTGATCCTCGAGACGCTGATGATCGGTGTCTTCTGTGCGCTCGACCTCTTCCTGTTCTATGTGTTCTTCGAGGCCGGCCTGATCCCGATGTTCCTGATCATCGGCATCTGGGGCGGGGCGGCGCGGATCTATGCGTCGTTCAAGTTCTTCCTCTACACCTTCCTCGGGTCGGTCCTGATGCTGGTGGCGATGGTGGCGATGTATGTGGATGCGGGCACATCGGACATTGTCCAACTGCTCAACCACAACTTCGCGTCCGAGGAGTTCACGATCCTCGGTATCCACATCATCGGTGGGGCGCAGACCCTGATGTGGCTGGCCTTCTTCGCGTCCTTCGCGGTCAAGATGCCCATGTGGCCGGTGCACACCTGGCTGCCGGACGCGCACGTGCAGGCGCCCACGGCAGGCTCGGTCGTTCTGGCCGCGATCCTGCTGAAACTGGGCGGCTACGGCTTCCTGCGCTTTTCGCTGCCGATGTTCCCGGTGGCGTCCGACTTGCTCGCCCCTCTGGTGTTCTGGATGAGCGCGATTGCCATCGTCTACACCTCGCTCGTGGCGCTGGCCCAAGAGGATATGAAGAAGCTGATTGCCTACTCCTCTGTCGCGCACATGGGCTACGTCACGATGGGGATCTTCGCGGCGAACCAGCAAGGTATCGACGGCGCGATCTTCCAGATGCTGAGCCACGGCTTTATCTCGGGCGCGCTCTTCCTCTGCGTGGGCGTGATCTACGACCGGATGCACACGCGCGAGATCGACGCCTATGGCGGGCTGGTGAACAAGATGCCGGCCTATGCGCTGATCTTCATGCTCTTCACCATGGCCAATGTGGGCCTGCCGGGCACTTCGGGGTTTGTGGGTGAATTCCTGACGCTGATGGGCATCTTCCAAGTGAACACATGGGTGGCGCTCTTTGCCTGTACCGGTGTGATCCTGTCGGCGGCCTATGCGCTCTGGCTCTATCGCCGGGTCGTGATGGGTGAGCTGATCAAGGAAAGCCTCAAGTCGATCACCGACATGACCAGCCGTGAGCGCGCGATCTTTGCGCCGCTGGTGGTGATGACGATCCTTTTGGGCGTCTACCCCGCGCTGATCCTCGACATCATCGGGCCGTCCGTGGCCGCGCTGGTCGATCAATATGACAACGCTGTTGCGGCCTACGGCATCACCGCCGACACCGCCGTGGCATCGAACTGAGAGAGGGCGCCATGATCGCTTCCGACCTGTCTGTCATCCTGCCCGAGGTTTTGCTGGCCGCCTACGCGATGCTGGCGCTGATCGGTATCGTCTACACGGGCAAGGATAGCATGGCTTCCATGGCGACCTATGCCACCACGGCAGTCTTCGTGGTGCTGGCGGGCCTGATCGCACTGACGGGCGAGGGGACTGACATTGCCTTTGGCGGCATGTTCGTCGACGACGCCTTCGCGCGTTTTGCCAAGGTTATGATCCTTCTGGCCTCTGCCGCTGTCCTCTTGATGAGCCGGGACTACATGGCGCGCCGGGACCTGCTTCGCTTTGAATACCCGCTTCTGGTCGCGCTGGCGGTTGTGGGCATGATGATGATGGTTTCTGCGGGCGACCTCATGGCACTCTACATGGGGCTCGAGCTTCAGTCGCTATCGCTCTACGTCGTGGCCTCGCTGCGTCGTGACAGTGTGAAATCGACCGAGGCCGGTCTGAAGTACTTCGTACTGGGTGCGCTGTCCTCTGGTCTGCTGCTCTATGGGGCCTCGCTGACCTACGGCTATGCAGGCACGACGCTGTTCTCGGGCATCATCGAAACGGCCCAGGGTGATCTGTCGCTGGGTCTGCTCTTTGGCCTCGTGTTCCTGAGCGCGGGTCTGGCGTTCAAGGTTTCTGCCGCGCCGTTCCACATGTGGACGCCCGACGTCTACGAAGGCTCGCCCGCGCCTGTCACGGCCTTCTTCGCCACTGCGCCCAAGGTCGCGGCCATGGCCCTGTTTGCGCGCGTGGTGCATGACGCCTTTGGCGGTGCCGTGGGCGACTGGCAGCAGGTGATTGCCGCGCTGTCGGTGGTGTCGATGTTCCTCGGCGCCATCGCCGCCATCGGGCAGACGAACATCAAACGCCTCATGGCCTATTCGTCGATCGCACACATGGGCTTTGCGCTGATGGGGCTCGCCTCCGGCACGGCCTTCGGGGTGCAGGCGATGCTGGTCTACATGGCCATCTACGTGACGATGAACGTGGCCGCCTTTGCCTTCATCCTTGGGATGGAGAAGGACGGGAACCTGAACCCGGATATCCGCGCCCTGCAGATGTATTCCAAGCGCGATCCGCTGCGGGCGCTCGCGCTGCTGATCATCATGTTCTCGCTGGCAGGTGTGCCGCCGCTCGTGGGCTTCATCGGCAAGCTCTACGTGCTGCAAGCCGCTTATGAGGCCGGTCTGGCGTGGCTTGCCGTCGCCGGTGTGATCGCGTCGGTGATCGGGGCATTCTACTACCTGCGGATCGTCTACTTCATGTATTTCGGGGAAGAGGTCGACGACCTCGACACGCCGAATTCGCCGGTGCTGTGGGGCTTCCTCGTGGCCGGGGCCGCGGTGATGGTTCTGGGTATCGTGAACCTCTTTGGCATCGAAGGCGTGGCGGAACTGGCTGCGGCGTCGCTGGTCAACTAATTGGTACGCCCGGCGGCACCGCCGGGCAGCCCCCGACCCTCCCCACGGGAGGGGGCTTTCGCCCCCACCCAGGGTCGCGGGCCGCCCTAGGTACGAAGGTCTAGCGTGCAGAAAATCGTCCTCCCATCCACCGATTCCACGATGCTCGAGGCCGCGCGCCGCGCGCCGGATCTGACCGGACCCACATGGATCCTCGCGCTCGATCAGACGGCGGCTCGGGGACGCCGGGGCAGGGAATGGAAGCACCCCAAGGGCAACTTTGCGGCCACGCTCGTCCTTGATGCGCCAGACCCCGCGCAGGCGGCGCTGAGGTCCTTCACCACCTCACTCGCGCTCTACGATACGTTCCAAAGTCTGGGCATCCGCGAGGGCCTTGGGCTGAAATGGCCCAATGATGTGCTCCTGAACGGGGGCAAGGTCGCGGGCATCCTTCTGGAAAGCCTGCCCCCTGGACGGCTGGCGATCGGCGTGGGCATCAATTTGAGCGAGGCCCCCGGTGCCGCAGAGGTTGAGGAGGGCGCGACCGCCCCCGTGACACTCGGGTCCGACGCATCGCCCGAGGAGGTGCTCGACCTGCTTGCCACCGCCTACGCGGCGTGGGAGACGCAATTCCAGACCTACGGGTTCGAGCCCATCCGCACCGCGTGGCTCGCCCGCGCGGCGAAGCTGGGAGAGCCCATTCGCGCCCGCACCACCCGCGACGAACACCATGGGACGTTTGAGACCATCGACATGGATGGCCAGCTTGTCCTATCCACCGCAAAAGGCCGCATGACGATCCCTGCTGCCGACGTTTACTTCTAGGGGTGCGCCCATGCTCTTGTGCATCGATTGCGGCAACACGAATACTGTCTTCTCGATCTGGGATGGCAGCGAATTCATCGCGAAATGGCGCACGTCGACCGAACACCAGCGGACAGCGGACCAATACTGGGTCTGGCTGAAAACGCTGATGACCTTCAACGAGGTCGAAGCCAACATCGACGAGGTTATCGTCTCGTCCACTGTGCCCCGCGTGGTCTTCAATCTGCGCGTCTTTGCCGATCGCTATTTCAACACGCGGCCTTGGGTCGTGGGCAAACCCGAATGCGCCCTGCCGGTCGATCCCCGCGTGGACGAAGGGACGATTGTTGGCCCCGACCGCCTTGTAAACACGGCGGGGGCCTACGATCTCTATGGCGGCAACCTGATCGTCGTGGACTTCGGCACGGCGACCACCTTCGATGTGGTGGACACAGACGGGGCCTATGTGGGCGGCGTGATCGCGCCCGGCGTGAACCTGAGCCTCGAGGCGCTACACAACGCCGCCGCGGCGCTGCCCCATGTTGATATCTCGAAACCCCAACGCGTCGTTGGGACCAATACAGTGGCCTGTATGCAATCAGGCGTCTTCTGGGGCTATGTGGGCCTCATCAAGGAAATCTGCGCGCGGATCAAAGCTGAACGCGGACAGGACATGAAGGTCATCGCCACAGGCGGCCTTGCCCCGTTGTTCGAAGGGGCAGAGGCGCTATTTGATGCCTTCGAAGATGATCTCACCATGCATGGGCTAACTGTGATCCATGCGGTGAACAAAGGATAAGAATGAGCAGCAACAGACTGATTTACATGCCTCTCGGCGGCGCCGGAGAGGTGGGGATGAACTGTTACGTCTATGGCTACGGCCCCGCCGATCAGGAACGCCTGATCGTGGTCGACCTGGGCGTGACCTTCCCCGATATGGACGGCACCCCAGGCGTGGACCTGATCCTGCCCGATATCACGTGGCTGGAAGAACGCCGCGACCGGATCGACGGCATTTTCATCACCCATGCGCACGAGGATCACGTCGGCGCCGTGGGCCACCTGTTTGAACGGTTGGGCGCGCCCGTCTTCGCACGCGCCTTCACGGCCAACATCGCCCGGCGCAAGCTGGACGAATACGGCATCGGGCCGGACGCGGTCACAACGGCCTCTGCCTATCCCGAGGTGATCAAGGCAGGCCCGTTTGACGTGTCTTTCGTGCCCATCAGCCACTCGATCCCTGAAAGTGCCGCTCTGCTGATCGAAACGGCGGGGGGCAAGGTCCTTCACACCGGGGACTTCAAGATCGACGAGACCCCGGGCGTGGGCGAGGCGTTTGATCCAGCGCTCTACGAGCAGATCGGCAAGACCGGGATCAAGGCGCTGGTCTGTGACAGCACAAACGTCTTCTCGCTCGCTGAAGGCCGGTCCGAGGCGACCGTGGGCCCAGAGATCGAAACACTGGTGAAAGAGGCCGAGGGCATGGTCGTGGCGACCACCTTTGCCTCTAACATCGCGCGGGTGAAGACCCTGGCCGAGGCCGGCGAACGCGCGGGCCGCTCGATCTGCCTTCTGGGCCGGGCAATGCGCCGGATGGTCGAGGCGGGCTTGGAGACCGGCGTCCTGACCGATTTCCCCAAGACCGTCACCGCAGAGGATGCGACGAATATCCCGCGCGAAAACCTGATGCTGCTGGTCACCGGCAGCCAAGGCGAACGCCGCGCGGCCTCGGCCCAACTTGCCAACGGCAAATACCGCGGGTTGTCGATGAAAGAAGGGGACCTGTTCCTCTTTTCCTCCAAGACGATTCCGGGCAACGAACGCGGCGTGATCCGCATCATCAACGCCTTCTCCGAGATGGGTGTGGACGTGGTCGATGACAGCTCGGGCCTCTACCACGTGTCCGGCCATGCTAACCGCCCAGATCTGGAGCGGATGCACGACCTGATCCACCCGCAAATCCTCGTCCCGATGCATGGCGAACACCGCCACCTGCGCCAGCACGCGAAATTGGGAGAGGCCAAGGGCCTGCCCAGCATCGTGGCGGTGAACGGCACGATGCTCGATCTGGCGGGCAACGCGCCCAAGGTCGTGGATTACGTGGAGACGGGCCGCACCTATCTGGATGGCTCGGTCAAGGTTGGGGCGCTGGATGGCGTGATCCGCGACCGCATGCGCATGGCGCTGAACGGGCACGTGATGGTGTCGGTCATTCTTGAGGAGGACGAGCCTGTCGGCGAACCCTGGGTCGAGATCATGGGCCTGGCGGAAACCGGGACCTCCGGCGCGCCACTCGCCGATGTGTTGGAGGAGGACCTGAACCAGTTCCTCATGCGCGCCTCGGCCAAGACCCTGCGCGACGATGACCGGTTGGAGGAGGAGATGCGCCGCATCACGCGCAACTCTGCCAATTCGGAAATCGGTAAAAAGCCCGAGGTTTCGATCGTGGTCAGCCGCCTGGGGTAAAGCAGGGCCAAGCCACCACCGCCAAAGCAAAAGGCCCCGGAGGTTATCCGGGGCCTTCTTTGTCTCTTGCGTCACCTTAGCTTTCGGTGGTCTCGCCCGTCTCTTCGGACGGAGCGGCGTCGCCAACCTCTTCTGCAGGTGGGGGCGCGGTGTCCTCGGTCACGGGTGCGTCCTCGGCAACGTCTGCAGGCGTGCCCATCCGCTCGGCAAAGCTCATCGCAATGAACCCGGGCAGGTGATCGCCCATGCCCAGGGGCGACGGTCCGCCGTCATCGCGCCCACGGCCACGCCCGCCGCGCCCGCGCGACCGGCTGGAGGAACGGCGATCATCGCGCGGCTCGCTCTTCTCTGACGTCGGGGCAGGGGCCGCTTCGGTCGTGGCTTCTGAAGCAGGTGCGGTATCCTCGGACGCCTTGCTGCGGCTACGGCTGCGCGACCGGCTGCGTTTTGGTTTGTCCTCGGTCTCCGGACTGGGTGTATCCCCGGCCTCGGTCTGCGGTGCGGCACCTTTGCCCAGCGGGTTGTCCAACCGCGGAATTTCTTCTTCCACCAGCCGTTCAATATCGCCGAGGTTCTTTTCGTCCCGCGGCACGCAGATCATCATCGCGGTCCCGGTACGGCCCGCGCGACCCGTCCGCCCGATGCGGTGGACGTAGTCTTCGGCATGGCCGGGGACGTCAAAGTTGAACACGTGGCTCACATTCGGGATATCGAGGCCGCGCGCCGCCACGTCGGAGGCCACGAGGAATTGCAGCGTCCCGTCGCGGAAGCCGTCCAAGGTGCGCATCCGGTGGGATTGGTCCAGATCGCCGTGGATCGCGGCGGCGTTATAGCCATATTTCTTGAGCGATTTCGCGGTGATATCCACATCTGTCTTGCGGTTGCAGAAGATGATCGCGTTGGTGCACCCCTCGCCTTCGCCGTCGATCATGGCGCGCAGAAGCTTGCGTTTCTCGCTGCCCTCGCGGTCCCGACGGGAGGCTTTGAACATGACCACGCCCTGGGTGATGTTCTTGTTGGTCGTCGCTGCACGCGCCACTTCGATCTTGGCAGGGGCGCTCAGGAAGGTGTTCGTGATGCGCTCGATCTCGGGCGCCATGGTCGCGCTGAAGAACAACGTCTGGCGGGTGAATGGCGTCAGGCCAAAGATGCGTTCGATATCGGGGATGAACCCCATGTCGAGCATCCGGTCGGCCTCGTCCACCACCATGATCTCGATCCCGGTCAACAGCAGCTTGCCGCGTTCGAAATGGTCCAAAAGACGCCCGGGCGTCGCGATCAACACGTCCACACCCCGGTCGATCAGCTGATCCTGTTCTTTGAAGCTGACCCCGCCGATGAGCAGCGCCTTGGTCAGTTTCACGTATTTGGAATAGGCGTCGAAGTTTTCGGCCACCTGCGCGGCCAGTTCGCGCGTGGGGCACAGCACCAGCGACCGCGGCATCCGCGCGCGGGCGCGTCCACGCGCCAGCCGGGTGATCATCGGAAGGGTGAAGCTGGCCGTTTTGCCGGTGCCGGTCTGGGCTATCCCCAGAACGTCCTGACCTTCCAGCGCGGGGGGGATGGCCCCGGCCTGGATCGGGGTGGGTTCCTCATAGCCTGCATCGGCCACAGCTTTCAGCACCTTGGGTGCCAGGTTCAAATCAGAGAATTTTGTCATGCGTCCTTTGCGGGGCGGCCCCGCCGTTGAAAGGGCGCAATTCCAGCGCGCCCAGCGTCGTGCTAGGCCGTGCGCCTAACTTGCGGTGGATATAGGGAAATTTGCCGGTGGCGTCAAACCGCGCCCCACGCACCACCGCACCGCCACGCGGATCAGTTTGTCGTGGGCTTCATGGGGCGCGCGCCCACCAGTCGAAACAGCTGGAACGTCTCGGGATCATTGACGAATTCCAGCGTACCTTCGACGCGCACATAGGTGAATTCCGGCAGATCGGGGATCGGCGCCTTGAGCATTACCTCCAAGGCCGGGCTCATCGACGGGTCCGACCCGCAGAAGGGGCAACTGGAGGGGTCTTCGACCAAAAGGAAGCTCTGGATATAGGCCTGCGCCTCGATCGGGACGACGTAGCCTTCGATCGCGTAAGCCTGTCCGTCGGTCAGCGTCTCTGGGAAATCCTTTGCGACGTGGTAGTTTTCGCCATCAAAGTTCTCGGTGATCATGCCCGCGCTCAGATCCGCCCAATCGGCGGCGGCGGGCAGGGCACAGGCGGCAAGGCCCAGGCTAGTGATTGTGCCCAGCGTGCGGATGTTGCGTGCTGCCTGCCTTCGTGACCTCCACATTGACGTGAAGCGTGCCGACAGGTTCAAAGGTGACTTCAATTTCGAACTCCTCGCCTTCGACCAGCGGTTCGGTCAGGCCCTCAAGGGCGATATAAACGCTTTCCGGCCCAAGAATAAATTCCTGTTCGGCGGATAGCGGAAAACTGCCGAGTTCAACAGGCTCCCCGCCCGCTTTGATCGGCGCGCCCATGACATGGGCATGTTCGGCGATGTCGCTTTCGGGGGCGCCCATCACGACCGCCGTTTCGCCCACTTCGATGTCGAAATAGACCGTAGCCACGTCCCCGCTCACTGCCGGTGCCCAGCCATGGATCACCCGCAAATCCCCGATTTCCGACACGTGATCATCGGTGTCGGCGGCCTCTTCGGCGTGGTCATGATCATGGTCGTGATCGTGGTCATCGCTGGCATAGACCGGCGCGGCGAGGGCCAGCAAAAGGGCGGTGGTCAGTCCAAGGGTCGGGCCAAGGCTCGGGCCAAAACGCGGGGTCATTGCGGTCTCCTCTCACGGCGTTAAGGATGTAATAGTATAACATCACCCCGGATCGCCAGAGGCTTCTTTCTTTTTCTTCGACGCCTCCACGCGCCCCCGCATGGTTTTGAGCCGCCTGAACACCGTACGCCGTTCGGCGTTGAACACATTGAGCAGATGGATGGCCAGCGGTCGGATCACCGGGTCGGCGACGTGGCAATCCTCCCAAAGATAGAGCATCAGGTTCCGGTCCAGATCGCCGCCCGCGACCGAGAACGACCCCATATCCAGAGCGATGTCATAGGGCTTGCGGTTCTTGAGCGCGAAGGGCACCGCAGGTCGTCGCCCGGAATACAGTCGCTCGCTCTCGTAAAGCTTGATCATGTTGAAAAACAGCGCGAGCGCGAGGCCGACGCGCCGCTGGCTTTCCGTCGTGCCGCAATCGCGGAATGTCGCGATGGCCGAAATTTTCCAGCGATGCGTCAGATTGCGGATCAGGAATTCCGCCTCTTCCTCCCACATGCGCAAGAACAGGGTCGCCGCCTCGTCCGGGGGATCATCGTGGCGCAGCATCGCGATGCACAGGCCATGCAGATGGAGAAGGCGTGGTTGCCCCTCGAATTCGGCGGCCAATTCCTGCGATTTGTTGTGCACATGGTCCCGCGGATCGATCCGGTCCACGGGGGCCGCCGTCAGCGTTTCCTTGAACGGGCCAAAATCGCAATCCGTCGCGGGCAGGGCGGTTGCAGCCTCGGAAAACGGGTGTTTGCGGATCGCACCTAACCGACGCAGGGCGTTCAGACCGCCCGGGAATGTCAGAAGGCGGCGATCCACCATCAGTCCACCATCATCTCTTTGGTTGCGGACAGTCGCAGATCGGGGAAGTCCCGCTCAACCCTGTCGATGTCCCATTGTAACCGCGTCAGGAAGACCATGTCGCCATCATTGTCGCTGGCCATGTGCTGTTTGTTGGACTGCGCAAAGGCGTCGACCTTGGGCTTGGGGCCGTGAACCCAGCGCGCTGAGGTGAATTGCGACGGCTCGAACCGGACGGGCAGGCCGTATTCCAACTCGATCCGGCTGGCCAAGACCTCGAACTGGAGGGCGCCGACCACGCCCACGATAAAGCCCGACCCGATCATCGGCTTGAATACCTTGGCCGCGCCTTCCTCGGCGAATTGCATGAGGGCCTTTTCCAAATGCTTGGCCTTGAGCGGATCGCCCGCGCGCACATTCTGCAGCAACTCTGGCGCGAAGCTCGGGATGCCCGTGACGCGCAGCGCCTCGCCTTCGGTCAGGGTGTCACCGATGCGCAGCTGTCCGTGGTTGGGGATGCCCATGATGTCACCTGCCCACGCCTCTTCGGCCAATTCGCGGTCCGACGCGAGGAAGAGGACCGGGTTCGATACCGCCATGGGCTTCTTGGTCCGCACATGGGTCAGCTTCATACCCCGTTTGAAATGCCCCGACGCCATGCGCACGAACGCCACGCGGTCGCGGTGCTTGGGGTCCATGTTCGCCTGAACTTTGAAGACAAAGCCGGAAACCTTTGTTTCCTCAGGGGAAATCTGGCGCGGCTGCGCGCTCTGCGGTTGCGGTTCCGGCCCATAGGTTGCGATGCCGTCCATCAATTCCTTGACACCGAAGGAGTTGATAGCCGACCCGAACCAGATCGGCGTCAGCGTCCCCTCCAGCAGGGCTTTGGGATCCATGGGAGGCAAAAGCTCGCGCGCCATCTCGATCTCTTCAAGGAACGTCTCCAACAGGTCGGCAGGGACATGTTCCTCGAGCGCGGGATCATCAAGCCCATTGATTTCAATGGTTTCCGCGACGGTGTTGCGATCGGCGCGATCCATCAAGAGCAGCCGGTCGCGCAGCAGATCATAGGTCCCGACAAACTCGCGCCCGCGCCCGATGGGCCATGCCGCAGGGGTCACGTCGATGGCGAGGTTCTCCTGAATCTCGTCAATGATCTCGAACGTGTCGCGGCTTTCGCGGTCCATCTTGTTGCAGAAGGTGAGGATAGGAAGATCGCGCAACCTGCAGACTTCAAACAGTTTTTGCGTCTGGCTTTCCACGCCCTTGGCCCCATCGATCACCATGACCGCAGCATCCACTGCAGTGAGCGTGCGATAGGTGTCTTCCGAGAAATCCGAGTGGCCGGGTGTGTCCACAAGATTGAACCGGAAATCCCTGTTTTCACTCATGTAATCGAACGACATCGCCGAGGCGGACACGGAAATCCCGCGGTCCTTTTCCATCTGCATGAAATCCGACCGCGTGCGCCGCGCTTCGCCTTTCGCCCGCACCTGTCCGGCCATCTGGATGGCGCCACCATACAAAAGAAACTTTTCGGTCAGCGTCGTCTTGCCCGCGTCCGGGTGCGAGATGATCGCAAAGGTCCGGCGACGGGCAATTTCAGGCGGAAGGGAGGGCGTGTTGTCCAGCATGTCCCCGGTTTACCCCGATTTGGCGCGCAGACAACCCATCGGCTCCCAGCGGGCTTTTGCGGTGCCCAATACTAACGGGCGCCGCTAGCGCGCCGACGCCTTGCGCAGCTTTTCGACGGCGTCCCCATCGAGGAGCGTGCCCTCGATCTCGAACGCGTTGTGGTGGCGGTCGATATGGGCTGACATGTCGGCCTCGACCTCCTCCGGCAGGGCGGGCCGTGTGCGGGGATCGACGAGCAGGCTTTCGGCTGCAATGCCTTCGGCATAGATGATCTGGTGGCTGTCAAAGAGCAGCTGGAAATAGTCCACAAACCCGCCTTCCAAACGGACCACCGTGTCGTCATTGATCAGGTGGCGGACCTTGACCAGGACCTCGGACCGACCCGCGCCGATGGCGTCATCGCGTTGATAGATGAACAACCGGTGGTCTGGGGACACGATCAGATCGTTTTCGTTGTTCAGCGTGCCGCGCCGGATCAGGACGGGCGCAAAGTCCCCCACGGCCCGGCGGGTGTTCTGGCCGATCCAGCGGACCTCTTGCGGACCATCGTCGCGGGTCAGCACGCGGTCGCCGACTTCCAGATCCTCGATCTTGCGCTGCTCGCCCGAGGCCAGCGTGATGTGCGTACCGCGGGTAAAGGCAACGCAGGCGGCTTCGGCAAAGCGGCGGCGGGGATTGTCGGTATCCACGCCCACCAGCCGGTATTGCGTGCGCGGCGGCATATGGGCAAGTGGCAGCACATAGACCTCTACCGCGTCGCCATCTTCGACCTCGACCATCACGAGCGCCTCGAGCGTCGCACCATCGGGCGACATGAGCGTCACCGCGCTGTCCACCGCGATCAGCGCGCCGGGTGTGCCCATGTCACCGCCCTTGGCGATGGTTAGCGCGTCACCCTCCGCCGTGACGCGCAGGGTGCGGGTCGTGGCGTGCTTGTTCACTTCGTAGATATCGTCGAGCACCAGTTCGTCGGCAAAGGACATCGGGTCCTCGAAGTTCACGCCGTTCGTCACTGTCACCTCATCGGCGAGGTAGACAGGAAGGTCCTGTGCGGTGCGGTCTGTGGGGGGCGGGGCAGGCGGGGTCATCATAAACACCGTATGTCCAATCGTTACTGGCTACAAATCACGGGTGAACACATAGACCGGAATTGCGGCGCGGGTGGGGCCGAAGCGGTGCGATTTGTCGGCGTGTTGTGGGGCGCGCTTGCGGGTGCTAGGCGGGTTCTAACGCATGGGAGGAGACCGCCATGGATTTGGGCATCAAGGGCAAACGGGCACTGGTATGTGCGTCGTCAAAGGGGTTGGGTCGCGGCTGCGCCGTGGCACTGGCCGAGGCCGGAGTGGATCTGGTGATCAACGCCCGCGGGGCCGAGGCGCTGGAGGCCACCGCGGACGACCTGCGTGCGCTTGGTGTCTCTGTGACCGCAATTGCCGCCGATATCACCACGGATGACGGACGTGCCGAGGTGCTGGAGGCCGCGGGCGATCTCGACATCCTCGTGAACAACGCCGGCGGCCCGCCGCCTGGCATGTGGTCCGATTGGGGGCGCGAGGATTTCATCGCGGCACTGGATGCCAACATGCTGGCGCCTATCGCGTTGATGACGACGCTCGTGCCCAAGATGATGGATCGCGGTTGGGGCCGGGTGGTGAATATCACGAGCCAATCGGTGAAGGCGCCGATCCCGGTCTTGGGTCTGTCGAACGCCGCGCGCACAGGTCTGACGGGCTATGTGGCCGGGACCTCGCGTCAGGTTGCGCCCCATGGGGTGACGATCAACAACCTGCTGCCGGGTATTCACGCAACCGATCGGGCGGTGTCGCTCGACAGCGGGGTCAGCCGTCAGCAAAACATTTCGATGGAAGACGCCAAGGCGCAGCGCGAGGCGACGATCCCCGCCCGCCGCTACGGGACGGCCGAAGAGTTCGGCGCCATGTGCGCGTTCTTGTGTTCGCAGCACGCCGGCTTCATCGTGGGGCAGAATATCCTGCTTGATGGCGGGGCGACGGTCGCGACGATTTAAGGGTTTCGGCACGAGCCTGTGATTGCTCTCGTCCGGCGGGAACCGCCGGACATCCCCCGACCGCCCCCTCGGGCGGGGGATACTCCCCCACCCGCGGACGGGGGATGCCCTTCCAAATGGAGGACTGACGTTGGCAGAAGACCGATTTTCCCTCAAAGACCACCTGTTCAACGCAGGCAGCCTTGGCACCCTTGCGGATGAATTCGCCGTGCTGCCGGGCTTCCCGCGAGACGCCTTCCATGCGCAGGTTGTGGCGGGTCTGGAAGGGCGCGAATTGCTGGAGCGGCTGGAGTGGATCGCCGATTGCCTCGAGCCGCATTTGTCGTCTGATTTCAATGAAATGGCGGATCAACTTGAGGCCGCCATGCCGCCCGCCTTGGACCCAACGCTCAAGGACGATGACTTCGGCCACTTCATCCACGCGGTGCCGGGCATCCTTGCCGTGCGCCACGGGCTGGAGGGTCATCGCGACCGCGCGCTCGACCTGCTGCACGCAGCCACCCAGCGGTTCAGCATGGAATTCTATATCCGCCCGTTCCTAAACCGCTGGCCCGAGGAGACGATGGCCCGCCTGCGGATATGGGCCAAGGACAAAAACTATCACGTGCGCCGATTGGTGAGCGAGGGGACACGCCCCACGCTGCCTTGGGCCAAGCGGATCACGCTTGATCCCATGGCGCCACTGCCCTTGCTGGATGCGCTCCATGCTGATCCGACGCGGTATGTGACGCGGTCAGTGGCCAACCACCTGAACGACATCGCAAAACGCGACCCGGACGCCGTGATTGCGCGGCTCGACGCGTGGCGGGCCGAAGGACGTCAGAGCGCCAAGGAACTCGATTGGATGTCGCGGCATGCGCTGCGGACCCTGATCAAGGACGGACATCCCGGCGCCATGGCGCATCTGGGCTATCGCGCCGATGCGCCCGTGGCGGTCGAGGCGTTGACGCTGACACCAACCACGGTCCAGATCGGCGAGGTCATGGAGATCACGCTCACGCTCACCAGCGAGGAAGACGTGCCGGTGATCGTGGACTACGCGATGCATTTCCTAAAGGCGAACAGAGACACCGCGCCCAAGGTGTTCAAGATGAAGGACGCAGCCGTGGGGCCCGGCAAACCTCTGAAAATCGTGAAACGCCATCGGTTTAAGGGCAACGCCACCACGTTCCGCCTCTATCCCGGGCCGCAATCGCTCGCCGTTCAGGTCAACGGGCGGGTGGTGGCAGAGGCGGAGTACACGCTCACCGAATAGGGGCTGATGCGCGCGCGTTTGTCACATCCCTGTGACACTTGGACATGCCCGATTGTCGCAGCCCCGGTGGCGGGTTAGCCCGGACCGCAACGACAGCACGGGAGAGCCTTATGAAGCACGAAGTCATTCAGGATTATTACGGTAAGGTCCTCCAATCTTCTGCGGATTTGCAGACGAACGCGTGCTGTACGCCTGACGAGATGCCGCTATGGCTCAAGGCGCTTCTGTCAAAGGTCCATGATGACGTGCTGATGCGTTACTACGGCTGCGGTCTGATCGCGCCGGACGCGCTGGAAGGCGCGCGAATCCTTGATTTGGGCTGCGGCGCGGGGCGCGATGTCTATGCGTTGAGTGCTCTGGTCGGTGACGAGGGGCTGGTCGTGGGCGTCGACATGACGGACGAACAGCTCGACGTGGCGCGCGCCCATCAGGGGTTTCACCGCGAGGCCTTTGGCCTGAGCCGTGTGAACACGGAGTTTCATAAGGGGTATATCGAGAAGCTTGGCGATCTGCCGCTGGAGCCCGGGTCATTCGACGTGATCGTGTCGAACTGCGTGATCAACCTCGCGCAGGACAAGGCCGCCGTTCTCAAAGGCGTCTATGATCTGCTGAAACCCGGTGGCGAGATGTACTTCAGCGATGTCTATGCTGACCGCCGGATGCCGGCAGAGCTGGCTGCGGACGAGGTGCTTTATGGCGAATGCCTGTCAGGCGCGCTCTACTGGAACGATTTTGTCGGACTGGCCAAGGATGCGGGCTTTGGCGACCCGCGTCTCGTGACGCACCGCCCGCTGACGATCGAAAACCCCGTTTTGGAAGAACGGGTTAAACCGCTCACCTTCACCTCGGCCACCTACCGGCTGTGGAAGCTGGAGGGCCTGGAGCGCGACTGCGAGGACTACGGTCAGGCCGTGATCTACAAGGGCACCATCCCGGGGTCTGAGGCCGTGTTCACGCTCGACGGGCACCACGTGATCGAGGCGGGCAAGGTCTTCCCGGTCTGTGGCAACACGTGGAAGATGCTGGCCGACACGCGGCTTGCCCCGCATTTCGAGTTCATCGGCAATTTCGACACCCATTACGGCATCTTTGAAGGCTGCGGCGCGGGATCGCCGTTCGAGGATGAGGCCTCCGCCGGCGCCGCCTGCTGTTGAGCCGTTGCAGGCGGGCCGGGGGGCTGCTAATCCCCGACTGATTTAGTCAGGAGCCCCGCCGCAGTGACCCCGACCGCCGCGCCATCACAGGATATCCCGCCCCGGTTGGAGGTGCGCAACCTGTCGCGTCGCTTTGGCGATGCGCTGGCCGTCGATGATGTTTCGCTGAGCTTGCGACCGGGGCAAGTGACCTGCCTTCTGGGGCCGTCGGGCTGCGGGAAATCGACGACGCTGCGCATGATCGCGGGCGTCGAAAAGCAGGACGCAGGCGCAATCTACGTGGATGGTGCGCTGATGTGCGACACGTCCACCAGCCTGCCGCCCGAAAAGCGCGCCGTGGGTCTGATGTTTCAGGACTTCGCGCTATTCCCCCATCTCAAGGTCACCGACAACGTGGCCTATGGCCTGACGGGCTCCCGCGCTGACAAACGCGCCCGGGTGGACGAATTGCTGGGCCGTGTGGGCCTGTCGCATCTGGCAGGTGCGTACCCGCATCACTTATCGGGGGGGGAGCAACAACGCGTGGCGCTGGCGCGCGCGATTGCGCCCCGGCCTGCGGTGATGCTGCTGGACGAGCCGTTCAGCGGGCTGGATGAACGCCTGCGCGACGAGGTGCGGGATCAGACGATTGACGTGCTGCGCGAGGAGGGGACGGCCATCGTCCTTGTTACCCACGACCCCGTGGAGGCAATGCGCATGGGCGATGAGATCGCCTTGATGCGGCACGGCCGGATCGTGCAGCGCGGTGCACCCTATACCGTCTATAACGACCCAGTGGATCTGGAGGCTGCGGCATTCTTTAGCGATATCAACGTGATCGAGGGGCTTGTTGAAGCGGGTCTGATCAATACCCCGTTTGGGCCCTTCTTCGCGCCCGGGCTGGAGGACGGCACGCGGGTTGACATCGCAGTGCGGCCACAACACGTGCATATCGATTTCGATCGCCCCGGCGGCGCACCGCGCCCGACCGAGGCCTTGGGCGCGCCCGCCCATTCCGTCGTGACCCGGGCGCGGTTTCTGGGCCGCTATTCGCTGGTTGATTTCAAACTCGATGACGGAACGGTCCTTGCCGCCTCTGTCCCCGGTGTGTTCCTGCCGCGCCCGGACACGCCCTTTTTCGTCACGATCCCGCGCAGGCATTGCAAGGTGTTCGCCCGCGCCTGACCCTAGCTGTCGCGCGTGGGGTCGGCGGGGTTTACCGAATAAAGGGCGATCTTGTTGCCCTGTGGGTCGCGCAGGTAGCTGACAAAGAAGTCTGCATCATAGTCCGCGCGAAATCCCGGTGCGCCCTCATCCGTGCCGCCCGCCTCTAGGGCGCGGGCGTGCAGACGCCGCACCTCGGCCTGATTTGGGGCCTCGAACGCGACCATGTTGCCGTTACCGGAACGGGCGGGCGCACCGTCAAAGGGGCGCTTGACGTAAAAGCTCGGGCCGGGGTGATCCCGCTCTGGCGGGTCAAAGCTCAGATCCCCGTGGTAATAGGACAGCTGATACCCCAACTCGGGCAGGAACGCGGTATAGAACCGTTCGGCTGCCGCCATGTCGTCAACGCCGATACAGACATAAGATATCATAGGCCCGTCCTTCCTTGCCCTCACGCTGCAACGCTAACGGGTCAGGTCGTCCGCTGGAAGGAACAAGGCGCGCAGCCTATGACGCGTCCAAAGTCTCAAGGTAGTCGATCAGGGTCTTTCCCTGCTCCTCCACAAACATCGCAGGCAGCAGGCGCAGGTCGAGGATCTTGTCCACACGGAAAACGCGGAAATCCTGGCGCATTTCGCACCATGAGGTCACGGTCCAGACCCGTCCCCAATATTCCAATTGCAGGGGCCGGATCGTGCGCGTGCTTTGGCCACCGTCCAAGGATTGGTACGTGATCTCGACCTTCTGGCGGGCGCGGATGGCCCCGCGGAGGGAGGGCATGTGCTGAAACCCGTAGGCTGCGTCCTTGAACGGATAGACCGCGAACCCCCAGCCCGTTGGCGGGGCGGATCGGTCTTCGGGCAGGACCGCGTCGATCTTGGCCGAAAGCGATTTGGCGGCTTGCTGCAGCTCTTCATCGGCGGCCTCTCCCACGACGGCCATGCCCAGATGCAGGGCCTCCAACTCGGTCTTGGTCAGGTTCAGTGGCGGAAGGGTGATCTGCGCAGTGATCATGTAACCCACGCCGCGCTCGCCTTCGACGGGCACACCGGACGCTGCGAGAGTTTCCATGTCGCGATAGACGGTGCGGATCGACACGCCCAAACGATCGGCCATGTCCTGCGCGCGGTGCAAACGCCCGTCGCGCAGGATCTGGATCAGTTCGAACAGGCGGTCGGTGCGGCGCATGGGGCGCAGCTTAGACCGGGCCTAGCCCATCTGCCAGAGGATGTCGGCGTGGCCCATGGTGACGCTTGGCCCGTCAATCATGGCCCCGAACGGTGCGAAGGCGGGGTCTTTGACCACGTGCTGCGCGGCGGCCAAGGCGGTCGCGCGGTCTGTCCAGATCACAATGTCCGTCCATGTGCCGTCATCGCCCCGCGTCAGGTAACGCGCGCGGCAGCCGCCAAAGGCCTCAAGGACGGCGCGCGTGGCGGCGGCGGCATCGAGAAATGCGGCCGGGTCGGCGCCGTCGATCAGGCGGAACGAGACGATTTCTGCGCAGGCGGTGGATTGGGTTTGGGCCATAACGATTCTCCTTGCGTAGGCGGGTGAGAGGTCAGGCTCGCACACCAAAACTGACACAAACCTGGCAGTTGACAGCTTTCTGTCAGAAAAAGCGACGCGGAGGCCGGGTTCCCACCTGTTTTTAAGGGCCTCGGCCTTTCACAGGGCGCGGTGGAGGCGTATCTAGCGGACCTGAGATTGACGCAGACCGGCCAAGGGCGCGCGGCTGCGAATTGGGAGAATGGAACCATGAACGCACTTTTCGTCACGAATATCCCCCCCGTCGGTTGGCTTCTGATCGCAGTTGTCGTGTTGGTCCTCTTTGGCCGCGGCAAGATCAGCAGCCTCATGGGCGAGGTGGGCAAAGGCATCACCAGCTTTAAGAAGGGTGTCCAAGAGGGCAAGGAAGAGCTTGAGGCCGCCGATGCCGAGGTTGCACGCGACGTGACACCCGAAGACGAAAAAGACAAAGCCTGAGACGGCCACCTGAACCGGGGGAGACCGCCTAGATGGGGTGGAGTGAACTGATCCTGATCGGGGTCGTGGCGCTGATCGTGGTGGGTCCAAAGGACCTGCCCGTGATGTTTCAGGCACTGGGCAAGATGACGGCCAAGGTTCGTCGCATGGCGCGCGAATTTTCCAGCGCCATGAACGAGGCCGCCGATGCCTCGGGCGCGGGCGATATCGCCAAGGACCTCAAGGGGATCGCGAACCCGCGCAATCTGGGCATGGACGCGCTGAAAGACGCAGCCGACCAGTTCGACAAGTGGGAGCCGGGCAAACAGGCCAAGGCGATGGGGCCTGAGACGGCGAAGCTGGCGCAAGAGCGCGCCGAGGCGGCCCGCAAGATCCAAGAGGCCACCAAGGCTCGCGAGGCAGCCAAGAAAGCCGCGGAGGTTGCAGAGGCTACGGCAGATGCGCCCAAGGCGGACACTCCGGCCGCGCCTGCGAAGAAGACGGCGGCCAAGAAGACGGCCGCAAAGACAACGGCGGCAAAGACCACCACTGCCAAGAAAGCACAGGCCAAAACGACGGCGACCAAGGCAGCCCCAAAGAAAGCGTCCGCCAAGAAAGCTGCGCCCAAGAAAGCTGCACCCAAAGCCAAAGATAGCGGAGACGCGGCATGAGCCAGGCCGACGAGATCGAAGATACCGGTGCGCCGCTCATTGAGCATCTGGCGGAGCTGCGCACGCGCCTGATCCGGTCTGCCATCGCCTTTGTCATCGGGATTTTCCTGTGCTTTGCGGTCTGGAACCCAATTTTCAACTTCCTCACGCAACCGATCTGCGGCGCGCTGGCCGAGCGCGGTCAGGAATGCGGGCTGATCCTGATCCGTCTGCAAGAGGGCTTCTTTGTTGCGATCAAGATTTCGCTTTTGGGGGGCTTTGCGCTCGCCTTTCCGGTGATCAGCTATCAGCTGTGGCGCTTTGTTGCGCCGGGCCTCTACAAGTCCGAGAAGGGCGCCTTTCTGCCCTTCCTGATCGCGTCGCCGTTCATGTTCCTTCTGGGCGCGTCGTTTGCGTTCTTTGTCGTGATCCCGCTCGCGTTCGACTTCTTCCTGAACTTCCAGCAGATCGCGCCCGTGACGGGCGAGGCGACGGGGACCGAGGTTGATGCAGGCACGGCAGGCATCACCTTCCAGGGTTCGGTCGCGGAATATTTGTCGCTGACGATCACCTTCATCATGGCGTTCGGGCTGTGTTTCCAACTGCCAGTTCTTCTGTCCCTTTTGGGCAAGGCCGGTCTGGTGAGTGCCAAGGGTCTGGCCGCGGTGCGCAAATACGCGGTCGTCGCCATCCTGATCCTCGCCGGGGTTGTGACACCCCCGGATATCATCACGCAGGTCATCCTTTTTGTGGCGGTCTACGGCCTTTACGAGATTTCGATCCAGCTTGTCGCGCGCATTGAAAAGAAGCGTGAGGCCAAGCTGCGCGCCGAAGGGCTCTGGTTCGAGGATGACGAAGAAGACGAAGTCGCCGACGAAGAGAGCGCGAAACCGTGAATGACGACGCGTTAGGTCGCATCGCCGAGGCGCTGGAGCGGATGGCCCCACCGGCTGCCACGGCGCCAGATTGGGCGGCGGCCGAAGCGTTCCTGTGGCAGGCCGACCCGGACGTCCTGAAGCCCGTCGCCCGCGTGGCGCGTATCGATCTGGACCTGCTGGTGGGCATCAACCGGTCGCGGGACACGTTGCTGGAAAACACCCGCCAATTCGCCATGGGGCTGCCTGCCAACAACGCGCTCCTCTGGGGGAGCCGGGGGATGGGCAAGTCGAGCCTTGTGAAAGCCGTGCACGGCGCGGTTGCGGGTGAGGGTCTGCCGCTCAAGATCGTGGAGGTGCAGCGCGAGGATTTGCCGTCCATCGGGCGGCTTCTGGACCTGCTGCGCGGCGCGCCTGCGCGGTTTGTCCTGTTTTGCGATGACCTGTCGTTCTCGCACGATGACCAGCACTACAAGAGCCTCAAGGCCGTGCTGGATGGCGGGATCGAAGGGCGACCCGAGAACGTGATCCTCTATGCCACGTCGAACCGGCGGCACCTGATGCCGCGCGACATGATCGAAAACGAACGCTCCACCGCGATCAATCCGGGCGAGGCAGTCGAGGAGAAAGTGTCGCTGTCGGATCGCTTTGGTCTGTGGCTGGGCTTCCACCCCTGCGATCAGGACGAATATCTCGCCATGATCCGGGGCTATTGCGACGCCCACGGGGTCGAGATCGACGATGCCACCCTGCGGGCCGAGGCGATCGAATGGCAGGCCACGCGCGGCGCGCGGTCGGGCCGGGTGGCGTGGCAATATTTCACCGATCTCGCCGGTCGCCGGGGTGTGCAGCTTTAGACTGCACAACCGGTCCTCAGATGTTCAGGTAAATCGCTGGATCGACGCTATCGAGGCCATCGCGGATCTCGAAATGCAGGAAGCTGGGGTCATCGGCGCGGACGGTGGCGATTTGCTGCCCCTGACGTACGCTGTCGCCCTTGGCCACACTCACACCGTCAATCTGCGTGTAGACGGTGAGCAGGCTCCCCTCGTGGCGAATGACGATGATGGGAATGCCCTGCTGGTTTTTGGTGATCGCGGCGACGGTGCCTGCGGCGGCGGCCTTGACCGGGGTTCCGGCGGCGGCGGCGATGTCGATGCCTTCGTTGCGGCCTTTCGCATAGGCGCGAATGACGGCGCCGGGGGCCGGGGTGATGAAATCCGATGCGGGCGCGGCGACGGTCTGTTCAGCGCCCAGATCGGGGGCCGCGGCGACCGAAGCCGGGGGCCGGGCGGTGGCCTGCTGCGACGGCGTGGTGTCGTCCGCCGGTTCTGCACGGGTCGAGGATGGTGGCGTGGGCGTGGCGGTCCCTTGGCCGGGTTCCGTCACCGCAGCGGGGGCCTGCGCGCCTGCGACGGGGATCAACAGGAACTGACCTTCGCGCACCGCGAAATCCGAGCCAAGCCCGTTCCATTCGGCAAGCGCCTTGACCGGGACCCCGTAGAGCCGCGCGATGGTGAATGCGGTCTCGCCCCGTTCGACCTTGTGCCGGATGGGTTCGGGCGCGGCTGTGGTGGCGGGCAGGGCGGTCGCGGTAACCTCGGGCGTGCGGGCCGCATCCGCAGGCGCGCGGTCGATGGCGCTGCCTGCCAATCCCGCGATGTCGACGCTGCCGGGCTCCACCGGCGTGGCGGTCGCTGTCAGCGATCCGGCGACACGGGTATTGAGCGCGATGATCTCGCCCCGGCGCAGCACGGTCGTGGGCTCGATCCCGTTAAAGCGGGCCAAGGCGTCCGCGTCGATCTCCAGCCGGTCGGCGATCGAGATGACGGTGTCGCCGCGTTCGGCCACCACCACCTGATAATTCGGATAGGTGATGACGCCCCGGTCGTCGGCCCGAGGGCGCGGCTGCGTCGCGGTCTGGGCCGCGCGGGAGGTGTCGAGCCCGCCCAAGCCGTCGCGCAGGTCAAGATCGAAACCACCGTCTTCGCAGGCGGCCAGTAACAGCAGCGCAGTGCCTGCCGACAGGATCGTAAGGGGGCGGGTCATGGTGTGGTGTCCCAGTCTGCTGTCGTTTCGCCTCAAGGTCGCCCCGGTTGTGCGGGGTCGTATTCCGTGCCGGTTACGTATCGCCCAACCCTTCGACAAGGGGAACGAAACGAACAGGGCGCAATTCGTCGTAATCAAGCCCCGCCTCGGTGCGGGTCACACGGATCAGGCTTTGCACCGTATCCGACTGTCCCACCGGCACGACCATGATACCGCCAACCTTGAGTTGCGCCAAGAGGGGGCCGGGGGGATCCTCGGCCGCGGCCGTTACGATGATGCGGTCAAAGGGCGCCTGTTCGGTCAACCCGTGGCTGCCATCGGCGGTGAAGGCCGTGATGTTGTGCAGATCGAGCGCGTCAAACACCGCCCGTGCCTCGCGCACCAGACGGCGGTGGCGGTCCACCGTGTAGACGCGGCGCGCAAGCTGGCTGAGGATCGCGGCCTGATAGCCCGAGCCTGTCCCGACCTCGAGCACCTTGTCGCGCGGCTGAACCTTGAGCGCCTGGGTCATGAGGCCCACGACCGAGGGCTGGCTGATCGTCTGGCCGCAGGCGATGGGCAGGGGCATGTCCTCATAGGCGCGGTCGGCAAAGATGCCTTTGACAAAGGGGCCGCGGTCGATGGTTTCCATCGCCGTCAGAACGGCAGCATCCGTCACCCCCTTGGATCGGAGTTGAAACAGGAACTGCATCTTGCGTTCGGCGGCGGCGTCCATGGTCCGGCCTAGCCCAACTGGTCGCGCAACGCGCTCAGCGCCGCGCCGGCGGTCAGATCGGCGCGCATGGGCGTGATCGACACATGCCCATCCAGATTGGCCTGCGCGTCGGTGCCGGGATCGGTGGGCGCCTGTTGATTGCCGCCCGAAATCCACAGGTAGTCGCGCCCGTTCGGGGCCGTGGTTTTCTTGGCGCCAAAGGCGATGCCGTGGCGGCGACCCTGCGCCACCGCGGCGAGGCCTTTGACATCAGCTGCGGGCACAGGCGGGAAATTCACGTTGTAAAACAACGGGTAGGCCGCGTCGGTGTCGAACCCAGCCTCAAGGCAGGCTTGCACTGCGCGCACGCCCCAGATGGCGGACGCCTCGAACGGGTCGGGCAAGCCGGCGTTGGCGGGGCCGTAGAATTGCGACAGACCCACAGACGGCACACCCTGCAAGGACGCCTCGATACAGGCCCCCAGCGTGCCGGAATAAAGCGTGTTCTCAGCCGCGTTGTTGCCCCGGTTCACACCTGACAGGATCAGGTCGGGGCGCGCGTCCGCCATCACCTGCCACAGCCCTGCGATAACACAATCGGCAGGCGCGCCGTCGGTGGTGAACCGGCGGTCTTCCAACTGGGTCAGGAGCAGGGGACGCGTGTAGCTGATGCAGTGGGCCACGCCCGATTGCTCCTGCGCGGGGGCCACCGTCCAGACCTCGCCATCTGGTCCCGCGATTTCGCGCGCGATGGTGTCGAGCACCGCGAGGCCCGGCGCGTTGATGCCGTCGTCATTGGTGATGAGAATGCGCATGGGGCCCGCCTTTTGCTGTGCCAAAACGGCATAGCGAGGGCGCAGATGTGGGGCAAGCGGGATGCTGCCGCTTGGACGGAGAGAGGGCTCTCAGCCGATAATCTGTGGCAAAAGGCGCGCGGCCTCATCCACCGGCTGGGTCAACGCATCGCGGTCCTCACCGGGGTGGAAGCGGGCGCGCAAGGCGGTGGGCATGGCAGCAGGTTCTGCGATCACGACCTTGGGTCCGATACGGCGGGTTTCCGCCTGCCAGTTCCGGGCGAGGGCAATTTGCGCCGCCTTGGTGGCCCCGTAGGCCCCGTGAAACTGCGCACCCATCGTCGTGTCGTCAAAGAACACCGCGCGGCTGTCTGTGCCCAGCAGGGGGGCCACATAGGCGATCAGGCGGCGCGTGGCCTCGACGTTGATGTCGTGGCTCTTGGCCCAGTCCTTGTCATTGATCTGTGGGGTGGGGGCCAGCGGGGCGGCGTGGATGGCGGTGTGTACCCACATGGCCAGCCCGCCCCAGCGATCATAGATCGACCGGCACAGGTGCTGCATCGCGTCGGCCTTGGTGATGTCGAGCGGCGCGAGCGTCGCCTTGCCGCCTGCGGCCTGAATGCGGTCGTCCAGCTCCTCCAGCGCGCCTGTGGTGCGCGCCACGGCGAGGATGTCATGCGTCGGTGCCAGCGCCTCGGCCAGGGCCGCGCCGAGGCCTCGCGAGGCACCCGTGATCAGGGCAAGGGGTGTGTCTGTATCGGTCATGGCGCGCGGGATGCCCCGCGCGGCGGGCAAGGTCAACCTTGCGGGACGCCCAGAACCGTCGTTTCGCCCTTGCGCTGGAGATAGAGCCGCCCCTCCGCCACGGCAGTCACGGTAAAGCGGGCGACGGTGTCGCCGGGTTCGACCCGCTCTGTCGTGCCATTGGACATGCGCACGAGGGCCGATTTCGCGCCCTCTGCGCCCATGGTGCCCAAAAGGACCATCCCGCCGGAAGGAAGCACGTCTTGTTGCGTCGCAGCCTGCGCGGCTGCGGGTGCGGTCGTTGCCATGGAATACCTGCCATATTTGCCGGGGCCGCGCGCGTTTGGTGGCGGGCCCGCGTGTGTGTCGAGAGGTCAGATATGGGGGTGTGGGACCGGCGAAAAGCGCAATCGGGAGCCCCATGTTTGCACTGGCAAAAAGGTGCCCATTGCCGTGGCGGCATAGGCAAAAATGGGCAAAGACCTACTCGGCGGCTTTCATGCGAAAGCCCTGTTCGATCTGATCGGATGGCTCGACCGGGTACTCGCCCGAAAAGCAGGCGTCGCAATATTGCGGGTTCGCGTCATCGCGCCCTTCGGCCTCGCCCACGGCGCGGTAGAGGCCGGGCAGCGAGATGAATTTGAGGCTGTCGACCGCGAGGTGCTGGCGCATCTCCTCTTCGCTCATGGTCGCGGCGAGGAGCTTCTCACGCTGGGGCGTGTCGACGCCGTAGAAACAGGGCCATGCCGTGGGGGGCGATGCGATGCGGAAATGAACCTCGGCCGCGCCTGCGTCGAGGATCATCTCCTTGATCTTGCGGCTGGTGGTGCCGCGCACGACGCTGTCGTCGACGAGGATCACGCGTTTGCCTTCGATGAGCGCGTGATTGACGTTCAGCTTCAGCCGCACACCCATGTTCCGGATCTGCTCGGACGGCTCGATAAAGGTCCGGCCCATATACTGGTTGCGGATGATGCCCATGGCGTAAGGAATGCCGCTCTCGAGGCTGTAGCCGATGGCCGCGGGTGTGCCGGAGTCTGGCACCGGGCAGACGAGGTCGGCCTCGACAGGCGCTTCCTTGGCCAGTTCGCGCCCGATGTTTTCACGGGTCTCATAAACAGAACGCCCGCCGAGGATCGAATCCGGGCGGGAAAAATAGACGTGTTCAAAGATGCAGAAGCGTGGGCGTTGGGGACGGAAGGGATATCGGCTTTCCAGTTTGCCGTCCTTGGTGATGACGATCATCTCGCCCGGATGGACCTCGCGCACAAAGGAGGCGCCGATAATATCCAGCGCGCAAGTTTCGGAGGCCAGAACGTGACCGCCGTCGCCCAGCGTGCCAAGGACGAGCGGGCGCACGCCCAGCGGGTCGCGGACGCCAATGAGCTTGGTCCGGGTCATGGCCACGACAGAGAACGCGCCTTCGACGCGGCGCAGCGCGTCCTCCATACGGTCGGGGATCGTCCGCTGCAGGGACCGCGCCATCAGGTGGATGATGCATTCGCTGTCCGACGATGACTGAAAGATCGAGCCGCGCTCGATCAGTTCGCGCCGCAGGGAGTCCGCATTCGTGATGTTGCCGTTATGGGCTATCGCCGCCCCGCCCATGGAAAACTCGCCAAAGAAGGGTTGCACGTCACGGATCGCAGTCGCGCCTTTGGAACCGGCGGTGGAGTAGCGCACATGCCCGATCCCGATGGGACCGGGGATCATCGCCAGCGTGTCTTCGTCCGTGAAATTGTCGCGAACAAGGCCGAAGCGTCGGACCGAGTTGAAGCCTTGATCGGGGTCGTGCGTGACGATGCCGCCCGCCTCTTGCCCCCGGTGTTGCAGCGCATGAAGGCCCAAAGCCACAATGGAGGCCGCATCTGCGACACCGGTGACCCCGAATATCCCACACTCCTCCTTTAGTTTGTCATCGTCGAAAGGATGGGCGTAGTGGGTGGGAGTGTCCTGCATCGGGAGCCTTCCGAATCCGCCGGGGGTGCCGTTGGCGCAGCCTTAGCGCAGGGGCCGCAGGCTGTCACCTGTCGGTGTGTCGCAAAACTGTCATGGATCGCGCGGGGCGTCCTGCCTGTGCCTTAGCTGTCGCAGGTGCCGATCAGTTCCTCGTAGCGGGCCGTCACCCAGCCAAGCGCCTGTTCGGGGTCCTGATCTTCGATGTCATCGGTATAGCGGCCAAAGATCGCCGCCGACCGGGACTGATCGATCGCGGCGACGTCCTGGCTCGTGATGATGGTGTTGTACAAAAAGAACCCGATCGCCACGAGGAGGATACCGCGCAAGACGCCAAAGACGAACCCCAGCGCCTGATCGACGCCGCCCAAGGCGGATCGCTGGATCAACGCGCCCAAAAGTGGGGTAAAGAGTGACACGATCACAAGCGCGATCACGAACACCACCCCGAACGAGGCCACGACCGACAATTCGCACGTGTCGCCAATGACATCGCCCACGACGGGGATCTGCCGCACCAGCGGTTGCGCTTGATCGACCAGAAGGAAGCCAGCCAGGGCGGCCACGATCCAGCCCGCAATCGACATGATCTCGCGCATCAGGCCGCGCGAGTAGGCCAAAAGGGCCGACAGCACGATCAGGCCCGCCACGATCCAGTCGACGATGGTGAACCCGTCCATGCCCCTACACCCTTTTGCTGGCACCCTACGACGTGCGTGTGGGGCCTTGGTCTCCAAAAACCTCGGTCACGAACCCGGCAAGATCGGGCTGCTGGCGAAGCGTCACGCCGTGATCGCCAATGCGTTTGGACAGGGGCGGCACGATTGCGGAGGTAAAACCAAGTTTCCGAGCCTCTTTCAACCGATTTTCGGCCTGTGAGACGGGCCGCAGCGCCCCGGAGAGGGATATTTCGCCGAAGACGCAGGCATCCGCCGGCAGCGCGTGGTCCTCGCGCGCGCTGACCAGCGCCGCTGCCACAGCCAGATCGGCGGCGGGTTCCTGAATGCGCATCCCACCCGCAACGTTCAGGTAGACATCAAGCCCCGTGAACGGCACGCCGCAGCGCGCCTCGAGCACGGCAAGGATCATGGCCAGCCGTCCACCATCCCAGCCCACAACGCTGCGACGCGGTTGCGAATGGGGCGAGGGCGCGACAAGCGCCTGAAATTCGCAGAGCACGGGACGCGACCCTTCGATCCCGGCAAAGACGACGGACCCGGGCGCGGGCGTGCCGCGCTCGGACAGAAACAGAGCCGACGGGTTCTTGACCTCGATCAGGCCCTTGCCCGTCATTTCGAACACGCCGATCTCGTCAGCGGGGCCAAAGCGGTTCTTGACCGCGCGCAGCAGACGGAACTGGTGGCCGCGCTCGCCTTCGAAATAGAGGACCGTATCGACCATGTGTTCGACCACGCGCGGGCCGGCAATCTGGCCGTCCTTGGTCACATGGCCCACCATGATCACGGCGATGCCCTTGCGTTTGGCGAAACTCGTCAGCTCATGGGCCGCCGACCGCACCTGACTGACCGACCCGGGCGCTGCCTCCACATGATCGGCCCACATCGTCTGAATGGAGTCGATGATGGCAAGGTCGGGCTTCTCCTGATCGAGCGTCGTGAGGATGTCGCGCAGGTTCGTTTCCGCAGCGAGGAGGACGGGGCTGTCCGTCAGGCCCAGCCGCTGGGCGCGCATCCGCACCTGCGCCGCGGCTTCTTCACCCGAGATATAGATGACCTTGAGCCCGTTGCGCGCGAACCGGGCCGCGGCCTGAAGCAGAAGCGTCGATTTCCCGATCCCCGGATCACCTCCGACCAGCAAGGCCGAAGCCTGAACCAAACCCCCGCCCAGGACGCGGTCCAATTCGGCCACACCCGCCTGCGTTCGGGGCGGCGGTGCCTCCTCGGTGGCCAGATCGCTAAGTTCGAGCGCGCGCCCGCGCTTGCCACCCAACCCTTTGGACGGCCCCGAAGACAACGGCCCGCTTTCCGCGATGGTGTTCCACTCGCCACACGCCTCGCACTTGCCCGCCCATTTGGACGTGGTGTTCCCGCAATTGGAGCAAACAAAGGTGTTTGTGGGTTTTGCCATGCTCCGGGTGTAGCCGGGCTTTGCAGGCGGGACCAGATGCGATGATTGCCCGGCTTCGCGCGTGGCGAGCTGTGCCTTAAGCGCCGCTGATCCGTTAACAGTCTGTTTACGAAACATCTTTGTCGCTGCCCGAAGTGGTCGCGGCACCGTCACAATCCGGCGTCAAAGTTCCCCTTACGTAAAGTTCTAACGAGTTGTGAGAGTGACATGTTTAAACGGTTCAAGCTGCGGTTCGCAGCGGATGAGGACGGTGCCGTCACCGTCGATTGGATCACCATGGCCGCAGTGGTCGTGATCCTTGGGTTTTTGACAATCAACACCATGGGCGGCGGCGCCAAGGATCACGCGGGACGCATCGACAATTGTGTTGTGGGTCTCAGCGATCATATGGCCGTTGATCCCGACGGGGACCCATCCGCACGGATGGCGGCGATGCGGGACGGCTGCAACACTGCGGCTGCTGCGGGCTAGCGTTTCTGCTGCCGGCTCCACGCGATCTGTATTGCGAGTGAGGCAAGGATGCAGGCCGTAAAGAGGTAGAGGCCCCATGCAACCTCGACCCGGCCCACGCCGATCCCCTTGGCGATGACGACGTAGAGCGCGATCAGAAACACATCTGCCATGGCCAGCTTGCCCAATATGCCCAAGACCGGCATCAGGCGGGGGCTGGCCATGCGGAACTGCACCAGTGCAAGGCCCAAGGTCTTGAGCAGGGGCGCAAAGAGCGCGAACGCCGTCACGATCAAGGCAAGCGCCACGTCCGTGCGCCACAGGGACTGAAGACCCGACACCACGCTGATCTCCGACAGCCCGAACAGCGGCAACAGCCCCGCCCGCATCAACGGCGCGAACCACGAGATCGGGAAGAGGACCAAGAGGGCCAGATTGGCGCATTTCAGGTACGTCACTTGGCAACCCTCTGTCCGATGCCAACCGCGATAAAGAACAAGCCAATGAGGGCCTGCGCGTCTGTGAGAAGCTTTGTCGCAACTGTTGTCGGCAACATGTCCCCAAAGCCCAGCGTCGTCTGGGTCACGATGCTATAGTGCACACAATCCACCCAACGCAGCGCAATGTCGTACGCCAAACGCGTACCTGCTTCCGCTTCGACATAGTCAGTCCAAGGCTGCAGTGCATGAAGATTTCCGATTGCGCCGGGAAAAAAGAGGCAAATCGCGTAGTAAATTCCCGCAAAGATCAGCGCGACCTCGAGATAGCCCATGACGATCTGCCTCAACGTGGTTCGAAGGCGACCCATGCGAACAAAGAGTGACGCAACGCCCGCGCCAAGGGCCACAACAATCAAGGTAAACAGGGCCGTAAACAGCACCAACATGAGCAAAAACGCGAACTGGAACGCAAGAAACGCCCAAGTGCCTTGTGGGTAATTGTCGGGGTCAAATGGTGACATGCCTTGCAGCAAGACGGGGCGAATGAAGATCTCTACATACGGCGATGTGGGATGCGTCAGTGCCAAATGCACAAGGGCCACACCCAGAAGAAACAGGCTCGCGTGAACCCAGCCGGGCAGGCCCATCACGTAGCTGACAGACGCGCGGATCATATGACGGCTGTCCGGCCCACGCTACCGCACCGCCTCAATCGGCCCTTCGGCGTGGCCGCCGACAAACTGCCGCACATAAGGATCATCCGTTGCGTCGAGATCGGCGATCGGTCCGGTCCATTGGATGCGCCCGGCATGAAGCATCGCGACGTTGTCCGCGATCGCGCGCACGCTGCTCATGTCGTGGGTGATGGTTATGGCGGTGGCCCCCATCTCGGACACGATTTCGCGGATCAGATCATTGATGACGCCCGCCATGATGGGATCAAGCCCGGTCGTTGGCTCGTCGAAAAAGATGATCTCAGGATCGGCGGCAATGGCCCGGGCGAGGCCCACGCGTTTTTGCATGCCGCCCGACAGCTCTGCCGGATAGCGATCGGCGACATCCGGGGTCAGCCCCACGCGGCGCAGTTTTTCAATCGCGATGTCACGCGCATCGCGCCGCGAATGGCTGTCACGCAGCAGGCGGAAGGCGACGTTTTGCCAAACCGGCAGACTGTCGAACAGCGCCGCCCCCTGAAAGAGCATCCCGAACCGCGCCAGAAACGCATCACGCGGCTGGCGCGTCACATCGGTGCTGTCCACCGTGATCGTCCCCCGGTCCGGCGCGATCAGCCCGAGGATGCATTTCAGCGTGATCGACTTTCCTGTGCCCGATCCGCCGATGATGACCATCGACGTGCCGCGCGCGATATCGAGATTAACACCGCGCAATACGGGGTTGGTCCCAAAGGATTTATGGATGTCAGAGAGGGAGATCATGCCGAGAAAAACACCTCGGTCAGGATGTAGTTTGCGGCGAGGATCAAAACGCTGGAGGCAACGACCGCGGATTTCGTGGCCGCGCCGACGCCTTGGGCGCCACGCCCGGAATTCATCCCGTAATAGCAACCCATCAACGCGACGATAAACCCGAACACCGCGCCCTTAACCAGGCCCGACAGAACGTCCCATGCCTCCAGAAAATCGAAGGTGTTGGTGATGTAGGTCGCGGGATTAAAGCCCAGTCGCGACGTGCCCACGAGGTAGCCGCCGAAAATGCCGATCGCATCGCCAATCGCCACAAGAACCGGAACGCTGATCGTGGCCGCCAAGACGCGCGGAACAGTGAGGTATTTCATGGGGTTGGTGGACAGAGTTACAAGCGCGTCGATCTGTTCGGTGACCTTCATCGTCCCGATCTCAGCGGCGATGGATGAAGCGACCCGTGCCGCCACCATCAACCCGCCCAAGACAGGCCCAAGCTCGCGCACCATGCCGATGGCGACGATGGTCGGAACCACCGCCTCTGCATTGAACCGCGCGCCGCCCGAATAAATCTGCAGCGCCAGAGCACCCCCGGTAAACAAGGCCGTCAGTCCGACAACGGGAAGGGAGAAATACCCAATGGTCAAAAGGGCTTGGCCAAACTCCTTGAGGTAAAATGGCGGGGTGACGGCATGGCGCAAGGTGGCCAGCGCAAACAGCATCACCCGACCGATGGCGCCCAAGGCATGCAGGGTTGCCGCCCCGATCTGCGCCAGCGGATTAACTTTTAGCACTGCCGCCGCCATGGTAGGAACGGGTGTATCGCGCGCCCAGCGATGTCAGGATCTCGTACCCGATGGTCCCCGCGGCCGAGGCGAGCGCCTCGATCCCTTGCTCAGGACACATTATATCAAGTGTTTCAGGGACTTCGGGCAGTTTTGTAATGTCAACCGTGATGAGGTCCATCGACACGCGCCCGATCAAGGGCACGGCCTGACCGTTGTGATACAGCTTGATGCCCCGTCCGATCGCCCGGATCAGGCCATCTGCATAGCCACCCGATACGGTGGCCACCACACTGTCGCGGGACGCGGTCCAGATATTTCCATATCCGACCGTCTCGCCCTTTTTCACAACGCGCGTCTGGATAACCGGCAGGGACACGCGCACCACGGGCGCGGCGTCTGCAAATGGCAACCCGCCATAGAGCCCGATCCCGGGACGCGTCATGTCAAAATGATACTCGGCCCCCAAAAGGGTGCCGCCGGTGGCCGCGAGCGATACCGGGCAGTCTACGCCGGTAACCATCTCGCGGAAGGCCGTGTTTTGCTGGCCGTTCATCACGTGCGACGGCTCGTCCGCGCAGGCGAGATGGCTCATCACCACGACGGGGTTAAGCGGCAGCAGTAGGTCGCGCTGAGCGGCCCATTCCGCAGGCTCCATCCCCAGACGGTTCATACCGCTGTCGAGTTGGACCCCAAAGGGGTGTCCGGGCAGGGCAGCGAGATGCCGGTCGGCTTGCTCGGCAGAGTTCAGCATCGGGATCAGATCATGGGCGGCCAAGACATTCGTATCGCCCGCCATGTGGCCGCTGAACACACAAACGCGGGCCTCTGGCGCCGCGCGACGCACGGCAACGCCTTCCTCGGCCACCGCGACGAAAAAGGTTTTGCACCCCGCAGCCCACAAGGCCCGCACGGCCGGTTCGCAGCCCAGACCATAGGCATCCGCCTTGACGCAGGCCGCCGTCTCAACCGACCCCGCCGACAGCCCATCCAGCGCCCGCCAATTGGCAGCGAGCGCATCGAGGTCAATGGTGAGCGAAGCCGAGGTCATATCCGCTTGTCCCCAGCGCCCGGGGCAAGGTCAACCGCATTTCGCAGCGCTTCGCCCTGCGCTGCAAGTATCAGAAGCTCTGTTCGCCGCCCTGCTGCCACGGCTTCACAAGGTTGCCAAAGCGGGTAAAGCGGCCCTCGAAGGACAGCTCGACCGTGCCGATGGGGCCGTGCCGCTGTTTGCCGATGATGACTTCTGCCTTGCCGTGCAGGCGCTCCATCTCTTCCTGCCAGGTCGCCATCTTTTCCAGATCGTGATCGCCCGGCTTCTCGCGCTCTTTGTAATATTCCTCGCGGAACACGAACATGACCACGTCGGCATCCTGTTCGATCGAACCCGACTCACGCAGGTCTGAAAGCTGCGGCCGCTTGTCGTCGCGCGATTCGACCTGCCGGGACAGCTGGGAGAGGGCAATCACCGGTATGTCGAGCTCTTTCGCAATTGCTTTCAGGCCCTGCGTGATCTCGGAGACCTCGTTCACACGACTGTCTTTTGCTGAAGCTGGTCTCACGAGCTGAAGATAATCGACCATCAACACATCGAGCCCATGGGTCCGCTTCAGGCGGCGGGCGCGGGCGGCCAGCTGGCTGATGGGAAGGGCGGGGGTGTCGTCGATGAAAAGCGGGCAGGCCTCGAGGCTTTTGGCGGCCTCGACGAAGCGGCGAAATTCGGTTTCGGTCATGTCGCCGCGGCGGATTTGCTCTGACGGGACCTCGGAGGCCTCTGACAGGATCCGCGCGGCGAGTTGTTCGGCGCTCATTTCGAGCGAATAGAAGCCCACGACGCCGCCATTGACCGCGCCTTCGGAGCCATCATGGGTGATACCCTTGCGATAGGCCTTGGCGATGTTGAAGGCGATGTTGGTGGCGAGCGATGTTTTCCCCATCGACGGGCGCCCCGCGAGGATTAGAAGGTCGGACCGGTGCAACCCGCCCAGCTTCTTGTCCATGTCCACAAGGCCTGTGGAGATGCCGGCCAGCCCGCCGTCCCGTTGGTAGGCGGCGTTGGCCACGGCCACGGCATCGGTCACGGCGGTGAGGAAGGATTGGAACCCGCTTTCCGTCTGGCCCTGTTCGGCCAGCGCGTAGAGTTTTTGTTCGGCGGCCACGATCTGTTCGCGCGGCTCGGACGCAACATCCATGCGCTGCGCCTGATCGGCAATGTCGCGCCCCACCAGGATCAGCTCGCGCCGGATCGCCATGTCATAGATCATCTGCGCATAGTCACGCGCGGCAAAGGACGAGATCGCCGCACCGGCAAGCCGTGCCAGATAGGCGGGTCCGCCAAGTTCCGCGAGGCCCGGGTCATCCTCCAGAAACGCCTTGAGCGTCACGGGCGAGGCCAGCGCGTTCTTGGTGATCCGCGCCGCCGCCGTCTCATAGATCTTGGCGTGGACTGGGTCATAGAAATGCTCGGACCCGATGATCGACGCGATCCGGTCGTAGAGATCGTTGTTGGTCAGGATCGCGCCCAACAACTGCTGTTCGGCCTCGATCGAATGGGGCATCTGGTCGGCCGCGGGCTGGCCCGCGACCGGCATCCCGGGTTGTCCCGAAACGGATGGTACCTGTGCGATCTCGTTCATGCTCGTCCCCAAACTTATCCACAGGATCGTTGGCTCGACCCTGCATTGGACGCCTGCGCCGGTTCCCCCGACGGCCACCTGACCCCACCTGTGATCGGTGGGTCTCGTCTCGCCCTGTCGGTGTCCCGGGAACCGGCGATGCGTCACTGTCCCTAGGATCCGGGTTCTACCGGTGCCGCGCCATTCAGGGCAAATTGTATGTTTCTGTGGATAGTCTGTGAATATCCGACAGCGCCCAAAATGCCCCTTCATATTGGGGTATAGAGACCACTCACGTCAAGATATTGGGCGATCAGCCCGCGTCGCCCATTCGCGCGGCCTGCCATTTTTCTGGATCGTTCAGAAACGCCTCGACCTCGGTCAGGGCCGCGTCCGAGAACGTGCCTTGCGCCCGCGCCTCGGCCAGAACGTCCCACCACGTGCACAGGTAATGCAGGCTAACCCCGTGGTCGCCCAAGGTCTTTTCGGTCTCGGGGAAGATCCCGTAGTAGAAGATCACCGCAGTATGCGCACAGGTTGCCCCAGCGTCCCGAATCGCATCCACGAAGGACAGCTTGGAGCCGCCATCGGTGGTCAGATCCTCGACCAGCAGCACGCGTTCGCCTTCGGCCATGTCACCTTCGATTCGCGCGCCGCGCCCGTATCCCTTGGGTTTCTTACGCACGTAGGTCATCGGTAGCGCCATGCGTTCGGCCACGAGGGCTGCAAAGGGAATGCCCGCCGTCTCGCCGCCCGCGATATTGTCAAATGCCTCGAACCCGGCGTTGCGCATGGTCGTGACGGTCAGGAAATCCATCAGCGTCGCGCGGATGCGCGGATACGAGATCAGCTTGCGGCAATCGATATAGCTCGGCGACGGTTTCCCGGAGGCGAGGATATAGGGGTCCTCGGGCCGGAAGTTCACGGCACCGATCTCCAGCAGCATCCGCGCGGTCAGGCGCGCCATCTCTTCGGCGGTGGGGTAGCTGCTCGGGATCATTGGGCTGAACTCCTGTCTTTCGATGGTCCAAAAATACTCACGTCGCGACCGACCAATTCAGCGGAACGCCCGGATCAAAGAGCGTAATGGGCCCCTGTGCGGTTGCGATCTTGGAAGGATAGTCCGGGGCCACGCGTGTCAGTGTGATCGTCGCCTCGTTCACGGGAAGCCCGTAGAAACCGGGACCGTTCACCGAGGCAAAGCCTTCCAGCTTGTCCAGCGCACCTGCGGTCTCGAACACCTCGGCCAGGCAGGACATGGTGTTTGTGGCCGAAAACACGCCCGCACATCCGCAGGCGCTCTCTTTCGCGGGGTCGAGATGGGGCGCGCTGTCGGTCCCGAGGAAGAAGCGCGCATCGCCGGATGTTGCTGCAGAGACGAGCGCAAGGCGGTGCTCCTCCCGCTTGGCCACGGGCAGGCAGTAGTAATGGGGCCGAATGCCGCCCACCAGCATATGGTTTCGGTTGATCATCAGGTGGTGGGTCGTGATCGTGGCCCCGAGACCACCGGTGGAGGCCATCACGTATTCCACCGCGTTCTTGGTCGTGATGTGTTCCATCACCACCCGCAAGTCGGGCACGGCGCGGCGCAGGGGATCAAGGATGCGGTCGATGAATACCGCTTCGCGGTCAAAGATGTCGATCTCGCTATCGGTCACTTCGCCATGCACGCACATGGGCATCCCGATCTCGGCCATCCGTTCGAGCACCGGGCGGATTTTGTCGAAATCCCGCACACCCGAGGCGGAATTGGTGGTGGCACCCGCGGGATAGAGCTTGGCCGCCGTGACAATCCCTTGCGCATGGGCGTGCGCCAGATCGTCGGGGTCGGTCTCTTCCGTCAGATAGAGCGTCATCAGCGGGGTGAAGTCGGCCATTTCGGGCGGCACAGCGGCGAGGATGCGGGCACGATATGCGGCGGCGTCGTTGCCCGTCACAACAGGCGGCACGAGGTTCGGCATTACGATGGCGCGGGCGAAATCGCGGGCGGTTTCAGGCACCACGGCGCGCAGCGTGTCGCCGTCGCGCAGGTGAACATGCCAGTCATCGGGGCGGCGGATCGTGAGGGTGGTCGCATCTGTCATGGCGCCCGCTTAGCGCAGGTCGCGGAAGGGGGCCAGTGGCGGCGAGGGCAACGCACAATAATTGGGCAAACGGTCGCCGGATGCGCAGCAATCCCGCGCCAACTGTTGCATCCGTTGTGGTGCTGGCGTGAAAGTAAGGCCGATCGCGCCCCGCACTTGGGGCGTTGGGGGACTGAATGCTCGACACCGCACCCACACAGATGCAGCGCGCCCAACTTCAGCGGGCCCGGGGCACGGCGAATGTTGCGCTGGGCGCAGGTGGGCGGATCACCGGGCTGCGTCAGGCAGGCTCTGCCAAGGTGATGCTGCCGCGCACCCACGGTCCGGTCCCCGAGGCGGTGTTTCTGAATACCGCGGGCGGTCTGACCGGTGGCGATGACTTCACGCTCACAGGCGCAATCGGGGACGGGGCCAGCGGTGTACTGACCACCCAGACCGCCGAGCGCGCCTATGCCAGCACCGGCGACGCGGCCAATGTCACCGTGACCCTGTCGGCGGGCGAGGGCAGCACGCTCCACTGGCTCCCGCAGGAGACGATCCTGTTCGAAGGCTCCAACATCGCGCGCCGCACGCGCATCGACATGGGCGCAGGCGCGCGCGTCGTCGCCTGCGAGACAATCATGCTGGGCCGCGCGGCCATGGGCGAGACGCTGAGCGCCGTTGATTTCCAAGACCGCCGCGAGATCTGGCGTGGCGGCGCGCCCGTGTGGGCCGAGGCGCTGAGTTTCGATGGCAGCGCATTAACCCCCGCAGCGGCGCTGTCCAGCGCGCGGGCCGTCACGACGGTTGTCGTCGTAGGGCAGGGTGCCGAGGACCTCGCCCCCGCATTGCCAGACGGCTTTGCCGCCACGGGATGGGACGGGCGCTGGATCGCGCGCGGCTGGGGCGATGCGTTTTGGCCTTTGAAACGGGGATTGGCGCAGGTCCTTGAACAGGTTTGCGGGCGGCCCATCCCCCGCGTGTGGCAAATGTGAAGGAGAGGGCATGAACCTGACCCCCCGCGAAAAAGACAAGCTTTTGGTATCGGTCGCGGCCATGGTGGCCCGTGGCCGGCTGGAGCGCGGTGTAAAGCTCAACCACCCCGAGGCGATCGCGCTGATCACTGATTACGTGGTCGAAGGTGCGCGCGACGGTCGCTCGGTCGCTGACCTGATGGAGGCCGGCGCAAGCGTCGTTTCCGCCGATCAATGTATGCCCGGCATCGCCGAGATAATCCACGACGTGCAGGTCGAAGCGACGTTCCCGGACGGCACCAAACTGGTCACCGTCCACCACCCAATTCGGTAAGGAGTACACAGATGTTGGCGTTTATCATTTCCGTGGCGGCAGGTTACGCGGCGCGGTTCGCGCGGGAGCCCATCGAGGGCGTGATCGAGAACATCCTCCTCGATAAGGTCGATATCTCGACGGAGGACTCGTTGGCGCTGTCCTACGCGCTGTGCATGCTTTTGGCGTCGTTCTTTATCTCGGTCTCAGGGTCGGGCGTGCCGGTGGTGACGGTCCTTTTGGGCGGGTTGCTGGGGCTCTTTGCCAAGGAACTCTACACAGCAGTCCGCAAGCAGGTGGGATCATGATACCGGGTGAGGTGATGCCCGTGGCGGGCGAGATTGAATTGAACGCGGGTGCTGAGGTGACCGTGATCGAAGTTGCCAATACCGGCGACCGACCGGTTCAGGTCGGCAGCCATTACCATTTCGCCGAAACCAATGCCGCGCTGTCTTTTGACCGGGACGCGGCCATGGGTCAGCGGTTGGATATCGCTGCGGGAACCGCCGTGCGGTTCGAGCCCGGGCAGACCCGCGAGGTCTCTCTCGTGCCGCTCTCAGGTGCGCGGCGCGTGATCGGGTTCAATGGCAAGGTGATGGATGCGCTTTGATCGCGTCCACTCGGCGGGTGCCGGTCTGAAGTCCGGCCTAGGGGCGGCGGCTGTCGCGGCTGTTTGGGCCTCGCCCGCCTTGGCCGACGAGCTCGCCAATTGCGCGGATCCCATGACCCAGCTTGATATGAATATCTGCGCCCATGAGGCGTGGGAGAGGGCCGATGCGGACCTGAACCTCGCCTACGGCATGGCCATCGACCGCGCGCGCGAGATCGACGCCGATGCGCTTGAATGGAACAGCCAGCGGCGCGTGGGCACGGCCGAGACAGACGCGGTCACGACCGAAGAGATGCTGCGCCGCGCCCAACGCGCGTGGATTACCTACCGTGATGCGGCCTGCCTTGTGGAAAGCGACCTTGCCCGCGGCGGGTCCTTGCAACCGATGCTCTACGCGGGCTGCCGCGAAGACCTGACCCTACAACGCACCGAAAGCTTGCGGTTTTTTGGAGAATTGAACTGATGCCCGCCAAAATCTCACGCGCGACCTATGCGGATATGTTCGGCCCCACGACGGGGGACCGGGTGCGGTTGGCCGATACCGACCTGATCATCGAGGTTGAGAAAGACCTCACCACCTACGGCGAAGAGGTCAAGTTTGGCGGCGGCAAGGTCATCCGCGACGGGATGGGCCAGAGCCAGGCGACGCGGGCCGAAGGGTCGGTCGATACGGTCATCACCAACGCCCTGATCGTGGACCACACGGGTATCTACAAGGCCGATGTGGGCCTGCGCGACGGGCGCATCCACGCGATTGGCAAGGCGGGCAACCCGGACACGCAACCGGGCGTCGATATCATCATCGGACCGGGGACCGAGGCTATCGCGGGCGAGGGGAGCATCCTGACCGCGGGTGGCTTTGACGCGCATATCCACTTCATCTGCCCGCAGCAGATCGAAGACGCGCTGCATTCGGGCCTGACCACGATGCTGGGCGGGGGCACGGGGCCTGCGCATGGCACGCTCGCCACCACCTGTACTCCGGGGCCATGGCATATCGGGCGGATGTTGCAGGCGCTTGATTCAGTGCCGGTCAATATCGGGCTGTCGTGCAAGGGCAACGCCTCGCAGCCCGCAGCACTGGTCGAGATGGTCAAGGCCGGCGCCTGCGCGATGAAACTGCACGAAGACTGGGGAACGACGCCGCAGGCCATCGACACGTGTCTGAGCGTGGCCGATGACATGGACGTGCAGGTGATGATCCACACAGATACGCTCAACGAGTCCGGGTTTGTGGAGAATACGGTTGCGGCCATGAAGGGTCGCACGATCCACGCCTTCCATACCGAAGGCGCAGGCGGGGGCCACGCGCCCGATATCATTAAGGTTTGCGGGCTGGATCACGTCATCCCGTCGTCCACGAACCCGACACGGCCCTACACGGTCAACACGCTCGAAGAGCATTTGGATATGCTCATGGTCTGTCACCACCTGGACAAAAGCATACCCGAGGACGTGGCCTTCGCGGAATCCCGGATCCGCAAGGAAACCATCGCCGCCGAGGACATCCTGCACGATATGGGCGCGTTCTCGATCATTGCCTCGGACAGTCAGGCGATGGGGCGCGTGGGTGAGGTCATCATCCGCACTTGGCAGACCGCGCATAAGATGAAGGTCCAGCGCGGCCGCCTGAGTGACGAGGTGGGCGATAACGACAATGTCCGCGTGCGCCGCTACATCGCGAAATACACCATCAACCCGGCCATCGCCCACGGCATCAGCACCGAGATCGGGTCGATCGAGGTCGGCAAGCGCGCAGACCTGTGCCTGTGGTCGCCAGCGTTCTTTGGGGTCAAGCCTGAGATGGTTCTGGTCGGCGGCTCTATAGCCTGCGCGCAGATGGGTGATCCCAACGCGTCGATCCCCACGCCACAGCCGGTCTATACACGGCCCATGTTCGGCGCGATGGGGCGCAACGTGGAAAATTCTGCCGTACTGTTTGTCAGCGAGGGGGCCGAGACATCGCATCTGGGCCTCGCCAAGCAGACGGTGGCGGTCAAAGGCACACGCGGGATCGGCAAAAAGGACATGATTCACAACGACATGACGCCCGAGGTCGAGGTGAACCCCGAAACCTACGAAGTGCGCGCGAACGGAGAGCTTTTGACATGCGAGCCAGCGGACGAATTGCCCATGGCGCAGCGGTACTTCTTGTTCTGAGCGGGGCTGCCGCGGCATGTCCGACGGCAGAAGAGATTGATGGGAATGGTGTCTATTTCATCCATTCAGATGGGCTGCGAGAGCTTCATTTTGTTCTCGATGGTTCTGAGGCCTTGGTCGATGGCGGGCTGATCGCGAAGACGGTTTGGGATGATCAGGGCATGCCCACGGGGGAGACATCGCTGGCGCTCTATGGGCTTTACCCGACGAGTTCTGTTGTGGGCGAACACGTGAATTCAATGTTCTACGACGATGAGGTCGCGCGCCCCGTCCCGCAGCGGGGGATGACGGTCGAGGTGGCCGTAGACATCAAGCAGCGGCGCATCGAAACCTCGGGCGTGATGACACTGACCGTCGATGACACGCCTGCGGGGGTCAAATTCGGGGACTGTACGCTGGAGGTTTGGGCTGCGGCCTACCGTGTGGACCTGGGCGGCGAAAAGAGCTTTGGCGCGCGGGTCCACTGGTTTCCCACCTTGGGCACCGGGGTCGAGGTGCAAAGCACTCTGAATGGGGAATTGGGGGCCGCGCGGACGGTCGTCGGGCTGGATTGGTGAGAGGTTCCATGCACATAGCGCATAGCGGGATTGAGGGTTTGTCGGATGTGCTGCGCCGCAGCATGGCCCATATTGATGGCAACGGAAGCAACCTACCATGCGAGGAGAATTTCCATGGCCCTTATGTCCGATTTCGAACCCGCCACCGGCAACGGCAACATCTTCAGCCGTTGGGCGAACGCCTTTTGGAATGGCTTGGTCGCGCTGGGCGAAGCCGGTGCCCGCACCGAAGAGATCAAATACTGGCAGTCGCTGAGCGACGAACAGCTGGCCGAACGTGGCCTGACCCGCGATCAGATCGTGCGTCACGTGTTCCGCGACCGCATCGCCTACTAAAGTCAGTCCACCAAGCGCCATGCGCCCCTGTTTTTGGAGGGGCCCATGGATAAGCGTCTGGACGCCCTGACCTGTCACGAAGTGCGACCCGCCGGAACATGGGCGGGCGCACCGGCAGACACCTGCACCTTGACCTATGACGACCGCCTCGTGCGGCGCAAGAAACTGCGCTGTGACGGTGGTTTGGCATTTTTGCTCGATCTGCCGCGCGCGACATCGCTTGGGGCAGGGGATGCGCTGCTGCTGTCCGACGGGCGTACGTCGCGGTCGCCGCCGCGTCCGAGCCTGTGTTCGAAGTCACAGGCGACGGGCTTCTGCGCTTTGCGTGGCACATCGGCAATCGCCACGCGCCCTGCGAAATCACGCCATCAGCGATCTACATCGCGCCCGATCCGGTGCTGCGCGACATGCTGCGCCATCTGGGCGCCCATGTGCACGAGGTCTTGCGACCCTTCACGCCGGAAGGCGGCGCCTATGGGCATGGTCGGACGATGGGGCATTCCCACGATCATGACCATGATCACGGGCACGATCACGGTCATTCGCACGACCATCACCATGGCCACGATCATGCGTGATCGCCTATTGCTGACCCAATGGCTGTCACCCGCCTTTCCGCTCGGCGCGTTTGCCTATTCCAGTGGGCTGGAGACAGCGATTGCCGATGGGCATGTCAGCGATGCTGAGACGTTGAAAGACTGGCTTTTGGTCCTGATCACGCAGGGCAACGCGCGACAGGATGCAGGGATATGCGCCTTGTCCCACCGGGGCGAGGACATGACGGCTTTGGCCCGCGCGCTGACGGCCTCGCGCGAACGCGCGGAGGAGGCCGAGGCACAGGGCGCAGCCTTTGCCCGAACGCTGGCTGCCATGGGGTGCGACGTTTCACCCGCGCCGTTGCCGGTTGCCGTCGGGCAGGCGGCCCGCAATCTGGACGTGTCTACGCCCGAGGTCGCAGCGCTTTACCTGCAATCCTATATCGGCAACCTGGTGACTGTGGCCGTGCGTGCAATTCCCCTGGGCCAAAGCGATGGGCAAAGGGTGCTGGGTGAGCTTGCCGGACCCATTGCCGACACTGCAGACTGGGGCGCCACAGCCACGCCCGATGGTTTGGGCAGCGCAAGCTTTGGCGCCGACATGGCCGCCATGCGCCACGAGGTTCAAGAGGTCAGGATCTACCGCACATGACAGAGACAACGGAAACAGGACGCGCCCTGTCTGAGGAATTGAACCCCGGAATGGAGGCGGCGCTTGAGGCGCGGTATGGCCATCTGGTGCCCGGTCTGGCCGAGGGGGTCGTGGACTTCGCCTATGGCCGCCAATACGCACGTCCGGGGCTGCCGTTGCGGGACCGCTACCTCGCCACGATTGCCGCGTTGACGGCGCTGGGCGGGCAAACGCGCCCGCAGCTCAAGGTCAATATCGCGGGTGGCCGCAAGGCAGGCCTGAGCCAACAGGAGATCGCGGAGGTCATTTGGCAGATGTCGCTCTATGGTGGATTTCCAAGCGCAATCAATGCGCTGAACGCCGCGATTGAGGTTTTTGACGAGGAGGGTAAGGCATGAATGGGCCGCTTCGTGTCGGCATCGGCGGACCTGTCGGTGCAGGCAAAACCACGCTGACTGCGGGCCTTGCACGGGCTATGGCCGATCATTGGTCCATCGCTGTCATCACCAACGATATTTACACGCGCGAAGATGCCGAGTTCCTGACCCGCGCGCAGGTTCTGCCCTCTGACCGCATTCGCGGCGTTGAAACGGGCGGCTGTCCCCATACGGCGATCCGTGAAGATGCGTCGATCAACCTGCGGGCCGTGGATGACCTGACCCGCGCGATCCCTGACCTCGAGGTGATCCTGATCGAAAGCGGCGGCGATAATTTGGCCGCCACCTTCAGCCCGGAACTGGCGGATCTGAGCCTTTATGTCATCGACACGGCGGCGGGGCAGGACATCCCGCGCAAAAAGGGACCGGGCGTAACGAAATCCGACCTTCTGATCGTCAACAAAGTCGATCTGGCGCCCCATGTCGGCGTCGACCGGGACTTGCTGGAGGCGGACACGCAGAGGGCGCGCGGCACGCGGCCCTACGTGATGGCAAGCTTGCGTGACGCAGTGGGCATTGCCGACGTCGTGGCGTTTTTGGTCGAAGAAGGCGGGCTTGCCGATCGGCGCAGCGCGGCGTGATCAGGCCTCGGCCGCGTCCTGGGCGGCCGTGTCACCATCCGCCACGCCCTGTTCGATCAGCTTGTCGAGCGATTTGCGCATCCGCGGCATGTTCCGGCGCGCCAGAACCGACCGACATAGCATCGCCGCGAGCTTGAGCCGGCCCGCATCTTCGACTTGGGTCAGGAGCGCGCGCAGGTAAGGCGGGTAATCGCGCCGCTTGCGGTAGGCCTTTGCGAAGGTTTCGGTGCTCAGCGTGCCCGCCGCGGCCAGTTCAACCGCCTCTTCCAACAGGCCCATATCGTCAAGGCTACCCACCAGATCGCGCCCCATCAGCGGGCAGCGGAACCGGGTGACGCCCGGGCGCGCAAATAGCGCGGCGTGCATCGCGTCCAGGTCTTCGTCGGGGTTGTAAATCAGGAAGACGTCATTGGCGGCCTCGACCATCTCGGGCGCAAAGCCAAAGCGATCCGTGAACGAGGTTTTGCGCATGGAGACAAAGCGCGGGTCCCATTCCGTCACGCGCGGATCAAGCGTTGCCTGCGGGGATACCATGACGACCGAACATCCCGGCGCGGCGACAGAATAGGCCCCCGCGGCATAGCCGCCCATGCCCTCGCCGTAGAATACGACGCGGTCGAATTCGTCAAAGACGTCTTCGTCGATCAGACTGTCGAAATAGGCGTAAAGCGCGGGGTCGCGGTACCACGTGGCTTGCGTCGCCATGATGGTCAGCGACGCCCAGCCATTGCGGTCGGCCATCGCCATCCCAAACGGGATCGCGCCATCGCGCGAATTGCGGATATCGGCCTGCAACTCAAAGCTCACCAGCAGGGTCGTGCCCCCGCCGTAAAGGAGCGAGCTGTGATCGGCGCTGATATCGGTCCAGACCCCGCGGGCGTCGACCAGCTCCCGCAATGCCGTCATCCATTGGCGGCGCGGCAGTTCGCTCAGATCCGGCAGATCGGCCATGGGGAATCCTCACACAAAAATCGTTAACCACTTACGCGGCCAACATCGCCTGATATTGCGTCAGAATTGGGCGCGTACCCAGCCCTTTCCGGGGTTTTGCGTTCCCGTATGGGGATCAAAAGAAGGCCTGAAGCCCCGTTTGTGCACGACCCAAGATCAATGCGTGAATATCGTGCGTGCCTTCATAGGTGTTCACGGTCTCCAGGTTCGCGGCGTGGCGGATCACGTGGAAATCCTGGCTGATCCCGTTGCCGCCATGCATGTCCCGCGCCACCCGCGCGATATCGAGCGCCTTGCCGCAATTGTTGCGCTTCATCATCGAAATGCCCTCGGGTGCGGCTTGGCCCGCATCCATCAAGCGGCCCAGTTGCAGAGCGCTCTGCAGGCCCAGCGTGATTTCGGTCTGCATATCCGCCAGCTTCTTTTGAAACAGCTGCGTCTGCGCCAGCGGGCGCCCGAATTGCTTGCGATCCAGCCCGTATTGCCGCGCGGCGTGCCAGCAGAACTCGGCTGATCCCATCACACCCCACGAGATGCCATAGCGCGCCCGGTTCAGACAGCCGAACGGCCCCTTAAGGCCCGACACATTGGGCAGCAGGGCGTCTTCACCCACCTCGACGCCGTCCATGACGATCTCGCCCGTGGTCGAGGCGCGCAAGGACAGCTTGCCCTCGATCTTGGGGGCAGAGAGGCCTTTCATGCCTTTTTCCAGCACGAAGCCTTTGATCTTGCCGTCATGGGCCTCCGATTTGGCCCAGACGACAAACACGTCCGCAAAAGGCGCGTTCGAAATCCACATCTTGGAGCCCGTGATACGGTAGCCGGTCGCGGTCTTTTCGGCGCGGGTTTTCATGCCCGCGGGGTCCGACCCCGCATCGGGTTCGGTCAGCCCGAAACAGCCGATCAGTTGCCCCGAACACAGCCCCGGCAGGTATTTCTGGCGCTGCTCTTCGGTGCCGTAGGCATGGATCGGATAGATCACGAGCGAGGACTGCACCGACATCATCGAGCGATAGCCGCTGTCCACGCGCTCAATCTCGCGCGCGATCAGGCCGTAGGTCACATAGTTCGCGCCCAGCCCGCCATAGGTTTCGGGGATGGTCGCGCCCAAGAGGCCAGCCTCGCCCATCAGCGGGAACAGCTCGGGCGCGGGCGTCTCTTTGTCATAGGCCTCGGTCACTCGGGGCATCAGGTTGGCATCGGCAAAGGCGCGGGCCGCGTCGCGCAGCATGCGTTCGTCTTCGCCCAACTGCCCCTCGATCAGCAGCGGGTCGTCCCATTGGAACGTGGCCAGATCGGGGCCTTTGCCGGTGGCGAATGTCGTGGGTGCGTTCATGGTCATGCCCTCCCGTGTTGCCTCCTGAGCTACGCCTGTGTGCAGGGGCAATCAAGAGTGCCGTCTTGTCACGGTCGTCCGTGGCGTTAGGGTCTGGCCCATGGGAGATATCAATTCGATTGACGATGTTGGCGCGCTGCTGGCCGGTCAGGACTATGTCGCGGACCGGGCCTTGCAGACGGTCGTGTACCTCGCCCTGCGTCTTGGACGGCCTTTGTTCCTGGAAGGTGAGGCCGGGGTGGGCAAGACGGAGATCGCCAAGGCGATTGCCGCGGGGTTGGGCCGCCGGTTGATCCGCCTGCAGTGTTACGAGGGCCTCGATGCTGCAAGCGCGGTCTACGAATGGAACTTTGCCGCGCAGATGGTGGCGATCCGGGCCGCCGAGGGTGGCGTGGCCGAGGCGGATATGTTCAGCGACCGCTTCTTGATCGAACGCCCGCTGTTGCAGGCCATGCGCCCGCAGGAGAGCGGCGCGCCGGTCTTGTTGATCGACGAACTGGACCGCACTGACGAGCCGTTCGAGGCCTTCCTGCTGGAGGCGCTCAGCGATTTTCAGGTGACGATCCCCGAACGCGGCACGATTCAGGCGCCAGAGCCGCCGATCGTGATCGTGACGTCCAACCGCACGCGCGAGGTGCACGATGCGCTCAAACGGCGGTGCCTCTATCATTGGGTCGACTACCCGAATTTCGAGCGCGAGATCGAAATCCTGCAGGCCCGGGCGCCTGACGCGACCGAGGGTCTGAGCCGGGAGGTCGTGGCCTTTGTCCAGCAATTGCGGACCGAGGACCTGTTCAAGAAACCCGGCGTGGCCGAAACGATTGACTGGGCGAAATGCCTGCTGGCGCTTGATGTCATCAACCTGAGCCCTGAGGTCATTGCCGATACTTTGGGGGCGATCCTGAAATACCAAGACGACATTCAGAAGCTTCAGGGATCGGAGGCCAAACGCATCCTCGATGAGGTGCGCGCGTGATCACGGGGATCGACCACATCGTCCTGACGGTGCGGGACGTGGAGGCCACGACTGCCTTTTTCCACGCGGCGCTGGGTCTGGAGGCCGTGACCTTTGCCGGAACGCGCCGAGCGCTGATCGTGGGCCAGCAAAAGATCAACCTGCAAACGCTGGGGCAGGAGACGCGCAATCACGCGGTGATCGGGTCGGGCGATGTGTGCCTGCTGACCGACGCGGCGCTTGGCGATGTGGTGGCCCGGGTCGAGGCCGCAGGCGGCACCATCGTCGAGGGGCCGGTTCCCAAATCCGGGGCGCGCGGGCCGATCACATCGGTCTATTTCAACGACCTAGACGGCAACCTGATCGAGGTCAGCCGATATGAGTGAACTTGCCCCGCTTGATATCCCCGAGGATGGCAAGCTGGTCCACAACATCACACATTTCGCGCGGGCCTTGCGCGCCGCCGGGTTGTCGGTGGGGCCGGGCGCCGTGCTCGACGCGGTGCGGGCCGTGCGGGCGGCAGGGTTTTCGGAGAAGACGGATTTCTTCTGGGTGCTGCACGCGTGTTTCGTGACCAAGCGGGCGGATACGGCGGTGTTCTCGCAGGTCTTTCGCCTCTACTGGCGGGATCCGCGATACCTCGAACACATGATGGCTTACATGATCCCCGCCGTGCGCGGCGTGGCCGAGGAGCGTGTGGCCACCAGCGGTGAGAAACGCGCGGCAGAAGCCTTGCTGGACGGGGTCGAACGCGACGTGCCCGATGTGCCGGATGAAGATGGCGGGACCGAGCTGGAACTGGATGCGACGCTTACCATGTCGGCGGAGGAGCGTCTGCGCACGCTCGATTTCGAGCAGATGTCGATTGCCGAAATGGCGGCGGCCAAACGGGTGATTGCGCAAATGGCACTGCCCGCGCGTCCCGTGCTGACCCGTCGGTTGCAGGCGGCCAAAGGCGGCCCGCGCGTCGATGCGCGCCGCACCTTGCAAAAGGCCGCGCGCGCGGGCGATCTGCGCGATCTGGTCCGGGCCGAACGGCGCACGCGCTGGCCCGCGCTGGTGGCGCTTTGCGATATCTCAGGATCGATGAGCCAGTATAGCCGCGCGGTGCTGCATTACCTTCATGCCGTAATCGGGGCCTCACACCGCGGGGCCAGTGGCTGGACCCGGGTCCATGCCTTCACCTTTGGCACGCGGCTGACCAATGTGACGCGGCACATGGGGGCGAGGGACGTGGATGCCGCGCTCAAGGCCTGCGGGGCCGAGGCGCAGGATTGGCAGGGGGGCACGCGGATTGCCGAATGCCTTGATACGTTCAATCGCGATTGGTCGCGGCGGGTGCTGGGGCAGGGCGCGGTGGTTTTGCTGATCACCGATGGCTTGGAACGGGGGGAGCCCGCGGCGCTCGAGGCCGCGATGGAACGGCTGCACCTGCGGTCGCGCCGTTTGGTGTGGATCAATCCGCTGCTGCGCTTCGACGGCTTTGCGCCCAAGGCCGCAGGCGTGCGGGCCATGCTGCCCCATGTGGATTGCTTTCGGACCGGGCATAATCTGGCCGCGCTCGACGGGTTGGCGGCGGCGCTGGACGGCGCATCCGGACCGGGTGAGCGGGACAGGTTTCTGAGAGTGATGGCATGAGCGGCGATCAAATCCCTGAAATCGCGCTGGAGTGGCATCGCGCGGGACGTGGCGCCGCGCTGGCCACGGTCATCGAAACCTGGGGGTCTGCCCCGCGCCCCGTGGGTGCGCAACTGGTCGTCGATGGCGAAGGCGCCATGGAGGGATCGGTCTCCGGCGGTTGCGTCGAAGGGGCCGTGATCCTCGAAGCGATCGAAGCGCTGGGCGACGGACGTTCGCGCGTGCTGGAGTTCGGCGTCAGCGATGACGAGGCCTTCGCGGTGGGGCTCGCCTGTGGCGGGCGGATCAAGGTCATGGTGGAGCCTGTGGGCGATGGCCTGTCGGAGGACCTGTTGCACCGTGTAGTGACGGATCGCGCGGCGCGCGTACCGGTGGCGATCACAACGGATACCGCAGGTTGGACGCATGAGGTGACGCAGCCCGAAGTCGGCGCCCTCAGCCGGGCCGAGGGCGATGTGATGCATCTGGTGCACCAGCCACCACACCGGCTGTTCGTCGTGGGCGCGGTGCATATCGCGCAGCATCTGGTGCCCATGGCGCGTATGGCCGGGTGGGACCCGGTCTTGGTGGACCCGCGCCCCGTCTTTGGCGCGGAGGAGCGGTTCGACGGGGTCGAGATCAGCGAGGAGTGGCCGGATGAGGCGCTGGCACAGATCGGGCTCGATGCGGGAACTGCCGTTGTGACGCTGACCCATGACCCCAAGCTGGACGACCCCGCGATCCAAGCGGTTTTGCGGTCGGACGCGATGTATCTGGGCTGCCTCGGGTCCAAGCGGACCCATGCCAAGCGTGTGGCGCGGCTGGAAGAGGCGGGGTTTGCCGCCAGCGACATCGCGCGCATCCACGCGCCGGTGGGCCTCGATATCGGGGCGCGGTCCCCGGCAGAGATCGCTGTGTCGATCCTGGCGGAATTGACGCATGTGCTGCGCACCGGAACCGCCAAGTGAAGTTTGGACCCGTTGATCTGGACGACGCAGAAGGCGCGATCCTCGCCCATTCCGTGAAGGTCGATGGGGGCCGGATCGCAAAAGGGGCCACGCTGGATGCTGCGGGCGTGGACGCCATTCGCGCCGCTGGCCATAGCCGCGTCTGGGTTGCGCGGCTGGAGGCGGGCGATCTGGGCGAAGACGCGGCTGCCGCCCGAATGGCGGAGGCTGTCGCGGGGGCCGGGCTGATGATCGGGGCGGCTGGCACGGGCCGCGTCAACCTGCGGGCGTCCGGGCCGGGTGTCCTGACAATAGATGCCGCCGCAATCACCGCCGCCAATGCCGTAAACCCCGGGCTGACCATCGCGACACTTCCGCCGTTTCAACGGGTCGAGGCGGGTGACATGGTCGCGACCATCAAGGTCATTCCTTACGCCATCCCGGCTGCGGATCTGGAGGTCGCGTGCACAGCCGCGCGCGCGGCCTTGGCGCTCGCCCCGCCGGTCATGGCCAACGCTACCCTGATCGAAACCCGCACGACCGAGGCCACGCCACCCGATAAGGGACGCCGCGTGACGGACGAAAGGCTCTCACGATTGGGGGTGGACCTCGCCCCCCGCGTGGTTGTCCCGCACGAGGTCGACGCGATTTCTGCTGCGTTGCAGCAGGCGGGCGGGGACCTGATCCTGATCCTCACAGGCTCGGCCACATCCGACATAGGCGATGTTGCACCCGCCTCCGTGGTCGCGGCGGGCGGACGAGTGGCGCATTACGGGATGCCGGTCGATCCCGGGAACCTGTTATTCCTTGGCAGCTTGGGCCGCCGGGCCATCATCGGCCTGCCGGGGTGCGCGCGGTCGCCTGCGCTTAACGGGGCGGACTGGGTGTTGGAGCGTGTGGTGTGCGGAATTCCGGTGACGTCACAGGACATTCAGGGCATGGGGCTGGGCGGGTTGCTCAAAGAGATCCCGACACGGCCAATGCCGCGCCGCGGCATCGCAAGAGATTGATCCCACAGAATTATTTCGCGCGCACGGCGCGGGCGTGACATCTTTTCCCTTCCCAGAAACGACGGGGGCGTGCTTGAATACGACTCATATGACCTAGCGACAATGCCAGGCGATGGGAGGATTTCATGACGAACGTGACGATGAAGATCAATGGCCGCGAGGTCTCGGGAGAGGTCGAGGGGCGCACCCTTCTGGTCGATTTCCTGCGATCGGGGCAGGGGATGACCGGGACCCATGTGGGCTGTGACACGTCGCAATGCGGGGCCTGCGTTGTCCATGTGAACGGGGCCGCCGTCAAAAGCTGCACGATGTTCGCGGGCGAGGCCGACGGCGCAGAGGTCACGACGATCGAAGGCATGGCCAATGCGGACGGTTCGCTGTCCACGATCCAGCAGGCGTTCCAGGACCACCACGGTCTGCAATGCGGGTTCTGCACGCCCGGCATGGTGATGTCGGCGGCGGCTCTGTTGAAGGAAAACCCGACCCCGACCGAGGCCGAGGTGCGCGCCTACCTCGAAGGCAATATCTGCCGCTGCACGGGCTACCACAACATCGTCAAGGCGATCATGGCCGCGTCCGGCCAAGAGGTCGCGCCCATCGCAGCCGAATAACACCCAAGACCCACCGAAGATTACACGCCGGGACCCCGGGGATAGCGGGCCGGTGACATTCATTAGGGAGGACTACCAATGCCCAAAGACAGCGGCATCGGCGCAGCCAGCAAGCGCCGTGAAGACGTACGATTTCTGACCGGGAACGGTCGCTACACCGATGACATCAACGTAAACGGCCAAGCCTACGTGCATTTCCTGCGCTCGGACGTGGCCCATGCCAAGATCAACGGCATCAACACCGAGGCCGCGGCAGCGATGCCCGGCGTCGTGCGCATCTTCACCGGTGCCGATTTCGAGGGCGTGGGGTCCATCCCCTGCGGTTGGCAGGTGACCGACCGTCATGGGGCACCGATGCAGGAACCCGCACACCCAGTGCTGGCCCAAGGCAAGGTTCGCCACGTGGGCGATCCCATCGCCGCCGTGGTGGCCGACAGCCCCGCGCAAGCGCGTGATGCGGCTGAGGCGATTGAACTGGATTTGGAAGAGCTGCCCGCCGTCATCGACATGAAGGCCGCCGTGGCCGACGGCGCGACCAAGGTCCATGACGATCTGACGAGCAACCTTTGCTACGACTGGGGCTTTGTCGAAGACAACCGCGAGGCCGTGGACGAGGCGATCAAGAACGCCGCCCACGTCACCACGCTGGAACTGGTCAACAACCGTCTGGTCGCCAACCCGATGGAGCCGCGCGTGGCCGTGGGTGACTACAGCTTCGCCACGGATGAGCACACGCTCTACACCACCTCACAAAACCCCCACGTGATCCGCCTGTTGATGGGGGCCTTCGTGCTGGGCATCCCCGAGCACAAGCTGCGCGTTGTGGCACCCGATGTGGGCGGCGGCTTTGGCACCAAGATCTTCCACTATGCGGAAGAGGCGTTCGTGACGTTTGCAGCCAAGCAGTTGCGCCGTCCCGTCAAATGGACGTGCTCCCGGTCCGAGGCCTTCATGTCCGACGCCCATGGGCGCGACCATGTGACCAAGATCGAATTGGCGCTAGACGCCGACAACAACTTCACCGCGCTGCGCACGGAGACCTACGCGAATATGGGGGCGTACCTCTCCACCTTCGCGCCGTCGGTGCCCACGTGGCTGCACGGCACGCTGATGGCCGGCAACTACAAGACGCCGCTCATCTATGTGAACGTGAAGGCCGTGTTCACAAACACGGTGCCGGTCGACGCTTATCGCGGCGCAGGCCGCCCCGAGGCGACGTTCCAGTTGGAGCGCGTCGTCGACAAAGCCGCGCGCGAATTGGGCGTCGACCCCATCGAGTTGCGCAAGCAGAACTTCATCACGGAGTTCCCCTACGCCACGCCGGTCGCCGTCGAATACGACACCGGCGACTACAACGGAACGATGGACGCGCTGGAGAAGATGGCGGATTTCGCCGGGTTCGATGCGCGACTGGCGGAAAGCAAGGCCAAGGGCAAACTCCGCGGTCTGGGCGTGAACTGCTATATCGAGGCTTGCGGGATCGCCCCTTCGGCCCTCGTCGGTCAGTTGGGCGCACGTGCGGGCCTCTATGAGAGTGCCACAGTGCGTGTGAACGCCACGGGTGGTCTGGTCGTGATGACGGGCTCGCACAGCCACGGGCAGGGGCACGAGACATCGTTTGCTCAGGTCGTGGCGGACATGATCGGGATCGACGAGAACATGGTCGAGATCGTCCATGGCGACACCGCCAACACGCCGATGGGGATGGGGACCTATGGCTCCCGTTCGCTGGCCGTGGGTGGATCGGCCATGGTCCGCGCCACCGAAAAGATCATCGCCAAGGCCAAGAAGATCGCGGCCCACTTGATGGAGGCCGCAGATGGCGACATCGAGTTGAAGGATGGTCAGTTCACCGTCGCAGGCACCGACAAATCGGTGGCTTGGGGCGATGTGACGCTCGCTGCGTATGTGCCCCACAACTATCCGCTTGAAGAGATCGAGCCTGGGCTGGAGGAGACGGCGTTCTACGATCCGGCGAACTTCACCTATCCTGCGGGCGCCTATGCTTGCGAGGTCGAAGTCGATCCGGAGACCGGCAAGGTCACGATCGAGCGTTTCGCGGCGGCTGATGACTTTGGTAATGTCGTGAACCCGATGATCGTAGAAGGTCAGGTTCATGGCGGTCTGGCCCAGGGGATCGGTCAGGCGCTGCTTGAAAACTGCGCCTATGACGAAGACGGCCAGCTGATCAGCGGATCCTACATGGATTACGCCATGCCGCGCGCCGACGACGTGCCGATGTTCCAGGTCGACCATTCCAGCCAGACGCCCTGCACGCACAACCCGCTGGGTGTGAAGGGCTGTGGCGAGGCAGGGGCCATTGGGTCGCCGCCTTCGGTGGTGAACGCGGTGGTCGATGCGCTGCAGCGCGCAGGCCACACGGACGTGACGCATATCGACATGCCGCTGACGCCTGGCCGCGTTTGGTCTGCGATGAACTGATGGGGTCCGGGGGGCGGGGTGGGCCCCCCCCCCCCCCC
>JBCBFU010000016.1:0-56872 GCA_038527375.1 Pseudomonadota bacterium | reverse complement strand
GCCAAGAAGTTCGAAGACAACTTTTAAGGGTGTGGCGGGCTGACGCCCGCCCTACCCACTCCCCGGGCAATGACGCCCCAATAACGCGAGAGCGGCCCGACGCAGGCGGCTCCGATACAAAGCATAAAGAAGGAATGATCATATGCGCCACGCACGCGGATACCGCCGCCTGAACCGGACCCACGAACACCGCAAAGCGATGTTTGCCAACATGGCCGGCTCTCTCATCGAACACGAACAGATCAAGACGACGCTGCCCAAAGCCAAAGAGCTGAAGCGCATCATCGACAAGATGGTGACGCTGGGCAAAAAAGGCGACGAGCATGCCAAGCGCATCGCGGCGAGCCGTCTGAAGCAGCGCGCCCACGTCGAGAAGCTCTTTGACGTGCTGGGCCCGCGCTACAAGGACCGCAATGGCGGCTATGTGCGCGTGCTGAAAGCGGGCTTCCGCTATGGCGATATGGCGCCCATGGCGATCATCGAATTCGTCGACCGCGACGTCGACGCCAAGGGTGCCGCAGACCGCGCCCGTGAAGAGGCGGCGGCGGAAGAGTAAGTCTTCCGCCTCTGGTTCCAGAAAGTTTGGACCCCCGGTGCCGTTACGGCGTCGGGGGTTTTTCTTTGCGGGCGCGCCGGTAGGGGCTCTGCCCCCTCACCCCGGAGTATTTGGGGCCAAAGGAAGATCAGCGGGGCAGGTCGTCGTCGATGTAGGTCTGGATGATCTCGTCAAAGGAGCTCTCGGCCCGGAAGCCCAAGTCGCGGGCGCGGGTGGCCTCGAACGCCTGCGGCCAGCCGTTCACGATGGCGGCGATAGCCGGGTCCGGGTCGGGCTGGATGAGGTCGACGGCCTTTTGGCCTGCGGCCTGTCGCAGCGCCTCGATTTGCTGGGCCACGGTGACGGCCACGCCCGGCAGCGACAAGGCGCGGCGGGGACCGAGGGCATCCGCGGGCAGGGTCGCGGCGTGGTGGAGGAAACCCGCCGCAGCGCGGGGGCTGGCATGGGTGTGTCGCACGGTGTCGGCCACGGGGAGCCGCGCGGGTTGCCCGCTTAGAGGTTCGCGGATGATACCCGAGAAGAAGCTGGAGGCGGCCTTGTTGGGTTTGCCGGGGCGCACGCAGATCGTGGGCAGGCGCAACGAAATCCCGTCGATATAGCCCTTGCGCGAGACGTCCTGAATCAGGGTCTCGACCATCGCCTTTTGCGCGCCGTAGCTCGTTTGCGGCGAGAGCGCGAAGTCGTCGGGGAGCGTGTCGGGCAGGGGGCCGCCGAAGACCGCAATGGACGAGGTGAAGATCAGCTTGGGCCGGTAGCTGCCGCCGCTAGCCTCGTGCTGGGCGCGCAGCCCTTCGAGGAGGTGCCACATGGGCCAAAGGTTCGTGTGCCAGCCTTTGTCGAAATCGGCCTCGGCCTCTCCCGACACGACGGAGGCCAGTTGGAAGATCACGTCGTAGCGTTGGGCCGCGATGGCGAGGGCTGTCTGGGGCGTGGCGAAGTTGCCGGGGATTTGGTGCCCGGGCGCAGAACCCTCGGGGAAGGCGATGTCGTGGAGGGTGACGTCCCATGCGGGTTCGTCGCCGGCCAGTCTTGCGGCGAGCTTTTGGCCCACCATTCCGCCGCCGCCGATGATTGCGATGCGCATGTGTCGTGTCCTCCCCCAAGTGTCGAGGCGCATGGGACGGTGACAGCGCGCAGCCGTCAAGCGATAGTGGGCGTCAAGTGTGGGAGGGATCATGGGACGGTTGGACGGAAAGCGCGTGCTGGTGACGGCGGCGGGGCAAGGGATCGGGCGTGCCTCGGCGCTGGCGATGGCCGCCGAGGGCGCGCAGGTCTTTGCCACGGATGTGAATGCGGAGGCGCTGGCGACGCTGGAGGGTGTTGAAGCGTATCCGCTGGATGTGCGGGACGATGAGGCCGTGCGCGAGGGCGTGGCGCGGGCGGCGCCGGATGTGCTGTTTAACTGTGCGGGGTTTGTGCATCACGGGACCGTTCTGGACGCGACGGCGGGCGACTGGGCCTTTGCGATGGACCTGAATGTCACCTCGATGATGCGGACGATTCAGGCGGCGTTGCCGGGGATGCTGGAGCGCGGTGCAGGGTCGATCATCAACATGTCGAGCGCTTTGAGCAGCGTCATCGGCGCGCCCAATCGGTTCATCTATGGGACGACGAAGGCGGCGGTGATCGGGCTGACCAAATCGGTCGCTGTCGACTTCATCGACAAGGGCATCCGCTGCAATTGCATCTGCCCGGGGACAGTGGAGAGCCCGTCCTGGCACGCGCGGGTGGATGCGCTGGGCGAACAGATGGGCAGCCGGGAGGCGGCGATGGAAGCCTTCGTCTCGCGCCAGCCCATGGGGCGGGTTGCGACGGCTGAAGAGATCGCTGCGCTGGTCGTCTACCTCGCCAGCGATGAGAGCGCCTTTACCACCGGGCAGCCCCATATTATCGACGGAGGGTGGTCGGGATAGCGCGGGGAGCCATGCATGGCACGCAAGATTGGTATCGAGGATTTGCGGTCGCGCAACTGGTTCATGAACGCCGAGAATCCGGAGATGACGGCGCTCTATCTGGAACGCTACCTGAACTACGGGCTGACGCGGGAAGAGCTGCAATCGGGCAAGCCGATCATCGGGATCGCGCAGACGGGCAGCGATCTGAGCCCCTGCAACCGCCACCATCTGGAACTGGCCAAGCGCGTCCGGGACGGGATCATCGCGGCAGGCGGCACGGCGATCGAGATCCCGGTGCATCCCATTCAAGAGACGGGTAAGCGGCCCACGGCGTCGCTGGATCGCAATCTGGCCTATCTGTCGCTGGTCGAGAGCCTCTATGGCTATCCCATCGACGGTGTGGTCCTGAACATTGGCTGTGACAAGACCACGCCTGCGCTGCTGATGGCGGCGGCGACTGTGAACATTCCGGCGATTGCCCTTTCTGTCGGGCCGATGCTGAACGGCTGGTGGAAGGGTGAGCGCGCGGGGTCGGGCACCGTGATCTGGAAGGCGCGGGAGATGATGGCCGCGGGCGAGATCGACGGCGACGAATTCATGGAGATCGCGGCGGCATCCGCCCCCTCAGTTGGCTATTGCAACACGATGGGCACGGCCACGACCATGAATTCACTGGCCGAGGCGCTGGGGATGCAATTGCCGGGGGCGGCGGCCATTCCGGCGCCCTACCGCGAGCGCGGGCAAATCAGCTACGAGACCGGCAAACGCATCGTGGACATGGTGTGGGAGGATTTGCGTCCGTCCGACGTCATGACGCGCGAGGCGTTCGAGAATGCCATCGTGATCAATTCGGCCATCGGCGGGTCGACCAATGCGCCGATCCACCTGAACGGGATTGCACGGCATCTGGGTGTGCCGCTGGACAATGATGACTGGCAGACCGTGGGCCACAAGGTGCCGCTGCTGGTGAACCTGCAGCCGGCGGGCAAGTATCTGGGCGAGGACTACCAGCAGGCGGGCGGTGTTCCGGCTGTGGTGGGGGAGTTGATGGAGGCGGGCCTGCTGCCCCACCCGGAGGCCGTCACCGTGAATGGCCAGACGATGGGCGACAATTGCGCGGGCGTGCGCACGAAGAATGATGATGTGATCATGACCGCGGCTGCGCCGTTGATGGAGGCTGCGGGCTTTATCAACCTGACGGGCAACCTGTTCGACTCGGCTATCATGAAGACCTCGGTGATCTCAGACGAGTTTCGTACGCGGTATCTGAGCAATCCGGACGATCCGGCGGCGTTTGAAGGGCGCGCGGTGGTCTTTGACGGGCCCGAGGATTTCCATCACCGGATTGATGATCCCGCCGAGGCGATCGACGAGCATTGCATCCTGTTCATGCGGGGTGCAGGGCCAAAGGGGTATCCCGGTGGGGCCGAGGTCGTGAACATGCGGCCTCCGAGCTACCTGATCCAGAAGGGTGTGCATTCGCTGCCCTGTATTGGCGACGGGCGGCAGTCCGGCACATCCGGGTCGCCGTCGATCCTGAACGCGGCGCCCGAGGCCGCAGATGGGGGCGGATTGGCCCTGTTGCGGACGGGGGACCGGGTGCGGATCGATCTGGGCAAATGCACGGCCGACATGCTGGTCGACGCGGGAGAATTGGCGGAACGGGCCAAGGCTTTGGCGGCGGCGGGCGGATACGAATTTCCCGATCACCAGACGCCCTGGCAGGAGATTTTCCGCGAGAAGGTAGGCCGGTTCGACGAGGGCATGACGTTAAAGGGTGCGGATCGGTATCAGGATATTTCGCGCAAAGGTCTGCCCCGTGACAGCCACTGAACCGACACCGCGTTGGGCGGCGGTCGATATCGTCAAATGGTTGGCCACGGTCATTCAGTTGATTGGTTATGGCCTGACGGGCATGGGCGTGACACCTTGGAACATCTGGGCGTTCTTCGTCGGCATCGTGCAGTGGTTTGCGGTCGGTGCCATGTGGAAGGACAAGGCGATCATGGTGGTCCATGTGGGGGCCTTCATCTCGTTGGCAGTCGGATATTTGAACGCCTGAAAGGAGGCCCGCGATGAAACTGGTGCGGTACGGAGACAAGGGGCGCGAGAAGCCCGGGATCATGGTGGACGGCATGCTGCGCGATTTGTCGGCCCATGTGCCCGACATCGCGGATGAGGTGCTGACCAGCGCGGGGTTGGAGCATCTGCGGTCGCTCGATCCCGAAAGCCTGCCTGTGGTGGATGGCGACCCCCGGATTGGGGCCTGTGTGGGCAATATCGGCAAGTTCCTGTGCATCGGGCTGAATTACTCGGACCACGCCGCCGAGACCGGGGCGGCAATCCCGGAGCATCCGATCCTGTTCTTCAAGGCCAACAGCGCCATCGTTGGTCCCAATGACATGGTGATGATGCCGCGCGGGTCGACCCACACCGATTGGGAGGTCGAGTTGGGCGTCGTGATCGGGACCGAGGCCAAGTATGTGAGCGAGGAAAATGCGCTGAAGCATGTGGCGGGCTACTGCATCGTCAATGACGTGAGCGAGCGGCATTTCCAGACCCAGCTGACCGGGCAATGGACCAAGGGCAAGAGCTGCGACACGTTTGGTCCGACGGGCCCGTGGTTGGTGACCGCCGATGAGGTGGAGGACCCGCAGGCGCTGGGGATGAGTTTGGATGTGAACGGAACACGGATGCAGACCGGGAACACGGCGACGATGATCTTTACCGTCGCCCAGATCATCAGCCATCTGTCGCAGTTGATGACGCTGCATGTGGGTGATGTGATCACCACGGGGACGCCCCCTGGTGTGGGGATGGGGATGAAGCCCGCGCCCACATACCTCAAGGTCGGGGACGTGATGGAGTTGCGCATCGACGGTCTGGGCGCGCAGCGGCAAGTGGTGGGCGAGGATGCCTGATCCCGTCCTTTTGGCGATTGGCAGCCCGAGCGAGGCCATGCTTGAGGCCGTGGCAGGGGCCTTCCCGACGGTCCACCAGCCCGACGATGTGACGGCATGGCTGTCCGAGCACGGCGCGCAGGTCAGCCATGTGATGACGACCGGTGCGGTGGATGCCGCAATGATCGCAGCCATGCCCAACCTGCGCATGATCGCCAGCTACGGCGTGGGCTATGACCACATCGACGTGGCCGCGGCGGTCGCCGCCGGTGTCGTCGTCACCCACACGCCGGACGTTTTGAACGCGGAGGTAGCGACCACCGCGCTGATGCTGAGTATGGCGTGCTACCGCGAGCTGTTGCGGGACGAGGCCTATGTGCGCAACGGGCGCTGGGCGTCGGACGGGGCTGCGCCGCTCACGCGGTCTCTGGACCGGCAGGTGATCGGCATTGTTGGGCTGGGCCGCATCGGGATGGAGATCGTGCGCAAGTTTGCGCCGTTTGATCCGACGATCCTTTATCACGCGCGCAATGCACGTGACGTGGACTTTGAATACTGCCCCGACCTTGTCGACATGGCCCGTCGGTCGGATGTGTTGATCGTGATCACCCCGGGTGGGGCCGGTACGCGGCATTTGATCAACGCAGAGGTCATGGCGGCGCTGGGGCCGACGGGCACGCTGATCAACGTGGCGCGCGGAACGGTCGTGGATGAGGCCGCAATGATCGCCGCTTTGCAGTCCGGCGCGCTGGGTTGGGCGGGGCTGGATGTCTTTGAAAACGAGCCCGAGGTGCCCGAGGCCCTGCGCGCGTTGTCCAACGTTGTGCTGTTGCCCCATGTGGGCAGCGCGACCCATGAAACGCGGGCCGCGATGGGGCAATTGGTGGTCGACAACCTGCTGTCGGACGCGGCAGGCACCGGGCCGGTCTCTGCGGTGCCGGAATGCGCTGACTTGGCGCAGGTCTGACGCAAGGTAAATTGCGGGCGCGCCTACAATTTCCGGTTGACCGGGACGCTGGGCGGTCAACAATAGGCGTATGTCGGCGAAGACGTCCTTAGAAGACACGCTATCGGAGATTGGAGAGCTGAGTCCGGGTGGATACTTCCTCGGGCTGCATATCCGCTTCACGTCTCCGCTGATGACTTTGCAGACATATCCTGCGGGTTGGATCGAGCGGTATACCGAGCGTGGCTATGCGTTGCGCGATCCGATTGTGGCGTGGGGCTTTAGCCAAAATGCCACGACCCGTTGGAGTGAGATCGAGATACCCGACCCATTTGGTATTTTGGAGGAAGCGGCGAGCTTTGGTCTGAAATACGGTGCTGTGGTTCCAGTGGGAGAGCTCCGTTCGCGGACCATTGGAAGCGTGGCGAGATCGGATCGGGAGTTCTCGGATGCCGAAATCGCATTGATTTCGCATCACATCAGGGAGCTTCACCGTCTGACGGAGCCTCCTGAGCGCCTGACCGAGGCGCAACTTATGGCGCTGAGCCTGATCGCCGAAGGGGAACGTCACACTGCTGCTGCTGCAAAGCTCAATATATCCGAAAGCGCGCTGAAGGCCCGGTTGACCGCGGCCCGGACCAAACTGCTGGCCCGGACCACAGCCGAAGCCATCCAGCGCGCCAAGGATTACGGGTTGCTGTGACGCCCTTCGTGATCAAGCACGGGGTCTAAACCACCACTGAAACCTGGGGACTACCATGCAAACCACAACACTCTCTTTCGCCAATTTACACAACCATGGCGAGTTATTTGCGAATCTACTTCGCGCGAGACGACAGTCGTTCATCGTCCAGAACCAATGGGATCTGCCCGAGGCGCTGGGTATGGAATACGACCAATACGACACCCCGGCGAGCCGTTGGGTGGCCGTGCATGAGTTCGGGGAGATCTATGCAGGCATTCGGCTGACGCCAACGACCGCGCGCTGCGGAATCTATACCTACATGATCCGGGACGCGCAGTTGGGGCTGCTCGATACAATCCCGCAGACGTTGCTCTACGATGAGGCACCGGTTGCGGAAACCATCTGGGAGAGCAGCCGGGTCTTCGTGAGCCACACAACGCCCCAGCGCATTCGTCGTCGGGTCCATGCCATGTTGATCATGGAGATGACGCGCGCCGCGCGGGAGTTGGGCGCGGCGCAGGTTCTGGGGCTGATCCCCGCGAACTGGCCCCGCTGGACACGCCGCTGCGGGTTGGACGGTGTCGCGGCAGGACCTGTGATGAACCTGGACGGTACCGACAATCAGTGCGTGATGCTGAACCTGTCCGAGAAGCTTCACTAACGTCTTCGCAACATTCCAGCGTCCGGCCCGCGCGGCTGCGGGCGCTGGCAAAGCGGGGTCGGGCATGGCAAGCAGGCACCATGCCCGACCTCTTTTCCACATCTGATGCAGCCGAGGATACTGGCCCCGACCAGACCGCCCCGCGCCCCCTTGCCGATCGGTTGCGCCCGCAGTCGTTGGACGAGGTCATCGGGCAGGAACAGGTTCTGGGGCCGGACGCGCCTTTGGGGACGATGTTGGCGGCGGGGTCGCTGGGGTCGCTGATCCTGTGGGGGCCGCCCGGGGTGGGCAAGACCACCATTGCGCGGTTGTTGGCCGATGCCACAGACCGGCATTTCGTTCAGATCAGCGCGATCTTTTCGGGGGTGCCGGAGCTTCGCAAGGTGTTCGAGACGGCCAAGATGCACCGCGCGGGCGGGCGCGGGACGCTGCTGTTTGTCGATGAGATTCACCGGTTCAACAAGGCGCAGCAGGACGGGTTTCTGCCCCATATGGAGGACGGCACGATCCTGTTGGTCGGTGCCACGACCGAGAACCCGTCGTTTGAGTTGAATGCCGCTGTGCTGAGCCGGTCGCAGGTTCTGGTGCTGGAGCGGTTGTCGCTGACCAATCTGGAACTGATGGCGCAGCGGGCCGAGAAGGCGCTGGGCGCGGGCCTGCCTTTGGGCGGGGCAGCGCGGGAAGCGCTGTTGGAGATGGCCGATGGCGACGGGCGAGCGCTGCTCAACTTGATCGAACAAGTCGCGGCGTGGGACGTGGACGGCAAGCTGAGCGCGGAGGCGCTGGGCGCGCGGTTGATGCGGCGTGCGGCGGTCTACGACAAATCCGGCGACAGCCACTACAACCTGATCTCGGCCTTGCACAAATCGGTGCGCGGGTCGGACCCCGATGCGGCGCTTTACTGGTTCGCGCGGATGCTGGAGGGGGGCGAGGACCCGCGATACCTGGCCCGGCGGATCACGCGCATGGCGGTCGAGGATATCGGTCTGGCTGACCCGCAGGCGCAGGCGGTGTGTCTGCAATCGTGGGAAACCTACGAGAGGTTGGGCAGCCCCGAGGGCGAGTTGGCGCTGGCGCAGGCGGTGACGTATCTGGCGCTCGCACCCAAATCCAATGCGGGCTACGTCGCGTACAAGGCCGCGCGCCGGGCGGCCAAAGACACCGGCAGCGCGCCGCCGCCCAAGCACATCCTGAACGCGCCCACCGCGATGATGAAGGATCAGGGATACGGGGCGGGATACGCTTACGATCACGACGCCGAAGACGGGTTCAGCGGGCAGAACTATTTCCCCGACGGGATGGAGCGGCCGGGCTTTTACGCCCCGCCCGAACGCGGGTTCGAGCGCGAGTTGCGAAAGCGGTTGGAGTATTTCGAGAAGCTGCGCGCCAAGCGCGGTGGCTGAGGTCGCGCGGTTGACAATGCCCCGCGTCCCGACGACAGACACCGCCATGTTCGTCACGTTTCTTCAGGTTGCCGCGGGCGGGGCCATCGGGGCCGTGCTGCGCTTTGGGTTGGGTGTCGCGGTCTTGCGCGCCCATGCGGGGACGTTCCCTGTCGCCGTGTTGATCGCCAATGTCGTGGGGTCGTTCCTGATGGGGCTTTTTGTAGTCTATGCCGGCCAGCGCGGGCTGGCGGCGTGGCAGCCATTCGTGATGACGGGTGTGCTGGGCGGGTTTACGACCTTTTCGGCCTTTTCGCTGGAGGCGTGGACGCTGTTTGAACGCGGCGATACTGGGGCGGCGGCGCTTTATGTGGCGCTGTCGGTTCTGGGAGCGCTGGCGGGGCTGGCGCTGGGTGTCAGCGTGATGCGGGGGATGCTGGCATGAGCGGTGTTCAGATGATCACGATTGCCGAAGGTGACGGCGATCAGCGGTTGGATCGCTACCTGAAACGAATGTTCCCGCATCTGGGCCAGGGCCGGATCGAGAAGATGTGCCGCAAGGGTGAATTACGCGTGGATGGTGGTCGCGTGAAGGCCAACACTCGGGTCGAGGTCGGGCAGGTGTTGCGCGTGCCGCCGCTGCCAGCCTCGGACCATGTCCCCCAGGAACGGCCGCGCGTCAGTGACCGCGATGCCGAGATGATCCGCGCCTGCGTGATCTACCGCGACAAACACATCATCGCGTTGAACAAGCCGCCGGGCCTGCCTGTGCAGGGCGGATCGAAACAGACCCGCCACGTGGACGGGCTGGCCGAGGCGTTGCGCTTTGATCTGGACGAGGATCCCCGGCTGGTCCACCGCTTGGACAAGGACACATCGGGCGTATTGCTGATGGCCCGGACGCGGGCAGTTGCGGCCTCGCTGACGGAGGCGTTCCGGCATCGCGCCACGCGCAAGATTTATTGGGCCGCCGTCGCGGGGGTGCCGCATCCCCGCATGGGGACGATCAAGTATGCGCTGGTCAAGGCGCCCGGGCACGGCAAGGGCGGCGAGGGCGAAAAGATGCACGCGCTGCACCCCGATGAGATCAGGGACACGCCTGGCGCCCAGCGTGCCCACACCGATTACGCGGTGCTCGAGCCCTTGGCGCGGCGGGCAGCGTGGGTGGCGTTGGTGCCAATCACGGGGCGGACGCATCAGCTGCGCGCGCATATGGCCGAGATCGGGCATCCGATTGTGGGTGATGGGAAATATGGCGGGTCGGGGCAGGAGAACCTTGGCGACGGCTGGGGCGCGCAGTTGGGCGGTGAGGTGTCCAAGAAGCTGCACCTCCATGCCCGGTCGCTGAGTTTCGAGCATCCGGTGACAGGGGCGCAGGTGAACCTGACCGCGCCCTTGCCCGAGCATATGGCCCGCACGTGGGATCAGTTCGGCTGGCGCGCCGCCGATGTTCCGGTCGATCCGTTTGAGGACCCACTATGACGCTCGCCCTGGCGCTGTTTGATGTGGACGGCACTCTGGTCGACAGTCAGGCCCATATCGTGGGGTCCATGGAGGCCGCGTTCGAAGGGCAGGGCCTGACGCCGCCGACTCGGAGCGACATTCTGGGCATCGTGGGTCTGTCGCTGCCGCAGGCGATGCAGGTGCTGGCGCCGGAGGCGGACGCACCGGCGTTGGTTGCGGCCTACAAGCAATCCTATCAGGACCTGCGGTCGAGCCATGGCGAGCGGAGCGCGTCGCCGCTCTATGACGGGATTGCGGAGGTGCTGGCGGCGCTGGACGGGCGCAGTGATCTGGTCATGGGCGTGGCCACGGGCAAGTCGCGGCGTGGGCTGAATCATGTCATGGAGGTTCACGGTCTGGCGCACCGGTTCGTGACCCGGCAGGACGCCGATGGGCATCCGTCAAAGCCGCACCCGTCCATGGCGCTGACCGCGATGGCCGAAGCGGGCGCGGATCGGGGCGTGATGATCGGTGATACGACCTTTGATCTGGAGATGGGGCGCGCTGCAGGGCTTGCGACGCTTGGGGTAACCTGGGGTTATCACCCGGTCGCGCGGCTGCGGCCCCATGCGGATGCGATTGTGAACGATCCCAGCGAGTTGGCCGCGGCAATCCTGCGGAGATTGGAGTTGAGCGATGAGTGAATGGGCGCTGAAGCGGTTCTGGACCAAGACCGAAGTGACAGAGGCAGATGGTGGATTCACCGTCACGCTGGATGGTCGGCGCATCAAGACACCGGCCAAGGCCGACCTCGTTGTCCCCACCCGCGCCTTTGCGCAAGCCATTGCTGATGAGTGGGCCGCGCAGGAGGAGAAGGTCGACCCCCTGACCATGCCTGCTACGCGCGCGGCCAATGCTGCCATTGACAAGGTGGCCCATCAACGCGCCGAGGTCATCGACCTCTTGGCGGATTACGGGCGCACGGATCTGTTGTGCTATCGCGCGGCGGCACCGGAGCGTCTTGTGGCGCGGCAGGCCGAGATTTGGGACCCTCTTCTGGCTTGGGTCGCGTCGGAATTGGGCGCGCCTTTGAACGTCGGCACGGGGGTCATGTTCGTGCCGCAGCCCGAGGCGAGCCTTGCCGCTTTGCGCGCCCCGCTTGATTCGGCAAATGACTTTGAACTGGCTGCTTTGCACGATCTGGTCTCCCTGTCGGGGTCGCTTGTGATCGGTATCAAGGCAATGCACGCGAAAGAGGCGCTGGATTTGTGGGCGGCCAGTCGCGTGGACGAGACCTTTCAAGCGGAGGAATGGGGCGAAGACGAAGAGGCGATGGAGGCCGCGGCGGTCAAACAGACAGCCTTTGAAGACGCCTTCCGATTCTATCATTTGCTTCAGGCCCGGGCGTAAGCCGTCCGGTTGGGGTATGAACATACGCCTGCACGGCGCAATGCCACCAAGGGTTGTAAAATTGGGTCAGCCTACATGACCTGAACGTGCGGTTTGCGCACGCTAACATGCACATACCCTGCCAATGCGGAATGCGATTGGTCAGTGAAGCTGCCCAAAAAAATCGCACCGCATGATTGCAGTCTGCGCTGTGGAAAAAACCGTCAGTTTTCGGGTCTGAATCGTGGAACGCCTGTTGACGGCGGTGGGCGAAATTGCCCAAAGTTTGTGCCATTGCCAGAGGGAGACATGCTGGCGAGGGTGCGGACTATGAGCGCCCAAAACGTAAACCGGCCTCGAATGGCCGGGATATCAGGAAGAGGTAAATATGAAAAAATCTGTCATTCTGGGCGCACTGACTGTCGCCGGTCTGGCCGCTGGCGCCGCCAGCGCAGCCACTCTGGACGATGTGCAAGCCCGCGGCACGCTGAACTGCGGCGTGACCACCGGCGTGCCCGGCTTTGCTGAGCCCGATGCGAACGGTGTGTGGCAAGGCTTTGACGTGGGCGTGTGCCGCGCTGTTGCAGCGGCCGTCCTTGGTGACTCGACTGCAGTCGAGTTCGTTCCGACCACCGGTAAGACCCGCTTCACCGCCCTGGCGGCAGGCGAGATCGACATGCTGGCCCGGAACACCACCTGGACCTTCTCGCGTGACGTTGACCTGAAGTTCGAATTCACCGGCGTGAACTACTACGACGGTCAGGGCTTCATGGTTCCTGCAGAGCTGGGCGTGTCCTCGGCCAAGGATCTGGACGGCGCAACCGTCTGCATCCAGACCGGTACCACGACCGAGCTGAACCTGGCGGACTTCTTCCGCTCGAACAACATCAGCTACGAGCCCGTGCCGATCGAAACCGGTTCGGAAGCTGTCCAGCTGTTCCTGGCAGGTTCGTGTGACGTCTACACCACCGACGCGTCGGCCCTGGCCGCACAGCGTGCGAACTTCCCGGATCCGTCGGCCTACGTCGTTCTGCCCGAGATCGTGTCCAAAGAGCCGCTCGGCCCGCTGGTCCGTCACGGCGACAACGAGTGGGGCGACATCGTCCGCTGGACGCTGAACGCGCTGATCACGGCTGAAGAGCTGGGCGTGACCTCCGACAACATCGAAGAGCTGTCGGCCGGTACGGACAACCCTGAAATCAACCGTCTGCTGGGTTCCGAAGGCACCCTGGGCGAGATGCTGGGTCTGGACGCCGAGTGGGCGAAGCGCGCCATCATGGCGGGCGGCAACTACGGTGAAGTGTTCGCAACGAACATCGGCGAAGACACCAACATCGGTCTGGCACGCGGCCTGAACGCGCAGTGGACCGACGGTGGCCTGATCTACTCGCCCCCGTTCCGCTAAACACAGCTTTGGGAAGGGCGCGGTCACTCCGCGCCCTTTTCATATCCAATCAAGCCATCGGGTCGTATGAGGCTGAGCCATTCAGCCTGAGAGCGCGCAAAGCGCCGGGAGGGGACCCGAACCCAACAGAGGACGACCCATGTCGACACTCTCGGACACGGGCGCGGGGCCTGACCGCTTCCGCCTCAGCCAGCTTATTTACGACACGCGCTACCGCTCGATCACCTTCCAGGTGATTGCGGTGATCGTGCTCGCCTACTGTCTGTATCAGCTCTACGGGAATGCCCGTCAGAACTTTGCCGATGCGGACCTGAACATCTCGTGGCTGTTTTTGTACGAACCCGCCGGGTACGACATCAACCAGCGACCGATCGAATACGATTCCCAATCCACCCATTTGCGGGCCTCCATCGTGGGTGCCATCAACACGCTGATCGTGGCGTTTCTGGCCTGTGTGTCAGCGACCGTCATCGGCGTTGTCGCGGGTGTGTTGCGGTTGTCCAACAACTGGCTCGTCAGCAAATTGATGAGCGCCTACGTCGAGGCGTTCCGCAACGTGCCGGTCCTGATCTGGATCCTGATCATCTTCCTCGCGATGTCGAACGCGTTTCCGCAACCGCGGGCCTTTAGGGGCGACAACCCGGATGCCGAGATGTGGCTGGGCATGTTCGCCTTTACGAACCGGGGCGTTTACATCCCCGCGTTTGAAAACGGTGCCGGGTCGATGGTCTTCTGGCTTGTCTGCCTGCTGTCGATCGTGGGCGTCTTTGCCTATCGCCGCTATGCCAAGAAACTGTTGTTCGACACGGGCAAGCTGTTGCCGATGACATGGCCGTCGCTGGCGATCCTGATTGTTCCCGGGATTATCGCATTCTTCGCGCTGGGTCAGCCTGTCGGTCTGGAGAGCCCAGAGCTCAAAGGCTTCAACTTCCAAGGCGGTGTCCACCTGCGTCTGTCCTTGCTGGGCCTGTGGTTCGCGCTGGCGATCTACACGGGTGCCTTTATCGCGGAAAACGTGCGGGCGGGGATCATGGCCGTGAGCAAAGGCCAGACCGAAGCCGCCGCGGCGCTGGGTCTGCGCCCGGGTCGGATCATGAACCTCGTGGTTTTGCCGCAGGCGCTGCGGGTCATCATCCCGCCGCTGATTTCGCAATACCTCAACATCACCAAGAACTCTTCGCTGGCGATTGCGGTGGGGTACATGGATATCACGGGCACGCTGGGGGGCATCACGCTCAACCAGACGGGGCGCGCGATTGAATGCGTGCTGCTTCTGATGCTGTTCTACCTGACGGTGTCGCTGCTGATCTCGTTCTTCATGAACATCTACAACAATGCCATGAAGCTGAAGGAGCGCTGATCATGAGTGATCGTAACGCACAATCCGTCGCCTTCGTGCGCGAGACCTTTGTCGAACCGTCACCGCCACCAGCCCGAGAGGCCGGGGTCATCAAATGGCTGCGCGAGAACCTGTTTTCAGGGCCCGTGAACAGCATCCTGACGATCTTGGCGATCTACTTTCTCGCCCGGTTCGTGATCGGTGTGTATCCGTGGTTTGCCAATGGCGTCTGGGGCACCGACGGCCTGGCCGCGTGCCGGGAGATCCTTGATGGTGCGACCGGGGCCTGTTTCTCGGTCCTTCAGGAACGGTGGAACCAGATGCTGTTTGGCATTTCGTACCCCGCAACAGAATACTGGCGCCCGGTTCTGACCTTTGTTCTGCTCTTTGTGGCGGTGGCTCCGGTTCTGTTCTGGAAACTGCCGCGGCAAATGCTGATCTTTACCGGGCTTTTTCCGTTCCTGGCCTATTGGCTGATCTACGGGGGCACGATCATCACGCCGATCATGGCGTTGGTGGGCACGATCGCGGGCTACATGGCCTTCACCCGACTTGAGAAGCAGTTCGGCTTTACCATGGCCCTTGTCGGCGGTGTCGTCGGAGCGGCGGTTGTTTGGTGGGTTGGCGGCCTGTTGGCTGCTGCGGCACCCAACCTGCTGGCATTCGAAGCGGTGACCACGCGGGATGTGGGTGGCTTTATGCTCAACATGATCCTGGGCACCGTTTGTGTGTCGCTGTCGATCCCGCTTGGGATTGCGCTGGCGTTGGGACGGCAGTCGAAGCTGCCGATCATCAAGGGGTTCTGCGTGATCTTTATCGAGTTCATCCGTGGGGTGCCTCTGATCACGTTGCTCTTCGTGGCCAACGTGATGCTGGCGTACTTCTTCCCGCCGGAATCGAACCCTGACCTGATCATACGCGTGATCATCATGATCACGATCTTCTCGGGTGCCTATATTGCCGAAGTGATCCGGGGTGGCCTTGCCGCCCTTCCACGCGGTCAGTACGAAGCAGGCGACTCCCTTGGTCTGGATTACGCACAGGCCATGCGCCTGATTATCCTGCCCCAGGCGCTGAAGATTTCGATCCCCGGGATCGTGAATGTGGCGGTGGGTCTGTTCAAGGACACGACGCTGGTGTCGATCATTTCGATGTTCGACCTGGTGGGTGCGATCCGCGGACCGATCCTGGGATCGACCCAATGGACGGGTGTGTACTGGGAGGCCTTTGGCTTTGCTGCGCTTCTGTTCTTCGTCATCTGCTACGGCATTTCTCAATACTCGCAATGGCTCGAACGTGAGCTTGCGACCGATCATAGGTAATCACCATGGCTGAAGCTCAAACAAACATGGATGTCGACACGTCGGCGATGAAGGTTTCGGACGAGGTCGCGATCTCGATCCAGAACATGAACAAGTGGTACGGCACCTTTCACGTGCTGCGTGACATCGACCTGACGGTCTATCGCGGCGAGCGGATCGTGATTTGTGGGCCGTCAGGCTCGGGCAAGTCGACGCTGATCCGCTGCATCAATGCGCTGGAAGAACACCAGGCAGGATCGATCACGGTGGACGGGACAGTTCTGTCGTCGGACATCAAGAATATCGACGCGATCCGGTCGGAGGTCGGGATGTGTTTCCAGCACTTCAACCTGTTCCCACACCTGACGATCCTCGAGAACTGTACGCTGGCCCCCATCTGGGTGCGCAAGACGCCCAAGAAGGAAGCCGAAGAAACGGCGATGCATTTCCTTGAGAAGGTGAAGATCCCGGATCAGGCGAACAAGTACCCCGGCCAGTTGTCCGGTGGTCAGCAGCAGCGTGTGGCCATCGCGCGCAGCCTGTGCATGAAGCCGCGCATCATGCTGTTTGACGAGCCGACCTCGGCGCTTGACCCCGAGATGATCAAAGAGGTGCTCGACACCATGATCGAGCTCGCGGAAGAGGGGATGACGATGCTCTGCGTGACCCACGAGATGGGCTTTGCCCGTCAGGTGGCGAACCGCGTGATCTTTATGGATGCCGGTCAGATCGTCGAACAGAACGAGCCGGAGGAGTTCTTTAACAATCCTCAGAGCGACCGGACCAAGCTCTTCCTGAGCCAGATCCTGGGTCACTAAATGCGCGGCGCGGGACGCGCCGTGGCTGTTACGAAATCAGATCGCGCGGGACCGTAAAGGCCCGCGCGATTGCGTTTCCAAAGGTCAGATCGGCCCAGTCCCCGTTCCAGCCGGCCACAAGCGTCGCCGCCGTGGGATAGTCGGCAAAGCGATCATGGGTGGGTGCGGCGGTCACGATCCGGTCCGCGAAATCTGCGATGCCGGGGTTGTGGGCGATGACCATGACGCATTGCCCGGTTGCCTGTTGCACCGCAGACAGGAGCGTTTCAGCCTCGGACAGGTAGAGGTGCGGCATCATTTGCACATCCGCTGTGAGCCCCGAATGCTCCCACGTTTCCTGCGCGCGGCGCGCGTCCGAACAGAGCACCTGATCCGGCGCAAAGCCCCCGTAGGTGAGCCAGTCGCCAATGGCTTTGGCCGACGCGCGGCCGCGCTTGTTCAGGGGGCGTGCGTGGTCGGTGAGGCCCGGATCCCCCCAACTGGATTTCGCGTGGCGCAGGACAATCAGTGTGCGCGTCATGGCCGCCCCCTAGCTGCGAAACTGATCGAGGTGATAGAGCGCCTGTTCAACCGGTTGCCCCGGGCCTGCCGGACAGGCGCGGCGTACAGCGCAACCTTGGGTGCGACAGGGGCTGTCGGGGTGGTGATCGAGATAGGCCTTACACTTGGGGACATCATAGCCCTCCGTTGTGAGCGCATCGGCGGGGCAGGCAGTTTTGCACGGCGCCTCGCAGGTCTCACAGGGGGTGACGCGTGACCCAAAGTCAACCGTTTCCCGCAGCCCAAGCGCCCCCCGAAACGAGGTATCGAGCCCCATTGCCGCGCTAATGAGCAAGGTCACGGGCGAGGCGTAGGATTGCCCTGCACGCTGCGCCCAGCTGTAAAACGGGCGGTATGGCGGGCCTGTGAAGGGAAAATAGGCCTTTGCATCCAGTTCCAGCGCCAGACGCCCGATGACGCGCTGCGACCATCTGTCCATCGGATCGGGCAGCCCGCCCTGCCATTCGTGGCTGGCGGTGAACTGCGTCCAGAAGTCCGGGGCAGGCGCGATCATGACCACGGATTTTATGCCGCTCAGATCGTCGTCATCGGTGGGCGCAAACGCACCAAGGGGCTGAAGCCCGCGCAAGGCGAGGAGGGCGGTCAGCCGGTCTTCAAGCGGTGGCGTCACAGACGGCGGAAGGGGAGCAGGAGGCTCCATCCAAAGCGGCGGCTTTCGCCATTTCGCCAGCGCAGGCCGATCTTCATCGCCTCGTGCCCGTCCTTGGGGTCGTGAGTGTAGGTGCCAAAGAGGCGGTCCCAGATCGACAAGGCAAAGCCGTAATTGCTGTCATGTTCTTCGCGGTCGACGGCGTGGTGGATGCGGTGCATGTCCGGCGTCACCCAAACGAGCCGCAGCACCCGGTCGAGCCGTTCGGGCAGGCGCAGGTTCGCATGGTTGAACATGGCCGACCCGTTCAGGATGATCTCGAACAGGATCACCGCGATCACCGGCGCGCCGAGCGCATAGACGGTCGCGACCTTGACTGCCATCGACAGGAGCGCCTCGAACGGGTGAAAGCGGATGGCGGTGGTCACGTCCATCTCTTCATCCGCGTGGTGGACGCGGTGGATGCGCCACAAGAAATCCCATTTGTGAAACAGCACGTGGTTGGCCCAGACGACGAAGTCGAGGATGACCATGGCTGCCACGATCTCAACCCACAGCGGCAGCGCTGTCAGGTTGAAGAGGCCGATGCCAAGCTGTCCCGCATCGACGGCGGCGAGTGTCGCCACGAAGGGGATCAGGACCGCCGTGGCCATCGCCATGCCGCGCAGGGCCGCGGTGTTCGTGAGGACAAAGAGCCAGTTCGTGCCCCAGCGCCCGCGCGTCTGTTCCCGGCGCGGGATCAGCCATTCGAGCCCGGCAAAGAGCACGAAGAGGCCGATAAAGGCGGTCAGGCGGATGAGGGCTTCGTTTTCCATGGGCAGACGGTATGCGTTTTGCCCGCGTAAACAAGCGCGGCGCGCTGTCGCTCGCGCTCTTGTTAACCCGCGCGGATCAGTGTGCCCGCGCCGTGGTCTGTGAAAAGCTCCAGCAGGCAGGCATTGGGCGCGCGCCCGTCGAGGATGACGACAGCGCGGACGCCTCCGTTCAGGGCCGCGACGCAGGTTTCCGTTTTCGGGATCATGCCGCCCGCGATGGTGCCATCGGCTGTGAGGCTCGCGATCTCGGACGTGTTGAGGTCGGTCAGCACGTCGCCGGATTTGTTTTTGACCCCTTCCACGTCGGTCAGGAGCAGCAGGCGGTCTGCCTTGAGGGCCGCCGCGATGGCACCCGCGGCCGTGTCGCCGTTGATGTTCATCGTCTCGCCATTGCGTCCGGCGCCGAGCGGCGCGATCACCGGGATCGTGTCGGCGTCAAAGAGTGTGTGCAGGACGCCCGTGTCGATCTCGGTCGGGTCGCCCACCAGACCGAGCGCCGGGTCGGCCGGATCGCAGGTGATGAGTTTGGCGTCCTTGCCCGACAGGCCCACGGCCTTGCCGCCCTGCGCGTTGATGGCCTGCACGATCCGTTTGTTCACACGGCCCGACAGGACCATTTCGACCACTTCTACCGTTGCCTGATCGGTCACGCGTTTGCCGTTCACGAAGGAGCTTTCGACGCCCAGCTTGTCCAGCATCTCGTTGATCATCGGGCCGCCGCCATGGACGATCACGGGGTTCACGCCGACCTGCTGCATGAGGACGACATCGCGCGCAAAGCTTTCCATCGCTGCGTCTGACCCCATGGCGTGACCGCCGAACTTGATGACGACAATGGCCCCGTCATAGCGCTGCAGGTAGGGCAGGGCCTGGGACAGGGTGCGGGCGGTGGCGATCCAGTCTCGGTTCATGGCGTCTTGGGTCTTCATGTGCTTTGCGTTCGTTTCGGGGCGTTCTCGCCGCGTTTGGGCGGTCCTAGCCCGCTGGGCGGGCGTTGCCAAGCGTGCTAGGCTTCTGTCCAAGATCGGAGGCGTCATGTCAGAGCCCAACACCACCCCCGCGACAGCCCGGCGCAAGACCCTGCTTTTGACAGGGGCCTCCCGCGGGATCGGGCATGCCACGGTCAAACGGTTCAGTGCCGAAGGCTGGCGTGTGCTGACCTGTTCGCGCATGGCGTTCGACGCGCGCTGCCCGTGGCCGGGGGGCGAGGACAACCATATCCAGGTCGATCTGGCCGACCCCAAGCAGACAATTGCCGCAATTGAAACGGTGCGCGCCAAGGTCGACGGGACGCTTGATGCGCTGGTCAACAATGCCGGCGTTTCGCCCAAGGGCGAGGAGGGCGCGCGCCTGTCGACGCTCGACACCGATTTGCGGACGTGGGGGCATGTGTTCCACGTGAATTTCTTTGCCTCTGTGATCCTCGCGCGCGGGCTGAAGGATGAATTGGCGGCGGCCAAGGGATCGGTCGTGAATGTCACGTCGATCGCGGGCGCGCGCGTTCACCCCTTTGCGGGTGCTGCCTATGCCACGTCCAAGGCCGCGCTGGCCGCGTTGACGCGCGAGATGGCCCACGATTTTGGCCCCTTGGGCGTGCGGGTAAATGCGATTGCTCCCGGTGAGGTCGAAACCGCGATCCTGAGCCCGGGGACGGACAAGATCGTGGAGGGGCTACCGCTGCGCCGCTTGGGGCAGCCCGCGGAGGTGGCCGATGTGATCTGGTTCCTGTGTTCGAATCAGTCGAGCTATGTCACCGGGACCGAGATCGAGGTGAATGCCGGGCAGCATGTCTGAGGTTTGCGGAGTTTGAAGTGACCGCCCGGTGGGAACCGCCGGGCAGCCCCCGACCTCCCCCACGTGAGGGGGCTTCACCCCCACCCGAGGTCGGGGGCTGCCCTCAGTCTCTACTGTTGAAGGGGTGCCTTACTCCAGACCCGCGATGATCGCCCGCAGCTCGGCCAGCCCTTGACCCTTTTCCGAGGATGTCAGCACGAGCTCCGGGAAGGCGGCGGGGTGCTTGGACAGCGCCTTGCGCACCTGATCCAGCACCTTGTCGGTCTGCGCCTGCTTGTTCTTGTCGGCCTTGGTCAGCACCACCTGAAAAGTCACCGCGCTGGAATTCAGAAGCTGCATGATCTCTTCATCCACGGGTTTCACCCCATGACGCGCGTCGATCAAAACGAACGCGCGGCGCAGGTTCGCGCGACCCGACAGGTAAGCCTTGAGCAGGGCCTGCCATTTGGCAACCACGGCCACCGGCGCGTTGGCAAAGCCATAGCCGGGAAGGTCGACCAGATAGCGGTCCGCGAGGGTAAAGAAGTTGATCTCTTGCGTGCGGCCCGGCGTGTTCGACGCCCGCGCCAGCCCTTTGCGGCCCGTGAGCGCGTTGATGAGGGAGCTTTTGCCGACGTTCGAGCGGCCTGCAAAGCAGACCTCGATCCGGTCGGCGGGCGGCAGGCCGTCCATGGCGACGACACCCTTCAGGAAGTCCGTCTGACCGGCAAAGAGCTTGCGCCCCCGTTCGATCACGGCGGGGTCTTCAACCTCTGCGATGGGAAAGGGGAGCATCATGGTGCGAGCTGGACCGGATCGCCCACCGCGATCTCTGCGTTGTTCAGCACGCGGGCAAACACGCCAAAGTCGATATGACCCCAGCCGTCCCGCAGCGCGCCGAGCGTGTCGGTGTCGCGCTTGCCGGTCTGGGGGTTGGCCTCGGTCGCGCGGCAACGGTCGATCCGGCCTTCCACGGCCAGACGCACGCCGCCGATGGTAATCGTCTGATCAAGCCAGTCGAACTCCTCCCACGGGGCCGCGCCCTCGACCCAGAGGTTGCCGCGGAAGCGCAAGACGGACATGTCGCGGCCTGTCTTTTGGCTGAGCGCGCGCAGGGATGCGAGGTTCAGGATGCTGACATAGGGTTCGGGATTGTCTGTGAGGCCCTGACCCTTGGCCGCGCTGTCTGCGCGGATGAGGCGGGTGGACGCGCGGCCCTCCGCCGGCATCAAGGGGGAGACCCAGTCGATAAAAGCGTCACCATCGGTGTCCGGATGGATTGTGATGTCGGGGCGGTCCGGGTGGCTGAGGGCCAGCATTCCCGTGCTCACGTCCAGCTGGCTCGTGATCGCCATCAACTGTGGCGAGGATGCCCCGCGTGAGAAGTTGCGGCACCGCGCCCAGTCGGCGGTGCCGTCATCCTGTGTGCCCTCATGCGTCACGGCCCAAACGCGGTCCCACGGCAGCGTCGCATTCGCCGAGAGCGCCACGCGATCCAGCCGCTCGGACCCATGCGCCTTGATCGGGTGGCGATAGATATGGGCGAGCGTGATCATCGGGGGCCTACTTCTCTGCCGCGGCTTTCTTTTTGAAACCCGCTTTGATGTTGCCAAAGATGTCGGGCTTCACGCCTTGGCTGCGCATGATCGAATATTGCTGGATGAAGGTCAGCGTGTTGTTCGCGATCCAGTAGACGATCAGGCCCGAGGCAAAGCTGCCCAGCATGAACATGAAGACCCACGGCATCCACGCGAAAATCATCGCTTGGGTCGGATCGGTGGGCGCCGGGTTCAGCTTTTGCTGGAGCCACATCGAGATACCGAGCAGCAGCGGCAGGATCCCGAGCAAGAGCAGCGCCATGATCGAGCCCGGCTCCGGCCCGGCAAAGGGCAAGAGGCCAAACAGGTTGATGATGCTGGTGGGATCGGGCGCGCTGAGGTCCTGGAAAGGGCCAAACCACGGGGCGTGGCGAAGCTCGATCGTGACGAAGATCACCTTGTAGAGCGAGAAGAAGATCGGGATCTGCATCAGAATCGGCAAGCAGCCTGCGGCCGGGTTCACCTTCTTCGTCTTGTAGAGCTCCATCATGCCCTTCTGGAGCTTTTCGCGGTCGTCGCCCGCCTGCTCCTTGAGCTTTTCCATCTCGGGTTGAAGCTCTTTCATGCGGGCCATCGACACGTAGGAGCGATAGGCGAGCGGGAAGAGCACGGCCTTGATGATCAGGGTCAGGCCGATGATGGCCCAGCCCATGTTGCCGATCAGCGCGTTGAGCCAATGCAGGACCGCAAAGATCGGCTTGGTCAGGAAGAAGAACCAGCCCCAGTCGATGGAGTCGATGAATTTGTCGATGCCGTCGTCATTCTGGTAGCTGCGGATAACCTCCCATTCCTTGGCACCGGCAAAGAAGCGGCTGGTGGAGCTGAGGCTTGCGCCTGACACGAGGTCCGATGTGCGGCCCAAGGCGACGGTCTGGTAGATGTCCGAGCTGGCATTGTAGGTCGCGGTCGATTTGAAGCCCGGTCCCTGTTCGGGGATCAGCGTTGTCATCCAATATTGGTCGGTGATGCCGATCCAGCCGGTCGACTGGACGTTCATGGTTTGCGAGCTGCTGCGATCCTCGGACGCGGCGTCGAGATCGGCCACGTCGTCATAGTCGATCTCTCCGAGTTCCCCATCCGTCATGCGGATCAGGCCCTCGTGCAGGATGAAGAAGTTGCGCAGGTCGCTGGGCGTCCCGTGACGCCGGATCAGGCCGTAAGGTGCGATGCGCACGCCAGTCTCTGAGGCGTTTTCGACCGATTGCTCGATCGTGAACATGTAATCGGCATCGATCGAGATCGTCTTGGTGAAGGTCAGGCCCGCGGGGCTGTCCCACGTGAGTGTCACAGGCGCGCCCACGCCGAGTGCGGTGCCGGAGGACAACGACCAGAGCGTGTTCGGACCCGGCACGTCATCGCCCGACAGACCCGTTCCGGGGGCCCAGCCATGGGCGGCGAAATAGGCGTCATCGCTGCCCTCTGGCGACAGGAGCGTCACGATGGGCGCGCCGTCTTCGATGGTTTCGCGGTAGTCCTTGAGCGCGAGATCGTCGATGCGCCCGCCGAGGAGCGAAATCGCACCGGTTACGCGGTCGGTTTCGATGCTGATGCGCGGCGCATCCGCCACGGCCTGTGCGCCGGGCGACAAGACAGGTTCCACGGGTGTTGCGCCCTCGGACGGGGCCGATTGCGGCAACGCTGGTGCGCCGGTGGCGTCCGCGACGGCGGTGTCACCTTCGACCGGGGCCGCGGGTGGTTCCGGGGCGAAGAACACCATCCAGATCAGGAGCACAAAAAAGCTGAGCCCCGTGGCCATGAGAAGGTTCTTGTTCTGCTCGTCCATTGCGTCCCACCCTGCCTGCGATGTCCCGGAAAAAAGCTGTGCCCGGTTCAACCGTTGCGGGGGCGGAAGGTCAAGCAGAAAGCCTGTTTGGCAGGCTGTGCAAGTGGTTTGCGGCGCCCTTTGGGCGCATGGACGCGCGGCGGGTCATGGGAAACTGTGGCGGGCCAAACGTATCAAGGACAGGGTGTGTTGCGTGGGTGGGCGCAACCGAACCTGATTGCGCTTCACCAAGCGGGTGGATTGCCCCCAGCGAAGGTCGCAGGATCGACAGCGGGGCAGACCGCTTTGCAGGCCAATCGGCCAGCCGGTCAGGTTGCGGTGCGTCGCAGCACGCTGGTCGCCCCGGCGAGTTTTTGTTCGTGGCGGTCGATCCAGCCCAGCGTGTCTTCGAACGGCATGGGCCGAGCCAGACCGTAGCCCTGAACATGGCTGCAGCCCAATTGCGACAGGATCGCGTGTTCGCCCAGCGTTTCGACCCCTTCGGCCAATGTTTCGAGCCCCAAGCGTTCTGCCATCATCAGGATGGCGGCAATCATGCGCTGTTGTTCGGGATCGTCGTCGACCTTCATCACAAAGGATCGGTCGATCTTGATGCGGCTGACGGCAAAGCGGCGGATGGAGCTGATCGAGGCATGGCCGGTCCCAAAGTCATCGAGGTCGATGCCGCAGCCCAGCGACGCGAGGCCGCGGATGTTGCGGGTGACGACATCGTCGTCCGAGGTCGCCACAACGCTTTCCAGCACCTCGACCGAGAGGCGACTAGGCGCGATTTCAAAGCGGTCGAGTTCCCATTGCACCTTGTCCACGAGTTTCGGATTCCGCAGTTCATCGGGGGAGAAGTTGACCCCGACGGTGGGCACGCGCACGCCGGCATCGTCCCATTGCTTGAGCGCCGAGAGCGCGTGATAGAGCATCACCTCGCTCAGCCGCTCCATCAGGCCCGCCTGTTCGACGGCGGGCAGGAATTCCCCCGGGGACACAAGGCCGCGGCCCGCGTGTTTCCAGCGCGCGAGCGCCTCAAACCCCGTGATGCGGCCTGTTTCGGTCGACACCTGTGGTTGGAACCACGGTTGGATATCGCCCGCTTCCAACGCGGTGGCGACGTCTTCGATGAGGGAGTGGCGCGCTTCGATGCGCGCGCGCATTTCGGGCGTGAAGGCGCGGATGGCCGATGGGCCGTTCCGGCGCGCTTCGACCATGGCGACGAGGGCCGCGTCGAGCATCGCTTCGCCCCGGGTCGAGGGCGCGCGCGAGGACAGACAAAACCCAATGGAACACACCACGTAGATGGATGTCGATTCGACGGATACCGGTTGTTCAACGGCCTCTTGCAGGCGCGAGGCCATCTGGATCGCGGTCTCGAGGTCGCAGGCGCGCATGGAGGTCACGGCCACAGCAAACGTCGCGGGATCGACCCGCGCCAGCACATCGAATTCCCGCAGGCTGTCGGAAATGCGTTCCGAGGTTTTGGCCAGCACGACCTCGCCGGATTTGCGGCCGTAGCGTTCTTCGATAGATCGAAATTCGTCCACCTCGACCGTGAAGCAGATGGAGCCGCGGCGGGTCCCCTCCTCCAGCGCCTTGTCGAGGGTCTGGATCAGGCGATCCCGCAAGCCCACGTCGTTGAGCAGTTTCTGACCATCCACCGGCGCGGTGGTGTCGGGTCGCAGCGTTTCCACGATCATCACGATCAACGGCAGGATCAGCGCCGTTGCGATCAGCGCGGATTCGCCCCCCAACCAAAAGGCCCCGAGGGCCAAGGCGGGAAGAAAGGCAAAGCTGTGCGGTCCCGAAAGGTGGCGCGCGATACTCGCGACTGCCTGTGATTTGGGAAGCTTGAGCCACGAGAGCCTTGGTTTCGCGGGTTTGGACACGCGGTGATCCTCCGTGCGGACGGTTGCGACTGGCGCTCAATTGCGCGGGTTCGTGCCGTCACCATGGGGTCACGCAGTTAATAAACCCTTGGTTGTCCTCGTAGAAACGGTGTCAGGACGCCTTGGGATTTCGCGACAATTGCTGAAAATTGAACAGGTCGGGGTCCAGCAGGTGGGACGGGCGCGTGTTCATCAGCGCCCGGAACATCTTTTGCCGCCGTCCGGGGTGGTTCTTTTCCCAACCGTCGAGGATTGCCTTGACCTGCTGGCGTTGCAGGCCGTCCTGCGAGCCGCACAGATCGCAGGGGATAATGGGATAGTTCATCGCCTTGGCGAAGGTTTCGCAATCGGCCTCGGCCACGTGGGCGAGGGGGCGGTAGACAAAGAGATCACCTTCTTCGTTGACCAGCTTGGGTGGCATCGTGGCCAACCGCGAGCCGTGGAACAAGTTCATGAAGAACGTCTCGAGGATGTCGTCGCGGTGGTGGCCCAGGACAACGGCGCTGCAGCCTTCCTCGCGCGCGATGCGGTAGAGGTTGCCGCGGCGCAGGCGCGAACACAGCGCGCAGAACGTGCGGCCCGCGGGCACCTTGTCGATCACGATGGAATAGGTGTCTTGGTATTCGATCCGATGTGGCACGCCCATCCGGTCGAGGAATTCGGGCAGGACCGTCGCGGGAAAGCCGGGCTGACCTTGGTCGAGGTTGCAGGCGAGGATGTCGACGGGCAAAAGGCCCCGCCATTGCAGTTCGGTCAGGACGGCCAGCAGCGTGTAGCTGTCCTTGCCGCCCGACAGACAGACCAGCCATTTGGGTTTGGTCCCATCGGCGGTCTTTTCAACCATCCCGTATTGCTCGATCGCCTCGCGGGTGTCGCGCACGATGCGTTTGCGGAGTTTCTTGAACTCCGTCGTTTTGGGCGCGCCGTGGAAAAGCGCGTGGATGTCATCGGTGTCGTCAAGCATGGGCGCGGTTGTGGCACGATCAAGGGACTAATCCAATACGGTCAATCCAATACGAGGCGGCATCCGTAGAAGTTGAAAATGAGGGGATGACGCGATGCGCTTTGTGGTTCTGGGGTTTGTGCTGTTCTTGGCAGCGTGTACGGGCAAGCCGGCGCTGGATGACCCAAAGCTAAGCGACCGGGAGCTCAATCTTGAGGAGTTCTTTGAGGGACGCACCGTGGCCTACGGTCAGTTTCAGGACGTGTTTGGAACCGTGCGCCGCCGGTTCGAGGTCGAGATTACGGGCACGTGGGATGGCCAGACGCTCAAACTGGTTGAGGATTTCGTCTATGAGGACGGATCGACCGAGCAACGCATCTGGACGCTGGAAAAGACAGGCGCGGAGACGTGGCAAGGCACCGCGCCCGGCGTGGACGGCGTGGCCACCGGCGAAGAGCGCGGCGATACCTTCAACTGGCGCTACACGATCGATCTGCCCATTCCGTCAGCGGATGGAGAGACCGAGACGCTGCGCGTGGCCTTCGACGACTGGATGTGGCTGCTGTCGGACGACCGCTTGCTGAACATCGCGTATATGAAGCGGTTCGGCATCGATATTGGTCAGGTCATCATCACCTTCGAGAAATAGCGCATCCGGGGACGGGATGGCCCCCGGATGCGCGGGTGTCTACAACCCGTGCTCCCACAGCCGGGGCGGCGGGCGGTTGGGCGCAAGGCCCACGTCCTTGCGCAGGTGGTCTGGCAGGTCATGGGCGGCGTAGCTGTGCGCGCGCGGTGCCAGAAGGTGCCGGAGCAATGCCCAAAGGACCTTGCGCGGCGGGTTGGCGATCAGGGCGGCATCCAAGAGGTCCTTGGGGTCCGCAATGGGGGTGAGTTCAAGCGTCATGTGCGATCAGCCGGACGTGGTCCGGCCCCTCTGATGGAGTTTGAAAGGTGGGATCACGAGAACCACGCACACCGACATTCGGACGACCCGTTACGGGCGGTTTCGACAGATGTGGTGAACTGTGATGGGGGGTGTCAGAGACCTGGCAAACGCATCAGGTCATGACGGGGCGGGTATCAGGCGCGTGAGCCTTGATAGCCCATGGTGCCGCATACGCAGAGACGTCGAACACGTGTCATATGTTCCGCCTCCCTTGGTTGCACGCTGCGGATGGCCGGCCTTTAACCCGGGATCGCGCATTCACAAAGGATTTTGTTGCCGGATGTGCGGTATTAGTCTTGGCGCGGTGGTTTCGGGTCGGGCACGTTGTCGATGCCGGACCCGCCCCAAGGGTGGCAGCGCGCGATGCGGCGGGCCGCCAGCCACGACCCTTTGAGCGCCCCGTGCTTTTGCAACGCTTCGAGCGCATAGGCGCTGCAGGTCGGGTGGTAACGGCAGTTCTTGCCCACCCACGGGGAGAAGACGAGCCGGTAGACATGAACCGGGACGGCCACGATGCGGGCAAGGGTGCCCATCTTTGGCTTTACCTCTCGGCACATTCCGCATGCACTTTCTTCAGCGCGTAGCGCAGGTCATCGAGCAGGGCGGGCCATGCCCTGTCCGCCGTGCCACCATGGCGCCCAACGAGGACGTAATCCCATCCGGGTTGACCGAGGTCGGGCAACACGGCGCGGGCGGCCTCGCGCAGGCGGCGCTTGGCGTGGTTGCGAGCCACGGCGTTGCCGACTTTCTTGGAGCAGGTGAAGCCCACGCGGATGGGCATCGACTGCGGCTCCCCATCGCTGCGTTTACGGGCCTGTAGGTGCAGGCCCTTGGTCCCCTGCCTGCGCGCGGTCGAGGCACGGATAAAGTCCGCCCGTTTGGTCAGCATCGCGATATCGGGGGCGAAGGGTTTCTGATCCTGGACGTCAGACACGACAAAAGGCCCCGCGGATGCAGGGCCTGTCCGGGTGTGAACCCGTGGGCCGTGGGTGGCCCAAAACCATTGGCTTAGGCGCTGAGCGACTTCCGACCGCGGGCGCGGCGGGCGTTCAGGATCTTGCGGCCAGCTTTGGTCGCCATGCGCGCACGGAACCCGTGACGGCGTTTGCGGACCAGGTTCGACGGCTGGAACGTGCGTTTCATGTTCGTGTCTCCTTCGGGTGGGCCGCAGGAGCCTGTGTGACTCGCCGCCCGCTATTAGAAGCCCGCCTGATAGAGCCGTGCGGACGCCCTGTCAAATGGCTTGGCCCGGCGATTTGCAACAAAACGGCGCGTCGGGCGATGTATTTTCGTGATTTCTGTAACATTCCAAGGCGGAGGGTCAACGGCGCGTGAGAGGGGTAGGTTTTTGACGTGGGTGCGCGCATTTCAGGCTCACCCGACCAACAGCGGATGGGACCGACCCTCCCGCCGCTCATATGACGCCCGAAAGGCCAAGCAGATGCCAGAGACTATGACCGAGACAACCACTCCTCCCACACCGCAGAAATCTGCGGTGAAACGTTTTCTCCCTTTGGCGCTGATCCTTTCGGGCGCAGTGTTGGGATTTGTTTTCCTGCGCGATTACCTGTCTTTTCAAACGCTTGCGGATAATCGAGAGGCTTTGCTCGCGTTTCGCGATGACAACTTCCTGTTGATGTCGCTGCTCTTTATCGCGGTCTACACTGTGATTGTGGCCTTTGCCCTGCCGGGGGCTGCGATTGCGTCGATCACCGGGGGTTTCCTCTTCGCCCTGTTCCCGGGCACCTTCTACAACATGGCGGCCGCAACGCTGGGCGCCACGGCGACCTTCCTCGCCGCGCGGTACGGCTTTGGCGACGCGGCTGCGGCCAAGCTCGACGCGAGCGAGGGCGTCATGGGCCGCATCAAGCGCGGCATCGACAAGAGCCAGTGGGAAACCCTGTTCCTGATCCGCCTTTTGCCGATCCTGCCCTTTCCGGTGTCCAACGTCGCGCTGAGCGTCGTGGGCCTGCCCTTGTGGAAATACGTTGTCGGCACCTTCGTCGGCATCTTCCCCGGCGCGCTGGTTTACACGTGGATCGGCGCCGGACTGGGCGAAGTCTTTGCCCGCGGCGAAACCCCTGACCTGGGCATCATTTTTGAGCCCCACATCATCGGACCAATCCTTGGCCTCGCGGCTCTGGCTGTCCTGCCCATCCTCATCAAAGCGCTGCGCGGCGGCAAAGAAGGCCTGTAATCATGGAAAAGATCAAAACCGACCTGTTGATCATTGGTGCTGGGTCCGGCGGGTTGTCCGTCGCGGCGGGCGCCGTCCAGATGGGGGCCGATGTCGTCATGCTGGAAGGCCACAAGATGGGGGGCGATTGCCTGAACTACGGCTGTGTCCCCTCCAAGGCGCTGCTGGCGGCGGGCAAACAGGCCCACGCGATGGAGACCGGCAAACCCTTTGGCGTGAAACCGGTGATGCCCGAGGTGTCCTATGCCGCCGCAAAGGATCATGTGCACACCGTCATCGACACCATCGCCCCCGTGGACAGCCAAGAGCGGTTCGAGGGCTTGGGCGTCCGCGTGATCCGCGAGTTCGGCTCCTTCACAGGCAAGGATACCGTGAAGGCGGGCGACTACGAGATCACGGCGCGCCGGATCATCGTGGCCACGGGCTCTGGCCCTTTTGTTCCGCCCATCGACGGGATGGATGCCACGCCGCATTACACCAACGAGAACATCTTTGATCTGCGCGAGCGCCCCGATCACCTGCTGATCATCGGCGGCGGCCCCATCGGGCTGGAGATGGCGCAGGCGCATCGCCGGTTGGGGTCCAAGGTGACCGTGATCGAGGGTATGAAGGCGCTGGGCAAGGACGATCCCGAGATCGCTGCGATCGCGCTGGAAAACCTGCGCGGCGAAGGTATCGAGATCGTCGAGGGCGCCAAGGCCGAGAAGGTCAGCGGGACCGAGGGCGACGTGACGGTGGAAACCAGCGCGGGGACCTTCAAAGGCTCGCATCTGTTGGTGGCCGTGGGCCGCAAGGTGAATATCGACAAACTGAACCTCGAGGCCGCGGGCGTGAAATACGACCGCACCGGCGTGAAGGTCGGTGACGACCTGAAATCCGTGTCGAACAAGAAGGTCTACGCGGTGGGGGACGCCGCCGGTGGGCTGCAGTTCACGCATCTTGCGGGCTATCACGCGGGCATCGTCGTGCGCTCTGCCGTGCTGGGCCTGCCCGCCAAGGCCAAGACCGATCACATCCCATGGGCCACTTATACAGACCCCGAGATCGCGCAAGTTGGCCTGACGGAAGAACAGGCCAAGAAGAAGCATGGCGCGTCCAATGTCTTTGTCGCCCGCTACGAGATCGAAGAGAACGACCGCGCCATCGCCGAGGGATCGACCACGGGTCTAATCAAGGTGATGGTGGTGAAAGGCCGCCCCGTGGGCGCGTCCATCGTGGGCAAGGGCGCGGGCGATTTGATCGCGATGTGGGCCATGGCCATCGCCAACAACCTCAAGATGTCAGCGATTTCGAACACCGTACTGCCCTATCCGACGATGTCGGAGATTAACAAACGGGCCGCGAGCGCTTATTTCTCCCCCAAGCTCTTTGAGAGCGATACGGTCAAGACGGTAGTGCGCTTTGTGCAAAGGTGGCTTCCGTGACCTGAATGAACCGAGGGGACAGCGGCGGTGAACACGCTCTCAGGGCGCTTTCTGATCCTGACCACCATCTTCGTGATGCTGGCGGAAGTGCTGATCTTTGTCCCCTCGATCGCCCGGTTCCGCGAGGATTACCTGCTGGCCCGTCTGGAGCGGGCACAGATCGCGTCACTGGTCCTTTTGGCCGAGGACGCGATTTCGCCCAATCTGGAAACCGAGCTGTTGGAGAATGCGGGCGTCTATAACGTCGTGCTGCGCCGGGACGAAATTCGCCAGCTTGTTCTGGCCTCACCCGTGATCCAGCCGGTCTATGCCACCTACGACCTGCGCGATCCCGGGGCGTTCACCCTGATCCGGGACGCGCTGCAGTGCCTTTTCGACCGCGAGGAGCGGGTGATCCGGGTGATCGGCAACCCTGTGCGCGAGGCGGGTTTGTTGATCGAGATCACCTTGGGCACCCAAGGGCTGCGGCAGGCGATGATCACCTACGGCATCAATATCCTGATCCTGTCGGCGGTGATTTCGATCATCACGGCGGTGCTGCTCTTTGTGGCGGTGCGGCTGTTGCTGGTGACGCCGATCAAGGGCGTGGTGGACAACATGCGCCGCTATGCGGCTGCGCCCGAGGATGCGCGCAACATCATCGAGCCGTCCGCCGGTGTCGTGGAATTGCGGCAGGCCGAAGACGCGCTGCTGTCGCTGCAAACGGATCTGACGGCGTCGCTGAAGCAAAAGGACCGGCTCGCGCAGCTGGGCGGGGCGGTGGCCAAGGTCAATCACGACCTGCGCAACATCCTGACATCGGCGCAGTTGTTCACCGACCGGATCGAGACGTCCGAGGACCCGTTGGTGCGGCGGCTGGTGCCCAAGCTCGTGAATTCGATCAGCCGTGCCGTGACGCTCTGCGAGGCGACGCTGACCTATGGCAAATCGGACGAAGCGCCGCCCAAGCTGGGCCGTGTGGCCCTGGCCGAGATCGTGGATGACGTCATCGAAAGCGAACGTCTGGCGGCGGGTGAGGCCGATATCTCCTTCGCGGAGGATGTGCCGCAGGCCATGGTCCTGCGCGCCGATGGGGAGCAGTTGTTCCGTGTCATTGCCAACCTCGTGCGCAACGCGCGTCAGGCACTGGCGGCGCGGGGCGCACCGGGCGAAATCTGCGTGGCTGCGCAGGAAGACGACGTGTGTTGGCGCATTCAGGTCGCCGACAATGGTCCGGGCCTGCCGCCAAAAGCGCGTGAGCACCTGTTTCAGCCCTTCCAAGGCGGTGCGCGCAAGGGCGGCAGCGGTCTGGGCCTTGCCATTGCAGCCGAACTGATCCGCGGTCACGGGGGCAAGCTGACGCTGGCCAAGTCCGATGACACCGGCACGACGTTCGAGATCGAGTTGCCGAAAGCGGGACGACAGGAATAGCGCAAGGAATAGCCCCTTGGAGCGAACTTTTGGGTTGCACACTGTGCAGCACAGCCGTATGTCAGCCGCCTGTGGACCGATAGCTCAGCTGGATAGAGTACTTGACTACGAATCAAGGGGTCGGGGGTTCGAATCCTCCTCGGTCCGCCACACACCTCCCCCAACGTTTGGCTGTATAATCGACCGCGTCGGTGCAGGCGTGGGGTGTTCGCGTGTGCGACGCGGTATAATCTTTTACATAGTTGATCTGCTTGCATGAATCGCGTCGGTTCGCTGCATCTAAGGGCGATTATTTGGCCTTTGGCGACGGTTCAACATTGACGCGCCACCACAGCCGCTTCACCCTTGCTTTATTCGGGCGCGGGGGTGCCTGCCCGACAAATGAACAGTGGTGTAAATGAGCGAAAACCCTGTCGTTGACGGTGTTGTAAAGTGGTTTGATCTCTCCAAGGGATTTGGGTTTGTAGTCTCCGAAGGCGTGTCAAAAGACATACTTCTCCATGTGAATGTGGTGCGGCAATCGGGCCGCAACGCAGTCGCTGCTGGCGATACGGTCACCCTTGAGCTGTCGGAAAGCGAACGCGGTCTTCAGGCCGTTGCCTTACATGACGTCGTAGAGGCGGCTGTGGGCATGCCCGGAACCGACCACCATGTTCCTGCTGCAGACGATGACGTCGTACCTGCCCGGTTGAAGTGGTTCGACAAGGGCAAGGGCTATGGCTTTCTGAACGCCTTCGGGTCGAGCGAGGACGTGTTTGTGCATGTCGACGTGCTGCGAACCGGCGGGATGCTCGATGCCGGTGTGGGCGAGGCCATGTGCGCCGTCGTGGCCGAAGGCACCAAGGGCGCGTCAGCCATTGCGGTCTACCCATGGGATGCCGCCCGGGCGTGGAAGGCGACCCAGCACGGCCAATCAGAGCCTGTGGCCTAGACCGACACCTCGACACCGGGAAGTTGCAGCGCGTTCAGGAGGTCACGAACCTCCTGCCGGGCGGCCACGTTGGAGATATTCATCTTCTCAACCCCAACGTCCCTTAGGTCGAGAAGGGTCAGCCCCCGGGGGAACAATTCGCGGAAGATCACACGTTCGCTGAAGCCCGGCACGTGGCGGAACCCGATCCGCCGGGCGAGTTTGTCCAGCGCAGCACCCATCTTTTTCTTATTGACCATCTGCTGCGCGCCCAGGCGGTTGCGCACGACGATCCAGTCGATGGGATCAAGGCCCGCCTGCGCGCGCAACTGGCGCGCGTGCCAGACCATTTCGGCATAGACCGAAGGACCCAGGATATTGGTGCCGTCGGTGTCGATGCGTGCCAGCAGGTCGAAGTCCACAAAGCTGTCATTGAGCGGCGTGATCAGCGTATCGGCCAGCGAATGGGCCACTTGGCTGAGCCGGGTGTGGCTGCCGGGGCAGTCGATCAGGATAAAGTCGCTATCCGGTTCAAGGCCCGCGACCGCCACCGACAGGCGGTGGTCATAGGCGTTTTCACCGGGTTTGAGTTGGGTTTCGTCAATCTCTGGCAGGTCCCGGTAAGACGGGGTGGGCAGATCGACGCCCTCGCGATCGGCGAAACGGCGGCGGTTTTCGATATAGCGCCCCAGCGATTTCTGCCGCAGGTCCAGATCCAGCACGCCGACCTGATGGCCCATACGCGACAGCGCCGTTGCAATGTGCATCGACGTCGTCGATTTGCCCGACCCGCCCTTTTCGTTGCCGACGACGATGATGTGGGCCATGGGGCCATCCTCTGCGCTGGTGATCCGTCAACCTATAGGCGGGGACCTGCCCATTGGAAAGATGTGAGCCTGCCGCGGCGTGGGGTTTGTACGTCGGGTCAGGCGGTCTGCGCGCCCCTGACCCTCCCCCAAATGAAAAAGGGGCGGCCCATATGGCCGCCCCCCTTTTGATGGTGTCGAATTGCGTGGCTGTCTTAGAAGCCCAGACCTTCGTATTTCTTTTTGAACTTGGAGACGCGACCGCCGCGGTCGAGCATCTTGGTGTTGCCACCAGTCCAGGCCGGGTGTGCCGACGGGTCGATGTCGAGCGCCAGCGTGTCGCCTTCCGCGCCCCAGGTCGAACGCATCTTGACGATGTCGCCGTTCGTCATCTTGACGTCGATGAAGTGGTAATCGGGATGAGTGTCTTTTTTCATCGGTCTCAGCCCTTCTTCGGCTTGTAGTTGGTGACTTCTGCGATCCGGGCCGATTTGCCGCGGCGATCGCGCAGGTAGTACAGTTTCGCGCGGCGCACACGGCCACGGCGTACGACGGTGATGCTGTCGATGTTGGTCGAATGCAGCGGGAACACACGTTCCACGCCTTCACCGAAGGAAATCTTGCGGACGGTGAACGAACCGGCGATGCCGTCGCCGTTCTTGCGGGCAATGCAGACGCCTTCGTAGTTCTGAACGCGGGTGCGGGTGCCTTCGGTCACCTTGTAGCCAACGCGCAGGGTGTCGCCGGCTTTGAAATCGGGGATGTCTTTCCCCAGGGCGGCAACTTGTTCCGCCTCGAGCTGTGCAATCAGATCCATCTGATGCTCCTTACTGTTCGTCGCGGTTTGCCCGCGGATGATGTCTGGCCAGAGGACCCGGGCACGCCGGTTCATACGTCAGCTGTTCTTTGCGATGCGGTGCGACCGCACAAACGATCAAAGCGGCGAGTCGCCTCGCCGCCGTGATGGAGGGGCTATAGCCCCCCAACGCCCCTGTTGGCAAGGGGCGCGCGCCCGCGCTCAGCGTTGGCCGGGCGCCTCCTGCAGGACGATGGGGCTGGGTTCAAACCCGAGCTTTTCGGCCATGTCTTTGGCCTGGGCGTTGGCCTTGTCGATTTCGTCCTGCGTGAGGTAGCCGCGCTCAAGCCCGACCTCGAGGATGTCGATCAGCATCTGCGCGCGCATGGCCAGCGCCCGCACCATGGGGTCCGAGCTTTTTTCGGCCTCTTTGATCACCTTCTTGCTTTCAGCCACGAAGGTGGCGATCTCGTCTCCCTTGCCAGCGGACATGAGGCCGTTGAAATTCTTCACCGTCACTTCGAGGTGGTGAACGAGGCTTTGCATGGTCGATACCAGCAGCGGATCGTTGTGGAGTGTGGCGCCCCAGCCGCCGATATGCTTGCCATAGGCGGTGTTGTTGAAGTTGCCGTTCACGTTCCAGAACGCGCCATAGACCGGGTGGGGCTTGGCCTCGGAAACGCTGTCTTTCGGCGGTGTTTTGTCGGGGGTTTTATCGGGCGTCTTGGCGTCTTTGATCATGTCCTTGGCATCGGCCATGGTGAAATTCCTTCTTTGAAAAATGTGTCACCGCGAAAAATGGTGCGGTGGGTCTGTCTAGCACTGCCAAGCTGTGTCGCGCAGTCCGGAATCCCTGACCCACGTCACCGCGATTGGCTGCGGACAAAGGGCGCGCTGTGCGCGCCGACCCGTGCGGGTCTGCCTCCGGCGGGAGTTATTGGGGACCTTCGAAGGGGCGGGCGCGGGTTTAGTCCGTCTCGCGTTTTTCCCACAGGTCCGGGCGGCGCGCGCGCGTGAGCGCCTCGGATTGTTCTTTGCGCCACTCGGCGACCTTGCCGTGGTTGCCGGAGGTCAGCACCTCGGGGATTTCGCGGCCCATCCATTCGGCGGGGCGGGTGTACTGGGGGTGTTCGAGGAGGCCGTTTGAATGGCTTTCCTCTTCGGTCGAGGCCTCGTTGCCGAGAACACCGGGCAGAAGGCGCACCGTGGCGTCGAGCAGGACTTGGGCGGCCAATTCGCCCCCCGTGAGGACATAGTCGCCGATCGAGACCTCGGTCATGCCGTAGTGCTCGATCGCGCGTTCATCGACGCCCTCGAAGCGTCCGCACAGGATCGTGCAGCCGGGGCCTGCGGCGAGGCTGCGCGCCATGGCCTGCGTGAAGGGTCTGCCGCGCGGCGACATGTAGAGGATCGGGCCTGTTTGATGCGTGGCCTCGATCGCGCGGCCGACGACATCGGCGCGCAGCACCATGCCCGCGCCGCCGCCAGCGGGCGTGTCATCGACGTTTCGATGTTTGCCCTCGCCATAAAGGCGCAGATCCGTGGTGTGCAGTTGCCATTTGCCTTCCTTCAACGCCTTGCCAGTGAGCGAGGCGCCCAGCACGCCGGGGAAGGTGTCTGGAAAGAGCGTGACGATCCTTGCTGCCCAGACATGGGCCAGATCGGTTGGCCCATCCATGAGGGACCGGGGTTGGAGCGTGGCGCGAATGCTCTTGCGCCCGTGGCTGCGGGCAGGGGACGATGATAGGGGCGACGTTGGATCGCTCATTGGCTGGCCTCCGCAATGGCGGCTTCCTTGGCGTGTTTCAGGGCCGCGCCGGTGAGGCCGCCGCGGTTGAGCGCGAGGAAGGTGGATTTCAGGTCTGCTGCCTGCCCGGTATTGGCGCGGAAGGCGGGTGACAGATTGCGGCGCACACCGCCGGGGACACCCATAATATCGAGAACGGCCTTGGCAGGCCCAAACGGGTGGCCGCCCAGATCTTCGAGGCGTGCGATGTGAACGGGGACATCAAGGAGCTCGGCCATGGTGGCGGCCTCAGCCTCGGGGCCCGGTGTGGCGGATTGCGCGGCCAGAAAGGTGTCGAGGTCCTGCGTCAGCTTGATCGAGCGCAGGAGGTGGCCGTGGACCGACGCAAGCCACGGGTCGCGGGCGCGTGTGGTGTAGAGGAACGAGATCTCGGCGTCGGGGAAGCGGCGCGTGACCTCGGCCAGGATGGCGCGCGCTAGGGGCCGCGCGGCGGGGGCATAAGCCGTCATCAGCGCGCCCCGCCACGTGCGGTGGCCGGGCATCCCGCCTGAGAAGGTTTCGCGGCTGAGCACGATGTCGCGGCCATCGGGGACGGTCGCGAGGAAGCGCCGGAGCGAGCGGCGGAAGGCGGCCATGCGCCACGGAAAGGGCTTTTGCCCATAGATACGCGCATTGGCCCCGGCCTGCAGGAAATCAGCCTTGCCGTAATAGGCGAAATGCGGGCCAAGTGCCTTGCGGTTGCGGTGCAGGAAATTTTGCAGCGACGTGGTGCCGGTCTTGTGAAACCCCGCATGGACGAGGACGCGCGGACCGCCAGTGCCTGTCATCAAAAGACCCCGTCAGGCGGGTCGGCCACGATCCGGCCCTTGGACAGATCGACCGTGGGGACGGCGGCCATGGTAAAGGGCAGCATTGCGGTCTCGGACTGCCCCGGCACCGCGATTTCGAGGATATCGGTCGCGCCGTGATTGACGACCTGTTTGACCGTGCCCAGCGCCGCTCCGCCCGGATCGACCACGGTGAGGCCGATCAAGTCGGAGTAGTAGTATTCGTCGTCAGGCAGATCAGGCAGGGTCGCGCGGTCGACATAAAGGCGCGTGCCTTTGAGAGCGTCTGCGTCTTCTTTGCTGCGCACATCGGACAGCCGTCCGATCAGTTCGGCCTTACCAGCGCGGTCGATCTGAATCTGGAAGGTCTGCGTGCGATCTTCGGATTCTAGGGGACCGTAATCGCCCATGGCGAACGGGTCGGCGCAGAAGCTTTTGAACCGCACTTCGCCGTTGACGCCGTAGGCGCCGGCGATGGCGCCCACGCAAATGCGTGTGTCAGACATCAGAACATCTCCGCAACGGCGCAGCTGATATAGGCACCCCAATCCGCCGAGCCCTCGCATGTGTCCGCAGCGCCCGCCCGTTCAAACAGGACCCCTGCATAGAATACAGCGGCCATGAGGATGAACGTGCGGACGAGGCGAAACATGTGATCAGCCTAGCGGTTTGAGCGGGCGTCGCGAAGGGCTGCTTATTCAGCAGCCGCTTCTTCTGCCGGGGCTTCTGCTTCGGCTGCGGCGGCTTCTGCAGCTTCGGCGGCCTTGGCGGCTTTCTCTTCCGCGCGCTCGGTGGCTTTCTTGCCGGGCTTGGCTTTGTTGGGGTTGTTGCGCTCTTTCTTCTCCAGAACACCGGCGGCTTCCAGCATGCGGCTGATACGGTCGGTCGGCTGCGCGCCCTGGTCCAGCCAATGCTTCACGCGGTCCATGTCCATTTTGACGCGGTCTTCGCTGTCCTTGGGCAGGAGCGGGTTGTAGGTGCCGAGTTTTTCGATGAAGCGGCCATCGCGGGGCATACGGCTGTCAGCCGCGACGATGCGATAGAAGGGGCGCTTTTTCGAGCCACCACGGGCGAGACGGATTTTCATGGCCATTGTGTGTTTCTCCTTAGAATGGCGTGTGTGACGGTGTGTTTGGCCGTCAGGATTGGTGTTGCCGATGGTGTTGGATCACCTCGGCGATGATGAAGTTCAGAAACTTCTTCGCGAATTCCGGGTCGAGGCTGGCGCGGTTGGCCAGATCCTCGAGCCGGGCGATTTGTTTGGCCTCCCGGTCGGGGTCCGAGGCGGGCAGATCGTGGGCGGCCTTGAGCGCGCCGACGGCCTGTGTGTGTTTGAAGCGCTCGCCCAGGGTGTAGACGAGGATCGCGTCGAGGCGGTCGATGCTGTCGCGATGCTCCTTGAGCACTTCGGCAGCCTTGGTTGTGGCGTCGGTCATTGCGGCCTCCGGTGACGGTAGACGAGGTCGGTGGGATCGGGGCGGTCGGCGTCTGCGTCCGGGGTGGCCCCTAGCGTTTCGGCCACGCGGATCGAGGCCGCGTTGTCCGGGTCGATGTAGCTGACCACCGTATCCCATCCGAGCGTACCGAAGACGTAATCGCGTGCGGCGCGCGCAGCCTCAGGCGCGTAGCCCTGGCCGCGATGGGCAGCATAGGTCAGCCAGCCCAATTCGCGTTCAGCGTAGTCGGGCAGTTTGATGACGCTAACCTGCCCCACATGCGCGCCATCGTCCGAGCGGTCCACGGCCCAGGCCCCGTGGCCCTGGAGCGTCCAGGCCGCGACGTCCGAGCAGAACCAGCCCCAAGCCGCAGAACGGTCGAGCGGGCCGCCCATGAAGCGGGCCTCGTCGCTGGCCCAAAGGTCGGCGTAAGCGTCAAAATCCTCGATGCGGTGCGCGCGGAGCGTCAGACGCTCGGTGGTGAGGGTGGGCGGAGTCCCCGGGGTCCCGCGGGTTATTGGGTTCATTGGGGTCATCGGGCCGCCTCCGCGAGGGCTGCGGGCGACGGATGGCGCCAAATTTGCGAGGTGCCGAAGACCGCGTGCGTGAAGGCGCCGTCGTGCTGGCAACCCATGCGTTCGGCCACGCGGCGAGAAGCGTGATTTTGGTCGGCCACGAGGCTGATCAGGGTCGTCCAGCCGAGCGTGTCATAGGCATACGCGCGCGCGGCCTGCGCGGCTTCGGTGGCATAGCCCTTGCCCTCGGCGCCCGCCATCAGGTCCCAGCCAAGCTCGCGCTCGGGGAAGCCTTCGGGGTGCCAGAGGCCCACATTGCCGACAAATGCGCCGGTTGCTTTCTCTTCAAGCGCCCAGCGGCCAAAGCCGAGGAGAATCCAGTGGCCCGCCTCGGTCGCGAGGCTGCGCCAAGCGCGTTCGCGGGTGAGCGGGCCGCCGACGAATTGCGCACGTTCGGACGCGAAGAAATCGGCATAGACATCAAAGTCCGAAAGTTGCGGGGCGCGTAGGAGGAGGCGCTCGGTTTCGAGCGTTGGGATCGTGAAGGTCGTCATGCGTCATTCTCCGGATGGAGGTAGACGAGGCACGGCCCAGTCGATGGCATCGCGGCGGTTTCGTCGCGCATCGCGCCCATGCGGGTGGCAACGGCCACGGAGGCGTCATTGCCGGGGGCGATGTAGCTGACAATGCGGGTCCAGCCGAGGGTCGCGCGGCACCAGCGGCGGGCGGCAAGCGCGGCTTCGGTCGCGAAGCCGTGGCCTTCATCCTCTTCGCGCCAGATGTGCCAGCCGATTTCGTGGTCGGCCCAACCTTCGGGGTACCAGGGCCCCATGAGGCCGATCGCGTCGCCGGTGTCTTTGCGCTCGACGGCAAAGAGGCCGTAGCCGCGCATGGTCCAGTGGCCCAGCAGCATGGACGCCTTGCGCCATGCGTCGGGTTTCGCGCAGGGGCCGCCGACGAATTGCGAGCGTTCGGTGCCGTAGAAGGCCACGATGTGATCTGCATCGCGCGGTTCGGGCCGGCGCAGGATCAAGCGGTCGGTTTCGATCATGCCGCGGCCCTTGCGATGTAGGTCAAGGCGTTTGCCATCCACGCAGGTGCGGGCAGGGTGGGGTCGTCTTCCATACCCAGACGCGTGGCGACGCGTTGGGACGCGATGTTGTCCTGTTCGATATGCGCGATGACGTGGTCGTGGGTTTCGAGCCAGGCGTTCATCACGGGTTTGGCGGCCTCGGTGGCGTAGCCCTTGCCGGTCCGCGCGGCGTCCCACAGCGTCCAGGTCATTTCCGGCTCGGCGTCGTCTTCGATGTGCATTATGCCCACATGGCCAAAGGCGGCGCCGCCGTCATGGAGGGCTATGGCATAGCGGCCGTATCCGCGGAGCGCCCATTGGCCTGCCATGGCGAGGAAGCGTTCGGTGACGACGTATTTGGGTTTCGGGCCACCCACGCCCGCCGTGCGGTCAGGGCTGGTGTAATAGGCGACATAACCGTCGAGATCGCGCATCTCGAAGGGGCGGAGCGTCAGACGCTCGGTCATTATGGTCGCCGGTAGGGTCACTTACTTCTTCTTCCCAAACCCGCTGAGGCCGGGGGGCAGCTGCGCGCCGCCGCCCAGACCGGGGAGGCCGCCTGCGCCCATACCGCGCGGCATGGCACCCAGCTTGCCCATCTGTGCCTGCGCCTGCGCGATCTCGGCCTCGGACGGGCCACCCTTCATGCCGAACATGCCGCCAAGCTGTTTCATCAGGCCCTTGCCGCCCTTCTTGCCCAGCTTTTTCATCATGTCCGACATCTGCCGGTGCTGTTTGAGAAGGCGGTTGAGTTCCTGAACCTCGAGCCCGGCACCCTGGGCGATCCGCTTCTTGCGGGAGGCCTGAAGGAGCTGAGGATTGGCGCGCTCTTTTTTGGTCATCGACTGGATCAGCGCGACCTGGCGTTTGAGCATCTTGTCGTCAATGCCGGCCTCGGCCATCTGGCCCTTCATCTTACCGACGCCGGGCATCATGGACATCATGCCTTCCATGCCGCCCATCTTCATCATCTGCTCAAGCTGCATTTTGAGGTCGTTCATGTTGAAGCGGCCCTGCTGGAAGCGCTTCATCATGCGTTCGGCCTGTTCGGCCTCGACGGTTTCCTGCGCCTTCTCGACGAGGGCCACGATGTCGCCCATGCCGAGGATGCGGCCTGCGATGCGCTCCGGCTCGAACGTTTCGAGCGCGTCCATCTTTTCGCCAGCGCCGACGAACTTGATGGGCTTGCCGGTGACAGCGCGCATGGACAGCGCCGCACCACCGCGACCGTCGCCGTCCATCCGGGTGAGGACAACGCCGGAGATGCCGATCTTGTCGTCGAATTCCTCCGCGACCTCGACGGCGACTTGGCCTGTCAGGCCGTCGACCACGAGCAGGGTTTCGCGGGGGCTGACCACGTCGCGGACGTCCTGGACTTCGCCCATGAGGGTTTCATCGATCTGGAGGCGGCCCGCGGTGTCGAGGATGTAGACGTCATAGCCGCCCATAGTCGCCTGTTGCTTGGCGCGCTTGGCGATCTGGACGGCGGTTTCGCCTTTGACGATGGGGAGCGTGTCGACGCCCACTTGGGTGCCAAGAACGGCCAGCTGATCCATGGCCGCGGGTCGGTAGATGTCGAGCGATGCCATGAGGACGCGCTTGCCCTCACGCTCTTTCAGGCGGCGGGCGAGTTTGCCGGTCGTGGTCGTCTTACCCGAGCCCTGCAGCCCCACCATGAGGATCGGCGCGGGCGGGTTATCGATCTTGAGCGCGCCGGGTTCGGCATCGTCATCACCGGCGAGTACGTGGACAAGTTCGTCATGGACGATCTTGACGACCTGCTGGCCGGGCGTGACCGATTTGGTGACGGATTGTCCGGTGGCCTTATCTTGCACCGCTTTGACGAAGTCGCGCGCGACGGGGAGCGACACGTCCGCTTCGAGCAGGGCGACGCGGACCTCGCGAAGCGCGGTCTTCACATCGTCTTCGGACAGCGCACCCTGTTTGGTCAGCCGGTCAAAGACGCCGGATAGGCGATCGGACAGATTTTCAAACATGGGCACAGCCCTCCGTTACTTGTGCGTTGGCCCCAAAGTGGGGCCTCAGCGGCGAAATCCAAAGGCCCAATGCAGGTTAACCCCACCCTTCAAAGGCGACTGGGGCAGCCTGCAAAGCAGGATAGCCCCAGTGGGCGCGACGCGCTGACTGGGGGCGATCCTGGCATGAGCCTGAGGACCGGACGGCATACTGCTATCCGGAAGTTGTGGGTGCGTATGCGGAATGCAGGGGGCAGAGTCAAGTGCGGCCCCGCCGGGAAGACGGGGCCGCAATGGGCGGGTCGGAGGGGAGGTACGTCTTGGCTAGGCCGCGAGGGCCGCAACGGCGGACTGTGCATCTGCCATGGATTTCTCGGCGTCGATCATCAGCTGGTCCGCCGCAACGAATTCGACGTCATGGATGCCGATGAACCCCATGATATGGCGCAGGAAGCCCGACGCGAAGTCGATGTCAGAGCCGACCTGCGTCCCGCCCGAGGCCAGAACGATGATGGCGCGTTTCCCGTCGAGCAGGCCAACCGGGCCGGTCTCGGTGTATTTGAACGTGATGCCGGCGCGAGCGATTTGGTCGATCCACGCTTTAAGCGCAGCAGGCACTGAGAAGTTATAGATCGGAGCCGCAATCACGAGCGTATCTGCGGCCTTGAGTTCGTCGATCAGCACATCCGACATCTCGAGCGCCTGTTTCTGCATGTCCGAGCGGTCTTCGGCGGGTGTCCAGTTCGCGCCAAGCCATGCGTCGGTCAAGAGCGGCATACCAACGGACAAATCCCGGGTGATCACGGTGTCAGGCGCAATACGCGCGATGACCTCATCGGCCAATTGGCGGGTCACGGACCCTTGGGCGCGGGCAGAGGCATCAATTCGCAGAACAGTCTTGGACATGGGGGTCTTCCTTTCCATATGGACCAGAGGTTGACACCAGAGATACGACTTGCAGCTTCGCACGCAACATGCCTTTATGCGCCGGTAATGTGAGAATTTGCACATAAAGAGGAGCCTTGTCTTGGACAATTGGGATGAGGTGCGCACCGCCTTTCAGGTTGCGCGATTGGGAACGGTAAGTGGCGCGGCAGAAGTCCTGGGCGTCCACCACGCCACGGTGATCCGGCATATCGACGCGCTGGAGCAGCGGTTGGGTGTGAAGCTGTTTCAGCGCCACGCACGCGGCTATACCGCGACCGAGGCCGGGCAGGACCTGCTGCAGGTCGCGCAAGCGACGGATGATCAATTCACACAGCTATCGGGACGCCTGAAAGGGCGGGGGTCTTCGGTGACGGGGGATCTTGTCATCACCTCGCTCGCGACGTTCTCGCCGCTGTTGGCCCCGGTTCTGGCGGATTTCCGGGTGGAGCATCCGGAATTGAAGGTGCGCTATCTGACGGGTGACCGGTTGTTCCGCCTCGAATACGGCGAGGCGCATGTGGCTATTCGCGCCGGAGCCGCGCCGGATCAGCCCGACAACGTGGTCCAGCCCTTCATGCGGCAGGCGATCGCGCTTTATGCCTCGCAAACCTATATCGACCGCTATGGCATGCCCGCCGATGAAAGCGACCTGCCCAACCACCAATTTGTGGGCCACGACGCAGAGACGCGCGCGCCGTTCAATATCTGGCTGCGCGCCACGGTCCCGTTGGAAAACATCGTCTATCGCACGGTCGATAACCGCTCGATGGAGGATGCGGTTCTTGCCGGGGCGGGCATTGGATTCCTGCCCGTGGCCATCGCGACGCGATCTTCGAACCTCGTTCAGGTCTTGCCGCACCGCGATGAGTGGTCTGCGCCGCTGTGGCTGGTGACCCATGTCGATCTGCACCGTACCGCCAAGGTGCAGGCCTTCCTACGGTTCCTCAAGGATCGCGCGGCGGATTGGTCATCCTAGGCAAGGTGCGCCAGGGCTACGGGGTACCCCGTGCGGCGTGGGGCCATGCCGCGATGCTGCTCTTTTCGGGGTTGGTCGCGGGGTCGTTTGCGCTGGGCGCGCGGTCGGCCAATCTGATCGACCCGGCGGCCCTGAACGCCGTCCGCTTTGTTCTGGCCGCCGCGATCCTGGGGACGCTTGCCTTTGCGACGGGCACGATCCGCAGGCGTGATCTGGCAGCGCCTTGGCGGTATCTCGTTCTTGCAGGCCTGTTCACCACTTATTTCGTTCTGATGTTTGAGGGGCTGAAATCCGCGCCACCCGTATCGGCGGCTGCGGTATTCACGCTGACCCCGATCCTGAGCGCGGGATTCGGATACCTGCTGCTGCGGCAGCGCGTAACGGGACGCATGGCGTTTGCATTGGCGCTGGGGGCGACCGGGGCACTTTGGGTGATCTTTCGCGCGGACCTGTCTGCGCTGATGGCCTTTGATATCGGGCGGGGCGAGGCGATCTATTTTTGGGGCTGCGTGGCACACGCCGTCTACACACCGATGGTGGCGCGCCTGAACCGGGGCGAGCATCCGCTGGCCTTTACCTTCGGGATGCTCGTGGCAGGGGCGCTGATCCTCGCGGTTGTGGGTGGGCCTGCGATTGCCGCGACCCCGTGGACGGCGCTTCCGCCTATTGTTTGGGTCACGATCCTCTACACCGGGGTGTTCGCAAGCGCGGCGACGTTTGTGTTGCTGCAATTCGCGACGCTGCACCTGCCGTCGGCAAAGGTCATGGCCTACACCTATCTGACGCCCAGTTGGGTGATCCTGTGGGAGGCATCGTTGGGCGGGGCTCTGCCGCCGATGTTGGTGGCTGTGGGCGTTGCGTTGACGGTGTTGGCGCTGCTGCTCTTGCTTAGGAGCGAACCGGGCTAGTCGCCCTGCAATTCCTGTTCGAGGAAAGCCTCGAACGCGTCGAGGTTCACAGGCTCGAACTGGCCGAAGCTTTGCATCCAGACGGATGCGTCTTTGAGCGCGTCGGGTTCCAGCTTGCACCATTTCACCCGCCCGCGCCGTTCCTGGGAGATCAGGCCTGCGGCGGTCAGGACGCCCAGATGCTTCGAGATCGCCGCCAAGGACATGTCGAACGGCGCCGCGACGTCTGTGACGGCCATGTCGTCTTCGAGGAGCATGTGCAGGATTTGCCGACGGGTTGGGTCCGACAGGGCTGCGAAGACGGTATCGAGCGAGGGCGCGGACATGGGCTATGCGATAGACTGCGCAGTCAGCAGCGGTCAAGTCAGGCGGCGCGGCAGAGCGATCCGGGCTGGATCAGGGCGCATCCAAGGCCATGACGTACCATTCGCTCAGCGAGGCGGTGGGCGCGGGGTTATGCCAAGCGCGCGCGTGCGGGCGGAGGTGCAAGCGGCGCGTTCCGGCGAAATCACCGAACAGCGGGAGGCCAGATATCGCGCGCCCGCTGCTCCATGTCTTTTGGAACAGGTGCGTGCCGGGTCCGGCCTCGGTGAGCCGGATGCGCGTTCCCGATGACAGGCCGATATCGCCCGGCGACGCTGCGGTCGGCGTCAGCGATGCCCGGGACAGGACGTGGGTGGCATAGCGCATGGGTGCGGGATCGCGGGCCAAACACACGGGGCGTCCGCGAACGGGTTCAAAGACCTCGTCACAGCCCGTGCCGATGTTGGACAGCCGGTAGATCACGCCCGATCGCGCGGTTTGCCCGTCCCACGCCCGCGGGATCAGGACGCCGCCCACATGTTTTCCGGTCAACAAGGCCACGCATCCCGCGTCGCAACGTGACGTGGCCCGATAACTCGTATCAGTCTGGTCCACGACGGCGAGCGTCGCGTCGCGGCCAAGGTGGGGGATTGCGCCGCCGTCCAGTGCAGTGGCCCGCGCCTGTGGGGAGGGGATGAGCGCCACCAAGACAGGCCAGACCATGATGACGGCCACCCCTGCGCCAGCACTCACCACTGGACCGAGCGCGGTTTTGCGGTAAAGGGCCAGCGCGGTTGCCGCCGCAACAGTCACAACGGGCAAGGCGGTCACGAGGAATGCAAGGGGTAGCAACACCCGCGTCCACGCGAAGGCGTCGACGATGGGACGTGTCGCCCCGAGCATGTGCAGCGCAGACAGCGCGAGCATCGCCAAAAGCGCTTTTTCGAGTGCGGGCAACCGCATGTGGGGGAGGGAGGCCAGTGCGTATGTCATGGGCCAAACCTTCTGCGCCACCCAGGCAAGACTGTGTCAGACCGGTGGCGGATCGGCGACTTTCAACCTTCTGGTTAAATGACGCTTAAAGCCGAAGATCGGGTTTTGGGCCGCAACGCGCGAGAGCGCCCCATTGAAAATTCCATTAAAAACAGCGTTTTACGTCACCCGAGCCCGCGGCAAAGGGTCGATTGACTCCGTGTGCGGCGCGGCATACCAACCGGCGCAGGAAGGGGTGAGGTCTTGGACGACGACGCGCGGCTCAAAACGCTCGATGACCGGATCAAAGCTGCCAAGGCTGCGGCCGAGGCGGAACCGCCCCGAAAGGACGAACACTACTCCATGGCGAACATCGCGTGGAGGATGGTGATCGAACTGGTCGCGGGTATCGGGATCGGTTTTGGGATCGGGATGGGGCTGGATCGCCTCTTGGGGACAACTCCCATTTTCCTGGTTCTGTTTATATTGCTGGGCCTCGCAGCGGGCATCAACGTGATGATGCGCACCGCCAAAGAGGTTCAGGACAAGCAGGTGGCCGAGCAAGCCAAGGCCGCTGAACAGGATTAACCGCCCCGGGATATCATCCCAACGGGCGCGTAGGAGACGCAAAGCATGGCAGAAGCAGAAGGCGGCGGCCTGGCGATCAAACCGATGGACCAGTTCGAGGTCAAACCGCTGTTCGGCGGCGGTGAGATCGGGATGTTCACGGTCACCAACGTGACCCTGTGGATGGCGCTGGCGGTTCTGTGTGTCTTCCTGCTGTTGGTGATGGGCACGCGCGGTCGCGCCGTGGTGCCCAGCCGGATGCAATCCATCGCCGAGATGGCCTACGGCTTTATCTACCAGATGGTGGTGGATGTCGCTGGCAAGGACGCGGTCAAGTTTTTCCCCTACATCATGACGCTGTTCATGTTCATCGTCTTTGCGAACTTCCTGGGCCTGATCCCCACCGCGTTCACGACAACTTCGCACATCGCAGTCACAGCCGTTCTGGCACTGGCCGTGTTCATCACAGTAACGGTCATCGGCTTCGTCAAGAACGGCGCGGGCTTCCTGAGCCTGTTCTGGGTGTCCTCGGCACCGCTGCCGCTGCGCCCGATCCTCGCCATTATCGAGGTGATTTCTTACTTCGTGCGTCCGGTCAGCCACTCCATTCGTCTGGCGGGCAACATGATGGCCGGTCACGCCGTGATCAAAGTGTTCGCAGGCTTTGCCGCCGTCGCCGCTGTGGCGCCGCTGTCGGTGGTGGCCGTGACCGCGATCTACGGGCTCGAGGTTCTGGTGTCCTTTATCCAGGCCTACGTGTTCACAATCCTCACCTGCGTGTACCTCAAGGACGCACTGCACCCGCATCACTAGTCGCAGCGCCGGGCATCTGCCCGGCCTACGGATCATCGCGGCGAACACGTCGCAAACGAACTTCCAACCTCAAGGAGATACGGACATGGAAGGCGATATCGCACAAATGGGTCAATTCATCGGCGCAGGCCTGGCAGCCATCGGTTCGGGTGCCGCTGCTATCGGTGTGGGCCACGTTGCCGGTAACTTCCTGGCGGGCGCCCTGCGCAACCCGTCGGCGGCCGCAGGCCAGACCGCGACCCTCTTCATCGGCATCGCATTCGCAGAAGCCCTGGGGATCTTCGCGTTCCTCGTGTCGCTGCTGCTGATGTTTGCTGTCTAAGCTTCCTTTTCCGAGCTGCCCCGGCGCGTCCATGTGCCGGGGTGTCTGACCCCAGAGTCTTGGGGGAGATTAGGAGGACGACATGGCAACCGAAGCCACTGCGGACAAAGCGGCCGACGCGCCGGGGATGCCGCAACTCGATTTCTCGACGTTCGACAACCAGATCTTCTGGCTGCTCGTAACGCTCGTGGCGATCTACCTGATTCTGAGCCGCGTTGCGCTGCCGCGCATCGGTGCGGTTCTGGCGGAACGTGCTGGCACGATCACCAATGATCTTGCTGCCGCCGAGGATTTGAAAGCCCGCGCGGAAGAGGCTGAGGCCGCCTATAACAAGGCGCTGGCCGACGCTCGCGCCGAAGCGCAGGCAATCGCTGCTGAAACCAAGGCCAGCATCCAGAAGGACCTGGACGCCGAGCTTGCCAAGGCTGACGCCGAAATCGCCGCCCGCGCTGCGGAGAGCGAGAAGGCCATTGCCGACATCCGCGACAGCGCTGCGCAAAGCGTGCGGGACGTTGCCAAGGATGTGGCCGCCGACATCGTTGCCGCCATGGGTGGCAAGGGTGACGCCAAGGCCATCGCCAGCGCCGTTGACGCGCAAGTGAAAGGGTAAGGACATGAAGAACATCGTTCTGACCACATCGCTTGTTCTGTTGGCGGCCCCGGTCGCGGCTGCGACGAAGAACCCGTTTTCGCCAGAGTTCTACAAGCTGTCGAACACGGACTTCATCGTCACGCTGGGCTTCATCCTGTTCATCGGCATCCTTGTCTATTTCAAGGTGCCGGGCATGTTGACCAAAGCGCTGGATGAACGCGCTGCGGGGATCAAGTCGGAACTGGACGAGGCCAAGGCGCTGCGTGAAGAGGCACAGACCCTGCTGGCATCCTATGAGCGCAAGCAAAAGGACGTCCAGGCACAGGCTGACGCCATCGTGACCGCTGCACGGGAAGAGGCAGAAGCCGCAGCCGAGCAGGCCAAGGCCGATATCGCGACCTCTGTGGCACGGCGTCTGGCCGCCGCCGAGGAGCAGATCGCCTCTGCACAGGCGTCTGCGGTCAAAGACGTGCGCGATCAGGCTGTCACCGTGGCCGTCGCGGCCGCGCAGGACGTCATCGCCAAGACGCTGACCGCGACCGACGGCAACAAGCTGATCGATCAAGGCATCGCCGAGGTCCAGGCCAAGCTGCACTGAGCCGGGCACCACAGCATGATAGAGAGGGGCGTCCGTGAGTCTGCGGGCGCCCTTTTTCATTCGGGAGAGGCCAGATGACCGAGCACGCCGCCCTGATTGGCGTTGTCCGAAATGGTGGGGACGGTCTGCGCGAGACGTTGACCGCGCTGGGCGCGCTTGCGCCGCGCATCAGCCGCGCAATCATAGCCACCAATGACAACACGGACGATACGCTGGATCAGTTGGCTGGCTGGACGGGTGCTCCCGTTCAGGTGCTGAATCTCTATGGGTTGGCGGCCTCGGAACCCGACCGTGTGCGGCGCATCAGCGTCGCGCGCAATGCCTGTCTGGATGCCCTTGCGGGCGATGACACGCCGCCGCCGGTCACCATCGTGGCGGATTTGGATGGCCCGAACGGTGCCCTCCGCCCTGAAGATGTGTGCGCCGCAATCGAGCTTGTCGCGGGGGGCGCGTGGACCGGTGTGTTCGCCAATCAGCCTGCGGGCTATTACGACCTATATGCCTTGCGCCACCCGATCTGGTGCCCCGGGGACATCTGGGCCGAATACCGCGCGGCGCCCAAAGGGTGGTTCCGAAAAGGGCGGGACCGGGCGCGTCAGGCCATCATCTATGGCCGGCAATACGCCATCCCGCGCGCGACGCCGCCGATTGAGGTCGAAAGCGCCTTTGGCGGGCTGGGCATCTACGACACGAACGCCCTGTTGGCCGCGCGATATGCACCGACCGACGCACAGGGGCAGGCCGTCTGCGAACACGTCACGCTCCATGCCCAAATCCGCGACCACGGCGGGCGGCTTGCAATTCTGCCCTGGCTAGAGAACATCGCCCCCAGTGAACATCTGGGCCCCGGCAGCGGCGCGCCGTGGCCGGGCGAAGCGAACCTCAAAGGGGCAGGATAATGGCAACGTCTCCATTCACCGGCACGCCGGGGCGGCTTTTGTTCGAACATGACGTGTTGGGGCGCCATCGCGCGCGCTATTTCATGGATGACACCTGCAAGGGCATCTGGGTTGAAAGCCCCCATTGGCTGGAGGAGGCGTATTCAGACGCCATTGCGTTGACCGACACGGGCATGCTGGCGCGCAATGCCATCTGTGCCAAGATCGTCGGCAATACCTTGGCCGAGGCGGACCTGTGGCAAACTCCCGTGATCGATGCAGGCGGCGGGCACGGGATCTTTGTGCGGATGATGCGCGATATGGGGTTCGATTTCTGGTGGTCGGACAAATTCGCAGCCAACATCGCCGCGCGCGGGTTTGAGGCGCGGGACGACGCGACCTATCCCGTGGCAACGGCGTTTGAGGTTCTGGAACATCTGCCATCGCCGCCGGAGTTCTTGTCGGACCTCGTGGCCCGCCACGGCACGGAAACCATCCTGTTTTCCGCCACCCTGTTCGACCCCGATAACGTGCCCGGCGCGGATTGGTGGTACTGGGCGTTTGAGACCGGTCAGCACATCGCGTTCTTTTCGCGCCAGACGCTGGATTGGATGGCCGGTGAGATCGGCATGACGTGCTTGCACCTGCACAAGGACATCTACGCGTTCACCACGCGCAGCGACCTGACCTATCCTAGTGCCCTCGCGCGTTGGAAAAATGCGCAGAAGTTTCGCCGGAGGTCGCGGGTCAATTCTGACTACGCCGCGATGAAAGCGACATTGCCCGGGGCGCGGTAGAGGTCCGCGACCGGCGCTAGCGGTTCTGTTCGTGTTCGAACCGCTGCCGCGCGATGGCCTCGTTATGTTCGGCGCGCGCGTGCATGGCCATCGATGTTTCCACGAAGGTCAGATGATCCTCGAGCGCTGCGCGCGCCTCCACCGGGTCGCGGTCTTGGAGGGCGGCGTTGATCCGTCGGTGTTGATCGAGCAGCGTGTCCCGCGTGGTGCGCTGTTTGAACATGATCTGTCGGTTGTAGAAGACACCGCCCTGCAGCATTTCGAACATGGACCGCATCATATGCAGCATGATCGTGTTGTGGCTGGCCTCGATGATGGACAGGTGAAACTCGGCGTCGAGCCGCGCCTCATCCTCGGGCGTGCGGCGGGCGGACGGCGTGTTCATTTTTTGAAAGATTGTATCAATGACAGCGAGGTCCGTGTCCGAGGCCATCGTTGCCGCACGTTCTGCGGCGAGGCCCTCCATATCCCGGCGGAAGGCGATGTAGTCAAAGATCGCTTCTTCATGGGTGGAAAAGAGCCGGATCAGTGCCGGTGAAAACGCTGCTCCCAGTACATCCGCGACATAAAGCCCGGCCCCGGCCTTGCTGGCCAAAAGGCCGGTTTCCTGAAGCTGACCGATGGCCTCGCGCAGCGATGGGCGCGATACGCCCAACCGGTCTGCGAGGTCTCGTTCCGAGGGGAGCCGTTCGCCGGGGCGGAGAATTCCACGTAAAATCAGGAGCTCGACCTGGCGCACGACCGAGTTCGAGAGCTTTTCAGCGGTGATTTTCTGGAATGGCATGGCGGTCCCTTTGCGTGGTCAAAATATATGACCAATTCAAAGGGGGAGGCAACGGGCGCGCGGATGAACGCCCGTTGCAGATGTGGGTGGCGTCAGGTTGCAGTTGGGCGGATGATGATCTCAACCCGCCGGTTCTGCTGTTTGCCCTCATCGGTCAGGTTGGTCGCGATGGGTTCGTTCTCACCCCGGCCAAAGCTGCGCACGCGGGCCGAAGAGACACCGTTTTGCAGCAGGACCGACGACACCGCCTGCGCGCGCTGCAAGCTCAGGTTCTGGTTGAACCCGGCCGAGCCGTCACTGTCGGTGTGGCCGATCACGTCCACGGTCGTGTCGGGATAGCGCTGCAGGTTCTGCGCGAGCGAGCGCAGATCGGATTGCAGATCGGGCCGCAAGCTGGCGCTGTTGACCGCAAACAGGATGTCTTGCGGCATGGTCACGATCAGCTCGCTGCCCGTGTTGGTGATGCGCACGTCGCTGCCCAGTTGAGCGCGAAGTTCGGCTTCTTGCTGATCAAGGCGCTGACCGATCAGGGCGCCGGCACCGGCACCGATCGCGGCGCCGACGACGGCGTTCTTGGTCTGCTGGTCCCCGCCGGTGGCAAGGCCGCCGATGGCGCCCAGCACAGCGCCGGTGAGCGCGCCGTCACGGGTGCGGTTGCGATCCGGCGCGTTGGGATCGAATTGCGCGGGGTCTGTGCAGGCAGAGAGGGTGATGAGGGCGGTGGCGCCCAGAAGGAGGGGGGTGCGTTTCACGGGATTGGTACTTTCTTGGCCGCTCGAACTCTTGGTCGATTTTTGGTTGGTATTGTTTGGTATCATGTGGGCCCGGACGTGCAACGCGCGGGCCCACACCGGGTCTGACGTGAAATGAATTAGCGGTTCGCAGCGGCCTGTCCGGCAAGCGCCCCGATGGCACCGCCGACGACGGCGCCGCGTCCTTGGGTGTTGTCGCCAGCCAAAGCCGCGCCCGCGACGGCACCGATGGCAGCACCCGTGGCGACGGATTGTTCCTCTTGGGTCATTTGGCAGCCTGCCAGGGCCACAGTGGCCACCGCGGCCAGCGCGAGGATACGTTTCGACATATTGATGTTCCTTCAAACGTGCACGATTGCGCGCCAGACATGGGGCGGGCATGGCCTGATATTCAATATCAAAGCCTTGAACGGGCGCGCCGGGCGGATAGCCGCCTATGCATTGGGGGGGCTCAGGCGGTCGCCGGGGTCGCCAAGCTGCGCTTTTCGTGCTGGGCTGCCTCGTAGGCCAGCAAGGCGCGTTTGACGGGGAGCCCCCAGTGGTAGCCGCCCAACCCACCTGATTTCCGCAGCGCGCGGTGGCACGGCACGATCCAAGAGACAGGGTTGCGCCCCACCGCGGTGCCTACGGCGCGGACAGCGCGCGGCGCACCCACGCGGTGGGCGATTTCGGTGTAGGTCGTCACTTGGCCCGAGGGGATGGACATCAGCGCCTCCCACACTTTGATCTGGAGCGGTGCGCCGATGAGGAAGAGGCGCGTTTCGCCGGGAGTGCCCATTGCCCCCCCGAAGGCCGCGTCAACATCTTGGCGCAAGGCGTCCGGACGTTCGACATATGTTGCCTGCGGCCATCGGGATCGCATGTCTGTCATCGCGGCCTGAGGCCCCGTTTCATCCGCGAATGCCAACCCGCAGAGGCCGCGGTCGGTGCCCATGACAAGCGCCTCGCCAAAAGGGGACGGGAACCAGCCATAGTAGATCGTGGTATCAGCCCCGCCTGCCGCGAATTCACCGGGTGTCATTGCTTCCCACCGGATGAAAAGGTCGTGGAGGCGGGACGTGCCGGAGAGACCGACAGAGCCTGCGGTCTCCAGGGTCGTGAAGCGGTTTTTGAGGAGCGCCTTGGCGTGGCCCAGTGTCAGGAACTGCTGGTACTTCTTGGGAGAGACCCCGGCCCAGGCTGAGAAGGTGCGCTGGAAATGCGCGGGGCTCATGCCCGAGCGCTCGGCGAGAACCTCGAGCGGGATCGGCTCCTCGGCCGCGTCGATATCCTCGATGGCCCGGCGGATGACGCCGTAGTGGTAGCTGTGTTCCATATTCATGGCGGTCGCTCCTTCTTGGGTGAGGCTAATCTAAGGGCCGGCCCGGTGCCATGCGATCCGAAACCTGCGGGTTTTGAGGGCGCACAAGCCTCCGGCGGGAGTTATTTTGGAGAGATGAAGAGGTTGGCGGGGCGCGCGGATTTTGCGTAGATGCGGGCATGGCCAAGACCCTTGATTACCCGACGATCTACGAGATTTTCACGCGCTTCCGCGAGGCGGAGGCCGAGCCCGAGGGCGAGTTGAACCACACGAATGCCTACACGCTGGTCGTCGCGGTGGCGCTGTCGGCACAGGCGACGGACAAGGGTGTGAACAAGGCGACAGAGGCTTTGTTCAAGGTGGCCGATACGCCCGAGAAGATGTTGGCGCTCGGCGAAGAGGCCTTGATAGAGCACATCAAGACGATCGGGCTTTATCGCAACAAGGCCAAGAACGTGATGAAGCTGAGCCAGATCCTCGTCGAGGAGTATGGCGGGGTCGTGCCGTCGTCGCGCGCGGCATTGCAGTCGCTGCCCGGCGTGGGGCGCAAGACCGCAAATGTGGTTCTAAACATGTGGTGGAAGCACCCGGCGCAGGCGGTGGACACGCATATCTTCCGCGTCGGCAACCGGACGCGCATCGCGCCTGGCAAGACCGTGGATCACGTGGAGCGCGCGATCGAGGACAACATCCCGGCCGAATTCCAGTTGCACGCGCACCATTGGCTGATACTGCACGGGCGATACATCTGCGTCGCGCGCAAGCCCAAATGCGGGGCCTGCCTGATCCGCGACCTCTGTCCCTTCGAGGAGAAGACCCAATGAGCAAGCGTTACCACGTGGTTGGCATGGGCAATGCCGTGTCTGATGTCATCGCGCAGGCGTCTGATACGTTTCTTGATCACATGGGGATCGAGAAGGGCATCATGCAGCTGATCGAGCGTGAGCGGGCCGAGGTTCTGTACGCCGCGATGGAGAGCCGGACCGAGACGCCCGGTGGTTCGGTGGCAAACACCATCGCTGGACTTGGGATGCTGGGGCTAGACTGCGCCTTTGTGGGGCGGGTGGCGGATGACGCCTTGGGGCGGACCTATGCAGCGGCGATGGCAGATCAGGGGACCGATTTTCCGAACCCGCCGGTTGCGGGAGCCGAGCTGCCCACCAGCCGGTCGATGATCTTCGTGTCGCCCGATGGGGAACGGTCGATGAACACGTACCTGGGTGTGTCCGCCGATGTGGGGCCCGAACACATTCCTGCGGGTGTGATGGAGGATACGGAGTACCTGTTCTTTGAGGGCTACCTCTTTGACAAGGACCCGGGGAAGGCCGCGTTCTACAAGGCCGCTGAGATGTGCAAAGGCGCAGGCGGTCGGCCCGGGATTTCGCTGAGCGATCCGTTCTGCGTGGACCGCCACCGCGATGACTTCCGCAAGCTGGTGGCGGGTGCGCTGGATTACGTGATTTCGAACGAGGCGGAGCTGTTATCGCTCTACCAGACCGACAATCTGGAAGCGGCGCTGGAGCAGGCGGCGGGCGAGTGCGAGTTGGTGGTCTGCACGCGGTCAGGCGACGGCGTTGCGATCCGTCAGGGGGCCACGCGCGTTGATGTGCCGGTTGAGGCCGTCGTGCCGGTCGATGCCACGGGCGCGGGCGATCAGTTTGCGGCGGGGTTCCTGTTCGGACTGGTCAGCGGTCGCGATCTGGAGGTTTGCGGGCGCATGGGCTGCGCGGCAGCGGGCGAGGTGATTTCGCACATGGGGCCGCGGCCTGAGAAGGACCTCAAAGCGCTCTTTGCCGAGGCCGGGCTTTAGGCCGTTTCGCGCGCCCGCGTGCTGCGCATCCACAGGCGATCAATCGCATCGAGCGCGTCGAGATCGGGGTCTGTGATGTGGTCGTGGAACCCGGTGGGTGTGGTGTAGCCCAGCGCGGCCTCTGCGTGCAGGGCGCGGTCGATGATGTCATCCTCCGTGGCCGGCGGGCGAATGGACGCAATATCCGAGACCTGTGCGCGGCGCACCGCCAGCCGGGATGGTTCGGTCGACAGGTTCACAAGCGCGCATCCCTCACGGGCGGCCAAGGCCGCGGCGCGGGCGGATTTGGCTTCCAGCGATCGCAGGGACATGTCGCTGCGCAGCGGGTCGGCGGTGCCTGTGCCATAAAAATGCGTGGGTCCGGTGGGTGTGTAGACCATGTCGCAGCCAAGGTAGGCGATGACCGTGGGTTTTAGGGCGTGCAGCGCCCAGTAGGTTGCGGTGAAGGCCATCGTCGCGCCGCCGAAAACAAAGCCGCCATAGGCGTTTTGAGCGGGCACGAAATGGCTCTGATCGATGAGGTGGCCCGCGCCCGCGCCGCTGTCTTTGGGAGGCATCCGGTCACTGGGAAAGTCGAACGGGTAGACGAGATGATCCCAGTCATCGCGCACGCGCCACGCGTTATTGATCGCAACCACACGGTCAAACGGTGCGCGGGGCCAGTCGCGCGCGCGGGTTGCCGAAGGGCCGGAGCCGAGCATGAGGACGATCATGTAGCTGTTAGGTGAGGTTGACGTTCAGATGTCAACCTATAAGGGCTTCGCCCCTCACCCGCCGCAGGTGGACGCGGCCTTTTGCCTGTTTGCCAAGCACAACCCGCGCCGCCACCTGCACTCACCCGGCGTGGGCGCG
>JBCBFU010000015.1:0-57981 GCA_038527375.1 Pseudomonadota bacterium | reverse complement strand
GGTTCCTCAACCGACCGCGCCGCATCGACCACCGCAGGCGCACGCGCCAGCGTCTCGGCCAGTGACCGCTGGAACTCCTGCCCTTTTGTTTGGTGCCGCGCGCCGAAGTAAAACGAAACCACAGCCCCTAGCAGCCACCAGAGCGGTTCCGGCACGAGCGCGATGCCTTGCATGCGGCTGGCGAACCACGCGGGGTCGACCATGGCGGCAATGAAAAGGCCAATCGTGCCAAGCGCCATCGCGGGGCGTGGGATGCGGTTCAAGGCGTCCATCAGCGTGTCAAAGATCGACTGGCGGGGCTGCGCGAATTCGGTGGCGAATTGCGCAAGTGCTGCGGCCTTGGCATCGGCGTCGCGGGCGGCCCCGGCCTCGGCGTTTTCGCGAAAGACCTCGACCGTTTCCTTCACCACATTGCCGCGCGTGCCGAAGAGCACGTCGAGGAGGCGTTCGATCAAGCCCATTTTGAAACCCTTTCGCGGTGTTCGGCATCCGTCAGGTGATAGCGGGGCGAGATGAATTCCTCGGCCCGGGTTATCCAGCCGCCTTTGCCCCCGTCCCGGCGGCGCGCATATTTGCGGCTGCGCGGGCGTTGGTCGGCCAGCGCATAGTAGTAATTCCGCCGCTCGATCCCGTAGGCATCCGCGATGTGCTCAGGCGCCTTTGCCGCCGCCGCCCGCGCCGCGCCCAGCGTTTGCGGCCCCAGCGCGCCGTCCACGGCGACCTCATGACCCATCTTGCGCAAGAGGCGCTGCAGAATGCGGATCGCGTTGGCCCCCGCGTTGACCTGCATATCGAACACGGTGGCGTGCAGGACCTGGGGCAGATCTGAAATCCGCGGCCCGTGGAAGTAGTGCTGCAGGAAAATGTCGACCGCCTGCGTGCGGCTCAGACGGCGCACATCGGCGCTGTCCACGTCCCCGTCGCCATCCAGATCGAGGCCAAGCCCCCGCATCGTGTGGATCGTGACGCCGTATTTCGTGGCCCCGCCGGGATCGTCGGGATCGTTCACATAGCCGCCTTCACGGGCGATGATCTCTTCTGCAATCTGGCGCGCGTCGCGCATGGCACCCTCCACCGGTTCGGTCGGGGAAAAGGTGCGGTTGTCAGGTTAACGCGGCTTGATCACAGCGCGCGGTGCGCCTCTGGCTAGGCGTCGGGGTCGCGGTAGACGCCTTGTTCCTCGAGCGCCTCGATGACTTCTTTGGGCATGTAGGTTTCGTCATGACGTGCAAGGATTTCAGTTGCTTGGAAGACACCGTTCACGTAGCGCCCCATGCCCACCATGCCTTCGCCCTCGCCAAAGAGGTCGGGCAGGATGCCGGTATAGGACACAGGGACACTGCCGCCACCGTCGGTGACGCGGAAGGTGATCGTCTCACCCTCGCTGCGGATCAGGCTGCCTTCTTCGACCAGCCCGCCGATGCGGAACACCTCACGCTCGCTGGGTGGCTCGGCCAACACCTGCGTGGGCGAGTAGAAGAAATTGATCCCATCGCGCAGGGCATATCCCACCAGCGCCGTCGCCCCGAACACGCAGATCAGGGCCACGACGACGATCTGGATGCGCCGCTGTTTGCGCAGCCCGCGCATTACGGGAAGAGCGGCGGGGCAATCAGCCCCGTCTTCTCTTCTAGGCCCAGCATCAGGTTGGCGTTCTGGATCGCCTGCCCGCTGGAGCCCTTGCACAGGTTATCAAGCGCGGCGGTCACCATCACACGGCCCGGCGCGCGATCCGCGGCAACGCCAATATCGCAATAGTTCGACCCGGTGATGTGCTGCGTTGCAGGCAGCGCGCCCATGGGCAGAACCTCGATAAAGATCTCGTCCGCATAGGCCGCGGCCAGCGTTGCATGCACGTCCGCAGCGTCGCCCTTGAGGTAGGCGGTGGCGAGGATGCCCCGGCTCACCGGCACCAGATGCGGCTGGAAGCGGATGTGGACATCGCGGCCCGCGATCCGGCTGAGATGTTCGTCGAATTCACCCAGATGCCGGTGGGTCGATCCGGGCGCATAGGCGCTGATCCCGCCATGGGCCTCGGCCAAGAGCAGATGTTCCTTGACGGACCGACCTGCGCCCGAGACGCCGCATTTCAGGTCCAGCTGGATATCGTCGAGGTCGATGACCCCTGCGGCCACCAGCGGGCGCAGGATGAATTGGCCCGTGGCCGCGTTGCACCCTGTACCGGCCACAAGGCGCGCCTTCGCGATCTCGTCCCGGTGGAATTCGGTCAGGCCATAGACCGCTTCTTCTTGCAGTTCGGGCGCAGAATGCGGATTGCCGTACCACTTGGCATAGGCCTCCACATCGGACAGCCGGAAATCGGCGCTCAGATCCACGATCTTCAGGTCACGGGGCAGCTGCGCGATGACCTCTTGGCTGGTCTTATGGGGCAGCGCGCAAAAACACAGGTCGACCTCGGCAAAGTCGATCGCGTCCCACGTCACCAGCGTGGGCAGGTCCATACCGCGCAAATGCGGGAACACATCCGCCATCTGACGCCCGGCCTTGGAATTGGCGGCAAGGGCGGTGATATGCATGCCGGGATGCATGGCAATCAGTCTGACAAGTTCGGCGCCGGTGTATCCGGACGCCCCGATAATCGCGATATTCTTCATGGGTCTTTTGCCTTTTGGCCCGTCTCGCGACGTGCGTCGCTCGGGCCTCATGTCGTGTCTTGGGATCAGGTGTCAACCGCGCTCAGGCGGCTTGGAACTCGATCCGTCGTCGCAAGAACTGCGTGGCACGGTCGCTGACACGGGCCGCATCGCCCGTCGTCAGGTACCCCGTGGCCTGCCCCTGCCCCAACATGTCGGGATGCCGGTCGAGGTAATCTGCCAGACTTTCGGCCACCAACGCACCTTGGGAAAACACCCGCACGTCGGGGCCAAGCGCATCCTGAAAGATCGCCTCCATCAGCGGGTAGTGCGTGCAGCCAAGGATCGCGGCGTCCGGTTTGGGCATCTTGCGTTGCAGCGCCTGCACGTGGGACCGCACCAGCGCCTCCGCCAGGATCATGTCGCCGTCTTCGATGGCGTCCACGACGCCCCCGCAAGCCTGCGCCTCGACGTCCACACCAATGGCGCGGAAGGCCAACTCGCGCTGGAATGCGCGGCTCATCACTGTGGCTGGCGTGGCGAACAGCGCGACCTCTTTCACACCCACCTGCCGGGGGGGAGAGTTGTCGCCCCACCGCCGTTCGGTCAGCGCTTCGATCAAGGGCACAAAGACACCGAGCACCCGCTTGTCCCGTGGAACCCAACCCTCTTGCATCCGCCGCAGCGCCGCGGCCGAGGCCGTGTTGCACGCCAGGATCACCAGATCGCAGCCTTCCTCGAACAGCCGCCCCACAGCGGCGGTTGTAAGGCCGTAAATGTCATCGGCATCGCGCACGCCGTACGGCGCGTGCCGGCTGTCCGCAAAGTACTTGAACGGAACCTCAGGCAGCCGCGCTTGGGCCGCGTCCAGCACGGTCAGCCCGCCCAGACCACTGTCGAAAATACCAACTGCCATCAGCGATACCGGTCTTCGAACTCAAACCCGGGGTCGAGCGACTTCAGGGGCTTGGGAGACAGGTTGTAGGTCGCCTGCCGCAGGTATTCCATGATCGCCCGGCTGTCCTTGGCGCGGGCGTCCAATTCCGCTTGCGGCAGAGGTTTCCCGATCACGACTTTCACCGGCTCGTCGACCCGCGCTTTGAATTCGCGGATCAGGAACGCCATTCGAAGTGTGTAATGCAGGTGGCTGGCGACCTGGAACAAACGCGAGTTATGCCCGTCAAAGAACACCGGCACCACGGTCGCCCCGGATTTCGCGACCATCTTGGCCGTGAATGTCCGCCAAGACGGGTCCATGGGCTGCCCAAAGGGTTTGACCGAGGTCGACACCGTTCCGCCCGGGAACACGCCGATTGCCCCGCCCTCGGACAGGTAATTCAGCGATGTGCGCCGCGTCTCAAGGTTCAGGCGCGTCGCTTCCTTGGTGTCATCAAAAGAAATCGGCAGGATGATCCGGTCCAGATCGGCCGCTTTGCGGAACACCTGATGGGCCAGAATGCGAAAATCGCCCCGCACCTCGGACAGGATATGCCCCATCATCAACCCATCGAGGATGCCGTATGGGTGGTTCGCGATCAGGATCAGCGGCCCGTCCTTGGGGATGTTGTCCAGTGACCCGCCCACGATATCGAGCGTCAGGCCATAGCGGCTGACCATCACGTCCCAGAAATCCCGGCCGCGCGCGACCTCATGCTCATAACCCGCGGCACGTTTGATCAACCGCAGACGGCCCGTGGCGTTTTCCATCGCACGGATCAGGGCACGACCACCCTTGGTCTCTGCCGAATGAGAATAGGAAATCTCGCGCGCCACCTGGCGCTCTTGTCGTGTACTCCGCATGGCCCTCGTGTCCCAAAGCCTGTGGATCGTAGATAGCGCGCCTCCCCCCCGGGGTGAAGGGGCGCAGCGGGGAATGCTGCACTTTGTCGTCGTGGGCGCGTGATGATGCTTGCGGGGTCGCTATTCCGCCGCCTGATCCTGCGCGGTCCCACCCGCCGCGATGACGGATTTCAATTCCGCCCGCCGCCGCGCCGCGGCCTCGGCGTTGGCCTCCTTGACCGGGCCGAACCCCCGGATCTGGAGGGGCAATTCCGCAAGGGCCAGAACCGCATCCCGTGTATCGGGGGTCAAGGCCGACAGGGCCGCGGCCATGTCGGACGCGTAATCACGCGCCAATTGCCGCTCCATCTTGCGCTCGGCGCTGTAGCCAAAGGGATCAAGCGGCGTGCCCCGCAGGACGCGACCGCGTTTTAGGAGGCCCGCCGCCCGCGCCATCCAAGGCCCGAATTCACGTTTGCGCGGCCTTCCCTGTGCGTCCCGTCCGGGCAGCATGGGCGGTGCAAGGTGGTAGGTCAGTTTCAGGTCGCCATCAAACTCCTGCGCGGCCTTGGCCTGCGTCTGGGTCAGCAGGCGCGCGACCTCATATTCGTCCTTGTAGGCGAGGAGCTTGGCATAGCCTTTGGCCATCGCCACGCGCAGGGCGTCATCGGGTGCGGTGTCGATCAATTTGCGGAACCGCCGCACGGTCCGCGCGCCGCCCCAATCGCGCAGATGCGCCTCGCGCACGGCGACCGGATCCTCGGGCATGGCAACGACTTCACCCGTGCCAAGGCGCCCTGCGGCCTCAGGGTCGACGATAGCCCAACGTCCGTATTCAAACGCCTGTGCATTCTTCTCGGCAGCGGCCCCGTTCAACTCGACGGCCCGCAGGATCGCCTCACGGGTGAGCGGGATCAGCCCCGCTTGCCACGCCGCCCCAAAGAGGATCATGTTGGAAAAGATCGTGTCGCCCAGAACGGCCTTGGCCAGTTTCGAGGCGTCAAAGAGCGTCAGCCGCTCCTGAAGTCGCGCCTGAAGTGCGACTTGCAACTCATTGGCAGGCAACTTGAATTCGGTATTACGCGTGAAGTCACCCGTGATGATCTCATGCGTGTTGACCACAGCGCCCGCACGCCCCGTTGTCATCAGGCCCAACGTCTTGGCCCCCGCCGACACGACGAGGTCGCCGCCGATCAAGGTGTCGCATTCCCCCGTCGCCACCCGGATCGCCGTGATATCCTCGGGCCGGTTTGCGAGGCGGCAATGGATGTGCACCGCGCCACCCTTTTGGGCGAGGCCCGCCATCTCCATCATGCCCGCGCCTTTGCCGTCGATATGCGCGGCCATGGCCATCACCGCACCGATGGTCACCACGCCCGTGCCGCCCACCCCGGTGATGACGACATTATGGGTGCCTTTGATCGTGGGCAGCGTTGGCTCTGGCAAATCCGGCAGATCGACCGAGGCCGTCGGCGCCTTGCGGATCTTGGCGCCTTCGATGGTCACGAACGATGGGCAGAAGCCATCGGCGCAGCTGAAATCCTTGTTGCAGGACGACTGATCGATTGCGCGCTTACGACCCAGCGGGGTTTCGACCGGAACGATGGACACGCAGTTCGATTGCACCCCGCAATCCCCGCAGCCTTCGCAGATGTCGGTGTTGATAAAGACGCGCTTGTCGGGATCGGGGAATTGACCCCGTTTGCGGCGGCGGCGTTTCTCGGCCGCGCAGGTTTGTGCATAAACAATGGCCGTCACGCCCTTGGTTTCGCTCAGGGTTTTCTGGACGGACATCAGATCGGATCGGGGGCTTTTGACAACCTCTCCCGGGAAGTCATCCAGATCGACATCCTCCTTGGGATCGTAGACCAGATGCACCGCACCCACGCCCATGGCGAGCAGCTCGCGCGTGATCTGCTGGGCGGTCAGGTCGCCGTCGTTGCGCTGCCCGCCGGTCATGGCGACCGCGTCGTTGAACAGGATTTTGTAGGTGACGTTGGTGCCGGCCATGAGTGCGGCCCGGATCGCCTGAACTCCCGAGTGGTTGTAGGTCCCGTCGCCGATATTCTGGAACACGTGGTCGCGGGTCGAAAATGGCGCCTCGCCGATCCAGTTGGCCCCTTCGCCGCCCATCTGGGTAAAGCCCACCGTCTCGCGGTCCATCCACTGCACCATGTAGTGACAGCCGATCCCGGCATAGGCGCGGCTGCCCTCGGGCACCTTGGTCGATGAATTGTGCGGGCAGCCCGAACAGAAATACGGAAGCCGTGCGGCAAGTTCAGGCGCATTGTCCGCGCGCTGTGCAGCGGCGAGCGCCGATAGAGCCGCCGTCAGACGATCCGAACCGCGCCCCTCCTCTTCCAGGATTGCGCCCAGTTTCTGTGCGATTTCAATGGGATCAAGCGCGGCCTTCGCGTCAAACAGCGTTGCGCCATCCTTGGTCCCGCCATAGACACGGCGGCCCTGACGATTGTTAAAAATCGCCTCTTTGACCTGCACCTCGATCAGCTTGCGCTTTTCCTCGACCACCACGATCAGGTCGAGCCCGTCCGCCCAGTCGCGGAACCCGCGCAGGTCCAGCGGCCATGTCATGCCCACTTTGTAGGTGGTGATGCCCAGCCTCTCGGCCTCTGCCCCGTCGATGCCGAGAAGGTTCAGCGCGTGGACCAGATCCAGCCAGTTCTTGCCCGCGGCCATGAACCCGATCTTGGCGCCGGGCTTGCCCCAGATACGCTTGTCGAACCCGTTGGCATGGGCGAACGCTTCGGCGGCGTAGCGTTTGTGATCCATGATCCGCGCTTCTTGAAGCTGCGGCGTGTCCACGAGCCGGATGTTCAAACCGCCGTCGGGCATGTCGAATTCCGGCGTCACAAAGCTTAGCCGGTGGGGATCACCATCGACCACCGCGGTCGCCTCGACCGTGTCCTTCATGCATTTCAGGCCCGCCCAGACGCCGGCGTACCGGCTCATCGCATAGCCGAAGAGGCCGAAATCAAGGATTTCCTGCACGCCCGCCGGGGACAGGACAGGCATGAAGCTGTCCACCATTGTCCATTCGGACTGGTGCAGCGTCGTGGAGCTTTCGCCGGTGTGATCGTCCCCCATCGCGGCCAAAACCCCGCCATGGGCACTGGTGCCCGCCATATTGGCGTGGCGGAACACGTCGCCAGACCGGTCCACGCCGGGGCCCTTGCCGTACCACAGGCCAAAGACGCCGTCATAGCGCCCCTCGCCCCGCAGTTCCGCCTGTTGGGAGCCCCAAAGCGCGGTTGCGGCCAAATCCTCGTTCAGACCGGGTTGGAAGGTCACCTGCGCGGCCTCCAGATCGCGGCCGGCGCGCTGCATCTGCATATCGACCGCACCCAAGGGAGACCCGCGATAGCCCGTCACATACCCGGCTGTATTCAGCCCCGCCCGTGCATCGCGTGCCCGCTGCATGAGCATCAGCCGGACCAGTGCCTGCGTGCCGTTCAATAGCACCTGCCGTTTCGTCAGGTCGTAGCGGTCTGCCAACGTAACGTCTTGACGGGTCATGGTGCCTCCTCCCAAAAGCATCTTGATGGGATGGTAGGTCATAAACCCTGACCTATCAAATGAATTCCGTTGCTGCGGAATTTCTCGTTTGTGTTACAAGGGTTACGCATAGTCTTTCGGACTGTGGGCCGCGCGCGCAAGGACATGTCGCCATGGATTGGGACAAGCTAAGAATATTTCACGCCGTCGCGGATGCTGGGTCCCTGACCCATGCGGGCGACACGCTGCACCTGTCGCAATCGGCTGTATCGCGTCAGGTTCGCGCGCTTGAGGAATCACTTGGGGCGACGCTTTTCCACCGGCACGCGCGGGGTCTTATCCTGACCGAACAGGGCGAATTGCTGTTCGATGCGACGCGCGCCATGTCCAAACGGCTCGATGCCGCCGCCGCCCGCATTCGCGACAGCGAAGAAGAGGTGTTCGGCGAATTGCGGGTGACGACCACGATTGGCTTTGGCTCGCTCTGGCTCGCGCCGCGCCTGCCCACGCTCTATGACAGCTACCCCGATCTCAAAATCGATCTGATGCTGGAAGAACGCGCGCTGGATTTGCCCATGCGCGAGGCCGATGTCGCGATCCGCATGAAAGAGCCGTCGCAGGCCGACCTGATCCGCAAACTGCTCATGACCATTCGGATGCGGCTCTATGCGACGCCCAAATACCTCGAAAGCCGCGGCACCCCGCAGTGCATCGAGGACATCGCGAAACACCGCCTGATCTGCCAAAACACTAAGTCTACGCAGGTCGCCGCGGGTGCGAGCCTTGTTCAGCACCTGCTGACCTATGACATCCCGTCGCTTTTGACGGTGAACAACTATTTTGGCGTGTTGCAGGCCGTGCTGGCAAACCTTGGGATTGGGGTCCTACCCGACTATCTGTCGGTCGACGTGAACGAGTTGGTCCCCGTCCTGCCGGAGGTCACGAGCGCCGAGGTGCCCGTCTACCTCGCCTACCCAGAAGAGTTGCGCCAATCCAAGCGCATCGCGACCTTCCGAGACTTTGTTCAGGACGAAATCCGCAGCCTGAAAGAGGCGCAAAAGGCGATCATATAGCCCACCGCCGCGCGCCGGGGTTGGACCGGGGTCATTGATGAGCCATGCACTGAACGCATAGCGGCCTTTCCAAAAGGCCCTGGCCCGCCCGTTGATGCAAAATTAGGCACCGCCTATATCGCTTCGTGGAAGGCGGCACTGCCGCTCTCCAACCTCCCTGTTGGACTTGCGCCGGGCCGCTCAGTTACTGAGTGCCCGGCTTTTTTTTAGCTTGGCGAAGGCTGCGGAACCCAAAGCCCGCGTCGGACCAAGGTCAAAGGACGTTTTTGGCGGGCTTGACGCTTCCCCCTCGCGGCCCAATCCCCTAAACCCCCGGGCAAACGCGGGGGACACCACATGACCGAGCCAGCCATCACGCCAGACCTCATTGCGGCCCACGGGCTGTCCGACGACGAATACGGTGTGATCCTGGACATCATCGGACGCGAGCCGACGTTTACGGAACTTGGCATCTTCTCGGCTATGTGGAACGAGCATTGCTCCTACAAATCCTCGAAGAAATGGCTGCGCACCCTCCCCACCGAAGGCCCGCAAGTGATCTGTGGCCCGGGCGAAAACGCGGGCGTGGTCGATATCGGTGATGGTCAGGCGGTCATCTTCAAGATGGAGAGCCACAACCACCCCTCCTACATCGAACCCTATCAGGGCGCGGCCACCGGCGTGGGCGGCATCCTGCGTGACGTCTTCACCATGGGTGCGCGACCCATCGCGGCGATGAATGCGCTGTCTTTTGGCGAACCCGACCACCCCAAGACACGGCAATTGGTGAATGGTGTGGTCGCTGGCGTGGGTGGTTACGGCAACTGCTTTGGCGTGCCGACCGTGGGGGGCGAGGTTCGGTTCCACCCGGCCTATAACGGAAACTGCCTGGTCAACGCCTTTGCGGCGGGCCTCGCGGATGCGGACAAGATCTTCTACTCTGCGGCCTCGGGCGTGGGCATGCCCGTTGTCTATCTCGGCGCAAAGACAGGCCGCGACGGTGTGGGCGGGGCGACCATGGCGTCGGCTGAATTCGACGACACCATCGAGGACAAGCGCCCTACGGTTCAGGTCGGCGATCCCTTCACGGAAAAGCGCCTGATGGAGGCCACGCTGGAGCTGATGGCCACCGGTGCCGTGATCTCGATCCAGGACATGGGGGCCGCGGGCCTGACCTGTTCGGCGGTCGAAATGGGCGACAAGGGCGGCCTCGGCGTTCGGCTCGATCTGGAAAACGTGCCCCAGCGCGAAGAGAACATGACCGCCTATGAAATGATGCTGTCCGAGAGCCAGGAACGGATGCTCATGGTCCTCAAGCCCGAATTGGAAGCCGAGGCGCGCGCGGTGTTCGAAAAATGGGATCTGGATTTTGCCATCGTGGGCGAAACCATTGCCGAGGATCGCTTCCTCATCATGCACAACGGCACGGTCATGGCGGACCTGCCCTTGTCCAAGCTGTCCTCGACCGCGCCTGAATACGACCGCCCATGGGTGGAGACACCCGCGGCGACGGCGCTGGAAGATGTGCCTGCCGTGGACCCCATCGACGGGCTCAAGGCGCTTCTCGCCTCGCCCAACTACGCCTCGAAGTCTTGGGTGTTTGAGCAATACGACAGTCAGGTCATGGCGGATACGCTCCGCATCCCCGGCGCGGGCGCAGGCATCGTGCGGGTGCACGGCACGAACAAGGCGCTGGCCTTCACGTCCGACGTCACGCCCCGCTACGTCAAAGCGAACCCGGTCGAAGGCGGCAAGCAGGCTGTCGCCGAGGCCTATCGCAACCTCTGCGCCGTCGGTGCGATGCCCCTTGCCACGACCGACAACATGAACTTCGGCAATCCCGAAAAGCCCGAAATCATGGGCCAGTTCGTGGGCGCGATCCAAGGGATCGGTGCGGCGTGCCTTGCGCTCAATACGCCCATCGTGTCGGGCAATGTGTCGCTTTACAACGAAACCGACGGCTCTGCGATCCTGCCCACGCCCACCATCGGGGCGGTCGGATTGATCGCTGACGCGGATGCGGCCATCACGGGCGTGACCCGGGACGGTCACCTTGCCCTCCTTCTGGGGGATACGGGCAGCCATTTGGGTCAATCGGCCCTGTTGGCAGAAGTCTTTAACCGCGAAGACGGCGATGCGCCTGCGGTCGATCTGGAGGCAGAGAAAGCCCACGGCGATTTCATCCGCGCCAATGTCAGCCTGATCAACGCCTGCACCGATCTGTCAGATGGCGGGCTGGCGCTTGCAGCCTTTGAAATGGCGCGGCTGGGCGACACCGGCGTGACGCTCGATAGCGACGACATGGCCACTGTCTTTGGCGAAGATCAGGGGCGCTACCTGATCGCCTGCTCCTTTGATAAGGCTGAGGACCTGATGATCGCTGCGGCACAGGCGGGCGTGACGCTCACCACCGTGGGACGTTTCACAGGTGACACGATGCGCATGGGTGGCTCCGAGGCCCCGATGTCCGAGTTGTCCGAAATTTTCGACACGGCTTTCGAGAGCGCGGTTGCCTAAAGAGATGAGCGATACCCCCCTCATCTTTTCGCATTTTGGCAACAGCTGGTACCTGCGGCACACGCTGGCCCTCGCGCGACAGACCAATCCGAACCGAAGGCTTGTCTTGCTGGGTGACAAGGCCAACCGGAACGTGGCCCTAAAGAACGGGTGGGAGCATGCGCATTTCGCGGATTTTCGCGCGCCGTCGCATGATAGCTTTGATGCCCATTTTCGAATGGTCGAAGGCCCGGATCACAAATCCTACAAAGGCAAAGTGAACTGGCTGCGTTACGTTTTTGAACGCTGGTACCACATCGAAGGCTTTGCTGCGCGGGAGGGCATTGATCGGTTCTGGCATTTCGACACGGACACAATGATCCTGCGGGACTTGTCCGATTTTGAACCTGAACTCGCGCATGTGGATTTTACCGTTCAATGCAACAACACCTGCTTGAACGGAATTGTCAGCACGGCAGTGTTGAGGGAGTTTAACCTCCACACCATCGACATCTTCAAAGACACGGCCTTTCTGGATGAAGAACAGCGAAAGCTGGACACGGAACACCCGAATTGGTCGTTCAATGAAATGATGGCGTTCAAGCTCTACAAGGCACAGACCACCCGGCCATGGCTGCATCTGATGGCGCATTCGGACACGCACGTCTTCGACGACGCAATCCGGCAAGAGCACGGGTTTGATACGACCCCGATCGGCTGTGGCATTACCATCAAGGACGTCTTTGCACGCAACGGGCGGGTTTTTGGAACGCGCTTGGGGGATGAGGTCGAACTGGTGACCCTGAACATGTCGTGGATGCCGCGTGGGAGCTACAAATGGGTCCGCAGGGCGGCACGCGGCGAAGACGGTCGTCTTGCCGACGCCGTGCGGTTCGTCCTGAAGCTGCATGATCTGATCGGGGCAAAGCCACGGTGATCAATCAGGTGGGGCTGCAGCGCAGTGCGGGACGCCACAACACCCCCCAAGACCTTGCCCCACCCGGCGCCAGCTTCTACATATCTGGTGACCCGCAGACGACCAAAGGCCCGCGCCCCATGCCCATGCACGCCCAAGAAATCGAAGACCTGCTGCGCGAGACATTCCCTGACGCCCAAATTCAGGTCAGCGGCGATGACGGTGTGCATATGGCCGCGCTGGTTATCGACGAGAGCTTCCGCGGCAAGAACCGGGTCCAGCAACAGCGCGCGGTCTACGCGGCGCTCAAGGGCAAGATGGACGGGCCTAGCGGCGATTTGCACGCGCTGGCGCTCACCACCCGCGCCCCGGATGACGCTGCAGGATGAGCAGCGCCGCGTTCATAGCGCTCGTTTCTGCCGCGATCATCGGGTTGCTCTTGTGGCGCGCGCTGGTCGTGATCGCACGCGAACGCAACGATGACCCCCGCGGATCGGAACCGGGCGACGGATATCACACCATCAACGCCGAATACTCATCGGGCCTGTCGGGCCATTCCACCAGTTACAAGGTGCCGCGCGATCCGCAGGAATACGCCCGCCGCTTTGTGCCCAAACAACCAAAGGATTAACCGCTGATGAGCGCCGAAGATCAAATCAAAGAGACCATCACCGCCAATGACGTGGTGCTCTTCATGAAAGGCACGAAATCCATGCCGCAATGCGGGTTCTCCAGCCGCGTGGCAGGTGTGCTGAACTACATGGGCATCGACTATGCCGACGTGAACGTACTGGCTGATGACGGTATCCGTCAGGGGATCAAGGATTTCTCGGACTGGCCGACGATCCCGCAGCTGTATGTGAAGGGCGAATTCGTGGGCGGCTGCGATATCGTCACCGAAATGACCCTCTCGGGCGAGCTGGACACGATGCTGTCGGAAAACGGGATCGGGTTTGACAAGGACGCGGCCGACAAGATCCGGGAAGCCAACGCTTAACGCCCGCCTGACCGCACCATACCAAAGACTTCGAAAGGCGCTTCCCTAGGGGAGCGCCTTTTCTGCGACCTTCTCGTCCACCTCGGCGGCAATGGCTTCGGCGCGCGCGGCCAGTTCGGCCAGACTGTCGGTGACGCTGTCGGGCACTACGGCGACCTCCACCCGTTCGGGTTCGGGTGCGGGACGATCCTGCAATTCTGTGATCAGCGCGTCGCGGCGCGACAGCTTGTCCTCGGCTTCGCGCAGGCGGTCTTCGACAGCCGCGGTGCGGTCGGCCAGCATCAGACCGGCCATCAACAGCATCCGCCCCTCGGGCATGCGCCCGATCTGGCTGGTCAGCGTCGTCGCTTCGGTATCGAGCATGGCCGCGGCGGCCTTGAGGAAATGCTCCTCGCCCTCCTGACAGGACACATCGAACGCGCGGCCCCCGATGGTGATCGTAACCTCAGGCATCGGACGCCTCCTTGTCCACAAGGCCGCCAATGGCGCCCAGAATTGCGTCAGCTTCCGCCACATCTGCCGCACGCGCCGCGCGCAGCGCGTCGAGTTCGGTCATCATGGCACGATTGATCAGGTGCGGTTCGCTGAGGCCCTCGGCATTGGCTTTGCGCAGATCCTGATTGGATTGGCGCAGCTTGTCGGCGGCAGCTTTCAGATGGGCGCATGCAGCCTCGGACGCCGCCAGTTGCGTTTGCGCCTCCGCCAACTGCTCTTCGAGCTTCTTGACCCGGCCTTCCTGCTTGCGCCGGATGACGCGCACACGTTCTTCCAACTGGGCGTTGGCGGTGCGTTCGTCTTCCAACTCGGCGCGCAAGCTCTCAAGCTCGGCTGTGTCGGTGGCGGGAGCCGCTTCCGCGACGGTTTCCTCGGGCGCATCGTCCAGAATAGGTGCGACCATGGGCGGAACTGTGCCCAGCGTGTCGACGCCCGCGCGGATCCTGTCCAGCGCTTGGGTGATCCGGCGCTCCAGATCGGTGATCTCGCTCATGAAAGCTCTCCCTCGGGGGCCGACTTGCGGCCCAATTGCCTGTTCCAATCGATGTCTGCGGCATCCCGGCGGCCTTTGCGGCGCATCGCGGGACGACGAATCGTTCTGCCTATGGATAGGTTAAGGGATTGCCCCCGCTTTGGGCAAACCAGCCCCGCGAAAGCCCTGTTTTCCACCAGTGCGTTACGCGCCGCGCTTGAACTTCCGCCTTGACTTGATACACCGCGCCGCAACACGCGGTGGGTCCCAGATCGGCCGCGCACCCAACAGTTGCCCTGCCCTGAACCGGAGATCGTTATGGACCTGACCGCACTTGCCGCCGCCAACCCCGAGCATTGGCGCCGCGCCGCCGCGATCCGGGCACTGACCCTTGATGCCGTGGCCGCCGCCAACTCGGGCCACTCCGGCATGGCGATGGGCATGGCCGATGTGGCGACTGTCCTGTTCGAAAAGCACCTGAAATTCGACGCCTCCGCGCCCGACTGGGCCGACCGCGACCGGTTTATCCTGTCGGCGGGCCACGGGTCGATGCTGCTCTACTCCCTTCTCCACCTGACGGGGTACGAGGATTTCCCGATCGAGCAGATCAAGGATTTCCGCCAATGGGGCGCCTACACCGCCGGCCACCCGGAATACGGTCACGGCCGCGGGGTTGAGGTCACAACCGGTCCGCTGGGCCAAGGTATCTCCAACTCGGTGGGCTTTGCGCTCGCCGAAGAAATCCTGCGCGCACAGTGGGGGGCCAAGGTTCAGGATCACTATACCTATGTGATCGCGGGCGACGGCTGCCTGATGGAAGGTGTCAGCCAAGAGGCCATCGCACTGGCGGGGCGCCAGGAACTGTCCAAGCTGATTGTGCTGTGGGACAACAACAACATCACCATCGACGGCACGGTCGACATTGCCGATCGCACCAATCAGCTGGAACGCTTCGCGGCCTCGGGCTGGGACGTGCAAGAGATCGACGGGCATGACCCGATTGCCATCGACGCCGCCATCACCAAGGCGCGCACCACAAACACACCGTCGATGATCGCGTGCAAAACGCACATCGCGCTGGGTCACGCGGCCCAAGACACCTCCAAAGGTCACGGCGCGCTGACCGATCCCGACCAGCTCGAGGCGGCGAAACGCGCCTACGGGTGGGAGCACGGCGCATTTGTCATCCCCGAGGATGTGAAAGCCGAATGGGAAGCCATCGGCAGCCGCGGCGCGGTCGAGCGTGAGGCATGGCAAGCCCGCGTTGAGAAGCTGTCGGGTGCCAAACAGCGCGAGTTCGAACGTGTCTTCGCGCTTGAGGCCCCCAAGAAGCTGTCAGCGACGGTCAAGGCTCTGAAAAAGCAGATGTCGGAAACTGCGCCCAAGCTGGCGACGCGTGCAGCGTCCGAAAAGGCGCTGGAGGTTCTGAACCCCGTCGCGACCGAAACCGTTGGCGGTTCGGCAGACCTGACGGGGTCGAACAACACCAAGACCGCCGATCTGGGCGTGCACCTGCCCGACAACCGCGCCGGACGTTACCTGCATTACGGCATCCGCGAACACGGCATGGCCGCGGCCATGAACGGCATGGTCCTGCATGGCGGCATCCGGCCTTATGGCGGCACGTTCATGTGCTTTACCGATTACGCGCGCGGCGCGATCCGGCTGTCGGCCCTCATGGGTGTGCCGGTGACCTATGTTATGACGCACGATTCCATCGGTCTGGGCGAAGATGGCCCCACCCACCAACCGGTTGAGCATCTGGCGATCCACCGTGCCACGCCCAACACCCACCTCTTCCGCCCTGCGGACGCCGTGGAAACGGCAGAAGCGTGGGAGCTGGCCCTGTCGTCCAAGTCCACGCCCTGCGTTCTGGCGCTGTCGCGTCAGGGCCTGCCCACCGTGCGGACCGACCACAAGACCGCGAACCTGTCGGCCAAGGGCGCCTATGTCCTGGCCGAGGCCGAAGGCCGCCGCCAGGTGATCCTGATTGCAACCGGCTCTGAGGTGTCCATCGCGCTGGCCGCCCGCGACGCGCTGCAGTCTGAGGGCATCGGGACGCGTGTCGTCTCCATGCCCTGCTGGGAACTGTTCGAGGCGCAGGACGAAGCCTATCGCCGCCGTGTCCTCCCCGCCGGTCCCGTGCGCGTCGCGGTCGAGGCCGCGTGCCGCATGGGTTGGGATGCGTGGCTCTATGGCGAACGCGGCAACCGCAACAAGGGTGTCTTTGTCGGGATGACCGGCTTTGGCGCCTCGGCCCCCGCCGGCACGCTTTACGAGAAGTTCGGCATCACCGCAGAGGCCGTGACGCAAGCGGCCAAAGACCTGCTGTAAAACGCAGAACACAGACTGTGAAAGCCGGGCCTAATTCCAAGGTCCGGCTTTTTCGTGGGTGGCTACAGCAGCCAGCGCCAGACAGCCCCCCGCGATGGCCCAGTTCTTGACAAAGATGGTCATCTGCCAGGGATCCTCGGGCACGAGGTGAAACACCGATGTCGACCCGCAATAGGCCGCGGCGGCCACGGCCACAGGGCGCACATGAAGCCCGGCGATCAGCGCGACCCCGACGGCAGCGTTGAACACCAGTGCGGGCCATACCAGCATCCCGGGCAGTCCCAGTCCCGCCAGCAGCGTCTGGGCCGGCCCTGGATCCAGCAGCTTTTGCACCGCGCCCAAGATAAAAAGCTGTGCCACGAGGACACGCGCACAAAAGTACATCCACCACGTCATTCGCCAAGGATTGCATACATTCGCACACATTTGTTAGCGCAACCACTTATGTTTTCGCTAACATACTGGAAATCAACACATTTTCTTCTTCTTTGCGCAACCATGCTTTGTTAGGCCCTTCCCTAACGACACCTCTTGTTACGGGAATGCGCGCAATGACGGTCACGGTAGGCATCAACGGTTTCGGGCGCATCGGGCGCTGCACTCTGGCCCATATCGCCGAAAGCGCACGCAACGATGTGCAAGTCGTCAAGGTCAACGCGACCGGCCCGATTGAAACCAACGCCCACCTTCTGCGCTATGACAGCGTCCATGGCCGCTTTGGCGGCGAGGTGCAGGTCGACGGCGACACGATGGATATCGGACGCGGGCCCATGCAGGTGTTTTCAACCTACAACCCCGAAGAGCTTGACTGGTCTGGCTGTGACGTCGTGCTCGAATGCACGGGCCAATTCAATGACGGCGAAAAGAGTGCGGTACACCTGAAACAGGGTGCCAAGAAGGTGCTGATTTCGGCCCCCGCCACCAATGTCGACCGCACGGTCGTCTACGGTGTGAACCACCGCGACCTGCGCGCAGACGAGCGCATGGTGTCGAACGGGTCCTGCACGACAAACTGCCTGGCACCCCTGGCCAAGGTCCTGCACGAGGCCATCGGCATCGAACGCGGGATCATGACCACGATCCACAGCTACACGGGCGACCAGCCGACGCTGGACCGCCGTCACAAGGATCTCTATCGCGCGCGGGCCGCGGCCCTTGCGATGATCCCGACCTCCACCGGGGCCGCCAAAGCGCTCAAAGAGGTGCTGCCCGAACTCGAAGGTCGGCTTGACGGCACAGCCCTGCGCGTCCCAACCCCCAATGTCAGCGCCGTAGACCTGACGTTTGAGGCTGGCAAGGACATCACCGTTGACGACGTGAACGAAATCGTCGCCGAAGCCGCCGCAGGCCACATGGGCGCGGTTCTGGCCTATGACGCCGAGCAAAAGGTCTCCATCGACTTCAACCACACCCCGCATTCGTCGATCTTTGCCCCCGACCAGACCAAGGTTGTCGGCGGGCGCACGGTGCGGGTGCTGGCATGGTACGACAACGAATGGGGCTTTTCGTGTCGCATGGCCGACACTGCCGCCGCGATGGGCCGTCTTTTGCACTAAGGTCTTTGCAAGCAGGCGGTGGCCGTGCCACCACGCTAGCCATGACCAATCGCCTCGCCATCATCCTGGCCGTCCTGATCGTGGCCGCGATCCTTGCCGATGTCGTGTTCAACGGCGGCGCGGCGATGCTGTTTCTGCTCAAGAAATTCATCGAACTCCTCGAATACCTCGCCTTCTGGCGGTGAACGCCCGGCGTTCCGGTTGACGCCACGCCCCATTCGTGGTGTTTCCGGAACGTGTTAGCGCAAACAAGAGTTGGCGCTTCAAACGGATCATCTCAGGAGGTCACCCATGGCTGTGAAGGTCGCCATCAATGGTTTCGGTCGTATCGGGCGCAACGTTCTGCGCGCCATCATCGAATCCGGTCGCACCGATATCGAAGTCGTCGCCATCAACGATCTGGGCCCGGTGGACACCAACGCCCACCTGCTGCGCTACGACAGTGTGCATGGCCGCTTCCCGGCGACCGTGACGGTCAAGGGCGACACGATCGACGTGGGCCGCGGCGCGATGGAAGTCACGGCCATCCGCAACCCTGCCGACCTGCCCTGGGGCCACGTGGACATCGTTCTGGAATGCACGGGCATCTTCACCTCGAAAGAGGCTTGCCAGGCGCATCTGGAAAACGGATCGAGCCGGGTCCTGATCTCGGCCCCCGGCAAGAACGCGGACAAGACCATCTGCTACGGCGTGAACCATGACAGCCTGACCGCAGACGACATTGTCGTGTCGAACGCGTCCTGCACCACGAACTGCCTGACGCCGGTGGCCAAGGTCCTGCAGGACACCGTCGGCATCAAGCGCGGGTTCATGACGACCGTACACTCCTACACGGGCGACCAGCCCACGCTGGACACGATGCACAAGGATCTCTACCGCGCGCGGGCTGCCGCGATGTCGATGATCCCGACCTCGACCGGCGCTGCCAAGGCGGTGAGCCTCGTTCTGCCAGAGCTTGAGGGCAAGCTGGACGGTGTGGCCATCCGCGTCCCCACCCCGAACGTGTCTGTCGTCGACCTGACGTTCGAGGCCGACCGCGACACCACGGTGGAGGAAATCAATGCCGCCATGCAGGCCGCCGCAGACGGCCCGTTGAGCGGTATCCTTGGCGTGACGGACGAAAAACTGGTCAGCCAGGATTTCAACCACGACCCGCATTCGTCGATCTTTGCGACCGACCAGACCAAGGTGATGGACGGCAACATGGTCCGTATCCTGAGCTGGTATGACAACGAATGGGGTTTCTCCAACCGCATGGGTGACACTGCGGTTGCGATGGGGAAACTCATCTAAACACCTGACATCGCTGTCAGATAACGCGCCCGGGCCACACAGGTCCGGGCGTTTTTTGTATGGGTACAGCCCTGCGTTTTCTGCAAGGCGGGTTTCTCCATTTGGAAATTGTGCTGCGCTGCAGCACGCCCATATTGGGGTCATAGAGGAACCGAGCCAACAAAGGAGATACCCCAATGACCTCGCTCCTGACGAAAGTGAACACTGCCATCGCCAAGCGCCGCGCCTATAACCGCACGGTGGCTGAACTGCGCGCCATGCCGCTGGATGTGGCGTTGGACCTCAACATCTATCCCGGTGACGCAGAACGCATCGCCGCACGCACGGTCTACGGCGCCTAACAACGCCGCACACCAACGTGCCACACATAGCCCAAGCCGCCCGGGTCACACACCCGGGGCGGCTTTTTTGTTGGGGTTCTAGTGCCCGAGACGCGCGCGCAAAGCCGCGTCTACATCGGCGGTGACGAACTTGCTGACATCTCCGCCCAGCCGCGCGATTTCCTTGACGAGTTTTGACGCAATCGCCTGATGTTCGGCCTCGGCCATCAGGAACACCGTCTCAACCGAGTCGTCGAGCACCCGGTTCATCCCGACCATCTGGAATTCATACTCGAAGTCAGCCACCGCCCGCAGTCCCCGCACGATGACCTGCGCGCCCACATCGCGGGCGCAATCGATCAACAGGTTCTCGAACGGATGGGCCACAAACTCGCACCCCGTTTGTTCACGCAGCGCCGGGAACTGCGCCTCGACCATGGCCACGCGCTCTTCGAGCGAAAACATCGGGCCCTTGTCGCGGTTGATGGCCACGCCGACCACCAGCCTGTCCACAAGGACAGAGGCCCTGCGAATGATGTCCAGATGACCCTGCGTGATCGGGTCAAAGGTGCCAGGGTACAGGCCAATCCGCATGGGCCGCGCCTCCGCTTGGTGTTGTGCGGCCACCCATCGCGAAGATTGCCACGTCGGTCAAGTCAGGCAGGCTGACGCAGGCGGTTAGCCGTGACCCATGATCATATCGGTCAACGCGTCTTTTTCGGCCGCGACCTCGCGCAATTGCGCTTTGACCACGTCGCCCAGCGACACCAGCCCCACCATCGCCCCGTCATCAACCACGGGCATGTGGCGGAACCGGCCTTCGGTCATCTTTTCGAGTACGCGCGACACGTCATCGGTCGGCGCACAGGTCACCACCTTACGCGTCATGAGGTCCGACAGCCGGTCATCCAGACAGGACGGACCGCGCCGCCCCAACTCTCGGACAATATCGCGTTCCGATACGACCCCGTCCGGGCTGCGCCCGTCTGCGGACACCACGACCGTCCCGATCTTGTTCTTCGACAGGATCTGGGCCGCGTCGGTCACCGCGGCACCAGGCGCCATCGTTGTAACAGGCGCTTGCCCTTTGGCTTTCAGGATATCTGACACACGCATCTTCACCTCCTTTGGTTGAAGTCTTGCGGGTCACTCAATCTTGGGTCGTCGCCTGTCCTTGTGTCAAGGCGGCGCGCATGCCTGCCACCAGCAGGTCGGCGAACCTTTGCATGCGGTCCGACCGTCGATCATCTGCGTGCCGGACAAGGTAATACCGACGTTGAAAGCGAATATCGGGCAGCACGGGCACGAGGTTGGGCGCGCTTGGCATCGCAAACCCGTGCACGACCCCCACCCCGCACCCGTGTTCCAACATCTGGACCTGCACAGCGGCAGAGGTTGACGCAGCCGCCACGCGCGTCAGGCCCAGCGAGGTCAGATAATCCAATTCGCTGTCAAAGATCATGTCCGGGATATAGCCCACGATCCGGTGCGCATGGAGGTCTTGGGGCGTGGCAAGGGGGGGCGCGTCCTGCAGATACCCCCGGGCCGCGGCCAGATGCAGATCGTAATCCGCGATCGGTTGCACCATCAGGCGCCCGCCCGTGGGCTGGCTCACGGTGATGGCCATATCCGCCTCGCGCCGGGACAGGTTGACCTCGCGCGGCATGGCGATGATCTGGATGTCCAGATCGGGATTGCTGCGCCCAATCTCCGCGCAGATGCCGGGCAACAGGTAATTGGCGCAACCATCAGGCGCCCCGATGCGGATCGCCCCGGACAGCCCGTCACCTGCGTTCCCGAGGCCTTCGACACCCGCTCGCAGGGCGGCCTCCATCTCTTCGATCCGCGGCGTGAGGCGGGCCGCCTCTTCGGTCGGCGCATAGCCTTGGGGCGATTTTACAAAGAGCACGCGGTCCAACCTTTGCTCCAGCGCCGCGATCCGACGCCCCACCGTGGCGGGGTCCAGCCGCAACGCCCGCGCCGCACCGGTCAGCCCGCCATGGCGCATCACGGACAGGAAAATTCGCAAGTCATCCCAGCGTTCGGTCATCTTATACCTGTATTTTTGCAAAATACCTTTGGCTCATTGGCGCTTTCCGCGCCTACGGCGCAAGCCTAAACTTGGGCAAATGCGGATGCCGCATCTTTGGGAGGACATTATGCAAGAGCTATCTCACTACCTCGATGGGGCCCATGTATCGGGCGCCTCCGGCCGCTTCGCCGACGTCATGAACCCCGCCACGGGTGAAGTTCAGGCAAAGGTGCCGCTGGCCTCGACCGCAGAGGTCGCCAAAGCGGTCGAGATCGCAGCCGCCGCCCAACCCGCATGGGCCGCCACCAACCCGCAGCGCCGCGCGCGGGTCCTGATGCAGTTCGTGCACTTGCTTAACCGCGACATGGACAAACTGGCCGAGGCGCTGAGCCGTGAACACGGCAAGACGCTGCCGGATGCAAAAGGCGACGTGCAGCGCGGGCTTGAGGTCGTCGAATACTGCATTGGCGCACCCCAGCTGCTGAAAGGCGAATACACCGACAGCGCGGGTCCTGGCATCGATATGTATTCAATGCGTCAGGCGCTGGGTGTGACGGCCGGGATCACCCCGTTCAACTTCCCCGCAATGATCCCCATGTGGATGTTTGCGCCCGCCATCGCCTGCGGCAACGCGTTTATCCTGAAACCGTCCGAGCGTGACCCCTCGGTCCCGCTAATGCTGGCCGAGTTGATGGAGGAAGCGGGCCTGCCCAAAGGCATCCTGCAAGTCGTGAACGGTGACAAGGAGGCTGTGGACGCCCTGCTCGACCACCCGGTCGTGCAATCCATCGGCTTCGTCGGCTCGACCCCCATCGCCGCCTATATCTACGAACGCGGCTGCGCGAACGGCAAACGCGTGCAGTGCTTTGGCGGCGCCAAGAACCACATGATCGTCATGCCGGACGCGGACATGGATCAGGCCGCCGATGCGCTCGTGGGTGCAGGCTATGGCGCGGCTGGCGAACGCTGCATGGCAATCTCGGTCGCCGTCCCTGTGGGCGATGATACAGCCGACCGCCTGATCGAGAAACTCGTCCCACGGGTCGAGGCGCTCAAGGTCGGCCCCTACACCTCAGGCAATGACGTCGATTACGGCCCAGTCGTCACGGCGGCCGCCAAGGAAAACATCGAACGCCTCGTGCAAACGGGCGTGGACCAAGGTGCTACACTCGTCGTCGATGGTCGCGATTTCAGCCTGCAAGGCTATGAGGACGGCTTCTTTGTTGGTCCGCACCTCTTCGATCACGCGACCAAGGACATGGACATCTACAAGACCGAAATCTTCGGCCCCGTCCTGACCACCGTGCGCGCGCAAACCTATGAGGAGGCGATCGGCCTCGCCATGGACCACGAATACGGCAATGGCACCGCGATTTTCACCCGCGACGGCGACACCGCCCGCGATTTCGCCAATCGCATCAACATCGGCATGGTCGGCATCAACGTGCCAATCCCGGTACCGCTCGCCTACCACACATTCGGCGGCTGGAAGAAATCGGTCTTCGGCGACCTTAACCAACACGGGCCGGATGCGTTCAAGTTCTACACGCGCACCAAAACCGTCACCGCGCGTTGGCCGTCCGGCATCAAGGAAGGCGGCGAATTCAGCATCCCCGTGATGGAGTAATTCGGCCTCTTGCGGTCGTCCGGCGGGAGTATTTCGCGCCAAAGGAAGCATACCCTGCATTCCTTTTGGCCAAAAATACTCTCGCCGAAGGTAATCCGGCGCTTGCCACGAGGCTAGGCCGCCCCGTAAAATGAACAAGCGTTCAATAAAGGTTGGGAGGCCGCATTGGACTTTGCTCTGACAGAAGAACAAACCGCCATCTACGACATGGCCCGCGCCTTTGCCGACGCCGAGATCGCGCCGCACGCTCTCCAGTGGGAGAAGGATGGCACGATCCCCAAAGAGCTCTGGCCAAAACTGGCAGAGTTGGGCTTTGGCGGCCTCTACGTGTCCGAGGACAACGGTGGCGCGGGCCTGTCGCGTCTTGATGCCACGCTGGTGTTCGAGGCGCTCAGCACGGCCTGTGCGTCCGTCGCGGCGTTTTTGTCGATCCATAACATGTGCGCGGCCATGATCGACCGCTTCGGATCGCCAGAGCTTCAGGCGCGTTTCCTTGAGCGCGCGATCGACATGGAGGTTTTCTTCTCCTACTGCCTCACTGAACCCGGATCGGGCTCCGATGCAGCAGCACTAAAGACCCGGGCGGCGCGCACCAATGACGGCTGGTCCGTGTCAGGGACCAAGGCCTTCATCTCAGGCGGCGGATATTCGGACGCCTATATCGTCATGTGCCGCACCGGCGATGCCGGCCCCAAGGGCATCTCCTCCTTGATCATCGAGGACGGCGCTGACGGCCTCTCCTTCGGCGGGCTCGAGGATAAAATGGGCTGGCGCAGCCAGCCAACGCGCCAAGTGCAGTTGGACAATTGCAATATTCCGACCGAGAATTTGCTGGGAGAAGAGGGTCAGGGTTTCACATATGCGATGAAGGGCCTCGATGGCGGGCGGTTGAACATCGCGGCCTGCTCTCTGGGGTCTGCGCAGGCCGCGCTCGACCAAACGAGGGCCTATATGGCCGAACGTCAGGCATTCGGGAAACCGATCCAGGACTTCCAAGCGCTGCAATTCCGCATCGCAGATATGGAGATTGCGCTGCAATCGGCGCGGACATTCCTGCGCCAGGCAGCGTGGAAGCTGGACAATGGCGCGGCGGATGCCACGCAATTCTGCGCCATGGCCAAGAAGCAAGTGACCGAGGTGGGCAGCGACGTTGTGGACCAATGCCTGCAACTGCACGGTGGCTACGGCTACCTTGCCGATTACGGGATCGAAAAGCGCGTGCGCGATTTGCGCGTCCATCAAATCCTCGAAGGCACAAATGAGATCATGCGCATGATCGTCGCGCGGGGGTTGCGCGTTGTCTGACGTTCTTATCCGCACCCAGGGCCATGCGGGCCGGATCACGTTGAACCGCCCCAAGGCGCTCAATGCGCTGACATGGGACATGTGTCTGCAGATCGAGCGCGCGGTGACAGACTGGGCCGCGGACGACGCGGTTAAACTGATCCTGCTGGATGCGGCAGGCGACCGCGCCTTCTGCGCCGGTGGCGACATCGCGGACATGTACGAGGCCGGGCAGAAAGGCGACTATCACTACGGGGCCAAGTTCTGGACAGACGAATACAGACTCAACGCGAAATTGTTTCGCTATCCCAAGCCCATAGTTAGCTTTCTTAATGGCTTTACCATGGGTGGGGGCGTGGGTCTTGGCTGCCATGTCAGTCACCGGATCGTGGGTGAAACAACTCAGATCGCGATGCCCGAAGTTGCGATTGGGCTTGCCCCTGATGTGGGTGGGTCGCTGCTGTTGGCGCACGCGCCCGGGCAGTTGGGAGACTATCTTGCACTGACCACCGCGCGTATGGATGCAGCAAACGCAATTTATGCCGGATTTGCAGACCATTACGTGCCGGAAGCGATGTGGGAAGACCTCAAAGAGCAAATGATCACCTCGGGTGAGGTTGCGATCCCGGATGCTATGCCGGGTGACGCAAGCTTTGCCGCGCATATGTCTGAAATCTCGAGCCATTTTCAGGGGTACACCCCGTCGGATATCCTGCGATCGCTCAAGGATAGCAACACGGAGTTTGCGCGGGACGCGGCCAAGCGCATGGAACGGCACTCCCCCCTCGCGATGGCCTGCGGGCTGGAAATCCTGCGGCGGCTGCGTTCGACCGATGACATTACCCGGGCGCTCGAGCTGGAATTCCGCGCGACGTCGCGCAGCCCCGAGCACGGCGATTTCATTGAAGGCATTCGTGCCGCCATCATCGACAAGGACAAGGCGCCCAAGTGGAAGCACCGCATAGACCGCCTGCCCCAAGCGGATGTGAGCTTTATGCTGCGGCCTCTTGGTCCCGACACGCTTAACCTGGAGGATCCCGCATGAAGATCGGCTTTATCGGACTGGGCAATATGGGCGCGCCGATGGCCGCCAATCTGGCGGCGGCGGGCCATGAGGTTATGGGATTTGACACCGTGGCCCACCCCGACGGGGTGACAATGGCCGCCTCAAGCGCCGAGGCAGCACAGGACGCGCAGGTCGTGATCACGATGCTGCCCAATGGCCAGATCCTGCGCGCGGTGGCGGATGAGGTTATCCCCGCCATGAACCCCGGCGCGGTCTTGCTGGATTGTTCGACGGTGGACGTGGACAGCGCGCGCGCGGTGGCGGCACAGGCGGCGGATGCAGGCTGCGTCGCGCTGGATGCGCCGGTCTCTGGCGGGATCGGCGGGGCGCAAGCCGGTACGCTGACCTTCATGGTGGGCGGCCCGGAGGAGGCATTCGGCACCTGCAAAGCGCTCTTTGACATCATGGGGCAAAAGGCCGTGCATTGCGGGCCGGCGGGCAACGGTCAGGCTGCCAAGATCTGCAACAACATGATCCTGGGCATCACGATGATCGGCACGTGCGAGGCTTTTGCGCTCGCCGACAAACTGGGCCTCGACCGGCAGGCGATGTTCGACGTGGTCAGCACCTCCAGCGGCTATAGCTGGTCGATGAACGCCTATTGCCCCGCCCCCGGGATCGGGCCGCAAAGCCCCGCCGATAACGGCTACACCCCCGGATTTGCCGCCGATCTTATGCTCAAAGACCTGCGCCTTTCACAACAAGCCGCCGAAAGCGCCGACGCGGACACGCCGCTCGGCCAGGCCGCCACAGAGCTTTACCGCAGCTTTGTCGAGGATGAGGACGGGCTTGGCCGCGATTTCAGCGCGATGTTGCCCCGGTTCGAAGGTCGTGGACGCAGCTAGGCCCACGTGTTAGGCACCGGGTGTCCGCACAGTTTTGGAGAAGGAGCGCCCAGCATGGCGACCACCACACTTGTCGGATCATTCATCCTCGTCTTCGCAGTCCTCGGGGCCTACTGGCTCGTCCGTCAGGGCAACTGACGCCCGCAACTAAAGGGGCCGCTATTCGGCGGCCACCTTTTTCGGGTTCAACATCGGTTTTAGGTAGTGGCCGGTATGGCTGCCTGCGACTTCGGCCACCTCTTCGGGCGTGCCCGTGGCCACGATCGTGCCGCCCCCATCGCCCCCTTCGGGACCGACGTCGATGATCCAGTCGGCGGTTTTCACGACATCGAGATTGTGTTCGATCACGATCACCGTGTTGCCCTGTTCGACCAACTCGTGCAGCACCTCGAGCAGTTTGCGCACATCCTCGAAATGGAGACCCGTCGTCGGTTCATCGAGGATGTAGAGCGTACGACCGGTGGAGCGTTTGGCCAATTCCTTGGACAGTTTCACGCGCTGCGCCTCGCCGCCCGACAAGGTCGTCGCCTGCTGGCCCACTTTGATATAGCCCAGCCCCACGCGCATCAGCGCGTCCATCTTTTCGCGGATCGAGGGCACCGCGCTAAAGAACTCCTGCGCGTCCTCGACCGTCATATCCAGCACATCCGCGATGCTCTTGCCCTTGAACTTCACCTCGAGCGTTTCGCGGTTGTAGCGTTGGCCGTGGCAGGTTTCGCATTCGACATAGACGTCGGGGAGGAAGTGCATCTCGATTTTGATGACGCCGTCGCCCTGGCAGGCCTCGCACCGTCCGCCCTTCACGTTGAAGGAGAACCGACCGGGCTTGTAGCCGCGGGTCTTGGCCTCGGGCAGGCCCGCGAACCAGTCGCGGATCGGGGTGAAGGCGCCGGTATAGGTCGCGGGGTTTGACCGCGGCGTGCGCCCGATGGGGCGCTGGTCGATGTCGATGACCTTGTCCAGATGCTCCAACCCTTTGATGGTCTCACAGGGTGCAGGCGTCTGGCGCGCGCCGTTCAGGGCCATGGATGCCGTCTTGAACAGGGTCTCAATCGTCAGTGTGGACTTGCCCCCGCCGGACACCCCGGTGACGCAGACGAATTTGCCCAAGGGGAAATCAACTGTGACGTCTTGCAGGTTGTTTCCGCTGGCTTTTTTGACCGTGATCTTCTTCTTGTTACCCTTGCGCCGTGTGGCCGGCACCGTGATCTCGCGCCGCCCGGCAAGGTAGTCGCCCGTGATGGAATTGGGGTTCGCGATGATCTCCGCCGGAGTACCGTGGGCCACCACCTGACCGCCATGCACGCCCGCGCCCGGGCCGATGTCGAACACATAATCGGCCTCGCGCACGGCCTCCTCGTCGTGTTCCACGACGATCACCGTGTTGCCCTGGTCGCGCAGGTTCTTGAGCGTGGTCAGCAGACGGTCGTTGTCACGCTGGTGCAGGCCGATGGACGGCTCGTCCAGCACATAGAGAACCCCCGTCAGGCCCGAACCGATCTGCGAGGCCAATCGGATGCGCTGGCTTTCGCCGCCCGACAGCGTACCCGCGTTGCGCGACAGCGTCAGGTATTCGAGGCCCACGTTGTTCAGGAAGCCCAGACGCTCGCGAATTTCCTTGAGGATCGCGCGCGCGATCTCGTTCTTCTGGGCAGACAGCTGCGACGGCACCTCTTCGCACCAGTCAAAGGCCTCGCGGATCGACATCTGGACGACCTCGCCCACATGCTTGCCCGCGATCTTCACGGCCAGCGCTTCGGGCCGCAGGCGGTATCCGTCGCACGTCCCACAGGGGCGATTGTTCTGGTACCGCTCGAACTCCTCGCGAATCCACGAACTGTCCGTCTCGCGGTAGCGGCGTTCCATATTCGGGATCACGCCCTCGAAGCTGCGGGTGACCTGATAGACGCGCCCGCCTTCGTCATAGCGGAACAGGATTTCATCATCGCCGGACCCGTGCAGGAAGACCTGCTTCACATGGGCGGGCAGATCCTTCCACTGGGTGTTCTTGTTGAACTCGTAATGCTTGGCGATAGCGTCGATGGTCTGCAGGAAATAGGGGCTTTTGCCCTTGCGCCACGGGGCCAGCGCGCCATCGGCGAGCTTGAGCGTCTGGTCGGGCACGACAAGCCGTTCGTCAAAGAACAGCTCTACCCCCAAACCGTCACAGTCCGGGCAGGCGCCGAAGGGGGCGTTGAAGGAAAACAGACGCGGCTCAATCTCAGGGATCGTGAAGCCGGACACGGGACACGCGAATTTTTCCGAAAATGTCGTGCGTTCCGGGTCGCCCTCGCTAGGGGCAGTTTCGAAGATCGCGATTCCGTCGGCCAGATCCAACGCGGTGCGCAAGCTGTCGGCCAGACGTTGCTCCAACCCCTCGCGCACAACCAGACGGTCGACGACCACGTCGATGTCATGGCGGAATTTTTTGTCGAGCGTTGGCGGCGTGTCGAGCTCGTAGAACTCCCCATCCACCTTGACGCGCTGGAAGCCCTGCTTGCGCAGCTCCAGCATTTCCTTTCGGTATTCGCCTTTGCGGTCGCGCACGATGGGGGCAAGGAGGTAGCCGCGCGTCCCCTCCTCCATCCGCATGGTGATATCGACCATGTCCTGCACTTGCTGCGCTTCGATGGGTTTGCCGGTCGCCGGTGAATACGGCGTGCCCGCGCGCGCAAAGAGCAGGCGCATGTAGTCATAGATCTCGGTCACGGTGCCCACGGTCGACCGCGGGTTTTTCGACGTCGTCTTTTGTTCGATGGAAATCGCGGGGCTGAGGCCCGAGATGTGATCGACGTCGGGCTTTTCCATCATGTCGAGGAATTGCCGCGCATAGGCCGAGAGGCTTTCGACATAGCGCCGCTGCCCTTCGGCATAGATCGTGTCGAACGCGAGCGAGGATTTCCCCGACCCCGACAGACCGGTGATCACCACCAGTTCGTCGCGCGGGATGTCCACGTCGATCCCTTTGAGATTGTGTTCGCGCGCGCCGCGCACTTCGATCTTTTTCAACTCTGGCATGGGGCCCCCACTCGTCGGATCAGAACATAGGGTGCGTGTCCGCGCGCGCCAATGGGAAAAAGTGAACGAATAGTGAACAAATCAGCGGGAGCGTTGAATTGCCATGCGCATGAGCACAACCGCCAGAATTCCGATGCCTGAGAACCAGATCAAGAGCCACCACAGACCCGCCGACCCCGCCCAGACCATGGCAAAGGCAAAGATCGGCGTGCCGAGGCCCGTGCCCACGTTGCCCATCTGCGCAATCGCGCCCGTGGCCAGCGCCCGGTCGCGTTCGCCCGCGTTCCAATGCGGGATCGCGGCAAACGAGGCGCCTGGCGGTAGCCCCATGGCGAGAAAGAGCGGCCAAGCCGCCCAGACCGCCCCGAAAAAGAGCGGGATCGCGCTGATAAGGATGCCTGCAAAGCCGATGATCGCCACCCGGTCAGGCGCGTAGCGGCGGCAGAGGAACCCAGCGCCCAATGTGCCCACAAGCGACACGAGCGGCAAAGACACGGCCAGATCGGGCCGGTCGAGCGTGCGCGGAATGAACGTCACCGCCGCGAGGAACAGGATCGTGTAGAACACGAACCCGATGGCCGGGGCCGCCACGCGGGGCGAGGAATAGATCACGCGGTGCGCACGGAAAAAGTTGATCTCTTGCGGGCTGCGCACGCCGGGCGGCAGCAGGAAGATCAACGCGGCACCGCAGACTGCGAGGCCCGCTGCATGGAGCAGGAAGATCAGAGGCAACCCGCCCGTGTCCATCAAGGGTGGGATCACGATGGCCGAAAGAGCAAAGGCCACGCCAAAGAACATCGCCCAGATCGACATGACGACCGGACGGTCGCGGTCGCTGGAAATCGCGGCCATGGTCGGTGGGATCGCGACGACAAGCGCAAGATGGCTGATCCCTTCGAGCGCGCGCAGCCCTACCAATGCGGGGAACGGCGGCAACAGCGCCTGCGCAGCAGACAGGAGCGCCCCCAGCGCCAGCGCGCCCAGAATGATCTGCCGCGTGCCCAACCGGGCCACCACCGCCCCTGCCACCACGCCCAGCACAATCCCCATAACGGAGACTAGCGAAACAAGCCCGCTGACCACCTGCAGCGGGCGGTCATAGGTCGCGACGAGCGCATCCAAGGTCAGCGAGACCTTGATGAACTGCATCGCGGCCAACAGGCCCGTCACAAAAAGCAGGGCCACGAGCCCCCAGCGTGTGCGCATCTGTGTTTCCTTTGTCCGCCACCTGCGACCGCGCAGGCGCCCTGCCATAGGCGAAAGCGTTTCGGGCGCGTTTCGATCCATCCTGCCGCAAACCAAAACGGCGGCCCCGAACGGGACCGCCGCGGTGGCTGCCGCAATGGTCGAAGTCTAGAAGTGGATCGCGCGGTCGTAGGCGTCAAGCACGCTTTCGTGCATCATCTCGCTCAGCGTCGGGTGCGGGAAAACGGTTTCCATCAGGTCCTCCTCCGTCGTTTCCAACTGACGGCCCACGACATAGCCTTGGATCAGCTCGGTCACTTCGGCACCGACCATGTGCGCGCCCAAGAGCTCTCCGGTCTTGGTGTCAAAGACGGTTTTCACCATGCCTTCGGGTTCGCCGAGCGCGATGGCCTTGCCGTTGCCGATGAAGGGGAAGCGGCCAACCTTGACGTCATAGCCCAGCTCCTTGGCCTTGGCTTCAGTGTAGCCGACCGAGGCGACCTGCGGATGGCAATAGGTGCAGCCCGCGATACTTTCGGGTTTCACAGGGTGTACGTTGTTTTTGCCCGCGATGAGTTCGGCCACCATGACACCCTCATGCGATGCCTTGTGCGCCAGCCATGGCGCGCCCGCGATATCGCCGATGGCATAGAGCCCTTCGACACCGGTCCGGCAGTAGGCATCGGTGACGACATGGGTGCGGTCGATCTTGACGCCCGCCTCTTCTAGGCCCAGCCCTTCGACATTGCCGACGATCCCGACGGCGGAAATCACGGTGTCGAAGTCGTGCTTTTCGACCTTGCCGCCGACCTCGATATGGGCGGTGACCTTGTCCTTGGCGCGGTCGAGCTTTTTGACCATCGCCTTTTGCAGGATGGTCATGCCCTGCTTTTCGAACTGCTTCTTGGCGAAGGCGCTGATCTCTTCATCTTCCACGGGCAGGACGCGGTCCATGACCTCGACCACGGTCGTGTCGGCCCCCAAGGTGTTGTAGAAGCTCGCAAATTCAATACCGATGGCGCCGGACCCGATGACCAGCAGCTTCTTGGGCATGTGCGGGGGCGTAAGGGCCGCCTTGTAGGTCCAGACACGGTCACCATCAGCTTCCAACCCCGGCAATTCCCGCGCGCGTGCGCCGGTGGCCAGCACGATGTGCTTGGCCGTCAATTCCTCGGTGCCCTTGTCGGTCTTGACGCTGACCTTGCCTTTTCCGGCAAGCTTGGCCTCGCCCATGATGGCCGTGACCTTGTTCTTTTTCAGCAGGTGCGACACACCACCCGACAGCTGTTTCGCCACCCCGCGGGAGCGTTTCACGACGGCGTCGATGTCATAGTCGATGCCGGTGGCGCTCAACCCAAACTCCTTGGCCCGGTGCATCAGGTGAAACACTTCCGAGGATCGCAGCATCGCCTTGGTCGGAATGCAGCCCCAGTTCAGGCAGATGCCGCCCATGTGTTCGCGTTCGACCACGGCCACTTTCAGGCCCAGCTGCGCGCCGCGGATGGCGCAGACATAGCCGCCGGGACCGGCGCCGATTACGATCATGTCAAAGGATTGGGCGGCCATGGGCACCTCCTGCGGAAAAGATGGTTTAACCTTAAACTACTTTCCCCGGACAGGCCAGCAGGTTGCCCACGCGTCAAAACCGCTCAGCCCTTCGCGTCGCTGTCCTGCAATTCCTTGAGGACGGTCGCATAGCCGCCGAACTCCATGAACTCACGCTCCGGCGCGGTCCAGCGGCGCCCCAGCGCCTCGTTGCGGTAGGGAAAGCGCCCGTAGCGACGGATAATCTCGCGATGCGCGCGGGCGTGGATCATGTTCATGTCGCTGTCCATCCGCGTGTGAAACAGGCGCACGGATCGGTTCTGATCGTTCAGGTTCTCGGAGTGCATCAACGGCATGTAAAAGAACTGCCGTGCGGGTTCGTCGATCTTGAGGTCCCAGCCCTTGTGAATCGCGGCCTTGGCTGCGGCCAACGCGATCTTGTCCGAGGCAAAGGCCTTCCCCTCCCCCCGGAACATGTTGCGCGAAAACTGATCGGTTACGAGGAGGTAGGCCAGCGTGCTGGACGGAAAGCACAGCCAAAGGGAATGCGCGCCCTCCATTGTGCGTTCCCACACGCCCTCGAAGCGGTCTTTGATACGGGTATCGAGCGCCTCGCCCCCGGAATACCAATCCTTGGGTTCAAGCTCATCAAGCCAGAACTGCAATACCTCATCCGCGCTGGTCATACCCGCCTGCCCCTTAGCCATCTCGCTTGGGGCACTGTGCAAGGCTCACCCCCGTGCCGCAAGCCCGGGGTTCAAGCGGCGGTCAGGTTCCGGTCTCTTCGCTGTCTGCCTCGAAATAGACCTCTTGCGCGGCTTCGACGGCAACCGGCGATGCCGTTGGCATGATGGGCGTGTAGGTCGTGGCCTCGTAATCGTCCTCGGACGCTTGCAGCGACTGGCGCTGTGTCATCCGGAAGGCCGCGTAGCCTGCCATCCCCAGAAGAAGGATCGCGATGAACAGAAAAAACCCGCTGGGGCCAAGAATTTCCATCACCTGACCGGTGATGATCGGGCCAAAGATCGCGCCCACGCCGTTGATAAAGATCAACCCGCCAGAGGCCGCCGCCATATCCTCGTACTCGATATAGTCGTTGGTGTAGGCCAGAAGCAGGGAATAGAGAGGGTTCGACATGCCGCCGATAAAGAAGGCAGCGACCAGCAGAGCGGGAAACCCGCCGCCAAAGGCGAAATAGCCCAGTCCCGCGACACCGCCGACTGCTGCTGTGACCAGGATCAACAACCGGCGGTCCATACGGTCCGAGATGTAACCGATCGGGTACTGCAGCAGGGTCGCACCGATATAGAAAGCCGACACGAAGATACCGATCTGGCTGACGGTCAGGCCTGCCTCGGTCCCAAAGACCGCCGCCATGCCGAATTGCGCGGCAAAAACACCGCCCAACAGGAACATGCCAACGCAGCCCAGGGGCGAGACGGTGTAAAGCTCGCGCAAGGTCATGGGCTTGGTGCTCTCAAACGGCGGGGTCGGCGAGATCGACAAAAGGATCGGCGTGAAAGCGAGCGAAACCAAAATGGACGGGATCACGAAGAGCACGAACCCTGACGGATCGCCCAGCACCAACAAGGCCTGCGCCGCGACAATGCCCAGCATTTGAACGATCATGTAAAGCGACAGCGCCTGCCCCCGGTTTTCGCTAGTCGTCGCGTTGTTGAGCCAGCTTTCCGCCGTGACATACACGCCCGAGAAGCAGAACCCGATGACCACGCGGCCTAGCGTCCAGCTGATGGGATCGGCCAGCGTGGGATAGAGGATCAGAACGGCCGAGATCAGTGATCCCAAGGCCGCAAAGACGCGCACGTGACCCACACGCCGGATCAGATCGGGGGTCACACGGCTGCCGCCCAGAAAGCCTGCGAAATAGGCTGACATGACAAGCGACATCTCGAAGGTCGAAAACCCTTCGATCGCGCCGCGCAGGCCCAAAAGCGTGCCCTGCATGCCGTTGCCGACCATCAACAGCCCCATGCCCAGAAGCAGGGCCCATGCGCTTTTCACCACCTGTGTCATGGCGTCGTTCCTTTTGGAGTGCCTATGCCGCCGCTACGCCTGTCGCGCGGACACGTAAAGCACGAACGCGACAGTCATGTCGCAACCGTCGCGTATCAGGGCCGTATTAAGGAAAGAGCAGCGAAGCATCGCCGTAGCTAAAGAATCGGTATCGTTCCGCGATGGCATGGGCATAGGCCGCATCGACACGGTCCTTGCCGATCAGGGCCGAGACCAGCATCAGCAGGGTCGATTTGGGCAGATGGAAATTCGTCATCAATGCGTCGGCCACATGGAACTGGAACCCCGGCGTGATGAAGATGTCCGTGTCACCGGACCACGGCGCAATCGCCCCGCCCCGTCCTGCCGTTTCAATCAGCCGCAGCGCGGTTGTGCCCACGGGGATAATGCGACCGCCTTGCGCCTTGGTCTGCGCAATCTCGCGGGCCGCGGCCTCGGACACCTCGCCCCATTCGGAGTGCATTTTATGGTCGGAAATGTCGTCGACCTTGACGGGCAGGAAGGTGCCCGCGCCCACATGGAGCGTGACAAAGCTGTGGTCTACACCGCGCCGCGTAAGACTGGCCAGCACGCCATCATCAAAATGCAGCGACGCCGTGGGGGCCGCGACGGCCCCGTCGCGGGCGGCAAAAACAGGCTGATAGTCCTCGTTATCCTGCGCGTCCGCCGGGCGTTTGGCGGCAATGTAGGGCGGCAATGGCATGGACCCTGCCGCCGCCAGCGCCTGATCGAAATCCGCGCCTGCCACATTGAATTGCAGCCGCGCCTGCGTGTCGGACTTGGCGACACATGTGGCCGAAAGCTCGGGCGAGAAGACGACCACCTCGTCCTCGCCCAACTTGCGTAAGGGCTTGATCAGCGCGGACCACGTGCCGTCCGCCTCGGGCGACAGCAAGGTCACGTCGATCTTGGCCGTGACCTCACCCTGGGCCGAATTGCGGGTGCGGTTCCCAGACAGGCGCGCGGGGATGACCCGCGTGTCGTTAAAGATCAGCCGGTCGCCGGGATAAAGGTGATCGGCCAGATCACGTACCACCGCATCGCGCAGGCCCTCCGCGCGGGACACCAGCAACCGGGCCGATGACCGTGGCCGCGCCGGGCGGGTGGCAATCAGGCCCTCGGGCAGATCAAAATCGAAATCAGACAGCTTCATGGGGGTCCCCGACGATCACGCTGCGGGGGCAATTGGCCGCCCGCGTGCCGTCGTCAAGCCCTTTGGAGGGTTATTGGCCCACATCGGGCGGCGGGCGGCGGAAAATCTCCCGGAACATGGCCGGTGTGAGGATCGAGAACGGATTGACGCTGACCCTTGGCGCGCCGGGGACGCCGGTCAGGTTGAAGTTGAAGCCGATCAGACCTTCGCCCCGCCGGGTAAAAATGGACCCGATGCCGTTGAGCAAATAAAGCGGCGACACCACCCCCTGAAAGTCCATCTCGCGATCGCGCAGCCCGAATATCCCGTCGAGCGACACGCCCAGCGATGGCCCGACCGCGCTGCTTTGGGCGATGATCACGCGATCCGGTGTCAGGCGAAACCGCCCTTCAACCTCGTTGAAGAAGAGCCCGTTGCCATCAAGCTGTTCGAGAAGGCCCACCACACTCACTGCTGATAACAGGGCGGCCATGGCGGGCGCGTCGCGCACGCGGATATCCCGCAGGGTCACGTCTCCGATGAATTGGCCGTCCTCGGGCTGCGGTGTCAGCGTCAGAGCCAGTTGCCCCCCGCGCACATTGGGCATGAGCCCCGCATCCCGGATCAGCCCGCCGCCATCTTCGCCTTGGATAATGATGGTCGACCCGTGTTGGCCGGGCTCCAGACGGCCCGACAGTGGCGCGCCGCCGTTCATGCGGGCCGTGAACCCGCCGCGCAGACCCGCGTTGGTGGTCAAGTCCGCGCGAAACCCGGTCAGGGTGATGCCGTCTGAAATCGTCACGCGGTCAAGCGCCACTGCGAGGGGCGGCCCGTCGCCGCCACCGTTTTGACCGCCGAATGTGGCGCGCCGCAGATCAAGCGTGCCGCCCTCCAGTTGCACCGCCAAGGGCGCGCCCGCGCCTTGCGGCGTGAGCGTGACATCGGCATTGAGCCAATCCCCCAGCCGCAGCGTCGAAAAGCGCGCACGTTCCAGCCCCTGCCCGCCGGCGGTCAGCGCAAGCGCACCTTGCGCGTCCAGACCCGCGGCGGAGAGCGCCAGACGCTCGACACTGGGGTTCGGTCCAAGGCGCCCGGCGATATCGAAGCGCCCAGAGGTGCCCGCGGGCTTTGTCCACCCCAAGGGCGGGATCGCGATTGTGATGCCGCGGGTGTTAGACGACAGCGAAAATTCCGGCGGTGCGCCGCGTGGCAACGCAACGCTCAATTGGCCCGTGCCCTCGCCCCGTATGGTGCCCGGCGGCAGCGCGATCCCGAATGCGTCGAGCGCGGCTGGATTGATGGTGACCTCGCCTTCGATCTGGCTGGGTTGGGGGCCTTGCCCCAACGGTTGTGCCCACGCCCCCCGCCACGCCACACCGTCGAGCGTCCCGGTGCCAGCCACGCGGATGCCATCGGGCCGGACGCGGACATCGAGCGCGGGTGCCGCCAACCTGCGCCCATCAACGAGTGTTTCTGACACGACGTTGCGCAGCGTCGCGCCAAAGTCGAAATCGATCGTCTCGCGCGGGGGCCGGGGTCTGATGGGCAGGCTCAGAAACCCCTCGGCCCGCCCCACCCCGTCCGCGAGCGTCACCGGCAAGTTCGCCTTGGACATAAACGCCATGGGCGGTTGATCGAGAAGCGACAGCATCGCCGTGACTGTGCCTGCCGCACTGATATCCACGTGGGCCATGGGCGGCTTCTGACGCATGTCCCCGATACGGAAGACCGTGCCTGATGCATCCAGCCTGCCGCCTTGCGGCGGGGTCATGGTCCCCGCGGCGACCTGCACGGTCGCCGCATGATCGGCGATGGTCACGGACCCCGAGGCATCCGTCACCGGCGGCAGACTGCGCAGGATCTGGACCGAGGCACCTTCGAAATGGTGCGTCAGGGCAATGTCGGGCTGTGCGCCGGGACGGGCGCGCACGGCTGCAGTGACGTCCAGAAGATCGCCACCCAGAATGTTGTTTGCAAACCATTTTCTGGTGTTGGGTTTCAAGCTGACCGGCCAAAAATGCATCACGCGATCCGACCCGATCCGCGCGGTCCGTGCAGACAGGGCCACGTCCCATCCGTCCTGCGGGGCGCTGACACGGCCCCGGATCACGGCCTGCGTGTCGCCGTCGTGCACAACCGCCTGCCCGATATCGAGCGTAAAGGGATTGAGCCTGAGGCGCAGATCGACCGCGCCCGCATCCACCGATCGCGGCGCCTCATAAAGATCCCGCGGATTGGCCGCGACGTCCTGCAAGGTGAACTGGCCCACGATCTCGGACGGGAATGGACCGTCGAAATCCGCAAGCGTCGCCGTGCCCTGCACGGTCGCACGGCCCCACGCGCTGTCGACCGCGAGACGTTCGAATGTCAGGCGCTGGTCATCGGGGGCGTAGTCCAATTGCAGCTCTGCGCCCGTGAACGGAATGGGCCGCGTGTCCGCCGTCGGCTGCAAGACGCCATCCGACAATTCGAGCGAAGCTGTCAGATCGCCCACCCCGCTTGCGTCGATATCGGCGGCCAAAGCACCCGAAATCGTCGCATCCACGACCTCAAGCCATGCCAGCGCCGGGGTTTGCGCCGCAATGTCAGACGCGGCCGCATCCTCGACAACGGCGGCGACCTGCGCGGCGCCCGTTTGGCCGTCGCGTTCAAAGGTCAGGCTCACCAGTGCCAGGTCCTGTCGACCTGTCAGGACGGCGACGTCCGACGTGATCAAAAGACGCTCGGCATCCTGCACCAATCGCATCTGCCCGCCATCCCCGGTCCAGGCCTGCCCGGACACGGCGTCGGTGTAGTTCACGGTCACGGCCTCGGCAAAAACCTCCTCAAGCCGGGCGACCTCGGGCCGGTCGAAGAAGGCGTCGATATCAGCCAAGAGATCCGAGAGGCTGCCCGCCTCATCCACAGAGGCCCCGGCCGAGCCCAGCGACAGGTCGAAGGAGCCGTCGCCGCGCCGATCCAGCCGCAGGATCGCGCCCGACAACGTGATGCGGCGCAAATCCAACTCCCCCCGCAAGAGGGGGCTGATCGCGATATCGCCCTGCACCTCGCGCAGCTGCGCAAGCGGCAGCCCGTCCGCGTTCGAAAGCGTGACGTCGTTCAAATAGACCTGCGGGCGCAGCGTCGGATCAAGACCCACCCGGATCGACCGAAATGCGATGCGCCCTTGGGGCAGCACGTCATTGACCCGCTCGATCACCTGCGTGGTGACCCAAGTGCCCGCCGCCATCGGTTTGCTTTGAAGATATCGCGCCGCACCGTAAAGCGCGCCCAGAAGGCACACGACGACAACGAACAGCACCAACAACGCGCGCAGGCCGCGACGCCGCCGCGTCGGGGTCAGCTCTGCCTGCGCATTGGCGTCGGCATTGGTCATCCCTTTTCGCCCTGCATACCTGCCCTACACTGTCATGGACATTCACGGCGACCAAAGGACACCCGATGCCCGATATTGGCGAAACTGCACCCGATTTCACCCTGCCCCGCGATGGTGGCGGCGATCTGACGCTGTCCGAACTGCGGCCCAAAGCCGTTGTTTTGTACTTCTACCCCAAGGATGACACACCGGGCTGCACCAAGGAAGCCATCGCCTTTACCGATCAGCTTGATGCGTTCGAGGCCGCAGGGGCAACGATCATCGGGATTTCCAAGGATCCGGTCAAAAAGCACGACAAATTCCGCGACAAGCACGGGTTGAAGGTCGCGCTGGTCAGTGACGAAGACAGCGACGTCTGCGAACGCTACGGCACGTGGGTGGAAAAGAGCATGTATGGCAAGACCTACATGGGCATCGAGCGCGCGACCTTCCTGATCGACGCGTCGGGTCAGATCGCGCAGGTCTGGCGCAAGGTGAAGGTGCCAGGTCATGCAGATGCGGTGCTGGAGGCTGTGAAGTCGCTCTGACCTGATGTGCCGGGGATGGTGGGCGGGACGAATTTCGCATAGCGAAAGAGTGCCGTTCCCATCCTGAGCAAAGCGCCCATGACCACACTCACACAAATGGCGGTGGAGGTTCTCACCACCGCCGATGCCCACGATAAAACTGCCCTGTCCCGCCGCCATGCTGCCGCGTGGTTCGCTGCGCGCGAGGCCGGCACGCCTATCGAGATTGGAACGGCTACGCCGCCTTTGCGCCCCGCACGGCCCGATGCGCCCGAGTTACGCGATCCGCGCGACGTCCCGCGCCGCCGTCCCGGCAGCCCCGAGGGCCGGATCGCCATCCTGCACGCCGTGGCCCATATCGAATTGAATGCCGTTGACCTGCATTGGGACATCATCGCCCGGTTCGGCCATCATCCGATGCCCGTAGGGTTCTACGACGATTGGGTGAAATCGGCGGATGAGGAAAGCAAGCATTTCGGTCTGATCTCGGACTGCCTCGTGGCGCAAGGGTCGCATTACGGGGCCTTGCCCGCCCATGCGGGTATGTGGCGGGCCGCCGAAGACACCGCCGAGGATTTGATGGGGCGTCTAGCGGTCGTGCCCATGGTGCTCGAGGCGCGGGGGCTCGATGTGACACCGGGCATGATCGACATCTTCCGCAAGGCCAAGGACGACCAAGCCATCGCAGCGCTCGAGGTCATCTATGGCGAGGAAGTCGCCCATGTGGCCTATGGCTCAAAATGGTTTCATTACCTGTGCGGGGCGCAAGGTGCTGATCCCAAACCACTTTTCCACGATCTCGTGCGCAAGTACTTCCATGGATCGCTCAAGGCCCCGTTCAACGAGGAAAAGCGCGCCGAGGCGGGGATTGCCCCTGATTTCTACTGGCCGCTCGCCGATCAGGCCCCGCCGCCCGCAATCCGGTAACCACGTTCCCGCAGGTGGGGCACGTCCGTGACCTGATGTTTCGGCAATAACTCGCCGAAATCAGACGGTTTTGCCCCGATTTCGCCATGTTTTCTCGGCAAATTTGTTGCAAGGCGGTAACAGGCTGCTACACACGCTGAAGCCTTGGGGGAGGCAGCAGTGCGGCCCGGCCAACTCAGGTCGGGATCGGGCAGGCAACGGGGACAGGGGCAGAGATGAAACGACTGATGCACAAGTTGCATGTGGCGCTGGAACAAAAGCTTCCGGAAAAGCGCCTGTTCTTGCGCACCGATACCGAAACGCGATTTGTCCGCCTTGGTCCGGGGACCCAGCTTTTGGCGTGGGCCGGGGGATCGGCGGTCGTGGCATGGGCCATCATTGCCACCGCGATCCTGCTGATGGACTCCATCGGGGCGGGAAACTTCCGCGAACAGGCAAAGCGCGAACAGGCCGTCTATGAGGACCGCCTGAACATCCTGTCGGCGCAACGGGACGCGCGGGCCATGGAAGCGGTCGCGGCGCAGGAGCGGTTCAATTCCGCGCTTGAACAAATTTCCATCATGCAATCACAGCTTTTGGCGTCCGAGGACGCGCGCCGCGAGTTGGAGCGGGGCATTGAGGTTATCCAAACCACCCTGCGCCAGACCGCCGGCGAACGCGACACGGCGCGGGAAGAACTGTCAGCGCTCGTCACGTCACTGGAGGAAAACGGTGGTGCCACGACAGACGCAAGCCGGACCCGCGACGTCGAGGCGACGCTTGCCTTCCTGTTGGATGCGCTGTCCGACACCGCGAGCCAACGCGACACAGTCGCCGCCAACGCCGCCATCGCGCTGGATTATGCGCAGGACGTGGAAAACGAGCTCAAACTGCTGGAAGCGCGCAATGACCAGATTTTCCGCCGTCTCGAAGAGGCGATGGAGGTGTCGGTCGAGCCGTTGGACAAGATGTTCCGCGCCGCGGGCCTTCCCACAGAGAGCCTGATCGAACAGGTGCGCCGCGGCTACAGTGGTCAGGGCGGACCGCTCACGCCGCTGGCCATGTCGACCAAGGGCGCAGGTCCTGACCGGCATGCCGCGCGTGCCAACGACATCCTGAACGATCTGGACCGGATGAACCTCTACCGGATCGCCGCGCAAAAGGCGCCGTTCTCGCTGCCTGTGAACCTGGGTCAGGTGCGCCAGACCTCGGGCTTTGGTCCGCGCTGGGGGCGGATGCATTACGGCACCGACTGGGCGGGCCCCATCGGGACAGACATCAAGGCCACCGCAGACGGAGTGGTGATCCACGCTGGCTGGTCGTCGGGCTACGGGCGTCTTATCAAGATTCAGCATGAATTCGGGATCGAAACGCGGTATGCGCACCTATCCCAGATTCGCGTGAAGGTCGGCCAACGGGTTTCGCGCGGTCAACACATCGGTGACCTCGGCAACAGCGGACGTTCGACAGGCCCCCACCTGCATTACGAAATCCGTGTCGGCGGCAAACCGATAAACCCAATGATCTATATCAGGGCTGCAAGAGATGTTTTCTAAGAGCAAGATCAACGAACCGGGCGCCGGTTCCCCCGAAACGCCGAAAGCCGAGGCTCCCAAGGCCCCTGCCCCGGAATTCAAGACGCAAGCAGCGTCGCCCAAACCCAAGCCACCGGCATCGGTCCTGTCGGCTGACCTGCATGTGCAGGGCAACCTGCGCACCTCCGGCGACATCCAGATCGAAGGTCAGGTCGAGGGTGACATCCGCGCCCACCTGCTGACCGTTGGCGAAAGTGCCACCGTCAAAGGTGAATGCATCGCAGACGACGTGGTGGTGAACGGCCGCATCATTGGCCGTGTGCGCGGCCTTAAAGTGCGCCTGACCTCGACCGCGCGGGTCGAAGGCGACATCATCCACAAGACCATCGCCATCGAAAGCGGCGCGCATTTCGAAGGCTCTGTCCAGCGTCAGGACGACCCGCTGTCGACCGGCAAGGCGCCGAAGGCCGCCCCTGCCTCAAAGGCCGAAGCCAAAGCCTAAGGGCCGCGGTTCCATGACCAAGACTTCCCCGGCGTCGCAGTCTTCTGCGGCGCCGGTTGCGTTTGAGGGTACCTGCCCCGACCGTGCCCGGCCTCTGGTGCTGGCCGCTTGCATTGTGGCCTCGGCCATGGGGTTCATCGACGGAACGGTGGTGTCCATTGCGCTGCCCGCCATGCGCGAAAGCCTAGGTGCCTCGTTGCCCCAGGCGCAGTGGTTTTCAAACGCCTACATGCTGTTTCTGTCCGCGCTGATCCTTGCGGGCGGCGCGGTGGGCGACAAGCTGGGTCAGGCACGGGTGTTCAAATGGGGCATCGCGGCCTTTGTGGTAGCCTCGCTCGCCTGCGCCTTTGCGCCCAGCCCTGAATTCATGATCGCGGCCCGCGCGGCCAAGGGGATGGCGGCGGCGTTCATGGTGCCGGGATCGCTGGCGCTGATTTCCCGCACCTACCCGCGTGCAGAACGGGGCCGCGCCATAGGCATCTGGGCGGCGGCCTCGGCCCTGACCACCGCCGCAGGCCCCATCATTGGCGGCATCGTCCTGACCGCAGGCGGGCCCGAGATGTGGCGCTGGATCTTTGCCGTGAACCTGCCCTTGGGGCTGCTGGCGCTGGGGCTGCTGGCCCGCGCGATCACGCGTGATCCGGCCGCCGATGAGACGCCTTTGGATTGGCAAGGGGCCCTGCTAGCCACGGCGGCTTTGGCGGCGTTGGCATGGGGGCTGACGATATTGCAGACCGGCGCGGCGCTGCCCTATCTGTTGGGCGCGCTGGCGTTTGGCGCGGCCTTCCTGTGGCACGAGGCGCGCAGCCCGCATCCCATGATGCCGCTCTCGCTGTTCCGCAGTCCCGTCTTTGCGGCGGCCAATGCGGCGACCTTCCTGCTCTATATGTCGCTGGCCGCGATCATGTTTTTCCTGCCCATGACGGTGATCACCACATGGGGCGTGAGCGAGATCGAGGCGGCTGCAGCCTTTGCGCCCTTGTCGGTCTTCATCTCGACCCTCTCGTCGTGGGTGGGCCGTTTGGCTGACCGGCACGGGCCTGCGCGGATCATCGCGGCGGGGGCCGGGATCGTGGCGCTGTCCTATGCGGCCCTTGCGGCAACGGCCCCGCTGCAGAATTTCTGGTTCGCGGTCATGCCCGCGATGGTGGTGACCGGGTTCGGCATGGCCCTTGTGGTGGCGCCCCTGTCGACGGCGGTGATGACCGCCGTGGAGGACAGCCAAAACGGCATCGCGTCGGGCATCAACAACGCGCTCAGCCGGATGGCGAGCCTTGTGGCGATTGCGGCGTTCGGGTCGGTCGCGGCCATCGCCTACGGGGCGGCGGGCGGTCCGGCGAGCTTTGGAGAAGACATGGGCGGGGCGCTGCACGCCGCGGCGACCACAATGGGATTTGTCTGGACCGCCGCGCTGTCATCGGCACTCGCGGCGGGATCGGCGGCGATCATGTGGTACAGTAGAGGCTGAGAGATCGCCCGGCGGAACCGTCGGGCAGCGCACGACCCGCCCCTACGGGGAGGGCGCTTCTCGCCCACCCCTCGGGTCGCGCGCCGCCCTTGAGCAGACCTCACTCGTTAGGATTACCTGGCTTGGTGGCCGGGTGCTTGCGGGAGCCGAAGCCCCCTAAACCTCGGCGTTCGCTTCGGCCCGGCTTTTGCCTGACACATCCATTGCCAGCGTCGCAGCCATGAACTCGTCGAGGTCGCCGTCAAGCACGCCCTTGGTATCAGAGGTCTCATGCCCCGTGCGCAGGTCTTTGACCATCTGATAGGGCTGCAGGACGTAGGACCGGATCTGGTTGCCCCAGCCCGCGTCGCCCGCGTTCTCGTGCACCTCGTTCACGAGCGCGGATCGCTTGTCCAACTCGATCTGATAGAGCCGGGATTTCAGGGCCTTCATGGCGATATCGCGGTTCTGGTGCTGCGACTTCTCGGACGACGTCACGACGATCCCTGTGGGCGCGTGAGTGATACGCACCGCCGAGTCCGTGGTGTTCACGTGCTGACCGCCCGCGCCGGATGAGCGGTAGGTGTCGATACGGATATCCGCCGGGTTCACCTCGATCTCGATGTTATCGTCAACGACCGGGTAGACCTTTACCGAGGTAAAGCTCGTGTGCCGCTTGGCCGCCGAGTCAAAGGGCGAGATGCGCACCAGACGGTGCACGCCGCTTTCGGATTTGAGCCAGCCATAGGCATTGTGGCCGCTGATCTTGTAGGCCGCCGATTTGATCCCGGCCTCTTCACCCGCGCTTTCGGATTGCAGTTCGACCTTGAAGCCGCGCTTTTCGGCCCAGCGGACATACATCCGGGCAAGCATGCTGGCCCAGTCGCAGCTTTCGGTCCCGCCCGCGCCCGAGTTGATCTCGAGGAAGGTGTCGTTGCTGTCGGCCTCACCATCCAAGAGCGCCTCAAGCTCCTTGGCAGCCGCATCGCTCTCCAGCGCTTTGAGCGCCTCTTCGGCATCCGTCACGACCTCGGCGTCATCCTCCAACTCGCCCAACTCGATCAGTTCGATATTGTCGGCCAGATCGGTCTTGATGCGGGTGTAGGTGTCGAATTTGTCCTGCAGGGCCTGCCGGTCGCGCATCAGCTTTTGCGCGCGTGCCTGATCGTCCCAGAGGTTGGGATCTTCGATCATCGCGTTGAACTCTTCCATCCGGTGCGGCGCGGTTTCGATATCCATCCGCTGGCCCAGAAGGGTCAGCGAGGTTTCGATTTTCTCAACGATTTGCTGGATTTCAGCGCGCATGGCTCACCTCGGGGATTTGAGGCTTTGAAATAGCCCCCCGCCCCCGCAGGCACAAGTGCGATGGCCCTAGTACAACCCGCCTGACGACAGCGACCCAAAGGACGCCTTGGGCGCCACCGTCACCGTTTGCCCTGTGGAGGTCGTGACCTGACGCGTCTGCTCCTCCTCTCCCGAGCGGAAGAGCGGCAGGTCGGAACCCATGGCAAAGCCACCGTCGAACATCACACCAAAGAGCGGCTCTTCGCCCTCGCGGAAGTATTCGGCAACGACGTTTTCGCCGGTTGCGCCGTCCGACAGGCGTGCGCCGGTGAAACGGTCGATATTGATGAAGATGCCGCCCGGGGGCACCTCGAACGCGCCGCCGCCGTATTTCGCGGTGGCCTTGGCCATGAACTGATTGAAGACCGGACCGCACATCGAACCGCCACCGGCGCCTTCGCCCAAGGGTTGCGGGCGATCATAGCCAATGTAGCAGCCCGCCACGATGTTCGAGGTAAAGCCCACGAACCACACGTCTTTGGCGTCGTTGGTCGTGCCGGTCTTTCCCGCGACAGGCACGCTCAGGTTCACGGTCTTGGAGGCGGTGCCGCGGTCGACCACACCCTGCATCATGGAGGTGAGCTGATAGGCGGTGATCGCGTCCATCACCCGTTCGCGGTTCGACCCGATCCGGGGGCCATAACCGGCCTCGAGCACCTCTTCGCGGCAGTCGTTGCAGATCCGCTGATCGTGGCGGAAGACGGTCTTGCCATAGCGGTCCTGCACCCGGTCCACGAGCGTGGGTTCAACCCGTTCACCGCCGTTGGCGAACATCGCGTAGGCCGCAACCATCTTGTAAAGCGTCGTCTCATCTGAACCCAGCGAGGCCGCGAGCACCTCGTTCATATTGTCGTAGACGCCAAAGCGTTCCGCGTAGGAGGCGATGGTGTTCATCCCTACCTCTTGCGCCAGACGGATCGTCATCAGGTTCCGCGAGCGCTCGATGCCCGTACGCACGGGCGTCGGACCGTAGAAGCGGTTGGATGAGTTCTTGGGCCGCCATAGACCTTGGGGCGTGTTGATCTCGATCGGGGCGTCGATAACGATCGTGGCGGGCGTATAGCCGGAATCGAGTGCTGCGGCGTAGACGAAGGGCTTGAAGCTCGACCCCGGTTGGCGGCGCGCCTGCGTCGCGCGGTTGAAGACTGAATGCTGATAGCTGAACCCGCCCTGCATCGCGAGAACGCGGCCCGTGTTGACGTCCATCGCCACAAACCCGCCCTGCACGCGCGGCACCTGGCGCAAGGTCCAGCGCACGAAGTTGCCTGCTGCGCCCGCCCCATCGGTCAGGCGGCGCACCAGCACCACATCGCCCACCTCGAGCAGATCACCGGCCACCTGCGCGCGCCGCGCGAGCGAGCCGTCTTCCAGACGCTTGCGCGCCCATGTGACGTCATTTGCCGGGATGAAATGTCCATCCGCGTCCTCGGCCACGTCCTCGATCCCGATGCGCGCCGATGTATCGCCGACCTCCAGCACCACCGCCGGATACCATTGACCGTTCAGAGTGATGTCACGGGGCACGTCCAACGCCGACAGCGCGTCACGCCACGCGGCCTCGTCACCCAGCACCTCGGCAGGCAGGCGGATGCCTGTGCCGTTCCAGACACCGAGGTTGCGGTCGTATTTCTCCAACTCCTTGCGCAGGGAGGCCGCGGCCTCGGTCTGCATGTCGGGGTCGATGGTGGCGCGCACGGAATAGCCGCCCGAGAAGAACTCGGCCTCGCCAAAGTCGCGGGTCAACTGACGCCGGATTTCATCGGTAAAGTAGTCGCGGGGCGGCAGCGCGCTCTTGAAGCTTTCATAGTCGCCCGATTGCACCGTGCGCAGCGGTTGCGCGACCGACGCCTCGTAGCTCGCCTGGGAGAGATAGCCGTTTTCCTGCATTTCCTTGAGGACGAAGTTCCGCCGCGCCAAAGCTCGGTCCTGTTGACGCACGGGGTGGTATTGCGACGGGGCCTTGGGAAGCACGGCAAGATAGGCCGCCTCCTCTGCCGTCAATTGGGTCAGCGGCTTGTTGAAATAGGTCTGCGCGGCGGCGGCCACGCCATAGGAGTTCTGACCAAGGAAAATCTCGTTGAGATACAGTTCAAGGATCTTGTCCTTGGACAGCGATTTCTCGATCCGGGTGGCAAGGATGATCTCCTTGATCTTGCGTTCGGCAGAGCGCGATCCGTCGAGCAGGAAGTTCTTCATCACCTGCTGCGTGATGGTTGACGCCCCGCGAAGCTCCTCCCCGCGGGAGCGCACTGCGTCGACGAATGCGGCGGCCATGCCCCGTGGGTCGTATCCGGCATGTTCGTAGAAGTTCTTGTCTTCCGCCGAAATGAACGCGGCTTTGACGAGGGGCGGGATTTCGTCGGCACCCGAAAACAGGCGGCGTTCGACGGCGAACTCGTCCATGATCTGCCCTTCGGAAGAGTAGATCCGGCTGATCGTCTTGGGCGTGTAGCTGGCCAGCTCGTTCACCGATGGCAAGTCACGGCCATAGATGTAGAAGATGCCCCCGATCCCGAGGGCCACCATGAACATGCCCAGTGTCAGCATCGAGAACAGCGCGCCAAAGATGGACAGCACAAAGCGGAACGAGCCCGCAAGCGCGTTCAGCACAAAGCGGATCACGGCGGTCAGGCGTTTATGTCCCATTGCGACACTCCATCTGCATCAGGTGCGCTCTCCTGCCAAAATACGTGCGCTTCCGCAAATCACAACGGCGCGCCATCGGCGGGGAACGGCGCATGTCATTGTCTGAGTAACACGCGGGTCTGCGCATCGGTTGCGGCCCATTCGCGCAGACCTTGCACAAGGCCCGCGATGATGCGGCCCCGTTTTTCGGGGCTTTGCAATTCAATCCGGTCGCGTTCACTGCTTAGAAAGCCCACTTCGACAAGGACGGACGGCACATCCGCCGACCGCAGAACCGCGAAGTCTGCCGCCCGGCTGGGCCGCTTATTCACCCGGGCGCCATTCTCTTGCAGGCCCTCGATGATCGCAGCGGCCAGGGCATCCGATCGCGGCGTCGTATTCAGTCGGGCCATCTCCAGCAGAAGCTTGGCTATTTCATCGTCTTGCCCCGTCAAATCCACACCCGTGAGGATGTCGTTGCGGTCCAGTCGTTCAGCCAAGAGGGCTGTTGCCGCACTGCGCGCTGTTTCGGCAAGGCTGTAGGCCGTGGCGCCTTCGGCCCCGCCGCCGGCCAGCGCATCGGCGTGGAGCGATACAAAGGCGTCCGCCCCAATCTGGCGCGCCAGGGCCGCACGTGCCGGAAGGCCCACAAAGACGTCTTCGTTGCGCGTCATATGCACCTCAAACGCATCCGTGCGGCGCAGCGCGTCGCGCAATTCGCGCGCCATGAGCAGCATCAACGTTGCCTCTTGCACACCCTCACGTTCCGCACCGGGGTCGACGCCGCCATGACCGGGGTCGATCACCACGACCGTTTTGTCACGCGGGGCCGTGCGCGGCACCGGATTGCGCAAGATCGCGGCGGCGGTCGCCGGCGCGCCCGCGGTTTCGCGAAAGCGGTCCTCGTTCACAGGTGCCAACGTCAGCGCGACCTGCACCCCGTCCTCCAAGTCCGCGATCTGAGCAGCCTGCAAGGCCAGCGGACGTGCGAGGTCGAGGACAAGACCGGACCAACCGGGGGCCAGCGTGCCGACCTGAAGCCGCGGCGCGGATTTGACCGTCAGCGTCCGGGGATCAAGTCCCTGCCACGCGACCTCGGACAATTCGACCACAAGTTGATGGGGATCGGCCAGGGTATAGACGCGGTACGGAACGGCCTGACTGAGACCCAATTCCAGAACAACACGCCCGCGCCGTTCCTCCAGCGTGGTTTCCGCAGGCAGAACGCGGGCAAGCGCCGTCAGGTCCTGTGCCGCCGCCGCGACGCACCAAACACCCCATATCAGAATGGACAGCCACCACCGGACCATATGCTCGACCTCTTCGGTTCTTGGTCGGCAGAGTATCAGGTCGCCCGCCGCAATGCCATGTCAGGCGATGCGGTCGGCTGCGGCGAAATAGGCGGAAAGCCGCGCGAGGCCCTCGGTGATGTCGGCGGTCGCGCGGGCATAGGACAGACGCAAGGTCTGGTGCCCCCGCGCCGCATCGAAATCGAGGCCGGGCGTCACCGCAACGCGCGCGGTCTCCAGGATATCGCGCGCGAGAACGCGGCTGTCCTCGGTCCATTGGCTGACATCGAGATAAAGGTAAAACGCCCCGTCGGCGGGCGAGATCATGGGGATACCCGCCGCCCGGAGCCCATCGAGCAGGAGCCTGCGGTTGGCGGCGTAGACGGCCTTGTGCCCTTCCAACTCCTCCGTGGCCTCGAGCGCGCCGAGGGCCGCGATCTGGCTCGCATGGGGGGCGCAGATGAACATGTTCTGCGCCAGACGCTCGACTGTACGCACATGGCTTTCTGGCACCACCATCCAGCCGATCCGCCAGCCGGTCATCGAGAAGTATTTGGAGAACGAGTTGATGACGTAGACATCATCGGTGACCTCAAGCGCGGACACGGCGCGCGTATCGTAGTCAATCCCGTGATAAATCTCGTCCGAAATCAACGCGGTATCGGAGGCGGAACAGGCATAGGCAAGTTTGCCCAAGGCCCCGCGATCCAGCATCGTCCCTGTGGGGTTCGCGGGTGAGGCCACGATCAGGCCATCCAGCCCCGACACATCGCCCGGCTGCGGTTGGAAGCCATGGGCGGCCTCCCCCGGGATCAGTTTGGGTTCCAGCGACAGCGCGCTCAGAATCTGACGATAGCTGGGATATCCGGGGGTCGACAGCCCGACCCGCGCGCCCGCATCAAAAAGCGCCGTGAAGGCCAGAACAAAGGCCGCAGACGATCCCGCCGTCACGACCACCCGTTCAGGATCGAGCGTCACGCCGTACCACCGGTGATAGAGATCGGCGATGCCAGCCCGCAACTCCGGCAGACCAAGCGCCACAGTATATCCCAGCGGCCCCGCCTCCATCGCCTGCGCCAATTTCCGGCGCGCGGCCTTGGGCGCAGGTGTGGACGGTTGGCCGACCTCCATGTGAATGATGTGATGCCCCGCGTCCTCCGCCTGACGGGCGGCCTCCATCACATCCATCACAATGAAGGGATCGACCTGACCGCGGGTTGAGCTTCGCATCACATTCCTCCTAGAGTGACCGCGTTTAAGGGCGAACGGGTCAGTGGCGTCAATGCTCTCTTCTCTCCTGCGTGCAGTCTTTGTGATGTGCTTGATGTTTGCGTCGGGCACAGCGCAGGCCGTGTCGCTGCTGCGCGATGCCGGGATGGAACGTGCGCTGAACGAATTGGCCCGCCCGATCCTGACGGCCGCCGGTGTGAGCCCCGCGCGGACCCGCATCCTTGTTGTCGATGACAGCCGCCTGAACGCCTTTGTCATCACGGGCGACGCGATCTACGTGCATTCCGGGCTGATCCTCAAGCTGGAGTCCGCGGCGCAGTTGCAGGCCGTGATCGCGCATGAGGCCGCCCATATCGCCAACGGCCACCTCGCGCGGCGCATCAACAACATGCGCAACGCACAGCGTGCATCTGCCGTCGGTATGGCCATCGGTGTCTTTGCCGGTGCCGCGGGTGCCGGGTCTGCGGCTGCGGGCATCGCGGCCGGATCGGCCGGGACGGCGCAGCGCGCGTTTCTGGCGCATACGCGGACCGAAGAAAGCTCGGCCGATCAGAGCTCGGTCCGGTATTTGCTGCGGGCGGGCGTTGATCCGCGCGGCGCTCTCGAAGTGCTCGACCTCTTTCGCGGTCAAGAGGCGCTGTCGGTGTCGCGCCAAGACCCCTATAGCCGCTCGCACCCGCTGACGACGGACCGCTACCGCGCGCTCGAGGCGCTGGTGGGCGCCAACCCGGGTCGCGCAGGATCGTCCGCCGAGGCGGATTACTGGTTTGCCCGCGCCCAAGGTGTGCTGTCGGCATTCAAACGTGCGCCCAGTTGGACGCTGCGCCGTGCGACCGGGTCGGGCGATATCGATCAAATGCGGCGCGCGGTGGCCCATCACCGCAAACCCGACAAAGCCCGCGCCATCCGCGAGGTCACGGCGCTCGTCGCCGCGCGGCCCAACGACCCCTATTACCGCGATCTGCAGGGGCAAATCCTGCTCGAGAACCGCGAAACCGCTGCCGCCGTGCAGGCCTACGCCCGCGCGGTGCAACTTGCCCCCAACGACGCCCTGATCCTTGGCGCCTATGGCAAGGCCCTGTTGGCGCAAAACACTGCGGCGTCGAACCGGACCGCGCTTGATGTGCTGGTCCGCGCGCGGTCCCGCGATGGCCGCGACAGCCGGACGCTTCAGGCGCTGGGGCTGGCCTATGCGCGTGCAGGTCAGCCGGGTCAGGCTGCGCTCGCCGGGGCCGAACGATTGGCGCTGTCGGGTCGGCTTGCCGATGCCCTGCCGCTCGCGCGCCGCGCCGCCGGACTTTTGCCCCAAGGAAGTACGGGGTGGACCCGTGCCCAAGACATCATTCGAACAGCCGAGGCCCTGCAATGACCCGCTTTCTGCTCACCACCGCCCTGATCACCCTGACCGCGCCCGCCATGGCCTTTGACATCGACGCGATGTCCGAGACCGAGCGCGAGGCCTTCCGCGCCGAGGTGCGGGCCTATCTCCTCGACAACCCGGAGGTGTTGATCGAGGCGATGACTGTGCTGGAAGACCGCCAGCAAGGCGCACAGGCCGCCGACGATGCAGAGCTTGTGGCCGTGAATATGGAGGCGCTGGTCGGCGACGATCATTCCTGGGTGGGCGGCAATCCCGAGGGCGACATCACGGTGATCGAATTCCTCGACTATCGCTGCGGGTTCTGCCGCCGCGCCTTCCCCGAGGTGGAAGAACTGATCGCGAGCGACGGCAATATCCGCTTGATTATCAAGGAGTTTCCGATCCTGGGCGAGGAAAGCACCCTGTCATCGCGCTTTGCCATCGCGACCAAGCTGGTCGAGGGCGACGACGCCTACAAAGCGGTCCATGACGAGCTGATGTCGTTCCGGGGCAATGTCACGCCACGCGCGCTGGAACGGGTTGCTGCCGATCTGGGCTTTGACGGGGACGCCATCATGGGCGCGATGCAACTTCCCGAGGTCGATCTGATCATCGCGGAAAACCGGGCCCTCGCCGACAGGCTGCGCATTTCCGGCACGCCGACATTCGTGATGGGCGGTCAGATGCTGCGCGGGTACCTGCCACTGGACGGGATGCGCCAGGTCATCGCGGAAGAGCGCGGATAAGGCCCGCGCCTATTCGGCGGCGACCGTTTCGGCCTCTGCAGCCATCTGCGCGTCGATCTCTTCTGCTTTCTTTTCGACCTGTTCGACGATGTGGTCGATCATCTTGTCGTTGTCCATCGCGTGGCTCTTGGCCCCCGCAAGGTAGACCATGCCCCGCCCATTGCCGCCGCCGGTAAAGCCCACATCGGTCATCAACGCCTCGCCCGGGCCATTCACGACACAGCCGATGATCGACAGGCTCATGGGCGTCTTGATGTGTTCGAGCCGCTTTTCCAAAGCCTCAACCGTTTTGATCACATCAAAGCCCTGACGCGCGCAGGACGGGCAGGAAATGATGTTCACGCCGCGGTGGCGTAGCCCCAGACTCTTGAGGATGTCATAGCCGACCTTGACCTCTTCGACCGGGTCCGCGCTTAAGGACACGCGGATCGTATCGCCGAGCCCCATCCACAAAAGGTTGCCCAGCCCGATGGCGCTTTTGATTGTGCCGCTCATCAGCCCGCCGGCCTCGGTGATGCCAAGGTGCAGCGGCGCCTCGGTCTGGTCGGCCAATTGTTGATAGGCCGCCGCCGTCATGAAAACATCCGACGCCTTCATGGAAATCTTGAAGTTCAGGAAGTCGTTGTCTTCGAGGATCTTGATGTGATCCATCCCGCTTTCGACCATCGCGTCCGGGCACGGCTCCCCGTATTTTTCCAGCAGGTGCTTTTCCAGCGATCCCGCATTCACGCCGATCCGCATGGAACAATTATTGTCGCGCGCGGCCTTGATGACCTCGCGGACACGTTCCTGACTGCCAATGTTGCCGGGGTTGATGCGCAGGCAGGCCGCGCCCGCCTCTGCCGCCTCGATACCGCGTTTGTAGTGGAAGTGGATGTCGGCCACGATGGGAACCGGGCTTTCCTTGACGATCTCCTTTAGCGCCTTGGAGGACGCTTCGTCGGGCACAGAGATGCGCACGATATCGGCGCCCACTTCCGCGGCGGCCTGCACTTGCGCGATGGTGCCGGGAATGTCGGTCGTCACGGTGTTCGTCATGGTCTGAACGCTGATCGGGGCGTCGCCGCCCACCGGCACATTGCCCACCATGATTTGGCGGCTCTTGCGGCGGTCGATATTGCGCCATGGGCGAATGTGGTTCAGCGACATCGCGGGCTTCCTTGCGAACAGACTGTCAACGCAACCTTACACATCGCGCGCGGAATTGACACCCGCGCGTGGCGACCGATTGCACCTGTGATGTGGATATATGAACGGGCAACCACCGGGCAACGCCCAGTGATGTCGCGGGGATCATTCGGTCGCGGCACCCGCATCCGCGACGGCCACGAATTGCGCCAACGCGTCATCCTGCGTGAGGTCGGCGATTTCATAGCGCTCTTGCAGCGCCTCGACCGACAGTGTCACGGCCTTGGCCGTGGTGGTGCCGGGGCCAGCGGGGCCGTAGACATCGCCATTGACCTTGAAATAGAGCGAGCCGGAATTGCCCGCGCGTTCAATGCTCGCGGCCTCTTCGGTCGTGGGCAAAACGTATTCTTCCCCAGCGTCGAGCACCTTTTCGAGCAGTATGGAGCCATCGGCGGCCCGCACGCGCACCCACGATCCGCGCACGGCAAAGAGCACGACCTCGGGGACATCCGGTTCGACCACCTGAACGCCGCTGATCGCCTCGGCCACGGCAGCCTCGACACCGCCGATGCTGGGCAAGGTGTCCGCGCGCGGGGCCGTTGCGGCGGCGGCAAAGACGCCTTGGGCATCCGGGTTCAACGTCGCAATCGGCGCATCGCGCGCCACCATCACAGGCACGTCGAGCGCTTGGGGACGGTAAAGGCGATCGAGTGTATCGGTGGCCGGGGTCGACAATCCCGCCTGAAGCGATGCCTGAGCCGCGCCGCCGTCTTGGGCGGTCGCGGGGCGCACGGCCTCGGCCAGCGGATCAAGCTGCGACACGACGCGCGGGGCCTGGTCCACAGGTGCCACGTTCACGCGCTGCACCTCTTGCAGGACCGACCAGCCCCCAAAGCCCAGCCCGCCGATCAACAGCAGAAGAACAAGGGACGAACCGATGGCCCGCGGTTCGATCTGGTCCAGCACGCTTTCGGTCGCGGGGCGGAAGGGCACATTGGGAGTGGCAAGCGGGTCGACGCCCGCCGCAACCGCCAGCCGATCCTCACGCGCCTTGCGCAGCGGCAGCGCGTCGGTGGACATGCCGTGCACCGGTTCAAACGCTGCCTCGTCGCAGAATGTCTGGAACGCCCAATCGGGATCGAGGTTCAGGTAGCGGGCGTAGGAGCGCACAAAACCCGCAATAAATCCGGGCGTATCAAAGGCAGACGGATCGGCGTTTTCGATGGCCGCGATATAAGCCGCCTTGATCTTGAGCTCGCGCTGCACGTCCAACAGGGATTTGCCCATCGTCGCGCGTTCACCGCGCATGACGTCACCCAACCGAAGATCGTAGTCGTCAAAGCCTTTTGGCGTCTCGACGACCTCATCCTTCTCAGATTGTCCCCAACGGCCAATCATGGTGATGCTCAAACCCCGATACATGCGACGCGATTCGTGCGCCTGCCCCCTTTTGTGAGGCTATATCATGTGTTTGGGGCCTTTGCACCCGCAGAACAGGGGCTACCCGGCCAGTTCGGCGCGATTTAGCGCACAGTGTGACCACAGGCTGTCCATCGCGTGAACAAGCGCGTCCATCTCGCGCGGGCCGTGAACTGGGCTGGGCGTAAAGCGCAACCGCTCGGTACCGCGGGGCACGGTCGGGAAATTGATGGGCTGGCAGTAGATGCCAAAGTCATCGAGCAACATGTCCGAGATCATCTTGCATTTGACCGGATCGCCCACGTGCACGGGCACGATATGGCTGCCGTGATCGATCAGCGGCAGGCCAAGGCCCTTGAGCCGCAATTTGAGCGCGGCAGCCTGCGCCTGATGGGCGTCCCGGCGCGCCTGATCGGTCTTGAGATGCGCAACAGACGCCGCGCAGCCGGCAGCAATTGCAGGCGGAAGCGATGTCGTGAAGATGAAGCCCGGCGCGTAAGACCTGATGCCATCGACCATTTTCGCGCTCGCCGCGATATAGCCGCCCATCACACCATAGGCCTTGGCCATGGTTCCGTTGATGATGTCGATGCGCCCCATCAACCCATCGCGTTCGGCCACCCCGGCCCCGCGCGGGCCGTACATGCCCACGGCGTGAACCTCGTCGATATAGGTCAGCGCGCCGAATTCCTGGGCCAGATCGCAGATCTCTTCTATGGGGCCGAAATCGCCGTCCATGGAATAGATCGACTCGAATGCAATCAGTTTGGGCGTCGCGGGATCGTCGGCCTCGAGCAATTCGCGCAGATGGGCCACGTCATTGTGGCGGAAAATCCGCTTGGCCCCGCCATTGCGGCGCACCCCTTCGATCATCGACGCGTGGTTGAGCGCATCCGAGTAGATGATCAAACCGGGAAAGAGTTTCGGCAGCGTCGACAACGTCGCGTCATTGGCGATGTAGGCCGAAGTAAAGAGGAGTGCAGCCTCCTTGCGGTGCAAGTCCGCCAGCTCTGCCTCGAGCCGTTTGTGATAGACCGTCGTGCCCGAGATATTGCGCGTCCCGCCCGAGCCTGCCCCGGTGGCATCGAGCGCTTCGTGCATCGCGGCCAAAACGGCGGGGTGTTGCCCCATGCCCAGGTAGTCGTTGCCGCACCACACGGTGATGTCCTGCTTGGACCCGTCGGGCCGTGTCCACACCGCATTCGGGAACGCGCCCTTTTCACGTTCAATATCGATGAACGTGCGGTAGCGACCTTCGTCGTGGAGTTTCTGCAAAGCCGCGTCGAGATAGGCGTTCTGGTCCAAGATCAGGCCCTTTCAATTACATGGGCTGTATATGTTCGCTTTTGGAATCGTTCCAAGTCACAAATTGACGCGCTCAGGTGGCTTGCTGCCTTGATCTGGATCAATTGCGCTGGACGCCGGGTCTATCGGGGATAGGGTTTCCGAAAGACGAACTCTCATAAGGCGCGAACATGCTTGATCCTGTCCTCTCCCGCATCGACTCTGACTTGTCCCAGGCGACGGATCGGTTGCTCGAATTGCTGCGCATACCGTCGATTTCCACCGATCCTGCTTTCAAATCCCACTGCGATACGGCTGCGGATTGGCTCGTGGCGGATTTGACCGCGCTGGGGTTTGACGCCTCGAAGCGCCCGACCCCGGGACACCCCATGGTGGTGGCCCATCACGACGGGCCCGAGGGCGCGCCCCATGTCCTGTTTTATGGACACTATGACGTGCAGCCCGTGGACCCGCTTGACCTGTGGGACCGCGACCCGTTCGATCCGGCGCTGGAGGAAACAGCCGTGGGCCCGGTGATCCGGGGACGCGGGTCTTCCGACGACAAGGGCCAGTTGATGACCTTTGTCGAGGCTTGCCGGGCCTGGAAAGCGGAACATGGCAGCCTGCCCTGCCGTATCTCGATCTTCTTTGAGGGTGAGGAGGAAAGCGGGTCGCCCTCTCTTGTCCCGTTCATGCAGGAAAACGCCGAGGAGCTGACCGCCGATATCGCGCTGATTTGCGACACGGGCCTCTTTGGGGACGAGACACCGACCATCATCACCCAATTGCGCGGGTTGCTGGGTGAAGAGTTGACCATCACCGGGCCGTCGAAGGACCTGCATTCTGGCATGTATGGCGGGGCGGCGATGAACCCGATCCGGGTTCTGTCGCGCATCCTCGCATCGCTCCATGACGACACGGGGCGCATCACGATCCCCGGCTTCTACGACGGGGTGCCGGAACTGCCCGGTCAGGTGAAAGGCCAATGGGAGGCGCTCGGCTTTGATCACTCGGACTTTCTAGGGGCGGTCGGCCTGTCGGACCCTGCAGGCGAGCAGGATCGCAGCGCTCTCGAGATGATCTGGTCGCGCCCAACCTGCGAGGTTAACGGGATCTGGGGCGGCTATACCGGGGACGGGTTCAAGACCGTGCTGCCGTCCGAGGCCTCGGCCAAGGTGTCGTTCCGCCTTGTGGGAACCCAGGACCCCGAGGCGATCCGGGCCAGTTTCCGCGCGATGGTCCAAGATATGCTGCCCGCTGATTGCGAGGTCCGCTGGACCGGGCACGGCAATTCAGCCGCCTCGCAGATGTCCATCGACCACCCTGCATTCGAGGCCGCGCGCGCCGCGCTGTCGGCAGAATGGCCGCAACCGGCGGCCTATGTGGGCTGCGGCGGCTCGATCCCCATCGCAGGGCATTTCAAGGACGTGCTTGGTATGGACGCGATGTTGATTGGCTTCGGCAAGGATGACGACCAGATTCATTCGCCCAATGAGAAATATGATCTCAGCAGCTTTCATAAAGGCACCCGGAGCTGGGCACGCATCCTGTCCGAAATTTCAGCGCTTTAAGTCGGTTTCTCGGGGGGGGGGGCCGCCTGCGGCGGCGGCGAGAGGCGCCGCCTCTCGCGCTCCCAACGTCATACTGGGATATTTCGGGCCAGACGACGGCGGCAGACGCTCAGGGATCACATCCTGCG
>JBCBFU010000014.1:0-60914 GCA_038527375.1 Pseudomonadota bacterium | reverse complement strand
GAATTTTCGAAACCGACACATGTCGATCTCTTGTAACTCATTGGTTTTCTTTGATTTTGTGGTGCCCGGGGGCGGAATCGAACCACCGACACGAGGATTTTCAATCCACTGCTCTACCCCTGAGCTACCCGGGCACGGGAGCGCGATGCGCTGGGTGCAGGCGTCTTAGTAGAGGCGGTGAAGGGTGTCCAGTGCGATTTGGCGTGGACCCGCGCAAAATGTCGGACGCTACAAAAGGAGAAAATCGTCAAAGCTCAGATCGCTGGAGGTGGCGCCCTCGAAGATCAGTGTCAGGGTGGCCATGGGGGTGTCTATCAGCGAGAAGAGCTTGTCAGATCCCCCGAAATGCACGTGGACGTCATCGCCGACTTGCGTGGCCGTGATCTCGGTCACGGAGCGGTTGGCGTTGGTTGCGCGCGTCCCGGAGATGACCGTGTCTTGGTCGAACCATTGCACATCGCTGATGTCAAAGCCCGTGGCAAATCCCGTGACCTCGATGGTGTCGCCAGCCTCGAAATCCGTGATCCGCTTGGTCGCGCCGTCAACGGCAAACACGAACGTGTCGGCACCCGCGCCGCCGGTCAGCACATCCTCACCCGTGCCTGCGATCAGCCGGTCATTGCCCGACCCGCCAAAGAGAGCGTCGTCGCCTGCGCCACCGAACAGGGTATCGTTGCCGCCCGCACCATCGAGATGGTCGGCCCCGTCGCCCCCGCGCAAGATGTCATCGCCACCTTCGGTGACGACCATGTCCGCGCCGTCGCTGGCGGTGATATCGTAGATTTCGAAATTCAGAACATCGAAGGACAGCACCTGCCCGTCAGACAGCGTCACGACCTCCTTGGTCGTGTACGAGGCAAGCCCGGTGAACGAAATGCCCGTCGCAGTCAGGCCGCCAAAATCACCCGAAAAATCAAGGATCAGTGTGTCTGACCCGTAATACCCGTCGATCCCGGTGGTCAGAAAACCGCCGTCATGGACATCGTCTTGCCATGTCAGTTGAAGGATTTGCACGGATGGCCAAACCAGACCGGACGCCAAATTGGGGAGCGTGGAGGGCTGGGCCGGTTCAGCATCCGCCCATTCAGGCGCCCGCGTGCCGGTATCAAAGGTCCAAAAGTCGAGCATCGCCGTGTCCAAAGGCTGCGTCCGCGCGCGTGCTACGGTGTTTGGCCCTGGGCAACCGGATCAGTGGCGCGGCGGTTCGGACGCGGCTTCGTCCTGCTCCTCCGTCTCCACGCGATATTCCCCAGCGAGCCAACGCCCCAAATCCACGTCCGCGCATTTCTTGGAGCAAAATGGGCGATATTGGTTAACAGAAGGTTTACGGCACACCGGACAAGTCATCCCAAAACCTCGGACAAGGGACGCCGTTCGCGCTTGCGTTTCAGCTCGAGATGGCCCAGCGGCGTCCACCCGATCACTTCGGTTTCAACCGCACAGGCACGGCAGGCGGCCCGCGCCGCTGTCTCAATTTGCCTGCGGTCGCGTTTGAGCACGGGGGCAAGGTCCACGGTGATCTGACCGCCCAGACCGCGCAGGCGAAGCTGGCGCGGGAGATCCGCAAGTGCAGCCAGATTTGCCTTCAACGCCGCCGCGGGCGAGGTGTCGCGCCCGGTATTGACGTCGACCGCCACCAGCGCGCGCGTGGGTTCCACGGCCATGTGATGGCCTGCGCCCAAATCGACGAGCGGGCTGTCGAGATCCTCAAGCGCATCGAGGATACCGTGGTCTTCAAAACTGCCGGGTGCGGTGTCGACCTGCGCGGGATCGGTCCATTCACGCCATGCCAATCGATGGGCGCTGTCCCCCGGCATCAGCACGCCCTGCCCGTCCATGGACAAAACATCTTCGGCAAGCGCCAAGGTGTCGAGGATGTCGGCGCTGATATCGTCGTCTTGTGCCTGGGCCGCAGAACTCCGCAGGATCAGACCGTGCGGGATCTCATCGACACTTTCCAGCACCAGTAGCTTGAGCGCATCGCGCCGGTCGTCATCCTTGATCGAGCGGCTGACATTGATACCCGGCGCGCCGGGCGTGACGATGGCGTGGCGGCTTTTGAACAGGACGCGGTCGGTGACGGGCTGGGCCTTGCCCGCCTCGGCGTAGCCACTGATCTGAACCAACACGTCCTCGCCCGTGGCGAGCCCCTTGGCCCGGCGCAAAAAACCTGTCCCCGCAGGCGCGTCGCCGCGCGCAGGCCACGTGACCATCACACCGCCCTGCCCTTTCAGAGGCCTGTCCACGCGCGCCCGGATGATCGTGCCCAGCGCCAGAACCCGCGCATCCGACACCAAGAGGTCCTGCAGCTTGCCGTCGACCATCAGGGCGGCAGTCTCGACGCCGTTCACATGGTCAAGCGCGATCAGACGGCCCTTCATCGCAGCCCCATGACGGAAACACCTGCCGTGCGGAGCAGATTGGCGGTCTCGGTCAATGGCAGTCCCATGATCGCCTGATAGCTGCCACTGATCCACGGGATGAACGCCCCGGCGGGGCCTTGGATGCTGTAGCCACCCGCCTTGCCCTCCCAATCGCCAGTCTCGAGGTAGGCCGCGATCTCGCTGGAGGTGAGCGTTTTCATCCGAACTTTGCTGACCACGTCGCGCACGCGCACGTTGCCGTCTGACTTAACCGCGACGGCGGTGATCACGCTGTGGCGGCGGCCTGACAGGGCCGACAGGAATGCGTCGGCCTCGGCCCGGTCCTGCGGTTTCCCCATGATGCGACGGCCCAGAGCAACCGTGGTGTCGGCGCACAGGACGACATCCCCATCCTCTGCGGGCACGGCGGCGGCCTTGGCCTCGGTCACGCGCAGGCAATAGGGGCGCGGCAGCTCGCCCTTCAAGGGCGTCTCATCCACGTCCGGGGCGCGCACGGCGTCCGGCGTCAGGCCCAGCACACCCAGCAATTCCAGTCGCCGGGGCGAACCCGATCCGAGGATCAGGCGCGGCGACGCGGCGTGCGGCATTACTTGAAGCGATAGTTGATGCGGCCCTTCGACAGATCGTAGGGCGTCATCTCCACCTGCACTTTGTCGCCGGTCAGAACACGGATGCGGTTCTTGCGCATCTTGCCCGCCATCGTGGCGACGATCTCATGGCCGTTTTCCAACTCGACCCGGAACGTCGCATTCGGCAGGAGTTCCTTCACGACACCGGGAAATTCGAGTGGTTCTTCCTTGGCCATGGTCTCTCCAATGCTTGGCTCCTGCCCCATCTGGCAGGCGTGGCCCTAAATGAGCGCCGACGCGCACAATTTCAAGGGAAAACAGGGCAATCAGATCAACGGCACCTGTTCGCAACGCTGGGTTCTGGCCTTCTGTTCGTCCCAGTGGGCCAGACCGCGAACCGCGCCTGCCTGCCGCACGGCGTCGACAGCGGTCAAATCGACATCGGCAAAGACCCAACCGGGGGCGTCCATGTCCCCTATGGCAAGGCATCCTGTCTGGGGAAACCCGACATCCGGCGGGCCAAAGACCCCGGCGGCACCCCGGTTTTCATCGACGGCGGGCGACCAGTCGCAATCGCCCACAGTGGGCGCCTGCACCACGATGCACTGCCCCTCCAGCGCGCGTGCCATGGCCCCGATCCGGACCCGCCAATAGCCCGCGGTAGTGTCCGTGCAGGACGGCACCAGCAGGATCTTGGCCTCTGCCGCCACCACCGCCCGCGCCAGAAGCGGGAATTCGGCGTCGTAGCAAATCAGGATCGCCACCGACCCCAGCGCGGTATCGAACACGCGGAGCGGGCCGCCGGGATGCACATCCCAGACCTCACGCTCGAACCGGGTCATGATCTGCTTGTCCTGCACACCCACCGCGCCTGAGGGCGCAAAGAGGCGGGCGCGATTGACCGGGCGCGTGGGATGAAAGGCGGGGTCAAAGACGGGGGCAGAGGCCGCAAGGATGTGCAGGTCAAAGCGGCGCGCCAGGGACCGGTGCAGGTCATCGACCTGTGGCAGGCACGCAGACACGGCGTGCAGCGATGCCTCAAGATCGCCCGCCTGCCCGGATATCGCGGCCAGTTCCATCGCGCCGTATTCGGGAAAGACGGCCAGATCAGCGCCCCCATCGGTGGCCTCGGCGATCCAGCGGGTCAACTTGGCCTCATAGGCCTCCCACGAGGTCAGCGGGTCCATGGCATATGCGGCGGCGGCGATCCTCACAACGCGCGGGCCCAGAGTTGCAGCGGCTTGGCCGTCTCTTGGGTGTCGCCGACATCCTTCCAGCCGAATTGCGCAACCGCATCCGGGACGGGTGCGTATCCCCTCCCCCGCCAAAACGGATCGAGCCCTCGGTAGTCCTCCGGCCGCGCCGGGTGATCTTTGGGCCGCATCACACTGGCAAAAACCGACCACGCAAAGCCCAAGCCGCGCGCATGATCCTCCCGCGCGTCAAAGAAGCGATGCCCCAAGCCCCGACCGCGATAGGGGGCAAGAAGGACACTTTCGGCGCAGTAGAACACCGTCTCCGGCGTCATCTCGGGCGGGAGAGCCGCAGCGAAATCGTCAGCATGTTGGACCATGGGCGCGCCCGTGGAGGCCCCGACAAGCGTGTCGCCGTCATAGACGCCCACGCACACAGCGCCCTCTTGGGCATAGGCGGCCAGATAGGACCGCTCGTATGCCATGTCCCCGTCATAGAGGTACGGCCAGTCCCGAAACACCGTGATCCGCAGCGCCGCGATGTCATCAAGCGCCGCCTCCATATCCGGGCCAGAGAGCAGCGCAACCCTCATGCGACCTGCGCGATCCAGTCGGACTTGTTGTAGTAGGTTGTCACGCGGGCAATCTTGCCGTCGCGCAAGGTAAAGAACGATCCCGCAGGCAGGCGATAGGTCTGCCCGCGCGCCTCGGGGCAGCCGTCATCGGTGGCCAGATAGGTGCCATTCACCATGTATTCCGCCGCGCCGCGATCCTCCTGCGCGAAGATCACCATCTCGGTCAGGCGTTCCTCATAGCAGCGGTTCATGTGCGCGCAGAAGGCTGCGAACGCCTCGGTCCCGATACGCACGTCACCTTCGTTCACGTGATGCGCGATGTCGGGCGTCAGCTCGGCCACCATGCCGGGGATGTCGCCGCGATTGAAGGCCTCGAAATAGCGAGTGATGGCGGGATGGGACATGTCGCGTTCCTGTCTGACACTACCAGATTGAGCTAGCCGACAGCGACCAACCCGGCAAGGGATGGAACGCTTTGCCGGGGTCATGCGTTTGCGGGGCATGCCCGCAGTCTTTGACAGCCTCCCGCTTGCGACCTTCCTTCCCACTCCGCACGGACCCGCGCGCCGCTGCGGGATCGAGATCGAATTTGGCGGGATCTCGGCCGAGGCCGCCGCAGACTGCGTCGCCACCCAGTTGGGCGGTCAGGTGGGGCAATCCTCCAAAGGGTTCGAGGTCTCAGATTCAGCCATTGGTCGGATCGAAGTCTATCTCGACACCGCGTTTGAGGCCGCCCGCAAGGATGGCCCGCTGGGCCAGCTCGCGCGCAGGGTGATCCCCGTTGAGATCGTAACCGAGCCCTTGGAGCAAGGGGAACTGCCGCATGTGAATGCGTTGTGTGACGCGCTGGCCCGCATCGGCGCCACGGGGACACGTGACGGGCTCCTCCTCGGGTTTGGGGTCCATCTGAATGTCGAGGTGCCGCAGGATTTCGCGCGGCTCCTGCGGATTTGCACAGCCTTTGCGCTGTGTGACGACCTTCTGCGCGATTTGGGAGAGGTCGACGGCTCGCGCCGGGTGGTTCCCTTTATCGACCCTTGGCCGCGGCGCTTTGGCGATTGGCTGGTGGACACGCCGGATGCGCAGCCCGGCGACCTGATCGCGCGGTATCTGAAGGATACGCCCAACCGCAACCGCGCGCTCGATCTGCTGCCGGCCCTGGCCCATCTGGACGAGGATCAGCTGCGCCGCGGTCTGCCCAAAGGCCACAAGCTGTCGCCCCGTCCGGCCTTTCATTACCGGTTGCCGGACTGCCGCATTGACGAGGCCAATTGGTCCGTCGCGCTGGAATGGAACCGCTGGGTCATCCTTGAACGCATCGCGGATGACCCGGTGCTGTTGGCGGATATGCGGCGCGCGTGGCGCAAGCAGCGCGCGGATTGGAGCCGGTGGCGCGGCGACTGGCCTGCGACCGTGGGCAAGTTGATCGAGGCGCGGCGCACAGCACTCCTGCGCGACGGGGTGGCGGCATGAGGGTGCGCATCGGTGTAACGGTCTCGCGCCGCTCGGGCTGGCGCATCTTCCCGCTTTTAGCCTTCAATGTCTGGTTGGCGGGCGGTCGCGCGGTCCGTTGGCAAACCGGGTACGACGTGAACGTCGACGCGGTCGACGGCATCATCATCGGCGGCGGCGACGATATTGCGCCCGCGCTCTATGACATGCAGCCCATGATGACCGCCCGCATCGACCCCGAGCGTGACGCGTTGGAGCGTCACATCGTCAAACGCGCATGGTCCGAAAACATCCCCCTACTGGGCATCTGTCGCGGCAGTCAGATGCTGAACATCGCGATGGGTGGGACGCTGGATCAGGACGCCTACACGACCTTCGGGACGCGCAACATCAAAACAATCCTGCCGCGCAAGCGTGTGCGGGTTGTGGCGGGCACGCGTCTGAGCCTTTTGGCGGGCGATTTACCCATGTCGGTCAATGCCTTGCACTCTCAGGCAGTGGATCGGCTGGGTGATGGGCTGCGCGTGGCGGCGCGCAGTGACGCGGGCATGGTGCAGGCGATTGAGCGGGTCGAAGATCCCTTTATGCTGGGTGTGCAATGGCACCCGGAGCACCTGTTTTATGCCCGCAGGCACCGCAGGCTCTTTGAGGGTCTGGTCGAGGCTGCCGAGGCCTATCGCGCAGGGCGAGATCAGGGTCAGCAGGTCGACGCGCTGGACGCGGCGTGACGCTCAGCCCGCAGGCGGCGGACCCCATTTGCCCTGAATACGCTCGATGATCTGGTCACGGGCCTGACGGTAGCTGGCCAGCTTGTCCTCGCGCCCCTCACCCAACCCCGTGGGATCGAGGATCGGCCAGTATTCAACGTCGAGCGAATAAAACCGCGTCAATTCAAGGGCGCGGCGCTGACTGGCCGGGGACAGCGCCACCACCAAATCGAAGGACGACAGATCGTCACCCCAATCTTCCATCTCGTCAAAGCTGCGCGAGCGGTGACGGGCAAGCTCCACCCCCATCTCGCCACAGACGGCGACAGAGAAACCGTCGATTTCCATGTCGTTCTTGACGCCGACGGATTGCACGTAAGTCTCTGTTCCGTAGAACTTTTTCATCAACCCCTCGGCCATGGGGCTGCGCACTGCGTTGTGGTCGCAGCAAAACAGAACCGATTGGGGAAGCGCGTCGGCCAAGCCTAGGCCCCGAAGTGCAGAACGCAGATCAGGGTGAACAGGCGCCGGGCGGTGTCGGTGTCGACTTCCGCTTTGTTTTCAAGGCGTTCCTGAAGGACGCGGGCGCCCTCGTTGTGGATACCCCGGCGCGCCATGTCGATGGTTTCGATCTGGCTGGGCGGCAGGGTCTTCACGGCCTCGAAATAACTTTCACAAATCTGGAAATAGTCCTTCACCACCTGCCGGAAGGGACCCAGCGACAGGTGGAACGCGCCCGCCGGATCGCCGGATTCCGTTTGAAGTTCAAAGACCAACATCCGCTCGCGGATCGCCAAGGTCAGCTTGTAGGGCCCGGGCGGGATCGCGCGATCCTCGCGATTGGGCAGAGCAAAGCTGTTGTCTTCGAGCAGGTCGAAGATGGCGACCTTGCGCTCCTGCTCGATCTCGGGCGTGGGGGCGGGCAGGTTCGCATCGTCCAGCGATATGTGCGTGATCTTGCTCATTTGGGGTCAGTTAGCACGACGTGCCTGCGACAAACAATCACCCACGCGTCGCTGCGCCGTTACGAAACTGACAACAGCGCCCAAATCGCACCGAACGTGCAAATGACCACCATTGGAAGAAAGGCGTAGGCGCGCGTTTTCGCAGGCTCCGCCGGGCGCAGCAAGTGGGGAAAGAAACACAGTTGAAATGCAAGGTAGGCGTCGCCGGTGCGAGCGTCCCACATCAACGCCGTGAGGAGTCCCGTCGCTGCAAATGGCCAAACGCGATACATCGCGCGATACCATCCACGCACATCATGCAGGACGGCAGGCCCGTATTGGTCATCCAGCGGTGCAACCTGCGGACCCTTGTTTGCCTGTGACAGGATCACGCCACCAACAACCATCCCAAGTGCGGCGTTCAGCACAAAAACGACGCCGGGATTTGTGCCCGGCTCTGGCCAATTGCTCAGCATCATGAACGCTGCCCAAGCCATGCCGATATGCCACGCGCCATAAAGCCATTCTGCGGTCGCGCCGTTGCTGCGCCGATAGACGACATTTGCCCCTTCAATGACAGGCAGCGCAAAGGCGACCAGAAAAGCCGCCATTAGGGCCAACATCCAAGGTGAAAACACCGGCGTCCCAAAAACCGTCACAAGCGCGAAAGTCACGCAACCCGCCGCAACCGCGCACAGAACACTGTAGATCAAGGGCGCATTGATCCTAAGGTTTCGGATGTATCGGCGAGGGTCCGCCATCACTCGTTCAATCGATCCAGACGTGCCCGAACGCTCAGCCCGTGGGCCTGAAGGCTCTCGGATGTGGCGAGCGTTTCCGCCGCAGGGCCAATGGCCTTGAGCGCCTCTGGCGTCATCTGCGCCAGCGTCGTGCGTTTCATGAAATCCAGAACCGACAGACCCGAGGAGAAGCGTGCCGAGCGCGCGGTGGGCAGGACGTGGTTCGGGCCGCCGACGTAATCGCCGATCGCCTCGGGCGTCCACGCGCCGATGAAGATCGCGCCGGCATGGGTGATCCGCCCGGCCAGACCTTCAGCATCGGCCACGCAAAGTTCTAGGTGTTCAGGCGCGATGCGGTCGGTGATCGCCACGGCCTCGTCCAGATCGCGCACGGTGATGATCGTCCCGAAATCGCGCCAGGATGCGCCTGCGATGTCCGCGCGTTCGAGCGTTTCGAGTTGGCGGTCGACCTCCGCCCCGACGGCGCGACCAAAGGCTTCGTCGGTGCTGATCAGGATCGATTGCGCGCTTGCGTCATGTTCGGCCTGCGACAGAAGGTCGGTCGCGATCCATGCGGGATCGTTGTCGGCGTCGGCCACCACGAGGATCTCGGACGGACCCGCGATCATGTCGATACCCACCTTGCCAAAGACACGTCGCTTGGCTGCAGCGACGAAGGCATTGCCGGGGCCGGTGATCTTGTCCACGGGCGCGATGGTGTCGGTGCCGTAGGCAAGTGCCGCCACGGCCTGTGCGCCGCCGATGCGGTAGATTTCATCCACGCCGGCGATTTGCGCAGCCAACAGGACAAGCGGGTTCACCTTGCCATCCGGTGTGGGCACCACGATGGCCAAACGGCCCACGCCCGCCACCTTGGCCGGGATCGCGTTCATCAGGACCGACGACGGGTAGGAGGCCAAGCCACCGGGCACGTAGAGCCCCGCGGCAGAGACGGGCGTCCAGCGCCAGCCGAGTTTCGCGCCCGTCGCGTCCTCCCACATCTGATCCTCGGGGAGTTGCCGTTCGTGATAGGCGCGGATGCGGTCGGCGGCGAGTTCCAGCGCCGCGCGCTCCTCGGACGGCACGGTAAAGCAGTGGGCGAGGATTTCCTCGCGGCTGAAGGCCAGCGTATCGGGGGCGAGGTTCAGGCGGTCGAACTTCGACGTCAGATCGATCACCGCCTGATCGCCACGCGCGCGCACGTCCGCGATGATGTCGGCCACCACGGCGTCCACGTCGGGGCTGTCTTCGCGTTTCGCGTTCAGCACGTCGGTGAAACGGGCCTCAAAGTCGGGATCGGTGGTGGCGAGGTATTGCATGTTGGGCCACTTAGCGCGGGGTGCGCGCGGCCTCAAGCGGCGGTTGGGCGCAGCGCGTCAGTCGCGCAGGTCGCGGGTCATGAAATGGTCCGACGTCATTTCACCCTGGATGAGGGCCGCGTTGGGCAACAGGCCCTGCACGGTGAACCCGTGGCGTTCGTAGAACCGTTTGCCGCGCGGGTTGCTCGTCGCGACAAAGAGTTCCATCTGCCGACGACCATCTGACCGGGCCTCGTCGATCAACGTAGTCATCAGCGTGTCTGCGGCACCCGTTCCGTGATGGGCGGGCGTGATGTAGAACGCGCCAATCTCAACCCGGTGGGCAGCGGATGCAAAACCCACGGGCAGATAGGCCGCCATCCCGATCAGCTTGTCGCCATCCCACAGCCCCCGGAACCGTCCATGACCCAACATCGCGCGATGATCTTCGGTCGTGCGGGCGCGAAACTCATCCGCCGTGGTGATGAAGTTCTGCGGATAACCTTCCAACGCCTCCAGACGGAGCGCGGCCCACGCCGCGTGATGCTCCCCAGTCAGGGAACGGACTTGCATTAGTTAGGGTGGCCCGGTTTGGACCGCGACGGCGCAATGTAGGGACGCGTCACATCGCGCAGAGTGATCTCGAGCGCCTCGACAGTCACCGCAATCACGCCGTCGCCCGCGAGCGTCAGCGTCACCTCTCCGCCAGCCGGACCTTGGGCATATTCAATCGACAAGAGCGACAGGACCGTATCAGCATCGCCCCGGTCCACACCCTGACTGCGCACCTTCTGCGCGGTTTCGATGGTGAGAACCGATTGTACCCGCTCGAACGGGCGGTTGCGGCGGTCGGCGGCCTCGGCATCTTCCCAGCGGAAGCGGTTGATCAGCAGCGCAAAGCGGCGGTCCTTGGCGCTCCACGACATCTCGGACCCCGGGAACACGGCGTCCTGCGCCAGCGACGAGATGACGGCGAGATCTTCGGCCTCGAACGCGACGAGGCGCAGAGGTTTCTCCGCGCCATCCTCAAAACTTGCGTCACTCATTCCGACACCCGTTCGATTTTGGCCCCGCAGGCGCCCAGCTTTTCCTCGACCCGCTCGTACCCGCGGTCGAGGTGATAGACCCGGTTCACAATCGTTTCCCCCTCAGCAGCCAGACCCGCGAGGATGAGCGAGACCGACGCGCGCAGGTCGGTGGCCATCACGGGCGCGCCTTTGAGCTGGCTCACACCCGTCACCGTGGCCGTGCCGCCCTGCACGTCGATCTTTGCGCCCATGCGGCCCAATTCGGGCGCGTGCATAAAGCGGTTCTCAAAGATCGTTTCCTCGAGCACGGAGGTGCCTTCGGCCGTGCACATCAGCGCCATCATCTGCGCCTGCAGGTCGGTGGGGAAGCCCGGGAAGGGTTCGGTTTTCACATCAACGGCCTTGGCCGGGCCATTGGCGCGGATCACCTTGATGCCGCGCGGGGTGTCTTCGATGTCGATCCCGGTCTCTTCGAGCTTGTCGGCGAAGGCCCCCACGAGGTCGCGGCGTCCGCCGATCAGTTCGACCTCCCCGCCCGCGATGGCGGGGGCGAGCATATAGGTGCCCAACTCGATGCGGTCGGTCACGACGGGGTGTGTGGCCCCGTTCAGGCGGTCGACCCCTTGGATCGTGATGGTCGAGGTGCCGTCACCGTCGATCTGCGCGCCCATCTTGCGCAGGCAATCGGCCAAATCGACGATTTCCGGTTCGCGCGCAGCGTTCTTCAGGACGGTCGTGCCCTTGGCGAGGGTCGCGGCCATCAGGGCGTTTTCGGTGGCGCCCACGGACACAAACGGGAATTCGAACTGCCCGCCCACAAGGCCGCCCTTGGCGGTCGCGTGCACGTAGCCTTCCTTGAGTTCGAGGTCCGCGCCCATCGCCTCGAGCGCGCGCAGGTGCAGGTCCACAGGGCGCGCGCCAATGGCGCAGCCGCCGGGCAAGGAGACCACCGCGTGACCCTCGCGGGCGAGCATCGGCCCCAGCACGAGGATCGAGGCGCGCATCTTGCGCACGATGTCATAATCCGCTGTCAGGTTGTCCAACGTGTGGGATGTCATGGCGAGAACCTTGCCGTCCTGCATCGCCGTGACTTCGGCCCCCAGCGACTGCAGAAGCGCGGTCATCGTCTTGATGTCCGACAGACGCGGCGCGTTGGTGAGCGTGAGCGGTTCCTCGCTCAGCAGCGTGGCGGGCATCAGAGTCAGACAGGCGTTCTTGGCCCCGGCAATCGGAATTGCGCCCTTGAGGGGACCGCCGCCCGTGACAACAATCGAATCCATCAGCTGCTCTCTTTCTTGGTATCCGGGTGGGTGCCCGCGTCGTCGGCGGCGCTGCGCGCCCGGGCCTGCGCCTTGCGACGACCCATATTCGCCTTGAGCGCGGCCTTGAGCCGTGCCTCGCGGTCATTGCCGCCTTTACCGGCCTGCTTGGCCCCGTTTTCCCCGGTTTTTGACATGGGGTTGGGTTAGCGCAACCGGCCCAAAGCGTCCAGACTGCGCGGTCACGGGGCGGTCAATGGGCGCTCACCCTGTGAGGGGCGCGAAATCCCCTGTTTGGGGCTTGCGGGACCCCGCCCTTTCGGTCTAAGCCCCGCCCACACCGGCGCTGCTGTAGCTCAGTGGTAGAGCGCACCCTTGGTAAGGGTGAGGTCGGGAGTTCAATCCTCCCCAGCAGCACCACGATTTCCCGACATCTGTAATTGGATTGCCCCGCTCCAGCGATGGCCCGACTGACGAGCATCGCCTGCGGCGCTACCCTGAGTGCGGGAGTTCAATCCTCCCCAACAGCACCACGATACTCCCACATCTCTGATCGCGTCGCCCCGCCCTCAGGATGGCAGCCTAACGTCTCAGCATCGGCGAGCCTTTGGGCTTGCGCTTGTGATCTGCGGCAGTGTCTTGATGCACATGTCTCACGCCACGACCGAAGGTGCGCCTCCATGTCCCAAATCACCAACCTTCAGACACTGATGGCGTCCATGTCGCCAAGTCTGGACCCGCGCACATTCGTGTTCGCGACCGTTCCCGAGGAACACGCCACACGCCTTGCACCCCACGCCCAGATGACGTTTCGCGAGGCCGAAGGTTTGACCCTGATCCTAGAGGCCGATCAGGCCGACGCGGCGGGGATCGAGGCGGTGTTTCCATGCCGGATGATCACCTTGCAGGTGCATTCAGCGCTGGAGGCCGTGGGCTTCCTCGCGCGGATATTGCCCGCCCTCGCAGAGGCCGGCATGGGTGTGAACCCTGTGTCCGCCTTTTTCCACGACCACCTGTTTGTCCCGTCGGACCGCGCGGAGGACGCCTTCGAGGTGCTTCGCGGGTTGGTGGCGGCGGCACAGTCAGCAGATGCAACCTGAACGGGGCGTGGGCGATGGCGTGGCTCAGCCCTTTTGGGCGTGACCCATGTAAAGGATCGTCGTGAGCGGCAAGCGGCCAAAGACAGGGTCCCCGCGCCGGTTGATGCCACGTGGCCCAAGGCCGGTAATGGGTCCGGGCGTCAGGCCCGCGGCGGTCAAATGCCCGCGCAACTCCGACGGTTTGATGAACATCGCGGGATCATGCGTGCCCTTGGGCAGCAGGCGCAGGATATCCTCGGCGGCGGTGATCACGGCCAGACGCGCGATCGGATTGCGGTTGATCGTGTCAAAGAGCAGGTGTCCCCCGGGTCGCAGGACGCGGGCGATCTCGCGGCAGACCTGTGCGAGGTCTTGGACGTGTTCAAGGACGTCAACACAGACCACATGGTCAAAGCTGGCATCCGCATAGGGCAAGGCCTCTCCCACGCCCACATCGTAGGAAATCTCCAACCCGCCTTGGGCTGCGTGCGCGCGGGCCGCTGTGATGGCGTCAGCGGCGGGGTCGATGCCCGTGACGCGCGCCCCGCGGTCTGCCAAAGCCTCGGCCATGAAGCCGCCCGCGCAGCCCAGATCGAGCACATCGGCGCCCTGCCAATCGACCAACGTGTCAAAATGCGACAGCCGGCCCGGCACCATGTTCTTGAGCGTTCGGATCCACCGCACGTCGTCGGACCACCAATTGCTGGCAACGCGATCATAGAGCTCGAGATCATTGCGGGTGGTCATGATTTACCTTTCACAAACGGGAGGAAATAGGGAACGCGCGCCTGATAGGCGCGGAACCGGTCGCCGTGGATTGCAATGAACCGCGCCTCTTTGAACCGCGGTGCCAGCACGCAGTAAGCGGTCCAGATCACGGCGACGAAGAGTTGATCGGGGCTCCAGACCGGGACGGTCCAGAGGGTGCAGGCGAAGGCCAGATAGATCGGGTTGCGGGTAAACGCATAGAGGAACCGGGTGGGCATGTCGGGGAAGCGCGGCGCGCGGTCGCGCAGCAGCGCCAGCCAGCCCAGCGCACCCGATTGCAACAGCGGCCCGCCATTGAGGATCGCCAGACCGAGAAAACCCCAGGCCGCCGCGTAAAGGCCCAGCCAAAGCCAGAGCGCCGTGCCGCTGGCCTGCCACCAGATCACCCCGCTGGGCGACCACCCCCAGAACAGCAACGCCAACTGCCAGCTTGCGATGAAAGCATAGGTTGTCGTGGCCAGCGTCTTGCCGTCTTCGCCCGGCGCAGGCGACAGGCGGGCCAAAACGCGGCGCCCGCGCGGCGTCAGCAACAGGGAATGCCCCACCGGGAATTGCAGCAGCAACAACAGGTTCACGATCCATGCGACAGCGCCAGTGAATGGCCCCTGCCCCAACTGCATCCCAAAGCCCATGCCCACGATCATGGACCCGACGCCGAGCGCAAAGCTCGCATGGGTCAGCGCGCCATAGCCCAAGGCGGTGACGATGCGGGGAACGGGGGACAGGACAGCCATGCGACCCAAGCTAGGGCGCGGGCGCGGGGGTCAATCCGGCGCGGCGGCCTGCCACGCCTCCTCGGCCCAGCGCTTGATGGTCAGCGCCTCGTCCCAGCGGTTGGACATCTCGCGCCCGCTCGCGTCCGTCATCGCGTATTCGGGGGGACCCAATTCGCACAGGAACACGCAATCGGCGTCCGTGCGCGCGCGGTAGCTGGCAAAGCCTTCGTGCCACCAGCCCCGGAACAGATCGACCCATTTGCGGTGCTGGGGGAAGTCGATTTGCAACTGGATTTGCTGGCGGCTGGCCACGCGGCCCTGAAAGCTGTCCGACCGTTCAAGGATGCGGGTGATCAGGCCAAGGTCGCGCTGGGACATCGGGAACCAGAACTCGCGGTCCACGACATAGTGGGACAGGTCCGCACACATCCGCATCTCGGGGATCGCGTCGAGCAGGGTCAGCGTGGTGTAGAGATCGTTGGTGATGCAGTTGCGGTGGCTTTCGAACTGGATCGGCATTCCAATTTCGTCGGACATGTCGATCCAGCGGCGGATGACCGGGATCATGCCCTCCACCGTCAGGGGCGTGACCTGACCTATGACATCCACAAAGGGGCTGCCCATGTCGCGGGCCATGATCAGGGTCTCGCGCAGGCTTTCGACCGTTTTGGGGAAGGCCACGATCAGGGGCGTCAACCCGTGTCGTTCCAGATGCGGTTGCATTGCGCGCGCGGCAGCCACGTCGGCGGCCCCCAGATCAAGCGCGAGCCCCGCATAGCCCGCATCTGCGACCATTTCGGCAATCGCGCCATCATCGAGGATCGTGCCGGTGTCATCGTGGGGCTTCATCGCCCAGGCGGAGGTGTAGATGTGAAGCTGTCCCATGACCTCAAGGCTAACGGCGCGACCCCGCGCTGCCAAGGCCGCGCCGCAGATCGCCTAACCCGCCCCGCTTACCCTAATTTGGCGAGGCGGATCGCCTGCCGCGAGGTGGTATCACTGTACCCAGCGATGGGTGGGTTTTCGCTATTTTCTGAGTGCAGACAGTGTGATCGGCGCGGCGTGCAAGCCTCGCGTCCAGTGCTGGGTCCACAAGGTTCGACGGAGGTTAGCTCCCCTGACCGCACAGCATAAGTTTCGACCGAACCGGTCTGCGCCCCCGCCCCTGTCGCGTCATTTTATTGCTGCGTAGGTGCCGACATGAACACTCAACCCAGACAGGTGGACGCCGATCCACAGACCGACATCATTTGCCACTGCAAATCCATCACGCGTGCCGACATCGTCGTGGCGGCGGATGCCTTTGGCGGGGATGTGGGGGCGATCTGTCACGCCACGGGTGCGGGCCGTGTCTGTGGCGGCTGTGTCCCGCGGATCGGGCAGATCGTGGGCAAGGACCTGATGCGTGACGCGGTTCTGGTGGCGCGCACGGCGTTGGACGACCACCACACGTGCTACCGGTTCACCATAGACGCCCCCATCCCGCGCGGCAGTGCCTGCCGGGACGCGCTGTTCGAATTCACCATCGGCGGACGCCGCCACGAACGCAGCTATACCCTGACCGAGATTGATGCGCAGGCACGCGCGGTCACGATCACCGTCCGGCGGGAGGCCAACGGCATCGTGTCACGCTGGCTGAGTGACAAAGCAAAGGTGGGGGAGAGCGTGCGCATTTCCGATCCCTTTGGCGGCTTCATGGCGCCCTCGGGCCACAGCCCCGTGTTCCTTGCCGCCGGGATCGGTATCACGCCCGCCGTGGCCTGGATGCGGGCCGACACGACCCCCACGCGCATCTTATGGTGGGTTCGGGGCGACACGGCGCCAGGGCTGGTCGAACACGTGCGCGCATTGGCTGATGAAACAAGCAATGACCTGCAGATTTTCGACACGAGCGCGGATGCGCACCGCCCCGCTGGCGAGGCGGCCCTTGGCGTTCTGCGGGGGCTGACCGGACCCGATTGCGATCACCCGCACCTGTGCGGTCCGCAAGGCTTCCTCGATGAGATGGTGACCGGCCTCGACCGGCTTGGATGGGGCAAGGCCCAGCGCCATGTGGCGTCTTTCATCTATGCGCCCGGTCAAGGCGCGGACGGACCGGCGGCCGATCTGCACAAGCTGGAGCAGTTCGATATCGGCAAGGAGGCCGTGCAGGCCCCGTCCTTTCACCTGCGCGCGGCCGACGGGCTGTCGACCCGCCTGCGCGAGGCCCGCGCATTCCTGCGGCAATTCTATCACGAGGTCGGCGCAGAGACGCCGCTGGAGGCGCGGCTGGACCAGATCGCGGGCGAAATGCGGCGCGAGGGGTCGTATGTTCAGACCGAAGCCGAGCTGGCTTATGGCGCGCGGCTGGCGTGGCGCAATTCCAATCGCTGCATCGGGCGCTTTTTCTGGCAGAGCCTGACCGTCCGCGACCGGCGCGAGATCGGCGCCGGACGTGACGCGTCCATCAACACGCCCGCAGCCGTGGCCCAGCAAGTGTTTGACGCGCTGATGGATCACATCGCCTTTGGCACGAATGGCGGGGACCTGCGTCCGTCGATCACCGTCTTTGCGCCAGATGGCGGCATCTTCATCGAGAACCCCCAACTGATCCTTTATGCCGGGTACCGGCAACAGGATGGCTCGGTCGTTGGCGATCCCAAGAATGTCGCGCTGACCGACCGCGCCCACGCGTTGGGCTGGCAGGGGGACGGCACACCCTTTGATGCCCTGCCCCTCATGATCCGTGTTGGCGATCAGGGTCCATACCTGTTCGACATCCCGCGCGAGGCGATCCTGGAAGTGTCGCTGCGCCACCCCGACACTGACCGGTTCGGCGCGCTGGGGCTCAAATGGTTTGCGATGCCTGCGGTGGCCAACATGGCGCTGGACGTGGGGGGCGTGGTCTATGGGGCCGCCCCGTCAAACGGGTTCTACATGGGCACCGAGATCGGGTCCTTTAACCTTGCGGATCCGCGCCGCTATAACCGCCTGCCGGAGATTGCGGCGGCGCTGGGGCTCGATACCTCGGACGACAACCCCCTCTGGCGGGATCAGGCGGTGGTCGAGGTCAACCGCGCCGTCATCCACTCCTTCCGCGCGGACGGGGTGCGCATCCTCGACCACCACGACCTTAGCCGTTGGTTCGACCGCTTCCGCGCGGATGAGGATCGCATGGGGCGACCCGTCTTTGGCCACTGGCCATGGATCGTCCCGCCGATGAGCGCGAACCTGTCCAACGTCTGGCATGATGCGAAACTGAAGAACGTGATCCTGAAGCCGGGGTATTTCTACCAGAAGGGGCAGGATGCCGGGTTGGCCGTGGCGGCGGAGTAGCTACTCCGCCGGCATGCGCGCCGTGCCGCCGCGCGTGGGATAGACCCAGACCTCGTTCATGGGCCACTGGCTTTCGTCCTTTTGGGCCAGACGGCTGATGACCTCGCGCTGAAACTCGATCCAGCCCATGCGGTGCACCTCGCCCTGCTTATCTTCGATCTTGTCGTTGAGGTCCCGCAGCTTCCAGAACGGGACCGAGGGGAAAGCGTGGTGCGCCGTGTGGTAAGGCATCTGCCAGCACAGCCAGCGCATAACGGCGTTCGTGCGGGTGGAGCGGGTGTTGTTCAGGATATCGTCCTCATGGGTCAGGCCCAGATGCTCGATGGTGTTCTGCAACTGATGGACCGGTTTGGTCAGCACCATCGGGATGATCCAGAAAGTCAGCGCCGCCCACGATCCCGTCAGAACCGACACCAGCGCGATCACGCCATATCCCGCCAGATGCAGGCGGCTTTCGCGGATGATCTTGGCCTCTTCCTGCTCGCGGATATAGGGCTCCACAATGATCCCGCGCGCGCGGCGGATGACGCCCACGACGCGGTTGCGCCAGTAGGTCACGCCCGACAGCCACAAAAGATAGGTCGTCAGCGTATAGGGCTCGCGCACCAGTTCCCCGTCGCGTTCCCAGTCCTGCGTGTGCGAATGGTGGGCGAAGTGCATCACTTGATCGAAGTCGCGCGGGAAGATCATCGCGAACCCGATGAGGCGGCCAAAGACCTCATTCACCTTGCGGGTGGCGAACACTGTCGCGTGGCTGAGTTCGTGCTGCGCGGCATAGAGGAAATTGATCAACACGCCGAGCACGAACCCCGTCGCAAGGACCCACCACGTGCCCATGGCCATCGCGTGCAGTGTTCCCACCAAGAGGATCGCCCCGAGATGCGACGCCATCTGCACCCCACCCCACAGGTCGCTGCGCTGGTTAAGGGCGCGAAGCTCCTCCGGGGTGACGATCTTGCGGCGGCTGAATACGGCGTCCATTGGCATCCCTTTCCACGTCTGTTTTTTCGCGTCTGGGCGAGGTCTTGGGAGGAAACGCTAGGTCGCGGCAGGGCATCTGTCGAGGGATGGACCTGCGACAAAACGAAAACGGCCCCCGAAATCGGGGGCCGCTTGATGGGTTTTTTGGTCGGTTGCCTAGAACGGCATCACATACATCAGCTTGATCCCGACGCTGCTGTAGTCACCGGCGCCAAGGCCACCGATATCCAGTGCGCCTTCAACCTGGCCGCCTGCGTCGAAGTCAAAGGTGAAGCCCGCGCCCAGACGCGCGCTCCACGCCTCGTCCAGATCCGGGACACCGTCGATGGTGCTCGCGATATCGCCCGAGGTTGCCGTGTATTCCGCGGCAATGGACACCCATGGGTTCATGGTGCCGCCATCGCTGACCGTGGGCGCCAGATGGACCTTGGGCCCGAAGGACAGGCGCGATGCCGTGACCTCATTCGCAGCCACTGCGGTTGATGCGCTGTCGGTATAGGCGTCCTGATCTTCCTTTGCGTAGACGAAGGAGGCGGTCGGTTCGATCCGCATGCCGTTCATCTCGACCTCGCCCCGGACCGACAGGCCCAAGGTCATGCGCGAGCCGCCAAAGGCAGCCGTCGCAGAACCGTCATCGGTTTCATAGTCCAGATCGGTATAGGCCAGCATCCCGTCGATCAGCAGGCCCGCCCCGGTTTGCGTGGCGCCGTAGACACCGACAGTCGTGCCGTCCGCATCAAATGCGCCCGTCAGCGTGGTGCCGTCGCCGTCAAAATCGGTGCGGCCAAAGCCCACCAGCGCACCCACGAGGGTGTTGGGGCCAGTCATGTAGTCGACGCCAAAGGCCAGCTCCATCTGATCGCCGTCAAACGCGTCGGCGTCATAGGAGGTGTAGCGGCCTTCGACCCATGCGTTCCAAGCCGACGGTGCCTCGCCTTGGGCAAAGGACAGCGCATCGCCCGATCCGCCCAGTGCGGCGGCGTTGAGCGAGAAGCCGTTGTTGTTCATGCTGACCGAAGGCGTGCCACCGGCCACACGGCTGGTGGCGTTGCTGACAAAACCGGACAGGGCCGATGCCTGACCCAGGATTTGTGTTGGGGTGAAGCCCGCCTGAAGCTCTTCCCCGCCGGAAGCGCCTGTGGCACCCGTCGAGCAGCTGATCGACATCGTGCCGGTATTGTTGCGTTCGATGAACTCCTTGCCGGTGACACTGGTAATGGTGATTTTTGCGCTGGCCGTCGCACCATTCACCAGCGAACCGTTAAGAGCGTAGCGGTAGCTGCTCTCTGACCCGACATTGATCGAGTAGACCTCGCCCGCCGTGACCGTCAAAATGATCGTATGATTGGTGGGCCAAGTATAGCCTTTGCCAATACTAGAGCAGGTTTCGTTCACTGTACTTGTCGCGTGTGCGGGGGCCGCGAAGCCCAGCGCCGTTGTCGCAGCCACCAGACCGGTCGCCACAACGCGGCCAAAGTGTTTGGCAAAAGACATATGATTTCCTTCCATCCCTGTTGGGCGTAAACTTGCCTATAGGTTGACGTAAGGGGAATGCCTTTGCGGCGCACCTAAGGGTAATCGGCACGTATGATGCAAAAACCGCACAAAAACCGGGTGTCTCGGCGTCAATTTACGGCTGGGATCGCAACACTTATGGCCATTCCGGGCATGTCCCATGCGCGCATGGTCCCGCCGGCGCACCCAGATCTGGACGTGATTGTGCCCTCGGACGATCAGGCCGGCCACTGGGCAACTGTCCACGCCGCCCGTTTCAAAACCGTGCCTGAGCTACGTCTTATGCCGTCCTCAAGGGAGGCATTGCGCGTGGCTGTCGACTGGGCGCGCGCGCAGGATGTGCCGCTGACGCTGCGGTCCGGGGGGCATTGCCTGATGGGGTTTTCCAGCGGGCCCGGCGTTGTGCTCGACCTGCGCGGGATGAATGCGATCCGGGTCGAGGGGGGCCGCGTGACGGTCGGCCCCGGGGCGGCCATGGGCGATATCTATGCCGCCTTGGCCGCAAAGGGGCGGACCCTGCCAGGCGGGGTCTATTCCAGCGTGGCGGCGGCGGGTCTGATGTCCGGCGGTGGCTTTGGCTATCAATCGCAACGGCGCGGGCTGATGGCGGATTGGCTGGTGGGCGCGCGGATGATTGATGCGGATGGCGTTTCGCATGCCTTGAACGAAGGCGAGAACACGGGCGCGTTCTGGGCCGCGCGCGGCATCGGCGGCGGACAGTTGGGTATACTCGAAGAGATGACCTTCGACACGCTGCCCCTGCCCCGCGCGCAGGCGGTGAAACACACGGTCCGGCTGGATCACCGCGCGGCGCTCGAGGCGCTGTACTTGTGGCAGGTGTGGTCGGGCGGCGAAGGCGCACGGACGCATTTCCAGTTGATCCCGGATGTGCCCGGGCAGATGCTGGTTACGTTGTCGGGTCTGGATGAAGGCGGCGATGAAAGCTTCGCCAGCGACGCAGGCGAGGTGCTGCGCCAGCCTGCAGGTTTGCCCGAGGCGGCGGCCATGGCCGGGTCGATGTCCGATGTGGCAGCCTATCTTTACGGCGCACCCGGTGTCGTGGGCGGCAACACGTTCCTCACGCGGTCCTACATGTTCCCGGACTGGCTCTCGAACGAGGCTTTGGCGGCGGTATTCGAGGTCGCCCGCACCGCGCCGCCCAATGCGATCCAGCTGAATTTCGAACCGCTCGACCCGCCTGCTACCGATGGGGCGTTTCCGCATAGGTCGGCGCGGATGATCCTGCACGCGCAGTCGATCGCCAACACGCCAGAGCGGCTTGCCATCGCGCAGTCCCAGCAGTCCGCGCTTGCCGCCGTGGTCGCGCCCTACACGCAGCCGGGTGTCTATGTGAACTACCCCGAACGGGATCTGTCCGACTACGCCGACGCCTATTGGGGGGCGAACCTGCCCCGGCTGTCCCGTGTGGCGGATGCATGGGAGACGAAACGAAACGGGCTGCGGTGGATCACCCATCCGCAGCCCGTCCCAACTGTCTGACTTTATGGTGGTGGCTTAGGCCGCCCACTCCCATGGGCGGGTGTAGCTGCCCAGGACGGCCGTTACGGCTGCATCATCGGCGTCGCCCGTTTTCTCAAGCTGCGCGACGAGGCCGCGTTTCTTGTCCTCGGAAACCGACGCCACCTTTGCCGCCACGCCCGCATCGGCGAGCGCCTTGTCGTAGATGCGCGTGATGGCCTTGCGGCGCAGGTCGGGTTTGAACACCTTGCCCACGGCGGTCTTGGGCAGTTCGTCCAGCACCTCGATATATTTAGGCTGCGCTGCGCGTTCGAGAACGTGCTTGTTGCAATAGGCCATCAACTCGTCCGTGGTGACGTTGGCGCCTTCGACCAATTCGACATAGGCGCAAGGGATCTCGCCCGCGTGGGCGTCGGGTTGGCCGATGGCCCCCACGAACCCCACGGCCTCGTGGCCGGCCAGCGCCTCTTCGATCTCGGCGGGATCGATGTTGTGACCGCCGCGAATGATGAGGTCTTTGGCACGGCCCGTGATGAACAGGTAGCCGTCCGCGTCAAAGCGGCCTAGATCGCCCGTGCGCAGGTGCGTGCCGTAGTGGAAAAGGTCCTTGTTCTTGTCGGTCTCGGTATAGGTCTGACCGGCAAAGACACCCGGGTTCGAAATGCAGATCTCGCCGATTTCGTCCACCGCGGCCTCGACGGGGCCATCGGGGCCCTCGTTCAGGATCTTGACGTCGGTATAGGGGAACGGGACGCCGATGGAGCCGATCTTCTTGGCGCCTTCGATGGGGTTACAGGACACAAGGCAGGTCGCCTCGGTCAGGCCGTAACCTTCGACAATCTCCACACCTGCAGCGGATTCGAACCGTTTGAAGAGTTCGACTGGCAGCGGCGCGGAGCCACAGAACGCCGTCTTGAGCGAGGTCACATCCGCGTTGATCGGGCGCTGCATCAGCGCCGACAGCGCCGTGGGCACGGTGATCATGAAGGTGACGTTCCAGCGTTCGATCAGCTTCCAGAAGTTGTCGAACACGCCGTCCCCGCGATAGCCCTGGGGCGTAGGGAAGACGACATGCGCGCCCGAGGCGATCATCGACATCAGGATCGGGTGGCAGGCAAACACGTGGAAGAGCGGCAGCGGACACAGGATGGTGTCCTCGTGGCTGAACAGCAGCTCGTTGCCCAGCCAGCCGTTGTAGATCATGCCGGAATATTTGTGCTGTGCGACCTTGGGCATGCCGGTCGTGCCGCCGGTGTGGAAATAGGCACCCACACGGTCGGTGCCGGGGTCTTGCCACGTCAGTGTCGTGGGCTGGCCCGCCAGCGATTTGCGGAAATCATGGATCTTGGCCTTGTGCGTGACCGGGTTCTTGGGACGCAGGAGGCCCGCGATCCAGCTTTTGGGCGGTGACAGGTACGCCAGCAGGTCAACCTCGACCACGTGTTCGACATTGGGGGCCATCGCGACGGCCTCGGCGGCCTTTTGGGCCACGTCGGTCTTGAGGAAGCTTTTCAGCGTCACGAGGACCTTCGCGTTCGTCTCGCGCAGGATCGCGGCGATCTGTTCGGCATCGAGCAGCGGGTTCACCGGGTTTGCAATCCCGGCGATCGAGCCGCCGATCAGCGTCTGGGCGGCCTCGTTACAGATCGGCAGCATGTAGGCCACCGCATCCGTTTCCTGCACGCCTAGCGAGCGGAAGAAGTTGGCCGCGCGCACGCTTTCATCCCGGAACTGTTTCCAGGTGAGCGTTTCGGCCTTGTCGCCCGGGCCAGACGTGATCTGGAACGTCACGCCGGGGCGCGCGCCATGGCGGTCCGCGACGGCGTCGATGAACTGCATCATCGTCGTGGGAACCTTGCGGTCCTCCCACGGCATTTCATTCTGGATGGCGTCGCGGTCTGCAACGGATGTAAACGGCATGGTCTTCCTCCCCGGTGGGCACCTTTGCGGGCCCTGATTTTTCAGCTTTGCGCCAAAATGGTGAGGATTGCGCTGCCGCGCAAGAATAACGCGGCGTTTTGTTTATTCGGCTGCGATTTCGCCCGCGAATTGCAGGCGCGCGAGCCGCGCATAAAGCCCGCCCTGCGCCACAAGCTCTGCGTGGGTGCCTTGGGCCTGCACCTGCCCGTCTTCCAGCACGACGATCCGGTCGGCGCTTTTGACCGTGGCCAGACGGTGGGCCACGACGATGGTTGTGCGATCGGCAGACAGGTTTTCGAAAGCCTGCTGTACGGCGAACTCGGATTCGGAATCCAGCGCGCTGGTCGCCTCGTCCAACAGAAGGATCGGCGCGTCGCGCAGGATGGCGCGGGCGATGGCGATGCGCTGTTTCTGACCGCCTGACAGCATCACGCCGCGTTCACCAACATAGGTGTCATAGCCTTCGGGCAGCTTTTCGATGAAATCGTGCGCGGCGGCGGCGCGGGCGGCGGCCTCGACTTCCGCCCGTGTTGCATCGGCGCGGCCAAAGCGGATGTTTTCCAGCGCGGTGGCGGCAAAGATCACGGGTTCCTGCGGAACGAGCGCGATCAGATCCCGCAGATCGGTGCGCGCAACATCGCGGATATCGGTCCCGTTCACCCGGATCGTACCCGATTGCGGATCATAGAACCGCAGGAGAAGCTGGATGACGGTCGATTTGCCGGCCCCGGACGGACCAACCAAGGCCACGGTTTCCCCCGGCTTCACGGTCAAATCGACACCTGACAAGGACGGCAGGTTGGGGCGCGAGGGATAGGCGAAATCGACGCCTTCGAACCGGATCGCACCTGCCGTGATGGCTGCGGGCTGATCGGGGTCGAGGATCATGTCGCTGGCATTCATCAACTCGATCAGGCGTTCCGTCGCGCCGGCGGCGCGCTGCAACTCGCTCCACAATTCGGACAGGGCGGCCACGGAGGTGGCGACGATCCCGGCATAGATCAGGAACTGGACCAATTCGCCTGCCGTCATGGTGCCCGAACGGACATCGACCGCTCCGATCCAGAGCACGCCGAGGATGCCGGAGAAAACGGTGAAGATGATGATGGCTGTGATCATCGCGCGCACGGTGATACGGCGGCGCGCGGAGACAAAGCTGTGTTCGGTCACGTCGGCGAATTGTGCACTGGACCGCAATTCATGGGTGAACGCCTGAACCGTCTGCACCGCCAGCAGCGTCTCGGACGCGCGGCCAGATGAGGCGGCGATGAGGTCTTGGTTCTCCTTGGCCAGCGCACGCAGCTTGCGCCCCAGCGCGAGGATCGGCAGCAGGACCACCGGCACCAGCAGCAGAACCATCCCCGTCAGCTTGGGCGATGTCCAAAACATCAGGACAAGACCGCCCATGAAGAGCAGAATGTTGCGCAGGAACCAACTGACCGAGGACCCGACGACGGACAGCAAAAGCGTGGTGTCGGTGGTGATCCGGCTGAGAACCTCGCCTGTCATGAGGCGTTCGAAGAACGCGGGCGACATGCCGATCATGTTGTCGAACACCCGCTTGCGGATATCGGCCACGACGCGTTCGCCCAGCCGGGTCACGATCCAGTAGCGGAACGCCGTGCCCAACGCGAAAACGGCAGCGATCCCGAAGGCGGCAAGGAAATAGCGGTTGAGCAATTCCACATCGCCATTGCCGAACCCGTCGATGACCCGGCGGGCCGCCACCGGCAGGATCAGGCTGACCCCCGCAGTGACGAAGAGCGCAAAGACGGCGAACACGACTGAGGTGGTGTAGGGCGCAAAGAACGGAACAAGCGCACGCAGCACCCCCATCTGGCGGGAGCCTTCGCGGTCGCTTTCCTTTTGGATTTCCGTCGTGCCTTGCTGGCCCGTCTCCGCCATCTCAGGCCTCGCGTCTGGTCATGGAGGGGCACATAGCCCCCGGGGGCGGCCCCCTCAACCCGGTGGGGCAATTTAGACAGGATCGGTTGTCGGGGAGGGAGTGGAGCGGGTAGCGGGAATCGAACCCGCACCTTAAGCTTGGAAGGCTCTTATGATACCATTTCACCATACCCGCTCAGGTTTGGTGTGGACCATCTGGCCCGGTGGCCGAGGGGTTAGACCGGACCCCCGGTGGCGTCAAGCGGTGCCATGGCCGGCAGCGATTGTTTCCCTGCCCCAGAATCGCCCTGATTGTCGCGTAGGTGGAAACAATACGATTCCTCCCCAACTGTGGCCGCGCGACTTTGCGCGGTCTTTTCTTTGGCTCACGCCTCGTCGTCCGGCAGCGGTTCGATCAATTGCGGGCCCGCCGCACGGTTCGAGTTGACGGCCGGATCAACGCGAAAGAAGGTCAACGCATCATCCGGCGCAGGCTGCATGAGGGTTGCGGCACCTTTCCCCTCCTCTCCCAGCCATTTGCCGAAGGTGTCGGGCGTCAGGATCACGGGCATCCGGTGGTGGATCTGCGACATCGGTTCGTTGGCCCCGCAGGTCACGATGGCGCAGGTCGGGCCGTCCGGGCCCTCTCCATCCTTGGCACGCCAGTCCTGCCAGACACCTGCAAAGACCAACGGCGCTCCGTCCGCCCGGTGGATGTACCACGGCAGGCGTTTGCCATCGGGGGTCTTGGTCCATTCGTAAAACCCCGTGGCCGCAATCAGGCAGCGCCGTTCGCGGGCGGCGGCGCGGAAGGCGGGCTTTTCCGCGATGGTTTCGGCCCGCGCGTTAATCAACAGCGGCCCGCCCGAGGGCGTCTTGTACCAATGGGGCAGAAAGCCCCAGCGCATGGGACGCAGGCGGCGCGTGCCGTCATCGGATGTGACAACGGCGATCTGGTTTGTGGGGCAGACATTGTAGTTCGGCGTGGGCGGCAGGTCGTTGGCAGGCAGTGCCGCGAACAGCTGCACCATCGCGTCATCGGGAAGCGTGATCGCAAACCGCCCGCACATGGGGGTCTACCCTTTGCCGGGGCGCAACAGGCGCGAGTAGCGCAGGTTGCCCGTCGCGGTCATGGCGCGGTCGATATGGCCCCAGACCTCGGCAAAGCGGATTGCGTCGATGTGGACCTGCTGGGCGATATCAGACAGGGACCTGCGGCCATTGACCTTGTTCAGGATCGGCGCCGCGGCCTTGGGCAGGCGCAGGGAAAAGGTCGTGCCTTGCGCGGTCAACGCCAGCTTTGCCCCCTTGGCCACGGCCTCGGCAATCTTGGCGCGGGGGCCGTCCAGATGGGGCACCATCGCAAGCGACACGGCCGAGGCCGGGGGTCGCGGCTTGCCCGCAACAGCGGCGTATCCCGTGTGTTTGCGGATCGTGCCGCGCAACTGTTCGGCCAATTCCATTTGCGTGACCGTGTCCATGCCGTCGGGCACGGGCGTGACCATGGACAGATCATAGAGCGCGGGCGCGGTCATCGAAATGTTGTCGAACCCCGCCTCACCCAGCGCGTCCAGCCACTCGCGGATCGTGAAGGCCCGGTCGCGGCTGTGGAGAAGCAAGTCATAGAGCCCGGCGTCGCTACCCAAGTGGTCGCCCAAATGGGGGTTGCGGCGAAACGGGTGGCCTTCGGGCACCTTGGGCAGGATCTGTTTGGCGACGGCAAGCCTTTCTTCGGGTGGCAGCCCTGACAGCAATTGCGACAGCGCATTCTGCAACGGGTAGACGCCTGAGCGGCCATAGGGCGCGTAGACCATATAGCCCAGCCCGCCGGTTGGTGTCAGCGCCGCCTTGAGCGCCTTGAGCCCCGCGACCGGGTCATCAAGGTGGTGAAGAACCCCGCAACAGTCGACGTAATCAAACGGCCCATGATCGGCGGCATCCATGAGCGAGCCGGTGATAAAGCGCAGCCCTGTCAGCTTGCGCGCCTTGGCCCGCGCTTCGGCGATGTCGCGCGCAGCCACGGAGGGGTCGAGATACGTGATCTCGTAAGGCGCCTTGGCGGTGGTCAGCATCTGGGCCAGTTGGATCAGCGCGTCCCCCGTGCCACCCCCGGCAATCAGCGCGCGGAACGGCTGGGTCCAGTCGCGGGTCCCGGCATAGAGGAAATGATCGATTTCCACCGGGTTCGACGGCGAGCCCGCGATCAGGCGCTTGGTCTCCTCCTTGGGGTCGCGCGCGGGGTATGGGTATACCTCGTACTGGGCGGCCACGGCCGCGTCGGCGGAAGTCTGGATCGGATCGGTCATCGGATTGGTCGCTCCTGCGGGTCGTGCCGCGGTGATGGGTCTCATGCCTGGTCGCACATGCGCGTGCGCTTGGCTGGGAACTTCGCGCGACCGCGCGCGTTGTGCAAGCAAACGTCCCGCACTGAACATCCTATTCCGGTAAAGAGGGGTTCCCTGATGTTTCGCGTCCTCAACACAACCGCGTCCTTTGTCGTGATTGCTGCGCTCGTCGTCGCGACCGCCTCTGCGGTGGGTGGCGTCGGGGTCGACGCCTACAATGCCGATCTGCCCGAGGACGCAAGCGCGCGCGAGCGCTACGAGGGCGGCCTGCTGGGCCTGTGGCGCGTGACGGATGGCAAGTGCAACAACCTTGGCGACACCTGGAGCCTGAGCGCGGACACCATCTCGGTCGGGGGCGAGCGCAATCTGATCGCATCCTTGGGAATGGACGGCACACTGATCCGCATGGCCTTTGAGGCGCCTGAATTGGAACAGACGGGTCCGGGCGGCGATGTGGACCTGACCGCATCGGATTGGACCGTCAGCCGCGAGGGCGATGTCGTGACCTTTGCCGCGGTAGACGGCGAAGAGGTCGTGAAGCTGAGCCCCTGCACCTTTGGCGGATCAGGCCCCGGGACGATCCCCGACAGCGCGGGCCAGGATCGCGTGCCGCCGACGACGCTGGACGCATAACGCACCGCACAAAACGCACCATAGAAAAAGGCGCCCCCGGGATCGGAGGCGCCTTTCTTTGTCTTAGGGCCTTGCGGTTTACTTGACGGTGATACGCCCATCGAGCGCCGCGGCAGCCGTACCGTTTTCGGTGATGAAGGCCGCCACGACCTCGGCCAGATCGGGGCCGTAGTCATAGGCGTTCATGCCGTCATTCTCGAACACGGAATAGCCGTCGCCACCGCCGCGCATGTAGTTGTTGGACACAACGCCGTAGGTCGCGGCGGGGTCAATCGGCACGAACGCGCCGTCGACCATCACCATGACGTCCGAGATGCGGCCATCCTCAGCCGCCATGCCGGGGGCAACGGTGTATTTCAGGCCCGCGACCTGCGGGAAGCGGCCTGCGACCTCTTCCACCTGCGACACGCCGTTCTCCAGCGCCGCAATCACGCCTGCACCGGTCAGTTGGAACGTGGCAAGCGTGTTCTGGAACGGCAGGACGGTGTAGACCTCGCCCATCGTCACTTCGCCCGCGTCGATGGAGGCGCGCAGCCCGCCACCGTTCTGGATCGCGATCTGGATGCCCTGATCCTTCACACGCTCAAGCATCGCGGTCGCGACAAGGTTGCCCATCGGGCATTCTTGCGTCCGGCAAACCGCGCGGTCGCCGTTCACGGCCTCGGCGGTGGTGCCGACGACGGTTGTCTTGATCTCTTCAATCGGGCCCGCCAGTTCGGCCACGCGTGCCGCGATATCCGCATCGGGTTCGACCGAGGCGTCGAGGACGATGGTCTTGCCTTCGTAGGACGTGACCTCACCCGCGTCGTCGAAGTTCAGGACCAGATGGCCCACGTATTTCGAATAGGCATAGGCCTGCACGACGGGCGTGTTGTTTGCCGTAACCGCCGGATAAGCCTGCGCGCCTTCGACCTCGTTGGACATCAGCGTGTGAGAATGACCGCCGACCACGGCGTCCAGACCTTCAACCGCCTGCGCGATCTGCAGGTCCTTGGCAAAGCCCACGTGGTTGATCGCGATGATCTTGTCCACGCCCTCTTCGGTCAGCGTGGCCACATCCGCCGACAGGCTGTCGATCTCATCCTGGAAGATCACGGCATCGCCGGGGCTGGAGGTTTCCGCCGTGTCGGCGGCCAGCGCGGACACCAGACCGACCTTTTCGCCACCGACCTCGAGCACAACGTGGTTCATGACCTTGCCGTTCAGCAGGTTCGACTGCGACACGTCGATATTGCCCGAGATGACAGGGAAATCGACCGCGTCAATCAGCTTGGCCAGACCTTCGGGGCCGTCGTCGAATTCGTGGTTGCCCACGGCCATCACGTCAAAGCCGATCTCGTTCATGAACTCGGCAGCGGCGTCGCCTTTGTAGGTCGTGTAGAAGAGGGAGCCTTGATACTGGTCGCCCGCGTCCACGAAGATCACGTTCTCACCAGCGAGCTCTTCACGCAGTTGGTCGAACATGGTCGCCACGCGCGCCACACCGCCAAAGCATTTGCCCTCGGCCTCGCCCTCGGCATTACAGGTGCTGTCGAAGCGGTTGATCGACTCGATGCGGCTGTGCAGGTCGTTGATGTGGATGATGTGGAGCGTGTAGTCAGCGGCGGCGGCCGAGCCGATCAGCGCGATCGCGGCGGCAGATGACAAAAGGCGCATGGGAATCCCCCTTGGTGTTGCAAGTCTTCATTCCACGGCAGGTGGCAGACGAATGCAACACATCTGTAACGTAAGCCTTGACCGATACGTCGTTTCTGGCCCATGTGCTGACCCATGCAAATCTACAAGATTTTTCGCCGTGGCGAGTGGGAAGAGCTTGATACTGCTGGACAAACAGCCGGCGCGCCGGTCGATCTGGCAGACGGGTTCATCCATTTTTCCACCGCCGAGCAGGTTCGGGAAACCGCGTTGCGTCACTTTTCGGGCGAAGACGATCTTGTGATCGCAGCCGTCGATGCCGCTTCTTTGGGCAGTGACCTGAAGTGGGAAGCGAGCCGGGGTGGCGCGCTGTTCCCGCACCTTTTCCGCACGCTCCAGCGCAGCGATGTCACGTGGCACGCGCCGCTTCCCCTCGACGGGCAAAGGCATCGCTTCCCCGAGGTCGTCGCGTGAGGCTGCGCGACCGGCTGGCGCTGCTTGCTCTTCATCAACTGGACCCTGAACGCGCGCACGGCGTGGCCATCGGCGCGCTGAGGTCCGGCCTGACCGGTCGTGCGGCGTCGGTTGCCACGCCCCGTCTTGCCACGCGGATCGGGTCCCTGAAACTGGCAAATCCCGTGGGCCTCGCCGCCGGGTTCGACAAGAATGCAGAAGCGGCAGAACCGCTCGCCCGTGCCGGGTTCGGCTTTCTTGAGGTCGGCGCCGCGACGCCCCGGCCCCAGCCCGGCAATCCGCGCCCGCGCCTTTTCCGACTGTCCGACGACAAGGCCGCGATCAACCGGTTCGGGTTCAACAACGAGGGTATGGAGGTCATCGCCGAACGGCTGGCCGCCTATCAGGGCGAGGTGCCGTTGGGCCTGAACCTCGGGGCCAACAAGGATAGCGACGACCGGGCGAAGGATTACGCGACCGTGCTGGCCCATTGCGGTCGGCACGTGGATTTCGCGACGGTGAATATCAGCAGCCCCAACACCGAAAAGCTGCGCGATCTGCAGGGCCCCGATGCCCTGCGCGCGCTTCTGGATGGTGTAATGGAGGCGCGCGCCGGGCTGACCCGCGCCCTGCCCGTCTACCTCAAGATCGCGCCGGATCTGAGCGATGAGGAGCTTGAGGCGATCGCTGTCGTGGCGGGGGCGGCAGGCGTTGACGCAATCATCGCCACGAACACCACGCTGTCGCGTCAGGGTCTGCGCAGCGCCAACGCGCACGAGGCTGGTGGGCTGTCGGGCGCGCCCCTGTTTGACCCATCAACGCGGGTTCTGGCGCGGCTGTCCTCCATGACGCCCCTGCCCTTGATCGGGGTGGGTGGCGTGGCGTCAGCAGAAGATGCCTATGCCAAGATCCGCGCGGGGGCGTGCTCGGTACAGCTTTACACCGCGCTGATCTACAAGGGGTTGGGGCTGATCCCGGATATCCAGCGCGGGCTAGACCGCCTGCTGGCGCGGGACGGGTTCGACAGCGTCACGGCAGCGGTGGGCACGGACCGCGCGCGCTGGTTGATGTAGGGCCTCAGGTCGGTGCGTGGGTGCCGGCGGCGTCCCTTTCGATCCCCGGATATTTCCAGAACAGGGTCACACCGCGCGCGGCGAAGAAGATGATTTGCGCGGCCCACAGCCCGTGATTTTCAAGACTGGGCATGAGCGCAATCAGCGCCACGCAATAGATGCCGAAACTGACCACCATCATGTTGCGCATGTCCCGCGCCCGGGTAGCGCCGATGAAGATACCGTCGAGCATCCATGCCGGCGCGCCGATCAGGGGCGCGGCGACCATCCATGGCAGGTAAGTCCGGGCCTCGTCCCGGACGGTCTCCGATGTGGTCATGAGGTCGATCAACAGCCCGCCGAACAGTGCAAAGGTGACGGCCAGCGCCGCCGCGATGATGTAGCCCCAGATGCTCGTCATCACAGAGGCGCGGCGTAGCAGGTCAGGCCGTCGCGCGCCCAAAGTCTGGGCCACCAGCGCCTCGGCCGCGAAGGCAAAGCCGTCCATGGCATAGGCGGTGATATAAAGGAACTGGATCAGGATCTCGTTGGCGGCCAGTGTCACGTCGCCAAAAGAGGCCCCGAGAAACGTAAAGCTGGTGAACCCCGCCATCAGCAGGACCGACCGGATCAGGATGTCGCGCCCGACCGAGAACATGCGCACCAGCCGCGCGCGGTCCGACACGCGGACCCAGTCGCGCCACGCCACGCGCCGAAAGACCTGCGCGCAGAACAAGAGGCCTACGATCAGCCCGCTCCATTCCGCGATGACGGTGGCAAAAGCCACGCCGCCCACGCCCCAGCCGAGGCCCAGCACGAACCAGAAATCGAGGGCGATGTTCACCCCATTGGTCCAAAGCTGGATCACGAGGACGGCGCGCGTGCGCTCCTGCGCGATCAGCCAGCCGGTGATCCCGTACATGCAGATCGCCGCGGGCGCCGAAAAGATGCGGATTTGCAGATATTGCCAGGCCAGCCCTTCGACCTCTGCCGAGGCGGGGGCGAGTTGCAGTGCAGCCCAAAAGAGCGGGACTTGCAGGATAAAAAGGCCCAGCCCCGCGGCGATCCCCACCAGCAGCGCCCGCGACAGGATCGCGTCGAGTTCCGGCCCGTCCCCTTCGCCCAGCGCCTGCCCTGCCAAACCGACGGTCCCCATCCTGAGAAAGCCAAAGATCCAGTAGATCGAGGTCAGGATGATTGCCCCGATCCCAACCGCTCCGATAGGTGCGGCCAGCCCCATCTGCCCCACGACCCCGGTATCGACGGCGCCTAGGATCGGGACCGTCGCGTTCGAGATCACGATGGGCACCGCGATATTGAGGATGCGGCGATGGGTGATGGGGGCGGGTGTGGTCACGTATCCCTGCGCGGCATGACGAAGTGGCCTGTGGCCTGCGCAAAGGGTCTCTCGCGGTTGTCCTGCCATCCCTCCACGTGAACGCTGGCATAGCGCCGCCCGGACCGGGTGATCCGCGCCCGCGCATAGGCGTCCCGCGGAAGACCTGAACGCAAGTAGTCCACGGTGAAATCAATGGTCTTGGGCAGGCGGGGCATGGTGTCGGGCGTGAGTGTCTCAACATCCAAGGCCCCGCTCTCCAGATCGTTCCAGATCATCGACCACGACAGCGTCATCACTGCCGTCGCCTCGAGAAAGGCGGCCGTCACACCGCCATGGATCGCGGGCAGAACCGGGTTGCCGATCAGCGCGTCGTGGTAGGACAGGACCCCCGTCAACTCATCGCCGCGCCGGTCAAAGCTGATCTGGAGGAACTGGAGATAGGGAATGCCCTCGGTCAGCGCGCGCAGCGCTGCATCGCGCCGTTGCTTGACGACCTGCACGGGTTCGGGCGCGGCGCGGCTCATATCACGGCCTTGGTCGTTGGGGCGCGCTGGACGGTGAAGGCGCCGGAGGCCGTGGCCACGGGGATCCCGTCATCTTCGTCCATCGCGGTCGCGCGTACGAAGGCGACCGAGCGTGTCACGTGATAGCATTCGGCGCGCGCCGTGATCCGCTGCCCCGGCGTGGCCGAACGCATGTAGTCGATGCGCAGATCAATGGTGGCCGTACTGATGCCCGCCTCAGGATGCGACATCACGGCGGCCCCCCCGCAGGTGTCCATCAGCGCCGACACGGCTCCGCCCGCTATCACGCCCGTGGCCGGGTCGCCCACAAGATGGGGGGCATAGTCCATGCCGATCACGGCGATCCCTTCCTCCACATGCTCGATCTTCATACCCAGCGCATGGGCATGGGGCAGCGCCTTGATAAAGCTGCGGGCAACGGCGTCGGGGCTGGCTGGCATGGGGTGGTCTTTCGCGCATCGGATTTGGCCATCACTATCCAGCGGTCCCCGCAAAATGACTAGGGGCAAATGGCCGGGCCCGTAGCTGCCACGACCGCACCACGGGTTGCGCGACACGGGCGTGCGCCGTAGCCTACATGCCAACGGCGCACGAAACGATGCCGTGGGAGGATGGACATGGCCGAAGAGCGTTTGACCTTCAAAGAAATGTGCGCACGGTTTGACGTGACGCCGCGCACCCTGCGCTACTACGAATATATCGAATTGCTGTCGCCGGAACGCGAAGGGCGCTCACGCTTCTACGGCTCGCGCGAGATCGCGCGCATGACGCTGATCCTGCGCGGACGCCGCTGGGGGTTCAGCCTCGAAGACATCCGGCAGTGGCTGCTGATCTACGAAAGCGACGGGACCGAGGCGCAGAATATGGCCTTTGTGGACCTGGCCGACCGGCAATTGGCGGAACTGCGCGCCAAGCAGGCGGAACTGGCCGACACCATCACCGAGCTCGAAGAGCTGCGCGAAAGCCTGGCCAAGCCCCAAAGCTAACGCCACGGAACAGCCCCGCGACAGGCCGATGGGTATGGAATCCCAGACCTCCAAAAGCGGACCTCAAAGCGGTTTGAGTTGAGGAAAGTTGCGAATTTCGCGACTAAACCTTTCGGTTCATTTCGCACCCCTCCATTTGACGTGGCGTTATGTTTACGTTCACGTCACCTTTGCTTGTAAGCTGAGGCTCGAATCCGCAATTCAGCGTCATTCGACGACGCCGAGATTGAGGAAGTAAAAAATGACCGATGAGACGATGACCATCCGCGAAATGTGCGACGCCTATGACGTGACCCCCCGGACGCTGCGCTTCTATGAAGCCAAGGAACTGCTGTTCCCGATCCGTCAGGGCACCCGTCGCCTGTTCACAAAACGTGATCGCGCCCGCCTGCAACTGATCCTGCGCGGCAAGCGTTTCGGATTCAGCCTCGAGGAAATCCGCCAACTGCTCGACCTTTACTATGTCGACGAGACGCGGACGACCCAGCTTCGCAAGACGCACGAGGTAGCAAAGGCGCATCTCGCGCAGATGATGGAACAACGTGAAGATCTGAACCGCGCAATCGACGATCTGCGCGATCAACTCGACCAGGTGGAAAGCCTGCTGGCGGAAAAAGAAACAACCGCCGCCGCCTGATTTCCACCACACCACACCGCCGCAACGCCGACCCAATGGGAGCTTTTGATGCCGACGTTCACCGCACCGACCAAAGACCAGCAGTTCATCCTGCACGACCTTCTGAAAATCTCGGAAATGGATATCCCGGGATACGCCGATCTGGACCGTGACTTCACGGATGCCGTGCTGAACGAGGCCGGCAAACTGGCAATGGAAGTGCTCGCGCCGCTCAACACCGTGGGCGACAAGCAGGGATGCAAGCTGGAAAATGGCGTGGTGCGCGTGCCCGAAGGCTTCAAGGCGGCCTATGACCAGATGGCCGAAGGCGGCTGGATGGCCATGGACATGCCCGAGGAGTTCGGCGGTCAGGGTCTGCCCTACATCATGCACACCGCCGCGATGGAACCGATGGTGTCTGCCAACATGGCCTTCAACATGTATCCGGGCCTGACCCACGGCAACATGGCCGCAATCCTCGCCCACGGCACGCAGGAGCAGAAAGAGACCTACCTGCCAAAGATGTGTTCGGGCGAATGGTCGGGCACCATGAACCTGACAGAACCCCATTGCGGCACCGATCTGGGCCTGATGCGCACGAAAGCCGAACCGCAAGACGACGGCACCTACAAGATTTCCGGTCAGAAGATCTGGATCTCGGCGGGTGAGCACGAGATGGCCGAAAACATCATCCACCTCGTTCTGGCAAAAATCCCCGGCGGCCCAGAGGGTGTCAAAGGCATCTCGCTCTTCATCGTGCCCAAGTTCCTCGTGAACGACGACGGCTCACTGGGCGAACGCAACAGCCTGTCCTGTGGCGGCCTTGAAGAGAAGATGGGCATCCACGGCAACGCAACCTGCGTGATGAATTACGACGGTGCCACGGGCTACCTCATCGGCGATATGCACAAAGGCATGCGCGCCATGTTCACCATGATGAACGAGGCGCGTCTGGGTGTGGGCCTGCAAGGCTATGCCCAAGGGGCCGTGGCCTATGAAAACGCTCTGGGCTTTGCCCGCGACCGCCTGCAAGGCCGCGCGGTGACCGGGTCCGAGCATCAGGACAAACCCGCCGATCCGATCATCGTGCACCCCGATGTGCGCCGCAACCTGCTGGACCAAAAAAGCTTCGTCGAAGGCGCCCGCGCGCTGGTCTACTGGAGCTCCACGATGCTGGACCGCGGTCACAAGTCCGGTGACAAAGAGGCCGAGGACATGATGTCCCTGATGACGCCCGTCATCAAAGGCTTCCTGACCGACAAAGGTTTCGAGACCGCTGTACTGGCACAGCAAACGCTGGGCGGGTCAGGCTTCACGCAGGAATGGGGCCTTGAGCAGTTCGTGCGCGATGCGCGGATCACCATGATTTACGAAGGCACCAACGGCGTGCAGGCGCTCGACCTCGTGGGCCGGAAACTGGGCCTCAACGGTGGCAAGACGGTCATGGCCTTCTTTGACATGGTGAAAACCTACATCGCCGAGAACAAGGACCACGAAGAGCTGAACCGCGACTTCCTCGAGCCGCTGAAAGCCGCCTCGAAGGATCTGCAAGCCGCGGGCATGTACTTCATGCAGGAAGGCATGAAGAACCCCAACAACGCGCTGTCGGGCTCCTATGACTTCATGCACCTCTTCGGCCACGTGTCGCTGGGTCTGATGTGGGCGCAGATGGCCAAGGCCGCGTACGACGCGCTGGACGCGGGCGCCTCGGACACGGAATTCTACGAGACGAAACTGGCAACCGGTCGCTACTACATGGCCCGCCCGCTTAAGATGACGGGCACGCACCTGGCGCGCATCCAATCGGGTGGCGACACGGTCATGTCGCTCGACGCGGCGAATTTCTAAAGCCGGTGCCCCGCTGCAAAGCGGGGCGCCAACACCATCCGCCGGAGCAGAATGTCTTGCCTCCGGCGGAGGTATTTTTACCAAGATGAAGTACGGAGAGGTTCACCCCACCCCGAACGCTTAGTCATCAGATGCGCCACGTAACGAAGTGGGGCTTCACCTTGGGCGGTCATCGGCTCCTCAGCCTGTACCGCGCCTTCAGGACTACCGGGCTATGGTTAACGGACGCTTACTTCATCTTGGTCGAAATACCTCACGGGGGTCTGGGGGTGTGAAACCCCCAGCTCGACATCAGTGACTGGGAGGGCACGATGACAGTCAAACTCCACTGCTTTGGCGAAAGCGGGCATTCCTACAAGGCGGCGCTCGCGCTCGAGTTGTCTGGCCTCGACTGGGAGCCTGTGAAGGTCGACTATTTCAACGGGCAATCCCGCACGGACGACTTCCGGAGCCTGAATGTCATGGCGGAATCCCCGGTGCTGGACACCGGTAATCTGACCCTGACCCAATCGGGCGTGATCCTGCAGTGGATCACTGACACGACCGGCAAATTCGGTGGCGCGGCAGAGGATCGCTATGAGGTTTTGCGCTGGGTGCTCTGGGACAATCACAAGATGTCGTCACAGGTGGGGCTGACGCGGTTCCTGATGAACTTCGTGCCCGAGGCCAAGCGCCCCCAGGAGGTCATCCAGTTCAGCCAAGGCCGCCTCAAGGGCGCGCTCAAGACGCTGGAGCATCACCTGGCTGGCCGCGACTGGATCGTGGGCGGCGGCCTGACCAATGCAGACATCTCGTGCTGCTCTTATCTCTTTTACCCAGAGCCCTTCGGTTTCGACCGGGCGGACTGGCCCAATATCAACCGGTGGTTGTCAAACATCCAAGACATCCCCGGCTGGAAACACCCATACGACTTGATGCCCGGCTCGCCTGCGGACCGGGCTTAGAAGGAGGACTTATGTCAGACGCCTATATCTATGACGCCGTGCGCACCCCGCGCGGCAAGGGCCGCAAGGACGGCGCCCTGCACGAGGTCACCTCGGCGCGGCTGTCGATCCAGATGCTCAATGCCATCAAGGAGCGCAACGGCCTCGAGGGCCACGCGGTCGAGGACGTCATCTGGGGCAACGTCACCCAGGTGATGGAGCAAGGCGGCTGCCTTGCGCGGACCGCCGTTCTGGGGTCCGATCTGGATGAAAGCATCCCGGGCCTGTCCATCAACCGCTTCTGCGCATCGGGTATGGAAGCCGTGAACCTGGCCGCAAACCAGGTCAAGGCGGGCGCGGGCGACGCCTATATCGCCGGCGGGGTCGAGATGATGGGCCGTGTGCCTATGGGATCGGACGGCGCCGCGATCGCGGCCGATCCGTCCCTTGCAATGAACATCTACTTCGTGCCGCAGGGCATCGGCGCCGATGTCATCGCCACCAAATACGGCTTTAGCCGCGACGATTGTGACGCCTTCGCGGTCGAATCCCAGAAGCGCGCCGCGCAAGCCTGGGAAGAGAACCGGTTCGAGAAGTCGATCGTCACCGTGCGCGATCAGAATGGTCTGCCGATCCTGTCGAACGACGAATACATGCGTCCGGGCACCGACATGCAGTCGCTGGGCGCGCTGAAGGCCGCGTTCAAGGAACAGGGTGAGGTTATGCCCGGTTTCGACAAGGTCGCGCTGATGAAGTACCCCGAGCTGGAATTCGTCAATCACGTGCACCACGCGGGCAACTCGTCGGGGATCGTGGACGGCTCGGCTGCCCTGCTGATCGGCTCCAAGGAGTATGGTGAGCGCATGGGTCTGAAACCCCGCGCGCGCATCAAGCACACCGCCAAAATCGGGTCCGACCCCACCATCAACCTGACTGGCCCGGTTCCAGTGACCGAAAAGGTGCTGGCTGAAACGGGCATGGCCATCGACGATATCGACCTCTTCGAGGTGAACGAGGCATTCTCGTCCGTTGTGCTGCGCTTCCTGCAGGCCTTTGACGCCGATCCCGCAAAGGTGAACGTCAATGGCGGCGCGATTGCCATGGGTCACCCACTGGGCGCGACCGGCGCAATCATCATCGGCACGCTGCTCGATGAGATGGAACGCGCCGACAAGGAAACGGGACTGGCGACTTTGTGCATCGCATCTGGTATGGGTGCGGCCACTGTCCTGGAGAGAGTGTAACCCTGCATGAGCACACCGGCTGTCATCCAAGCCTTTCTGGACCGCAACGCGCAATGCTTCCTCGATGATGATTACGAGGGGCTGCGCGACATGGTCCTGCTGCCGCTGACGATGACAACCCGGGCTGGCACCATCACCTACCGCACAGAAGGGGAATTGGCCGCCGATTTCGACAGATATGTCGCGCAACTGGGCCTCTATATGGTCACGGATATCACGCGCGAGGTTCTGTCAGTCGACACGATCAATCCCCAGCTGGTCGCGGCCCGCTACTCTACCGAGATGTGGAGCGGCAGCCGACAGGTGGTGGAGGCCTATCCATCGACAGCGATGCTGCATTTCACGCGGGGCGCGTGGCGGGCATCGCTGATGATCGGTGCGATGGGAAGCCAGTCGTGGAGCGGGGAGGATCAGCGCTGCGACTGCAACGTCGTCCCCTTCAAGCTGGTGCGTCACGCCTAAGCTGTGGGGCGCGGCGGGTCTCCCATGATCCGTGCCGCCCCCCGAATATCCAGGACAGGCGATCCCGCCTGATCTGACAGAACCCGCCGGGTCCCACCCGGCATTTCAGATGGGACCGACGCCCGGCATGGCGCGTCGGCAAGACAGAAAGGAAAAGGCATGTCCGATTTCCAAATGCAGGTCGACGCGGACGGCGTGGCCATCATCACCTGGGACACCCAGGGCAAGTCCATGAACGTGATGAACGAGCAAGGCTTTCTCGATCTTGACGCAATGATCGACAAAGTGCTGACAGACGAGGCCATCAAAGGCGCCGTCATCACCTCCGGCAAGGAGGGCACCTTTGCCGGCGGGATGGATTTGAACATCATCGCCAAGATGAAGGATCAGGCGGGCGACAACCCGGCCGAGGGCCTCTTTAACGGCATCATGTCGATCCACACGATCCTGCGCAAAATCGAACGCGCCGGCATGGACCCCAAGACCAACAAAGGTGGCAAGCCGATTGCCGCCGCCCTGCCCGGCACCGCACTTGGGATCGGTCTGGAACTGCCGCTGGCCTGCCACCGCATTTTCTGCGCCGACAACCCCAAGGCCAAGATCGGCCTGCCGGAAATCATGGTCGGCATCTTCCCCGGCGCAGGCGGCACGACCCGCGTGGCGCGCAAACTGGGTGCCATGGGCGCCTCGCCCATCCTGCTGCAGGGCAAGATGAACAACCCGCAAAAAGCCAAGGCTGCTGGCCTGATCGACGAGGTTGTCGATGATCCCGTGGCCGCGGCGAAGGAATGGGTGCTGAGCGAACCCAAGATCGTCAAACCCTGGGACGAAAAGGGATACAAATTCCCGGGCGGCGCGCCCTACCACCCCGCGGGCTTCATGACCTTCGTGGGTGCCTCGGCCATGGTCAACGGCAACACGATGGGCGTCTATCCGGCGGCCAAGGCGCTCCTGTCGGCGGTCTATGAAGGCGCGATGGTCCCCTTTGACACCGCCATCAAGATCGAAGCGCGCTGGTTCACCAACGTCCTGATGAACCCGTCGTCGTCCGCCATGATCCGCTCGCTTTTTATCAACAAGGAAGCGCTGGAAAAGGGTGCGGTGCGCCCCGACGTGCCCGACCAGAAGGTCAAGAAAGTCGGCGTCATGGGCGCAGGCATGATGGGTGCAGGCATCGCACTCGTGTCCGCCATGGCGGGTATCGAGGTCGTGTTGATCGACCAGACCGAGGAAGCCGTGGCCAAAGGCAAAGCCTATTCGTCCGACTATTTCGACAAGGGCATCGCGCGCAAGAAGTCGACGCCCGAGAAGAAAGAGGCCGCGCTCGCGCTCATCAACGCGACGACCGACTACGCGGCGCTCGACGGCTGTGACCTGATCATCGAGGCCGTGTTCGAGGATCCCGCCGTAAAGGCCGAGGTCACCAAAAACGTGCTCAAGGTCGTGCCCGAGGACTGCATCTTTGCGACCAACACCTCGACCCTGCCGATCAGCGAACTGGCCAAGGCCTCCGACAACCCCGAGCAATTCATCGGCATCCACTTCTTCAGCCCCGTGCAGTCGATGATGCTGGTGGAGATCATCAAGGGTGCGGAAACCGGCGACCGCGCGGTGGCAAAGGCTCTCGATTACGTGCGCCAGATCAAGAAGACCCCGATCGTCGTGAACGACGCGCGCTTCTTCTACTGCAACCGCTGCATCATCCCCTACATCAACGAAGGGATGCGCATGGTGCAGGAAGGGATCGAACCCGCGCTGATCGAAAACGCGGCACGTATGGTCGGCATGCCTCTGGGTCCGCTCCAGCTTGTCGACGAAACCTCCATCGATCTGGGGGTTAAGATCGCTAAGGCGACCAAGGCCGCGATGGGTGCGGAGTATGACGAAACCGTCGACGAAATCCTGTTCTGGATGTTCGAAGAGGGCCGTCTGGGCCGGAAATCCAACGCGGGCTTCTACGAGTACGACGAGAAAGGCAAACGCGGCCATCTCTGGGACGGCCTCGCGGCCAAGTACCCGGTGGCCGACGAACAGCCGGACCTGCTCGAGGTGCAGCACCGCCTGCTGATGATCCAATCGCTGGAAGCCGTGCGCGCGCTGGAAGAGGACGTCCTGATGGACATCCGCGAAGGCGACGTGGGCGCGATCCTGGCCTGGGGCTTTGCGCCTTGGTCTGGTGGCCCGCTCAGCTGGCTGGACATGATCGGCGCGCCTTACGCCGCCGAACGGACCGCCGAGTTGACCGAACGCTATGGCGAACGGTTCCAGACGCCCGCATTGCTGAGCGATCTCGCAGCCAGCGGTCAGGGTTTCTATGATCGGTTCCAGCCCGCCATCGCGGCTGAATAAGTACCTGATCTAAAACAGGAAACGCGGGGGCCTTGCCATCTGGCTTGGCCCCCGCGCCCGTTATCCGCATCGCTTCGGTCGACAATCACGGGCGAAAGTGGATGGGCCCGCGATCATCTAGTGGGGTGAAGCAACGCGGACCTGCGCGGCCCCCTAGGCGGTTCTTCACCCGTGGGACCATGCCCCCCGATCATGTTCCTGTTCGCGTTCCCCGCGGGTATCCGCCGCGCGCAAGTGGTCGGCCACAAGGCGGGCCGTGGCCCGGTCCAGCGGCAGATAGGCGGGATCGTCATCCATCATGGCTTCTACCATCGACGCCTCGGCCTGCGTGTGCACGAGGGCCCCGTCACCGGCATAGATCACCTGATCGTCCGCAAAGTGCAGGATCACGACGAGGTGGGGCGCGCGCGGATCGACCCGGCGGATACCCCGCCAGCCGTCCAACACGTCCACGGGTACGAGAGCGAACGGATCGCCCGTCAGCGTCTCGGCCAGATCGCTTTCCACGACGACCAGTTGCGCCGGCAGCATCCAGATCCGTTCGGCATTGCCCAGCACGCCCGCCGGGATTTCAAACGGTGCCGCGTGATCGGGGCAGGTCTTGTGATCGGGCCAGTTGATGACCCGCTCGATTGCGGTGATTGGCTGCAGGCCTGCGTCAAAGGTCAGGACCTCGTCGCCCACGGCGAGGCTTTCGACCGCGCGCCATCCGCGCCGGGTGGCAACCCGCGTGGCATGCAGCAGGCCGCTGCGGCGGGTCACACCATGGGCCCCGTCGAGGCCTAGATTTTCCAGTTCAGTCATCGTGTCGAGCATCGTTCATCCCCATGAACACTCCGGTGGCAGCGTGACCCGGCGGGTGGCAGCCCTGTGCCGCGTCACAAGGCCATTTGCTGCCGGTCCAAGGACGAAAACGGGTGAATGGTGGGGCAAGATTGGGGCACCGTTAACCAAGACCCCACCAATCCAGCGCATGGTCGCAATTGTCGCTGAATTGGAGACAAACTTTAGCTGTCGAAGCGGTAATCGAAGCGCGCGATGTCCGCGGCGCAGAGTTCGGCCACCAGATTCGCGTCCGATTCCGAATAGCTGTCGCGATAGGACGCGGCCCGAGCGGATCGGTTTGCGTGGGGAAGCTCGGGTTCAAAACCCAAATGCGCGCAAAGTGGTACCATATCCGTCGCCAGATGCTCCAACCGGATAAAGAGGTCACAGCGCATCTGCCCCGCAGCGTCCGTCACGTAACTCTCATACGGGTTGGCCTGAATGGTGCGGCGGGTGTCGGGATGGTTCAGGAACTCGGAAAACCGGCGCGTCTTGGCCAGATCGACCGCCGGATGCGACCATGTCTGTTCGCGCAGCCATGTGTAATAGCTGACCATCCGGTCCCACGGATTGCGCACGAGGGTGAAGACAAAGAGATCACCCAGCCCCGGTACACCGTCCAGATCGCGCAAGGTCGAGTGTTTCCACACGCGGCCCCGCGCGGGCAGTGCCTTGGCCCGTTTGCGGCGGCGGACAGCCTTGGGCGTGTCACCTGCCATAACGTCATCTGCCATCGCGCGCGCCTCAAGCGCCAGCGCCATAGAGGTCCCGCCGGTCTTGGGAATGTGGATGAAAAGAAACTTGCGGCCCGGCGACAGGATCATTTGCGCCCTCCCCGGCGGTGGGCCGCGCATTTCCCACTATGAATTCCGCGCGACTGGTTCGATAACACCATGACGGCGCGGGCCCGATGGGACAACGGGGAACGCGCCCCGATACGGCGCGCACATGCTTGGGAGGGCATCATATGGGCTGGATGGCAGACGAACGCGGGTTGGAAAAACGCGCGGCGAATTACGTACCCCTGACACCGCTGTCACACTTGCAACGCGCAGCCAGCGTCTTCGCGGACCGGACCGCGCTGATCTATGGGGACCGCAGCCAGTCCTATTCGGAATACCATACCCGCGTGACCAAGGCCGCGAGCGCCCTAGTCCAACTTGGAATAGAACCGGGCGACGTGGTGGCCACGATCCTGCCCAACACGCTGGCACAGGTCGAGGCGCATTTCGCTGTGCCCGCAACCGGGGCCGTGCTGAACACGATCAACATCCGCCTCGATGTGGCGACGGTGGCTTATATCTTTGACCACGGCGCGGCCAAGGTCGCGCTGGTCGACACGCAGTTCCTGCCGCTGGCCGAGGCCGCCATCGAGGCGATGGAGGGCGACGCGCCGCAGATCATCGAGGTGGCCGACGCGGCAGCGGGCTTCCCGGCCACGGGCCGCTACACGGAATATGAGGACCTCGTCGCCAGCGGGGATGCCGGGTTCCAGTGGATCCTGCCGGAAGACGAGTGGGAGAGCCTCGCGCTCAACTACACCTCCGGGACGACGGGGCGGCCCAAGGGTGTCGTCTATCACCACCGCGGTGCCTACCTGATGACCATGGGCACCGTGATCTCGTGGCGCATGGTGTTGCACCCGGTGTTTCTGGCCATTGTTCCGCTGTTCCATTGCAACGGCTGGAACCATTCATGGATGATGCCCGTCCTTGGCGGTACGGTCGTCTGCACCCGTGATGTCACCCCGGCGGTCGTCTATGACGCCATCGCCGATCACGGCGTGACCCATTTCGGGGGCGCACCCATCGTGCTGAACATGCTGGTCAACGCGCCGGATGAGGCGCGCCGCGCATTCGACCACACGGTCGAGGTCTTTACCGCAGGCGCCCCGCCCGCCGCCGCGACCCTCGCCGCGGTCGAGGAGTTGGGGTTCAACGTCACGCAGGTTTACGGTCTGACCGAAACCTATGGCCACATCACCGAATGCCTGTGGAGCGCGGATTGGGACGGCCTGCCCCAGGCAGAGAAAGCCGCGATCAAGGCGCAGCAGGGCGTGGCCTTCCCCATGATGGAAAAGATCGACGTCGTGTCGTCCGACATGGCGCCAATCCCCCGCGATGGGGCGGCCACGGGCGAAATCGTGATCCGCGGCAACTCGGTCATGAAAGGGTACCTCAAGAACCCCGAAGCCACCGAGGAAGCCTTCCAGGGCGGTTACTTCCATTCCGGCGACATCGCCTTGATGCATCCCAACGGCTACGTCCAGATCGCGGACCGGGCCAAGGACATCATCATCTCAGGCGGGGAAAACGTGTCGAGCGTCGAGGTTGAGGGCGCGTTGATGCACCACCCGGCGGTGTCACTGTGTGCCGTGGTGGCCAAGCCCGACGACAAATGGGGCGAGGTGCCTTGCGCGTTCGTAGAGCTGAAAGACGGGGCCGAGGCCACCGAAAAGGAACTGATCGCCTTTGCCCGCGAACGGCTGGCCGGGTTCAAGACGCCCAAGATGGTGGTGTTCCAAGAGCTGCCCAAAACCTCGACCGGGAAGATCCAGAAGTTCGAATTGCGGACCCAAGCCAAGAGCCTGTGATCCAGTCCGCGCTGGAATTGTCGAAAGGGGTGCTTTGCAGTATTCTGTAATGGAATAGAGGCAGAGCAGCCCAATGACAGCACTCAAGGAATACGCCCGACTGGAAACGTCGGGTCTTTGGCGATCCGGGGCCGAGGCGCAGCGGCGCGATGTGGGCGTGTCCTTTGGGGACGCCACCTTGGTCATCAGCGATGCGCAGGGACGCCCCCTCACCCATTGGTCGTTGGCCGCTGTCACGCGGCTGAACCCGCGCAACACGCCCGCCCTGTTTTCCCCCGACGGGATCGAGGAAGAGACGCTCGAAGTGTCGGACGCGGAAATGATCGCGGCGATCGAGCATGTGCAGGCCACCATCGCCCGTGCCCGCCCCCGGCCCGGGCGGCTGCGTTGGGCGATCCTGCTGAGTACGGTCACGGCGATCGTGGCGCTGGGTGTCTTTTGGCTGCCCGAGGCGATCATTCGTCAGACCGTCGCCGTCGTGCCCGAGGTCAAGCGCGCCGAGATCGGTCGCGCCCTCGTGGCCGAGGCCGCGCAGGTCACCGGCCAACCCTGCGCCGATCCGTTTGGCATGGCGGGTCTGAGGCGCCTGAAGGCGGCCTTTATTCCGGGACGGACTGGAACGCTGTCGGTCATGCGCTCCGGGACCGCGCTCACCGTGGGCTTTCCCGGGCAATACATCCTGTTGAACCGCAGCCTCGTGGAAGATTTCGACGATCCCGCGGTGGTTCAGGGCTATCTTCTGGCGGAATTGGCCCGGGCAGAGGCGGAAGACCCGCTGGAGACGCTTTTGCGCAGCACCGGTCCGATCTCGGCCTTTCGGCTGCTCACCCGTGGCTCCCTGCCGCCCGAGACGCTCGAGGCCTATGCGACCAGCCGCCTGACCGGCGACCCCGTTCCGGTGGACAGCACCGCGCTTCTCGCCCGGTTCCGGGAGGCAATGGTCCCAGCCCGGCCTTATGCCTTTGCCGTGGATGTGACGGGGGAAACGACGCTCGATCTGATCGAGGCGGACCCGTTTGACGGGGTCGCGCCCAAACAGCACCTGTCGGATGGGGATTGGATCAGCCTGCAGCAGATTTGCGACGCAGGCTAAACCGACCCTCTATTTGCGGGTAATCGCGCCCGAATGACCCTGTGCGCGGGCCGTGCCCAAGGCGTTTTGCAACGCACCCTGGTTGTTGAACGGTCCCAACACGATCACCTGCAGCGGTTGCCCGTTGCGCGTGAACTTCCCGATCCGGGTGGGCATGCCTGCATTGGCGAGACGCTGCGCGGCCGCCTGCGCCTGCGCCATCGAGGCATAGGTTGCGACCTGCACATGGCGGTGCCCGTTGGCGGACGGCGCCACCGCGCGGGGCGTTGCCTGTGGCACAGCGACCGCCGCAGGGCGCGTGACCTGAGGTTGGACCGCGCGCGGCGCGATGGATTTGGTCGAGGCGCGGGATTGCGTGGCCGCAGGTGCGGCGACGCGGGCCACAGATTTGGTGGTCGCGCGCGAGGTCACCGCATCACCCGGCATATTTGGATAGGTCACGCCGGGGAACTGGTCGCCCACAACCAGGCCAGTCTTGCGATCAAAGAGCAGGTGCGGCGCCTTGGATGTCCAGGCGAGGTCATAACCATGACCGGCTGCCGACGCCGTCGGCGCGGCCACAAACGCGCCCGAGGAGATGCCGCGATGCGGGTTCAGGCGGCCATCATCCCATGCGGGACGGAATCCTTCGGGGACGGCAGGGGCCACAGGGACGACGCGGCGCACGCCATTGGCACCGGTGATGCGGATCGCGCTACCTGCGGGGGCCGCGCTGGCGATTTGGGTGCCGCCGCGAATGACGCGTGTGCCGCTCGACGGGCTTTGCGCCTGCGGACCACAGCGCACGCCGCTGTTGTTGATATAGGCCGCGCTGGAGGCCGGAATATTGCCACAAGCGTTTGACGCCACACGACGCGGGGCGGTTGTGGGCTCTGCCGGGACAACGACGCGGCGCACGGTGGTGGTGGCGGGTGCGGTAGCCGTCTGGGGCGGCGGCGCGGTGCGCGCAACGACAAGGCCGGGTGACGGCAAAGCGGGGGCCGGGGCCACGCGACGCACGGTACGCGGTTGCGTGGCTTGGGCCGTCCGCGTCGGCGCAGGGGCCGCGGCGGGTTGCGGGGCAGGTTGTGCCGCCTGCGCCGTCCGGGTCGCGCCAAAGGTCGGCGTTTGTCCACAGATCACGTTGCGCTGGCGGGTGACGCGGGGCACCCATTGGACCGCCCCGTCAAAGCCTGCGCGCACATAGACGCAGCCGGCACTGTCCACAAACTGACGCCCATTGAAGGATGCCGGTGGAAGCTCTTTCGGGGTGCCGGCCTCGGACAGGGTCTGGGCACTTACGCCGCTGGCGGATGTCAGGGCAGCCAAAAGGGCCGCGGAAAGCAAAGCTGGTATACGCATAGTGTCCCCCACCATATCTGGTGGGAGAATGCCCCAAGACGTCTATTCGCGCAAGGACACGAACCCGTTATTTTGTGCCGAACATGCGGTCGCCCGCATCCCCTAGCCCGGGCACAATATATCCATGGTCGTTGAGCTTTTTGTCCACAGCAGCGGTCACGATCTGCACATCCGGGTGTGCCTCTTGCATGCGCGCGATGCCTTCGGGCGCGGCCAGAAGGCACAAGAAGCGGATATCCGTCGCTCCCGCCTCTTTGAGCTTGTCGATGGCCGCGACCGAGGAGTTGCCGGTGGCCAGCATCGGATCGACGGCGATGGTCACCCGTTCGTCCAAGGCATCGGGAACCTTGAAATAATACTCGACCGGCTCCAGCGTTTCTTCGTCCCGGTACAGGCCCACAAAGCCCACGCGGGCCGAGGGGATCAGCTCCAACACCCCGTCCAGCAACCCGTTGCCCGCCCGCAGGATCGAGATCAGGGCGAGCTTCTTGCCCGCCAGCGTGGGCGCTTCCATCTCCATGATCGGGGTGTCGATGGTCTTTTTCGTAAGCGGCAGTTCGCGGGTGACCTCGTAGGCGAGGAACTGGGAAATCTCGCGCAGCAACTGGCGGAAAACCGCCGTCGGCGTGTCCCGCTCGCGCATCAGCGTCAATTTATGCTGCACCAGCGGGTGATCGACGATGGTCAGGCTATCCATCAGGAGGCTCCTTTCAGGCGGGTGGCGATATCGGCGCGGGTTGTGTCGTCACAAAACGCCGCCGCGAGCGCGGTTTGGTTGATCTGGGCAAAATCGTCCTCGTTCCAACCAAACGTGGCGGCGAGGTCGTCATATTCCTTGCTCATCGTGGTGTGGAAAAACGGGGGGTCGTCGGTGGACACGGTGACCTTCACACCGGCCTCGCGCAGCTTCTGGATCGGGTGGGCGGCGAGGGTGGAATAGACGCCCAGAAACACGTTCGACCCCGGACATACCTCCAGCGTCACGTCCCGTTCGCGGATCAGCGAGACGACGGACGGATCATCGATAGCCATCACACCATGCCCGATCCGTTCGACATCCAGTGTCTCGATCGCGGCGCGGACCTCGGGCGCGCCGCACCATTCGCCCGCATGGGCCGTCAGGTGCAACCCGGCCTCGCGCGCGCAGTCGAACGACCACAGGTAGTCGCGCGGATGGCCCACATCCTCGGCCCCTGCGATACCAAAGCCGCGGATAAAATCGCCAAAGGTCTCTGCCGCGCAGGTTGCCGCCGCCTTGGCCTTTTCCGGGCCGAAATGGCGGATGCAGGTCACGATCCCTTTGAGCGTCACGCCCTCCACATGCGCCTCGGCCATCGCGGCGAGGTAGTCGCGCCATGCCTCCACATCGCCGCCGCCACAGAAATCGGGCGAGACGAAGGTTTCCGCATAGACCACGTTATGCGCGGCCAACTCCTCCAACACGGCCTGTGTCAGGCGCTTGAAATCCTCGGGCGTCTTCAAAGGCTCGGTAGCGGCCTCGTAGACCTTCAGGAAGTGGTTGAAGTCCCGGTAGGCGTAATTCCCCTGCGCATCAAAGACACCGTCCAGCGACATGCCCTTTTCCTGCGCGAGCCCGCGAATGAATGCAGGCGGCATCGCCCCTTCAAGGTGGAGGTGCAATTCGATCTTTGGGGTGTCCCGGAAACTCATATCACTGCCCTCCCCGGTCCTTGTGCCGGTAATCCAAGGTGTTTGGCCACGGTCGCGGCCACGTCCACAAACCCGATCACGCCCAGCGGCCCATGCAGGCCCATGCCCGGCGCGTCGATCAGAACAGGCACCCGTTCGCGCGTGTGGTCGGTGCCGTGCCACGTGGGGTCATTGCCGTGATCGGCGGTCAGGATCAACAGGTCGCCGTCACGCAGCGCGGCCCGCAGTCGCGGCAATTGCGCATCGAACCATTCGAGCGCGCGGGCATAGCCCGACACGTCGCGGCGGTGGCCATAGAGGCTGTCGAATTCCACGAAATTGGCAAAGACCAGCGCGCCGTCCTCGGCCGTATCCGCCAGCGCTATCAGGTCCTCGAACAGCTTTTCGTCTGCGCCCTTGGTCACGTCCGTGATCCCGCGCATGGAAAAGATGTCTCCGATCTTGCCCACGGCATGCACCGGGCGCCCCGCCTTGCGGGCCAGATCGCATAGGGTGTCGGCGGGGGGCAGGATCGCAAAGTCGCGGCGGTTCTTGGTGCGCTCGAACGTGCCGTCGGTGCCTATGAACGGGCGCGCGATGACGCGGCCCACTTTCATGTCGTGCAGCATGGGGGCCACGGCCTCGCACAGGGCAAGGAGCCGGTCGAGGCCAAAGCTCTCCTCGTGGGCCGCGATCTGGAACACGCTGTCGGCGGAGGTATAGCAGATGGGCCAGCCGGTGCGCATGTGCTCGGCCCCCAGCCGCGCGATGATCTCGGTGCCAGAGGCGTGGCAATTGCCCAGCGTGCCGTCGGTGCCTGCGGCCTTGGCCGCCGCCGCCATCACATCATCGGGGAACGCAGGCTCGGTATCAGGGAAATAGTGCCAATCCCAAGGGACCGGCAAACCGGCCAATTCCCAGTGGCCCGACGGCGTGTCCTTGCCGGGGCTGACTTCCGTCGCAGCCCCCCACGCGCCGGTGCGGGCGGGACCGAGATCAGGGTCGATGTCCGAGGCGATGCGCGCCGCCTCTCCCAACCCCATCGCAGCCATGTTGGGCAAATGCAGCGGCCCCGTGCGTCCATCTTCCGCGCGGCCCGCCGCACGGGCTTGCGCGATGTGGACCAGCGTGTTGGAGCCTGCATCGCCGAAGTCTGCTGCATCTGGTGCGCCTCCAACGCCCACGGAATCGAGCACCACAAGGAAGGCGCGTGTCATTGGGGGATCCTCCCATAGAGAAGGTCGGGCCGCGCGGGCCGCTCTGAGCCGATCGTGACCGCCGCCTGCACCGCCGCGACAGCAACCTCTGCCGCATCCTCGGTCGCGGCATGGACCACGGCAAGCGGTGCGTCCGCGTCGATCCCGGTGCCCACCGGTGCCACCGCGCCGAGGCCCACAGACGGATCAATCGTGTCCCCGCCTTTGCGCCGTCCACCGCCCAATTGCACGACCGCGTGGCCCAATGCCTCCCCCTGCCATGCGGTGACAAAACCTGCAGCGGGCGCGGGCACGACCTTTTGCACCGGCGCCGCGGGCAGCAAATCCCCCGGGCGTTCCAGCAGGCCCGCAGGCCCGCCCTGCGCCGCGATCATGCGCGCAAAGCGGTCCGCCGCGCGACCCGATGCCAGGGCTCGCTCCAGCCGCAGGTTGGCGGCGGCTTCGGACGGCTCTGCACCCGAGAGCACCAGCACCTCGGCCCCCAGTGCCATCGCGACCTCAACCAGCGGACCGCGCGTCTGACCGGTCAGGATCGCCACGATTTCCGCAACTTCCAGCGCGTTGCCCAGCGCGGGCAACAAGGGTTGCGACATATCCGTGATGAGCGCTGTCGTCGGGCACCCCGCCCCCCGCGCCGTTTTGACAAGGCTCGTGGCAAGGTCCTGCGCCTCGGCGGGGGTCTTCATGAACGCGCCTGACCCCACCTTGACGTCGAGGACAAGCGCATCGACCCCGGCGGCCAGTTTCTTGGACAGGATGGAGGCGGTGATCAGATCGAGCGAGGGCACGGTCCCCGTTACGTCGCGGATGGCATAAAGCACGCGGTCGGCGGGCGCGATATCGGGTGTCGCGCCGACGATGGCCGCGCCCGTGTCCCGCACGATGGCGCGCAATTCCTCGACGCTCACATCCACGCTGACACCGGGAATGGCCTCCAGCTTATCCAGTGTCCCGCCCGTGTGCCCCAGACCCCGGCCCGAGATCATCGGCACGTAGACGTCACAGGCCGCCAGCATCGGCGCAAGGAGGAGCGAGACCGCATCCCCCACACCGCCCGTCGAATGCTTGTCGACCACGGGTCCCGGCATGTCCCACGACAGCACCTGACCGCTGTCGCGCATGGCGGTTGTCAGCGCCACGCGCCCGTCCTCTCCCAATCCTTGCAGGCAGACGGCCATGGCAAAAGCCGCCCCTTGGGCTGCACTCACATCGCCACGCGCGAGACCCTGCGCAAAGGCCGCAAGGTCATCGGCTCCAGGGCGAATCCCTTCGCGGTAGCGATCCAGCAGGTGCCGGGCCTCCATGATCAGGCGCGGTCCATGTGGCTGGCGTCAAAGGAGCCGGGCAAGAGCGCCCCCACTGTGGTCGACAGCGTCTTGCCATCCGTGGTGGCCAGCGTCACCGGCACATGGCCCTTGCCGAATTCGGCCAGTTTCTGACGGCACCCGCCGCAGCACGGCACGGGCTCGGGGCTGTCGGCGATCACGGCGACCTCGACGATCTCATATTCCCCGGCTGCGGCCATCGCGGCCAGCGCGCCAGCTTCGGCACAGGTGCCTTCCGGGTAGGCCACATTTTCCACGTTGCAGCCCACATAGATGACGCCCGAGGTCGTGCGCACCGCCGCCCCGACCTTGAAATTCGAATAGGGCGCGTGCGCGTTCAGGCGCACCGCGCGGGCGGCGTCGATCAGGCGGGCGGTTTCAGGGGAAACGGTCATCGGTGGCAACTCCTTAAGCGACCATGGTGTGCCGATGGACCGCGATGTGCAAGCGATTGGCCGCCCATCCCTGACGGAACCCTGGCGCAATCGGGCGCCCATCCGGAACACCGCCCGGGGGCCGTGCGTCTTTCACTCAAAGCTTCACAAGTATGGAGACAAGAAATGAGCAATATTCCCGCCGCAGCCGCCGTTTCCGGCATGGGTATGGCCGTCGTCGACGACGTAGATGGGTCCGAGACCACCGCCATGACCAGCCTGCAAGCTGACCAGCTTCGTGTCCTATGCGAGAAAACGGGCGAGGTATTCCAAGAGGATCTGACGCAGGCGCAAGCCAAACGTCGGTTCATGGAGTTGGAGGAAAAGGCCGGCGTCGACGTCGATGGCGACGGCCATGTGGGCCATACGCTGGGCTAAAGCACCTCGGTCGCAAAGGCCCCGGGCAGAGCCACCTCCAGCAGTTCGAGGTCCGCGCTTGGGTCCGCGTATTCCACGTCCATACCGGGCGGCGTCACAAAGGCGTCGCCCGGGGCGAGATCCTGCCGCGCCCCGTCGCGCGACCGCAAGGACATCGCACCTGCCATCACAAAGCTGAACAGGATATCGCAGTCATGGCGGGTCCAAACGGGGGCCATGTCGCCTGCCCCCGGTTTGACCACATGGACGGCGGCGACGCCGCCCGTGTTGGCCGCAATCGTGGTGTCCCGGCTGACATAGCCGGGGACGCGAAAATCTGACCATTCGGCACCCGACGCCTGATGGTGCACAAAGGTCTGCCCCTCGAACCTGCGGTCGGGTCGATGGGCGTCCGTGGGCAACTCCATCTCATGGTCGATGGTTGTGATGTGCTCAGCCGGAACCCCGATCTCGATCACTTCCAACATGTCCGAGGCATGCAGCACCCGGTGCCGGATCTCTGGCGGCTGGATCACGCAATTCCCGGCCTGCAGCCGGAAAGGCGGGCCCTGATCCTCGTAGACCAGATCGACCCAACCCTTGTAGCAAAAGATCAGCTGGAACCCGACGGAATGGTAATGGACCATGTCCGGCACCGGGCCGCCCTCCGGGATACGGATGTGGCTTGCGATGATTGACCCGCCCAGGCGCGACGGGATCAGGTCGCGGTAATGCATGCCAGCCCGCCCGATGACCCACGGCGCCTGATCGGCCAGACGGCGCACGACAAAATCATGGGCAGTGGGCGGCATGACGACGGGCGGGGCCAGCGGGGCAATCTCGATCCGGGTGCCATTGGGCGCGGTCAATTCGGTCTCGCCACCGGCAATCAGCACAGGATCATCAGCCAGAATGCGCAGCACGCCCGGCGCCACATCGACCCCTTTGCGGATGCGCACGCGCAACCCGTGCCCCGAGAACACGGCCTCAGCCGGATCATCGGCGGGAAAAATCTCGTCCATCCGCATGCCCAGCGTCTTGGTGAAAAACGGAATGTCGTCGCGGATTTCCTGCGTGGGCAGCAGGATTTCGGCCCGGATATTCTGCATGGGGTGCCTCTGTGTTCGCGTGCGTGGCGCGACTGTGCGCGGATGGGAGCGGCGCGGCAAGACCCCGCATCGGACCGCGATGGACAATTGACCCAGCGGCAGGTAGTTCAACGTTAAACAATTCGCCTTTGGGAGGGGCGCACGTGACCGATCAGCCCGCAGAAGACAGCCCCGCGCTGCGCTATCACCAACATCCGAAACCCGGAAAGCTCGAAATTCGGGCGACAAAACCTCTGGAGAACGGACGCGATCTGGCCCGCGCATACAGCCCCGGCGTGGCCGAGGCATCGTCGGCCATTCACGCGGACCCCGCCCGCGCGCGCGACTTCACCGCGCGCGGAAATCTGGTGGCCGTCGTGTCGAACGGGTCGGCGGTTCTGGGTCTCGGCAATATCGGCGCCTTGGCCTCGAAACCGGTGATGGAGGGCAAGGCCGTCCTCTTCAAGAAATTCGCAGGGATCGACTGCTTTGACATCGAATTGGACGAGGCCGACCCGGAAAAGCTCGCCGATATCGTCTGCGCGCTCGAGCCGACATTTGGGGCCATCAATCTTGAAGACATCAAGGCGCCCGACTGCTTCATCGTGGAGAAGCTCTGCCGTGAACGGATGAACATCCCCGTCTTCCACGACGACCAGCACGGCACCGCGATTGTGGTGGGGGCCGCGGCGACAAACGCCCTCCGCGTGGCGGGCAAGCGGTTTGAGGATATCAAGATCGTGTCGACGGGTGGCGGTGCGGCGGGCATTGCCTGCCTGAACATGCTCCTGAAGCTCGGCGTGCGGCGCGAGAATGTGTACCTCTGCGATATCAAGGGCCTCGTCTACAATGGCCGGACCGAGGATATGACGCCGCAAAAGGCCGAATATGCCCAAGGTGACCAACCCGCGACGCTGGCCGATGTCATCGACGGTGCCGACCTCTTCCTCGGCCTGTCGGGACCCGGCGTCCTGACCCCCGAAATGGTGGGCCAGATGGCCAAGGACCCGATCATCTTTGCGCTTGCGAACCCCACGCCGGAAATCCTCCCCGATCTGGCGCGCGAGGTCGCACCGGGCGCGCTGATCGCCACGGGCCGCAGCGATTTCCCCAATCAGGTCAACAACGTCCTGTGCTTTCCGTTCATCTTCCGCGGCGCGCTCGATGTGGGCGCGACCGAGATCAACGACGCCATGCAGATTGCCTGCATCGAAGGGATCGCAGCGCTCGCCCGCGCGACAACCAGCGCGGAAACAGCCGCCGCCTATCAGGGGGAGAAGCTGACCTTTGGCCCAGACTACCTGATCCCCAAACCCTTTGACCCCCGGCTCAAGGGCGTGGTCGCCACCGCCGTGGCCCGCGCGGCCATGGAAACGGGCGTTGCCACCCGACCGCTAGCCGATATCGAGGCCTACAAGGCCGACCTCGACGCCTCGGTCTTCAAGTCCTCTTTCGTGATGCGCCCGGTTTACGAGGCCGCTGCCACGGCCTCGCGCCGGATCGTGTTCGCCGAAGGCGAGGATGAGCGCGTGTTGCGCTGTGCGCAGGCCACGCTGGAGGACCTGACCGAGATGCCCGTGCTGATCGGGCGTCCCGACGTAATCGAAGCGCGCTGTGAACGTGCAGGCCTCAAGATCCGGCCAGGGGATTTTCAGGTGGTCGATCCCAACAACGATCCCCGCTACCGGGAATATTGGGAGACCTATCATCAAATGATGGCGCGGCGCGGGGTCACCCCGGACATCGCGCGCGCCGTGATGCGCACGAACACCACCGCCATCGGCGCGGTCATGGTCCATCGCGGCGAGGCGGACAGCCTGATCTGCGGCACTTTCGGGCAATATCACTGGCACCTGAAATACGTCACCGAATGCCTTGGCACGGGGCAGACGGGGACCGATCAGCTGCACCCGATCGGGGCGTTGTCGATGATGATCCTCGATGACGGGCCGCTTTATCTGGCCGACACCCATGTCCACGACCAGCCGACGCCGGACCAGATATGCGAAACCGTGATCGCGGCGGCCCGCCACGTCCGCCGCTTTGGGATCGAACCCCGCATCGCCTTGATGAGCCGGTCGCAATTCGGCGATCAGGATTGCGGCACGGGGCGCACCATGCGCGGCGCGCTGGAGCTTTTGGACAGCAAACCCCGCGACTTTGCCTATGAGGGTGAAATGCATGTGGAAACCGCGCTGAACCCCGACCTGCGCGACCGCATCTTCCCCGGCTCGCGCCTGAACGGAGAGGCCAATGTGCTGGTCTTTGGGAACTCGGACGCGGCGTCAGGCGTGCGCAACATCCTCAAGATGAAGGCGGGGGGCCTAGAGGTTGGGCCGATCCTGATGGGCATGGGCAACCGCGCCCACATCGTCACCCCATCGATCACCGCGCGGGGGCTGTTGAACATGACCGCACTCGCGGGGACACCCGTCGCGCATTACGGCTGATTGGACCCGCCAAAGGTCCGATGGTCGGCGGGCCGGCCCGAGAGTTTGCAAATCAGGTTTGCACTGCAAACTCTGGGGCCGAGCACCGCAGAGTTTGCAAAGCCCGTACCGATCTCGCCCGCGACAATTGCGAGTGTTGGCGCCAACGGACACGTCCCGTCATTGATCCCGGCGCCCATCCGCGCCTACACAAGCGGCAGGCTTGGGAGAGCCTGACACGATTGGGAGGGACACCATGTCATACCGCGCCGTCTACGAAGGGTGGAAAGCCGATCCGCTGGGGTTCTGGGCCAAGGCGGCCGAGGCCATTGATTGGGTCGAGCCTCCCAAAACCGTGCTCGATGACAGCCGCGCGCCTTTGTATGAATGGTTTCCCGATGCGCAGGTGAACACCTGCTGGAATGCCGTGGACCGCCACGTTGCCGCGGGGCGCGGCGATACCACCGCGATTATCTATGACAGCCCGATCACGGGCGCGTCCGGCACCACGACCTACGCCCAGTTGCAGGACCAGGTGGCGCGTTTGGGCGGCGCACTCGCCGCCAAGGGTGTGGGCGTGGGCGACCGTGTGATCATCTACATGCCCATGGTGCCCGAGGCCGTCGTCGCGATGCTGGCCTGTGCGCGGATCGGGGCGATCCATTCGGTCGTTTTCGGCGGGTTTGCGGCCAACGAATTGGCCGTGCGGATCGACGACGCGAAACCCAAGGCGATCCTCGCCGCCTCTTGCGGGTGCGAGCCCGGGCGCGTGGTGGCCTACAAACCGCTCCTCGACGGTGCAATTGAACAGGCCGAACACAAACCCGACGTTTGCTTCATCCTGCAACGCGACCAAGGCCCCTGCGATCTGGGGCCGCGCGACGTGGATTGGTGGGCTGCGCAAGAGGGTGTAACCCCTGCCGACTGCGTGCCCGTCGCGGGCAACCACCCGGCTTATATCCTCTATACCTCCGGCACCACGGGTCAGCCCAAGGGCGTCGTGCGCCCCACGGCGGGGCACCTCGTGGCGCTGAACTGGACGATGAAGAACGTCTACGACATGAACCCGCCTGCCGCCGATGGCAGCACCGAGGTCTTCTGGGCCGCATCAGACGTGGGCTGGGTCGTGGGACACTCCTACATCTGCTACGCGCCACTGATCCACGGCAACACGACCGTGGTCTTCGAAGGCAAACCCGTTGGCACGCCCGATGCGGGCACCTTCTGGCGGGTCATTCAGGATCACGGGGTCAAGGCGCTCTTTACCGCGCCCACCGCCTTCCGCGCGATCAAGCGTGACGATCCCAAGGGCGCGCTGATCGGGGATTACGATCTGTCCTCGTTCGAATGCCTCTATCTGGCCGGGGAACGTGCGGACCCCGACACGATCACATGGGCGCAAACCAAACTGGGCGTGCCGGTCATCGACCACTGGTGGCAGACCGAAACCGGCTATGCCATCGCGGCAAACCCCATGGGGATCGAAAAACTGCCGGTGAAACTCGGTTCGCCCTCCGTCGCGATGCCGGGCTTTGACGTGCAGATCCTGTCGGATGAGGGCGAGCAAATGGGCGCGGGCGAGCTGGGCGCGATTGCCGTGAAACTGCCCCTCCCGCCCGGGACACTGCCGACGCTGTGGAATGCGGAAGAGCGTTTCCTTGGCAGCTACCTGACCACCTTCGACGGCTATTACGAGACCGGCGATGCGGGCATGATCGACGATGACGGCTATCTCTACATCATGGCGCGCACCGATGACGTCATCAACGTCGCAGGACACCGCCTGTCCACCGGCGCGATGGAGGAGGTTCTGGCCGACCACCCGGATGTGGCCGAATGCGCCGTGATCGGGGTGACAGACAACCTCAAAGGGCAACTGCCGCTCGGGTTCCTGTGCCTGAACGCCGGGGTCGACCGCGCCGCAGACGACATCGTGCAGGAGGTCGTGGCCAAGGTCAGGTCCGAAATCGGCCCCGTCGCCGCGTTCAAACTGGCCTGCGTTGTCCAACGCCTGCCCAAGACGCGATCCGGCAAGATCCTGCGCGGCACGATGGTCAAGATCGCCGATAGCGAGGCCTACAAGATGCCAGCCACCATCGACGATCCTGCGATTTTGGATGAGATCAAGGACGCGCTTCAGAGCCTGGGGTACGCACAATAGTCAGATGGCGCCCTTGCGCCTCGCGTATCTCACGACGGCCCGGAAAACGGGGTTCAGACGCCGGTAATTCACACGCATCTCTGCGGCCTCGGCGTGCAGATGTGCCGCGTAGTCCATGGGCCACGGCGTCCCTTCGCTGAAGAGGCAATAGAGCGATCCAAATGGATGCCGGTGCGGTGCGACCCACGGCTTCGGACTGCCGGTGCAATGGAAAATTGACGGCAACACATCGCCCGAATGCCCGGGTTTCACGACATGAAAGTGATTGTAATGCCCGGGAAGCGGACGGATTTTACCGCGCAACGCCAGATTGATCGCACATTGATCATGGTAGAGCAGCCGCGCGTCTTGCGCGCTGAAGATATCCAAGATGTCCTTCTCGATGTCTTGCGCGCGCCACGCCTCGAGATCGACCAGAAGCACACCTGCGTTGATATAGTCGCCCTGCGCTATCCCAAGGTCTGCAAGATGGTCCAGAACATCGGGCACGCCCGCGATGACGGCTCCATCCAGATCAAGGTCGAATAGCGCATTCAGAGGCCGTGTGACCAAAACGTCTGTGTCCAGGTAGACGACCCGTTTGCAGCTTTGCGGCAACACGGACCCCATGAAACACCTTGCGAGTGTCGCGCTCGAAAGATGTGTGCTGAGCGCCAGCCGCGGCGAAAGTCCATCCAAACGCGCCACATCCATGGGATAGACCCGAAGCACGGCAGACAGGGATTGCGCGTATGTCTTTGCTATTTCCAGCTTCTGCTCAGAAATCCCGCAATCCAGAAGATGAAACCGAAGCTCTTGCGATGGATGTGCCAAGCAGCAGCTCCGCCAAGCGACACACATCGGCTCCACGACCGCGTCATCAGCCGCAAACACAAAGTCTAAGGGCACCGCATCCTCCTAGTAGGTTCAGGCTGCCGGCAAAGGTGGGTGAGGGGTATGGGGCAATCTCCCCCAAGAAACCTGCATCGCGGACCGATCCGAGGCTCGGAGAATTTGGAGAATATCAGGCAACTGGGAGTAACCATCGCCCCTTACAACGCCCCCCGTTTGCGTGCGTGCTTCAGGATCGCGCGGAAAAAGGGATTCAGGCGTCGGTAGTGCCCCTTGCGCCTGCGCTCTGCAGCCTCCGCCAAGGTATTGAAATCCGTGGGCCACGGGGTTGTCTCGCTCATCACGCAATAAAGCGCGCCCCATGCGTGTTTTTGCGGCGCGTCCCATGGTTTGGGGGGCGCGGTGTAGTGCACCACCGCAGGGACCCCGCCCGTCGTGTGCCCACCGGGGGCCAGCGTGTAGTGATTGTAATCCCCCGGCAGATATTTGACGCGTCCGTGCAGGGCGATGTTCAGCGCACATTGGTCGAAGAACATGCAATACGAGCCCTGTCGGTCAATCACGTCCAAGGTCGCGGCCTCAATGCCTTCGGCCCGCCACGCGACAAGATCCACAACGCACACACCACTGTTGAAATAGTCGGCGGTAGAGATACCGAGATCGACCAAGTGATCATTGCCTTCGTTCACCGCCGCGATGATCGCGCCATCCATCGGCATGGTGAACAATTCATGCAAGCCCCGCGTTACAACGACATCCGTATCGAGGTAGACCGCCCGCGTGATGGCGTCGTCCAGAAGAGACCCCATCATCAGCCGGGCAAAACTCGCAGCGACCAGATTGGGGTTTTCGGCGACGCGTACACGCATCTCCTCAAGAGGTGCGACATCCAGATCGTAAATCTGCAAATCCAGTTCAATCGACGCCGCATAGCCCACCACCCGCGCCAGGTTGTCTGGCGCAATTCCGCAATCAAACAGGTGCACGGTGAAGGCCGGGTCGTGCGACAGCTTGAGACTGCGCAGCACAACGCAAAGCGGGCCAACGACATTATTGTCTGCAGCAAGGACAAAGTGGTCCAAAGCGCCTCCCCCCCGGCTTTCTCCACGCGCGCAGGGTTACCATGTTTTCCCCGTCGGGCAATCCGCGCAAGTCAGGCACAAGTTCGGCACAAGTCCGGCGCAAAGACCGCGAATGAACGGCGTCATGGCGCGCGCGACAGGTATCGGTGGCAAGATGCAGACACACCAAAGCCCAGCACGATGTCGCGCGGGGCTTTGGATCAGTCCGTATCGTCAGGTAACGTTGGCTGACCGAAGACGAGTTGGACAAGACCCACGGCGAACGCGAAGAGG